>JBDROZ010000070.1:0-163480 GCA_043809585.1 Candidatus Eiseniibacteriota bacterium
GGTGTACTTCTACCGTCTTCAGGCGGGGGAGTTCTCCGAGTCGAAGCGGATGACGCTGATTCGGTAGGGAAGAACGGGCGCGCGTGAAGCGCGCGATCGAGATCGTGCCCGGCCGGGAATCCCCGGCCGGGCTTTTCTGTCCGTGAACCGGGGGGAGGGGGGGGGGATGGCGGCTTTAATTCTAGAGTCGCCGGATGCTCGGATCCGGCTGCGGGGCTTGCCCGTCTCGTCGCTCGCTAGGGAAGCCCGCTTCCGCTGGGCAAACGCTCGCGAGAGACAGGCGGCGCCCCGGCCACCAAGCACCGGCGACGGAATCTCGGAGGCGCCGCCGAAACCCCATCCGCTCTCCTCTCCGTTCGTCCCGAGTGCCGCCTGGTCCCCCGGGCGGTGTATCGAAGCCTGTCCTCAGTAGGACCGAAGGTCCGTATCGAAGGGGATGAACAGGGGAAAGGCAAGAAACAACGCGCGCACGTAGAGGGGGAGGGAGAGACGTCCGCCCACCCGGGCTCTTCGGGCTCCTCACCAGTCTCACCGCGCTTGGTACTCCCGGCGGGGTGGGGGGCGGCTCCGGGAGGGATAGAGGGGCGGACTTGAACGCTCGTCGTGCTGCGGGAGTCAACCTTGATCTTTCATAAAATCTCGAGATCCAACGCGTGAGAGTGCGTCAGCCGGGGCCGCACGTAGCCCGAACCATGGGGAGCTTATTTCACAATACGTGAGCCTTGGTGAGGGCGAGTACGGTTCCGGATGGCGTGCTGGCACGCGAGCGATAGCGTTTTGAGCCGAGATTTTATGAAAGATCAAGGTCAACCCTCCCATTCTCCGGGCTCGTAGAAGAGGCGTCGCGAAGGACGGCAACAACTCCCCGGTTATGCCCCCATCCCTCCCGAAGCCGATTCCCCGCCCCGCCGATTCCCCCCCCTCGTAGGGCTTCGGAGTGAGCCCCAATCCTCCCCAAAAGGTCCCAAAACGCCCGGTTCTTGGCCATTTGTTCTGAAAGCGTTGCAAGTGGTGCAATAACCTGTTGGGGAAGAAGGGGTTCCGTTGATTCTCTTATGAAGATCAAACTAGCTAAGTTTAGTATGGACAAATGGTTACGGGTATGGTACCCTATTCGCGATCACTCGGATGACAGCTCACCGAACCTCCGGAGGTGGCGGAGCGCCCCCCCCGGAGCCTGCAGGGGGTCTTGATGAAGCATCTGACGGGGGGCGTCGCGGTTCTCTTGCTCCTCGGTGCGGCGGTCAGGGCCGAAATCGTATCCATCGACCCATCGAGACCGGATCTCGAGGTGCGCGTACTCGAGTCTTCGGACACGAGCATCCGGCTCGAGCTGACCCTCGGCGCATTCGAACGTCATGCCGTGGAGATCGGCGGAGTCCCGTACTACCGGGTGGCGCTTCCCGGCGAACCGGGCATCCTCGAGAGGGGCATGCCCGATCTCCCGCAGGTCTGCCGCAGCATCATCATCCCCGACGACGCCCGGATGGTCCTCCACGTGCTCGACACCGAGTGGATCGACTTTCCCGATTTTCCCGTCGGACCTTCCAGGGGCCACATCGAGCGCACGACCACCCCGAACCGGGTGCCCTTCGTTTTCGACGCCTATTACGGGGGGGATGAGTGGTTTCCCCGGGAAACGGCGTCGACCCGCGATCCTTACATTCTCCGCGATTTCCGAGGAATGACCGTGATCTTCCGGCCCTTCCACTACCTGCCGTCGGAGCGGAGGCTGCGGGTTCATCACAGAATCGTCGTCGAGCTGCGCGCCGAGGGGCCCGGGGTCGTCAACGTGATGCCCGAACGGAACAGAGACCGGATCTCCAGGGACTTTCGTCCGATCTACGATCGGCGGTTCCTGAACTTCGATGCCGCCGGCCTCCGTTACGGCATGGTCGACGAGGCGGGCGAGATGCTCGTCATCGTTTACGATCCCCTGCGGGCCGAAATCGAACCGTACGCGGAGTGGAAGAACGAGTCGGGAATCCGCACCACCGTCGTCGACGTCTCCGAGATCGGCGCGGACACCGCGTCGATCAGGCAGTACATTCGTGATTTCTACGACTCCACGGATCTCGCCTTCGTGCTCCTCGTGGGGGACGCGCCCCAGATCCCTCCCCCCATCGCCTACGACGGAGCGGCCGATCCGAAGTACGCTCTCGTGTCGGGCGACGACGGCTATCCGGACTTGTTCATCGGACGGTTCTCGGCGACCAACGCGTGGCAGACGAGGACCCAGGTCCGGCGAAACCTCGCCTACGAGCGGGACGCCACGGAACTCGACACCTGGTTCGGCCTGGCTTCGGGGATCGCCTCGGACTCGGGCCCGGGGGACGACGGAGAGCTGGACTGGGAACACATGGAGGTGATCCGGGACCACCTCCTCAACTTCACGTTCTCGGAAGTGGACCGGATCTACGACCCCGGTGCGACGACCCAGGACATTTTCGACGCCCTGAACGCGGGGCGGAGCCTGGTCGATTTTTGCGGTCACGGCTCCGAGGTGGGATGGGGGACCGGGCCCTTCCTCCGGTCCCACGTGAACGCGCTCCAGAACATCGGGCGCCTTCCGGTGATCCACGACGTGTCGTGCGCGAACGGGAATTTCGCCGAGACGACCTGCTTCGCCGAGAACTGGGTGAGGGCATCCCAGGGCGCCGACGCGGTGGGCGCCATCGCGATCTATGCCGCGTCGATCAACCAGTACTTCGACCCGCCCATGGTCGCCCAGGACGAGGCGATCGACGTGCTCGTGGACGAGTCGAGCCGCACCATCGGCGGATTCTGCTACCACGGTTCGTGCCAGATGATCGACGAGTTCGGATACCAGGGAGAGAAGATGCTGAACGGGTGGATTCTCTTCGGAGACCCGTCCGTCCGGATCAGGACCGATACCCCCTCGCCTCTCCTGGTCGATCACGCCACGGTCATCGACCGAACGGCGGCTTCCTTCACCGTGCTCGTTCCGGGCGAGCCGGGCGCGCTCTGCGGGCTCTCTTATGAAGGGGCGTTCCTCGGCTCCGCGTTCACCGGTCCCGGCGGCACCGCCGTGATCCCCGTGGAGGAATCCCTGCCGCCCGAGGAGACGATCACTCTCACCGTCACCGCCCCCAACGCCGTGGTCTATCGGGGTAGCGTGGACGTGGTGCCCCACCCCGAGTGCGCCGTCGTCCCGGCCGGGATCGAATTGACCGCGAATCCCGGCGAGGTCTTGACCGCCCCGCTTACGATCGAAAACACGGGAGAGGCCGGATCGGTTCTCGCCTTCGACGTGGACGTCGTGGGCGACGTCATGAAGAGTCTCCAGGGATCGGACATGGTCGCCGATCTTTCGGGGTTCGACGCCGGAACCACGTTCGATCTTCAGCTCGCGATAACCAACTTGTCCCCCGACTACGAGTGGATCAAGAACGCTTCCGTCGATTTTCCTCCCGGCGTGACGGTCAACTCGTCCACGAACTTCATCGTGGTCGGCGAAACACGCGGTCTCGTCACCGACGGGAACACGGGAGAGGGCGTGGAACTCTCGTGGGCCTCGCCCACGGCGTGGGGCCAGATCAACTCCGGCGAGCTCGCGGTGGCGACGGTGAACGTGACCGTGGCGTCCGAGTTCTTTCAGGACATGGAGCTCGATTGGATCCTCTCCGGAGATGGATGGGGCGCTCCGCCCCACATGGTGTACGGGACGATCGTGATCCCCCCCTCCGGCCCGATCTTCGTGATTCACGCGCCGAACGGGGGCGAGGTGTGGGAAGCGGGCGAAACCCGGGGGATCACGTGGGCCTCTTCCCGGGACGTCGTGAACATCGGCATCGACTATTCCCCCGACGAAGGGGACACTTGGGTCCCCGTGACGGATGAGACCGAAGACGACGGGTATTACGCGTGGACCGTCCCGGACACGCCGTCCGACCTCTGCCTCGTCCGTCTGATGAACGAAGACGGCACCGCGGGCGACGTGAGCGACGGGGTCTTCCGGATTCGCGCTCCCGTCACTTGGATTTCGGTCGATCCGGATTCGGGGACGCTGGACGGGGGGGAGCAGGACGAGATCGCGGTCACCATCGACACGGGATCCCTCCCCTCGGGCGATCACCAGGCCTTTCTCGTGGTCTCCCACAACGGGGGCGATCCGATCGTCGTGCCGGTGACCCTCTATGTGTTCGAGGTGGCCGCCGACCCGAACCGGTCCACCGTGGAGTGCACGGAGGACGTCATCCTCGCTCCGGCAGGGAACGGCGACGAGCTGGTGGTGACCGTCACGCTGCTCGACATGGGCGGGAGGCCGATCGAGGGAGTGCCGGCGGACCGGATCGACGTGACCTTCACGGGGGTCTCCTCGCTCGGCCAGGACATGCACTTCTGCGCGTCGGGGTCGAACACGGCAACCCTCCAGCCCGAGGCGCCCACGGACGCAGAGGGACGGGCCGTGGTCCGGGTATCCGCCGCCGGGGGGTGCGGCACGATCACCGCGTCCGCGTCGGTCGGAAGTGTCGTTTTGGCGGACGATGCGACCGCGTCGGTCCGAAGCCCCGATTTCAACGGGGACGGGTTCTTGAACCACATCGACCTGTTCTTCTACATACCCATGCTGAACGCGGGGACCGGCCAGTGCGGCAACTTCAACCGGGACGCGCTGGGGGGCGTCAACTTCTTCGACACCGCCATCTACCTGCGGTTCCGCGCCGGGTTCCCCACCTGCTATTGACCCTGATCTTTCATAAGATCTCGGCTCAAAGCGCTATCGCTCGCGTGCCGGCACGCCATCCGGAACCGTACCCGCCCTCACCACGGCTCACGTATCGAAAAACACGCTCCCCACGGTTCGGGCTGCGTGCGGCCCCGGCCGACGCACTCTCACGCGTTGGATCTCGAGTTCTACTCCGCTTCCAGGATCTTCGCGCGGGGCGTCTCTCTCCGCGCCCGGGCGACCAGAAAGACCCCCGCGAAGACGAGGGCCGCGCTCGCGAGGAACCGGCCCGTCAACTCTTCCCGGCCGAGGGCCACGGAAAGGATCGTCGCCAGAAGCGGCTGGAGGTAGATGAAGAGGGCCACCGTCGATGATTCGACCCGGGCGAGGGCGTAGTAGTTGAGCAGGTAGTTCACCACCGTCGCGAAGACCACGATCCAGATCATGACGCCGATGAGACCGGCCGTGAGAGAACCCCAGTCGAACCGGACGAAGTCGCGGGCCCCCACGAGGCCGATGCCGAGGGCCCCCCAAGCCATCATGTAGGCGGTCACGGTGAGGGAGGGGTACCGGCGCACCACGTCTCGGGAGACCACGAGAAAGAGCCCGAAGGAGAAGGCGTTCAGGAGCGTGAGGAGATCGCCCCGGACCCATCGTTCGTCGAAAGAGAAGTCGTGGACCCGGAGGAGGACGAGAACCCCGGAGAAGGAGAGCAGGAGGCCGAATCCCTTGCGGAGGGACAGTGCCTCGGTGCGGAAGATCAGGGCGAAGAGGAAGGTCGAAACCGGGATCAGCGTGTTGATGAGGGCCGAGTGGGAGGGGGTGGTCCGGTGAATTCCTTCGGTGAAGCAGATCTGGTTGAAGACGACCCCGACGAGAGCGAAGAGGGCGAGCTTCGCCATGTCTCTTCCGGCGATTCTCACGCCGGGCCGGTAGATCCGGTTCAGGAGGAGGAGGATGACGGCGGCGGCCGCGACACGGGTGAATGCCCACGCCCGGGGAGGGACGGTCTCGACCACCACCTTCGCCGCGAGGTAGTGGATCGCGAAGAAGACCTGGACCGTGAGGAGCGCGGAGAGGGTTCGGACGCCGCCGTTCACGGCTCGGATCGGTCCCCGGAATCTTCGAGGACGATCTCGTGCTTCCGGAGCCAATCGTCGATCTCGTCATGGATCCGCCGGTCCCGCTCTCGGAGCCAGCGTTCCTCCTCCGGCGGATAGGAGACCAGGATGTCCCGGAACCGGCGGAAGGGGCTCTTCCCCTCGAGCGCCTCGAGGAGCGATGTCCGCAGGTGCCGGTCTTCCACGGTTCCGATGAAATCCTCCATCTCCGCGTAGCCGTCCCGGGAGGCCTTGTGGGGGACCAAGAAGTACCGCACGTTGACACCCGACGCGATCCGCCGGGCGTCCTCCTGGTTTCCTCCCCGTTCGATCAGCTCCACGAAGACGGCGATGGTCTCGCCCGTTTCGACGTCCAAGAAGTAGCGCGCCTCCGCCGATCCCTGGTCATAGGCGCGCCGGATCTGGTCGTAACGCACGCGAACGTGTCGGGCCACGGCTTCCTCCTCCGGCGATAGGCCGTGACGAATCATAGCAGAGGAGAGACGGCCGAGGAAGAGGGGGATCAGCGGAGGGCGAGGTACCCGGCCCGCCGGTACCAGTCGGCGGTGATCCGGAGGCCGGCCGGGAGGTCGACCTTCGGTTCGAATCCGAGCTCGTTCCTGATACGGTCGACCCGGAACGCCCTGTTCTGGCGGTACCACTCGATCCGGCGCCGGAAGAGGGGGGGGGAGATGCGAAGGGGCATGCAGACCCCCTCGACCACGGCGGCCGCCGCCCGGAGGGGTCCGAACGGGAGATGGATGATCCGGACATCCCGGCCGAGGGCGCGGCCCGACTCCCGGACCAGGTGGTTCAGGGTCACGTACTCGGCGTCGCCCACGAGATAGGTCCGCCCGACGGCTTCGTCCTTCTCCATGGCCAGGAGGAACGCGTCGATGAAATTGTCGATGTAGACCGGATGATAGAGGGTCTCGCCGTCTCCGAACATGAAGAACCGTCCCGAATCGGCGAACTTGAAGAGGAGGAGCATGCGTCCCGGGTCCCCCGGGCCGTAGATCCCCATGGGTCGGAGGACGACGCACGGCATCCCCTTGTCCACGGCCTCCCCGACGAGCCGCTCCCCTTCCCATTTCGTCTGTTGATAGACGTCGTTCGGTCGGATGGGGGAGTCTTCGTCCCCCGGGATCTCTTTCACGTCGCCGTGCACGCCCTGAGTGGAGCAGTAGACGAAGCGCCGGACGCCCGCCCGCCGGCAGGCTTCGAGGAGCAGTCTCGTGCCGTCCACATTCACCCGCCGGTAGACCGACCCGGGAACATTGATCTTCCGGAAGGCGGCGGCCAGGTGGAACACGATTTCGCAACCGTCCACCGCCCGCTCGAGGACCGCCGGTTCCGCCGCGTCTCCGATCAGGACGCGCGCCCCCTTCCCCTCCAGCTCGGGCCGGAAGAGACCGTCCTGGATATCGAGGGCGACCACTTCGTGCCCCTCGCCGAGAAGACGGCGCACGAGATGGGTTCCCGTGAATCCGGTGCCGCCGGTGACGAGTATCTTCATAGCATTCCGCTTATCGTTCGACCGTGCCGATCCGATGAGCCCCCGGGGAGAATCCCCCCCTTCCGGGCGGAAGAGGCCGCCATTCTTGTTCCCCCGCCCCGGCTCCTCTATGATGGGTGGGCCCCGGCGCGGTGCCCGGGGGGGAGGGGACCATGGAAAACGGCGGCGGCAGGGAGGGGGCGTTCCGGGCCATCCGGCGCGACCGGACCCTCCGAGGGATCCTCGCCCTAGCCCTCCTTCTCCGTCTGGTCTACGCCTTTGTCGTCTTTCCCGTCATCGGAGAGAACCTCCACTGGAAAGGCGTCGACGACGGGTATGACGAAGTCGCCCGCCATCTGATCCACGGGCACGGCTTCGTCGACCGGCCGGGGGACGCCCCGAACCTCGTGAAGCCCCCCGGGTACGTGTTCTTCCTGGCCGGTCTCTATACGGTCTTCGGTGAGGAGGTGAACGAAGGGGTCCGGGTGCGCATCGCCCAGCCTCTCCTGGACACGGGGACCTGCCTCCTCGTCTTCCTCCTCGGCCTCCGGGTCTTCGGGGACCGGAGGATCGGGCTCATCGGCGCGTTCCTCTGGGCGGTCTATCCCCAGATGATCGTCTACGGCGCCCGGGTCGCTCCCGAGTCCCTCTTCATCCTCCTTCTGACGGCCCTGATGTTCGTCCTCGCCCGCCTCCGCGCCGAAGGACGCGCGCGGGACGCCGTCTACGCCGGCGTCCTCTTCGCGCTCGCCCTGCTCGTGAAGGAGAAGCTGATCCTCTTCCCGGCGGTTCTCCTCTTCCTGCTCCTCCGGGCTCCGGCCGTTACCCTCCGCCGCCGCCTCGCCCTCGCCGCCCTCCTCGCGGCCGCCGCCCTCACCGTGACGGGGCCGTGGCTGGTGAGGGGGTACAGGACGGCGGGGACCTTCGTCCCCATCACGCTCCGCTCCGGCCGGGCGCTGAACCAGGGGATGGACGAGAGCTTCGCCGGCGCCGACGAGACGCTGGTCGATTTCTTCGAGAACCGTCCGAGCGGCCGGTGGCGGGACCTTCCCGAGTCCGAAAGGGAGAGGCTCGACCGGGCCCGGGAGAACGCCCGGGACGAGAATTCGCTCATCGGGAAGGCCATGAGCCGCATCGCCAGAGACCCGGTCTCGTTCCTCCGCTCCTTCGTGATCAAGCTCGGGAGCTTCTGGTACTTCGGTCAGCCGAAGGTGATCGCCGGCAACCTGGCGGTCCAGATGCCCCTCCTCGGCCTGGCGATCGCCGGTTTCCTCCGGGAACGGCGCCGCCGGGACCTCGCCCCCTTCGCCCTACTCGTCGCCTACTTCCTCGTGATTCATGCCCTCACCATCGTGCGGATGCGCTACTCCCTCCCCGTCATGCCCGAGGTGATCCTCCTCGCCGGCTCCACGCTCCTCGCCCTCCGGGAGCGGTTCCTCCCTCCACCGCTGGACGGGGCCGCGAACTCGACCGGGCATGAGGAAAGGGCGTAAGCGGCCGGAACCGACCTTGATTCCACAAAACGGAAGCCTTGATTTCGGTGGGCGGGAGCCAGGGGGTCGTCGCGTGATTCGGGTTGAAATGGAAGAAGGAGGCCCTCGCCGGCCTTCCGGCACCCGAAATTGCGCCAACGGGGGAGGGACGGTTCCGCTCCGCAAAGTCGGGGGAATTGCCGTCATCGTGGCGGGTCTTTAGCTGATCAACGCTTCCCCATAGGCGCAAGGCGAGTTGGCCTTCATTCGTGTAAACGCGCCGTTGACCCGCCGATTCCGGAATGCTATAATTCGTCAGTTGGCGAAATAACGAAATAGACGAGTGTCCCGTCTTTCCTGTTCTCGGGCCCCGGAGCGCTGTTTCCCCGGGCCACGATGACGTGTCGGCAACCGTACGGGGAGATCGGATGAACCCTCTTCCTTGCCTGGTTCTCCCCGCGTGAGGGAGAAAGCCGGCAGCGATAGAGAAGATGAACGGAACGGGCGCCGCCCCCTCGGAGAACCACCATGAGCAAGAGATTGATCGTGCCCGTCGGGATAATCGCCCTGGCCGTTTTGAGTATCGCGGGCTACGGGATCGTGGGCGAATCGAGAACGCCTGACACCGAAGAGCTCCCCTCGCTCGTCTCTCCGGCCCGAGCGGCGGGAACCGATGGAGCCGGTGAGGGCGGTGCCGGCCTGATCGCTTCCGGACCCGGTTTCTCCGCGATCAGAGAGGCCTCGGCGGCCGGGAAGTACGCATTCCTCTTCTTCTACCGCGGGGAAGACGGGCAGACGAAAAAGATGAAGGGCGTCTTCGACGCCGCCATGGATCGGATGGAGGGTCGAGCGGAACCGGTCCTCGTCGACATCGACGATCCCCGATCCCTGCCCCTCGTCGACCGGTACGGCGCCGGTCGGGCCCCGATGCCCCTCGTTCTGGCCATTGCCCCGAACGGGGCGGTCACCCGCGGTCTCCCCCGGGAGTTCAACGAAGACCAACTCATGGAGGGTCTGGTAAGTCCCTGCATGGAGAAGTGCATGGGCGCCCTGCAGAAACAGAAGCTCACCCTCCTCTGTGTTCACGAGCCCGGATCCGCCGAAGGGGCGGATGCAATGAAGGGCGTCGGGGAACTCCAGGCCGACCCGCAGTACGGCGGGATCGTGGAAGTGGTCCGAGTCGATCCGAGCGACGGGGCGGAGGCGAGATTGCTAAGCGACCTTCAGGTGAGCGCCGCTCCCGGAGACGCCATCACGGTTCTTCTCGCACCGCCCGGAAAGATCCTCGCCACCCTCGCCGGAGCGATCACGAAGTCCGATCTGGTGGCCGCCATACAGAGCAGCCTCGGCAGGTCGGGGTGCGCTCCGGGGGCCGGCAGCGGCTGTTGTCCGCCGAAGACCGCCAAGAAGAGCTAGGGAAGCCTCATGAGGTTCCGAACCATTGTCTGGAGAGAGATGTTCGAGCGGCGGGCGCAGCTCTTGACGAGCCTTCTCGCGATCCTGCTCGGAATCAGCATGATCGTGGCGATCCGGAACATCACGTTCTTCTCCGAGAAGGCGGTCGCCCGGGAGCTCGACACCCTGGGCGCGAACATTCTGATCCTGCCCAAGTCCGCCACGGTGGCCGATTACTTCAGCGCCGATCTGGAGGGGGACGAGTTCCCGGAGGAGTACGTCACCGTTCTCGCGACCTCGGACCTCGAGGGGCTCGACAATCTGTCTCCCAAACTCTCGACTCCGGTGACCATCGGAGGCCGGGAATTCGTCCTCACCGGCATTCTTCCGAAGGACGAGTTTCAGGCAAAGGCGATGTGGAAGGGGGCGGGGGTCTTCGGCCGACCGGAGGGATGCGGGGATGTGGGAGCCGTGCCCGGGTTTCTCCGCCCCCCCGCGCGCGAGACCCTCGTGAGAGATCGGGTCATCGAAAACCTCGAAGAGGACGAAGCCCTGGTCGGCGCCGAGGTGGCCGGTCTGGCCGGTCTCCGCGAAGGCGATACCGTCGATCTCCTCGGCAAGAGGTTCACCGTGACCGCGGTCCTTCCCCTCACCGGGACCGTGGACGACTCCCGCGTGTTCGCGCACCTGCACACCGTTCAGGCATTGACCGGACGGGAGGGTGTGGTGAACGCCATCGAAATCGTCGGGTGTTGCAAGGAAATCTCCGGTGGGCTCGTCGGAAAGATCAACCGTTTGCCCCCGGACGCGAAGGTCGTGACCGTGGCCCAAGTGGTCAAGACCCAGATGGACACGAACGCGATGATGTCCCGTCTCTCCCGGGTCTTCATCATAATCATGATCCTCGTGGGCGGGACGACGATCGCGAATTACATGTTCGGCAACGTCTACGAAAGGCGGCGCGAGATCGGAACCCTGATGGCCATGGGCGCCGATTCGTCGTTGATCCTGAGGACGTTCTTGCTGAAGGCGCTCCTCCTCGGCGCCGCCGGGGGGATCGCGGGATACGTCCTGGGCACCGGCCTCGCGATTGTCCTCGGGCCGAGGATCGCCGGCATTCCCGTTCTTCCCCTGCCGGGTCTCGTCATCTACGCGGTTCTCCTTTCCGTGGCCGTCTCCCTTCTCGCGAGTTACCTGCCGGCCCGACGCGCCGCCCATCTCGATCCATCCACCGCGCTCCAGGAGATCTAACCGATGATCGAGATGAAATCGGTCACCATGGAGTACAAACACCGGGTCCGAGACGTTGTCGCTCTCGACCGGGCGACGGTGGAGATCCCCGGGGGGCAGTTCGTTTCGGTCGTGGGTCCGAGTGGCAGCGGGAAAAGCACGCTTCTCCTCATGATCGGAGGGATGCTCACACCCACATCCGGCCGGGTTCTTCTGGGAGGGGAGTCGATTTACGATCTCTCGCCGGACGCCCGAGCACGGCTCCGGCGCCGAGAAATCGGTTTCCTCTTCCAGACCTTCAATCTGGTCCCCTACCTGACCGCCCTGGAGAACGTGCAACTCCCCCTCCTGATCGGCGGAAAGAACGGCGATGGCCAGGCAAGGTGTGCCCGAGAGCTGCTCGACCGAGTCGGCTTGGCGGACCGCGCCGACCACAAGCCCTCGGAACTCAGCGTCGGGCAGCAGCAGCGGGTCGCCCTCGCCCGGGTCCTCGCAAACGATCCGGCGATCGTTCTCGCCGACGAACCGACGGGGAACCTCGATCCGAAAACGCGGGAACAGGTGCTCGAATTCCTCGGCGAGTTTCACCGGGAGGGCCGAACCATAGTGATGGTCACCCACGATCCCGAAGCGGCGGTGAGAGGGGAGCGGACTCTTCACCTTGAGGAGGGACGAATCGTTGGATGAATTCATCGCGGTTGCGAAGGCCCTCGCGGACCGGAACCGTTGTCGGGCGCTCCTTGCGCTTGAAGACCGTGAGCTGTGCGCGTGCCAGATCATGGAGTTGCTCGGGCTCGCGCCTTCGACGGTCTCGAGACACATGGCGCAGTTGCAGCAAGCCGGGCTGGTGGTGTCCAGAAAGGAGGGCCGGTGGACGTACTACGGGACTCCGAAATCTGATGGCCCGGTTGTCGTGCGATCGGCGATCTCGTGGGTTCGCGATTCACTCGCAGCATCTTCTACCATTAAGAGCGATCGGCGACTCCTGAAGAAGATCCTGGAAATCGCCCCCGAGGAACGGTGCGGGAACGGAAGGAAAGGCTGACTGCCTTCTCTCTCTCGATCCTCGCCGTCCGTCCCTTCGCTCACCCTCGCGACGAAAGGGGTTTTGAAACGAGTTCTAGCCTGGACTATGCACAAATCTCCTACTGCGATCTCGGATCGCCGCCTACGAAGCCTCCTTTCCTTCGCCGCCTCCTCGATGTAGTGCATGACTACACCTCCGGTGGCGCCTCGTCCAAGTCAGCTTCTCGTCAGGCGATCCGAGCCCTCATGACGGAGATTCATGCATAATCCAGGCTAGGGACCCGCCCCCTCGAGACTCGCACCTGTCCGTTGTCAACCGCCCCCCGGTTGTGCCCCCCCGCCTGCAAGGTCTTGGGTCCTGGGCTCCCGGCCGCTTGATGCCCGTCTCCGGACATGTCCGCCGAGGAACAAGCGAGTCCTCCCTCCCCAAGGCTAAACCCGCCCCCTCGTCCGGTCGATAATCGGAACGTCATTATTAACAATGGGTTAGAATGTGTCCGTCATGGGCCAGGCAGGTGCTTTCGTGAGAAACCGCGCCGTTCTTCTCGGATTCTTTCTCCTTCTCGGAGTGACCGCGGCCGCGTTCGCGGAACCCTCCATCTCGGGGACCGCCGTCTGGAACGAGCGGGGAATCGAGCACTACAGGGCGGGAAACTACAGGAACGCCGTCACCTGCTTCGAGACCGCCTTCCGGCTCCTGCCCGACGACGAAACGCTCCGGTTCAATCTCGCCTCCGCCCACGCCCGGCTCGCGGTCGACCTCGCCCGGGCAACCCTGAGCCCCGCCTCGTACGCGGAGGCCCTCCTTCACGCGGAGGAGGCGATCGCTCTCGTGGGCGATCACGCCTATTTCCACAGCGTGCTCGGCTTCGTTCATCAGGAGAAGCGGAACTACGGGGAGGCGTACGCCGCCTTCGCGCGGGCCGCCGAGTTGGATCCGAAAGACGGGGGCGCAAGGGTCCTGATGGGGAACGCCGCCTACGAACTGGACGATCTCGAGAAGGCGATCCACCAGTGGAACAAGGCGCTCGACATCGATCCGGACTTGGATCACGTGAACGAGCGGCTCGACAAGGCGGACCGGGAGATCCTGATCGAGGAGAGGTTCCGGACGGTCGAAAACACGCACTTCCGTCTGCGGTACGATCCCGATCAACCGGACGCTTCCCGGATCGCCCGGGACCTCCTCGACCTCTTCGACGAGGCCCGGAGCGACGTGCTCGGTACGCTCCTGAACCGGGGGGCGGAGAAGACGTCCGTGGTCGTCTATCGTCCGGAGGATTTTCGCGCCATCATGGGGGGGCGGGAGTGGACGGGGGGCCTCTACGACGGGAAGATCCGGGTGCCCTTCCCCCGGGAGGGAGATTCGGACGACCCGTTCCAAACTCTCGCCGTGCACGAGTACGTCCATGCCGTCATCTACGAGTGGACGTCCGACCGGTGCCCCGCGTGGCTGAATGAAGGCCTGGCCCAGTATCTCGCGGGCGAGTGGAACGGCACCCGGGAGAAGGAAGCCCGCCGGCTCGCCCGGGAAGGGGATCTCATTCCCCTCGCCTCTCTCGAGCGATCCTTCCTCGATCTCGACGCCGGGGAGGTGGATGGGGCTTACGTCGAATCGTACGTCGTCGTGAGCTACCTGCTGCAGACGTACACCGCCCGGCACCTGCATCGCCTCCTCGATCGGATCGCCGAGGGGGAAGAGGTCCCGGACGCGCTTCGTCAGGTGCTCCGGGTGACGGAGGAGGAGCTCCTCCAGAGCGCCTTCGCCCCCTACCGGAGGGAAGTGGCCGCCCGCTGATCCCCGATCGCTCCCGCGATCCCCGGTCGAATCAGAGGAGACCGTCCGGCGGCAGGAGAACCAATTCCTCCGTGGTCCCTTCGGGAGGCTCTTCGGCAAGCCGGAGCGCCGCCTCCGCGACCGTGCGGGGCGGGAGCATCCGGTTCCGGTCGAGGTCGCTCTCCACGGTGTCCCAGAAAGGGGAGGCCGTGGCGCCCGCCGTGATGACGCTGACCCGGACCCCCGTTCCCCGGAGTTCCTCCCGGGCGGAGTTCGCGAGGGCTTGAACCCCGGCCTTCGAGGCGGAGTAGGCGGCGGCGCCGGGGAGGGCGATCCGGGCGGCGATGGAGGAGACGAGGATGATCTTCCCCGATCCCCGTCGGATCATCCCGGGCAGGGCGTAGCGCATGCAGTGAAAGGTCCCCGACAGGTTGACGGCGAGGATGCGTTCCCACTCGGCCGGGTCCGTCTCGGCCACGGGCCCGAATGACCCGACCCCGGCGGAGAGGAAGAGGGCGTCCGGCGGTCCGCCTTCCCCTTCGATGACGGCGGCGGCGGCCGCCACCGCCCGGGCGTCCCGGACGTCCAGAGGAAGAACCCGAGCGCCCGGCCCGGCGACGCGGCAGCGGACGGCCCCCTCCTCCAGGTCGGACTCCGTCCGGGCGCTCATGTAGACCATCCAGCCCGCTTCGGCGAACCGCTCCGCCGCCGCGCGGCCGATCCCCCGGCCCGCCCCCGTGATCCACACTCTCCGGACGCTCATCTCGCTGCCTCCCCGTGGCCCGAGGCCACACTCTGTTCGCTTCGCCGCCCCCGCCGGACACTTCGTGGGCGGCCCGGCGATCTCCCTCCGGAAGGACCGTCGCCGAACCGCCCGTCACCGCTCGGGTTCGTCGTCCTCTTTCCCGCCCCGGCCCCCGGCACGGCCCATGCATGCCCTCGTGACCGCCGGGGGAAAAGGAAAAGCCCCCGGCCGTGGACGAGACGCGGTGCTTCAGCGAGGAAAGGAGGTGGTGCCCTGCCGGAGCGGTAGAAAACCGAAGTGGGAAATCAAACCGTGGTCAGCCGCGGGAGGCGGCCGCCAATCAGCCTCCACCCGAGGCGCGAGCCCCATCGCCTCCCGCGGACCCCCTTTCCCTCTTCTCCCCGCGGGAAATCGATCCGCCCGGATTCAGAGCGTTCCGCCGCACCGCGACGATCTCGGCCGCGATGCTCACGGCGATCTCGGCGGGAGTCTGGGCCTCGATCTCCAACCCGATCGGCCCGTAGATCCGTTCCATCTCCGTCTCGTCGAAGCCTTCCTTCGCGAGAATCCGCTTCACCGTTTCCACGCGCCTCCGGGAACCGATCATACCGACGTATCGGTGCTTCCGGCGGAG
Organism: Candidatus Eiseniibacteriota bacterium; assembly: GCA_043809585.1. Lineage (GTDB taxonomy): Bacteria > Orphanbacterota > Orphanbacteria > Orphanbacterales > Orphanbacteraceae > JBDROZ01. The sequence continues at coordinate 15,565 of JBDROZ010000070.1, forward strand.
AAGGACGCGAAGGGCGGAAACGTCGGCCGGATAGCCGTGCCCGAGGAGCACGTAGTATCCTTCCGGGTCCTCTCCCAGTTCTTCGAGCACTTTGCCCGGATCTCCGGCGATGACGCGGGAGGCGCGGGGGAAACGCTCGGGCCGGGCGAACTCCTCACGCTCGTCGACGACCGTGATCTCGAAACCGAGGGTGGAGAGGACCTCGCAAGCGGCGCTTCCCACGTGGCCGGCGCCGACGATCACGAGCCGCTCCGGCGGCGAGACCCGCTCGATCATCCGGCCCTCTTCCTCGCCCACGGGGGACAAGAAGTGAATCGCCCCCCGCCCGGGGAGCGGCGGGTTCTCTTTCTCCGAAGCGGTTCGGGACCAGAGGGGGTCCCCTTTTTCATCCATGAGGAGGAGCGCTTCGCACTCGGCGGGATCCCCCTCCCGTAGGCGCCGGACGATGCAGACTTCCCGCCCCGCGCGGCGCCGCTCCGTCACGACCTCGACCCATTCGAGGTCCTTTGCCGCGGAGAGGGGCTCCACGAGAACGTCCATGAAGCCCCCGCAGACCATGGCGGGTCCCTCGCTCTCGCTCCCCCACATCTCCAGATGGACCACGGCGGGCCGGCCGCTCCCCATCACGACGATGGCGGCGTCGATCACGTCCTTTTCGCCGCCCCCGCCCCCGACGGTCTCCACGGTCCGCCCACCCCGGGTCACCGCCATCCGGGCCCCGGGAATGCGGGGGGTCGAGCCGCCGCTTCTAATCACCGTGGCGAGCCCCACCGATTCGCCGTCCATCAGGGATTTCCGGATCGCGGAAAAAGCGTCGATCGTTCACCTCCCGCTTCTGTTCCCGGGGATCGAAATCCTATGGTACTATAAGATAACTTCGGACCATGGGAGTTCTTTCTTTGCGTGTTCTCTTCCTCTCCCACAATCGCTCCGACTCGGACGACGCCTATAACCACCGGCTCCGTGCTCTCCGTGATGCTCTCGAAGAGGAGGGGATGGACGCCCGGATGGCTTACCTCGGCGACGACCCCCTCGGGAAGCCGACCCTGCTTCACGCCTTCAAGATCGGCCGGACGCCCGGTATCGACGAAGCGGACGTTCTCCATGGGGGGAGCGCGGCCGTGGCGTTCGCCTGCGCCTTTCTCCGCCGCGCTCCGGGCCGCCGGCTGATCTTCGACATGCACGGCGACACGGTGGCCGAGGCCGCTCTTCACGCGCGCGGGCTCGCCCCCGCCGCCCGTCTCCGGACCCTCCAGGAGCGGTGGAAGGAGCGGATCGGACTCCGGCGGGCGGACCGGGTGCTCGTCGTTTCCGAGCCCCTCCGGGAGCACGTGCTCGCCCTCGGCGTGCCCGGGGAGAGGATCGTCCTCGTCCGGAACGGAGTCGATCTCGACCGGTTCCCCGCCGCGCCCCCCCCGCCGGCGCGCCCCGAACCTCTCGTGATCTACGCGGGCCGGTTCGAGGCGTGGCAGGGGGTCGAAAGCCTGCTCGGCGTGGCCGCCCGCGCGGCGTCCGGGAGGTTTCGCCTTCGCGTGATCGGATTCGGGGATGAGGATCGGGCGTTGAAGGACCGGTTCCGTGGGATCGGGGGGGAGGGGGTGGATCTGATCGACCGGGTCCCCCAGGAGCGCCTGTCCTCGATGCTCGCCGAGGCGGATCTGCTCCTTCTTCCCCGGGAGCCCGGCCCGGCGGCCGAGGTCGCCTTGCCGACGAAGTTCGGCGAGTATCTGGCCCTCGGCCGGCCGGTGATCCTCACCCGCGTCGGCGAACCGGCGCTCCTCGTCGAAGAGGGAAGGTGCGGGATCGTGACGGAGCCGGGGGCGGAGTCGATCGCGTCGGGGATCGCCCGTTTCGCCTCTCTCGGCGCCGGCGAAAGGCGGGCGATGGAAGGCCGTGCGAGGGCCCTCGCCGAGAGGCTCTTCGACTGGCGGTCGATCGGAAGAGAGTACGCCGCGTATCTTCGGACCCTCTGAGGGGGGGGGAGACGGATCGGAGTGAGAGAGGAACACCCCCCGGAGGAGAGAGGTTTGCCGGAAGAGATCATGGAGTACGATTCCCGCCGGGGGGAGTACGTGGTCTCCCGGCAGGCGCGCCCCTTCCCGAGGGCCCAGGTCGTTCTCTTCCTGCTCACCCTCGTCTCGACCACCGTAGTCGGCGGCCTGGCCTACGCCGTTTCCCTGCTCGCCATTCTCCTCGCCCACGAGATGGGACACTACCTGACCGCCCGCGTTCACGGCATTCCGGCGACGCTCCCCTACTTCCTGCCCATGCCCTTCACGATCTTCGGGACCTTCGGCGCCGTGATCCGCATGGACGGCCGGACGGCGACCCGGAAGGAGCTTTTCGACGTGGGGGTTGCGGGACCGCTGGCGGGAACCTTGGTGGCGATCCCGGTCAGTCTCTACGGGATCCGGTTGTCGAGCGTGGTGGAGGGGACGGGTATGGAGGGGATGCTCGCCCTCGGAGACTCGGTCCTATTCACCGGTCTCGGGAGGCTGATCCACGGACCGCTCCCCGAGGGGAGCACGCTCCTGCTCCACCCGATCGCCTTCGCCGGCTGGGTGGGCCTCTTCGTGACGGCGCTGAACCTCCTGCCCATCGGGCAGCTCGACGGGGGGCACGTGCTTTACGGGCTGCTGGGGCGGGCCGCGGCGCCTATCTCCTTCGCGGTCTTCCTCTCCTTCGGCCTTCTCGCGCTCTTCGTCTCTCCGGGCTGGCTGCTCCTCGTCTTCCTGCTTCTCTACTTCGGGTACCGACACCCGCCGACCCTGGAGGAGGATGTCGGCCTGGACGGGAAAAGGAAGTGGATCGGGTTCCTCACCCTCGCCCTCTTCCTTCTCGCGTTCACGCCGGTGCCGATTTCGTATGGCGTCCCCTGACGGGGGGAAGCTCCTACCGCCCGATCTTGCCGCACTCCCCGGCGTTTCGGAGAGGCGATCCCTCCGAGAGACGGTATTCGGGCCCATCCTCGAAGGCGGGATCGACGGTCTTCTTGCTCCCGTCCGCGGGCGCTTCGATCCCTTCCGCGGCGCCGACATCGGCCCCCTTGTTCTGCCAGAATCCGTTGCATTGCAGCGTGGGCAGCTGTTGGTCGTTCAGCACGCCGACCACCGACAGGCCGAGCTGGTAGGCGAAGAGGTTCCCTTCCAGGAGCGCGGCGGAGCCGAAGAGGCCGACGGCGCTCCCCAGTTTCTCGGCGTTGTTCCCGATGAACGTGTTGTTCCGGATCGTGGGGCTGTTGTTCTGGGCGTAGATGCCGCCCCCGCTTGCGGTGGCGATGCAGTTCTTGAACAAGTTCCCCTCGATCGTCGCCTTCGACTTGGGCGCGAGGTAGATGCCACCCCCCCACGGAGACCGGCACTCCTCGAGGATGTTGTTCCGGATCACCGGATCCGCGCCACTGCCGATCCGGATTCCGCCGCCGAATTGGGTGTCGTAACCGTTCCGAACCGTGAAGCCCTCGAAAACGGTGCTCTCGTTGCAGAGGCGGAGCCAAACGACCAGGATTCCCGACTGGCCGCCGTCGAGGATCGTCTTTTCCGGACCCTCGACGCTCTTGATCACCAGGTTCTTCTTGGTGACGTAGACGAGGGCGCGCTCGTAGACGCCCGGATGCACCAGCACCGTATCCCCGTCTTTGGCGAGATTCTCCACTGTCTGTTTCAGTTGCTCCGAGTCGGCGGATCCCCCTTCGCCGACGTGCCACGTCTTCGCGAAGCCGGCCGCGGGAATCATCAATGCCAAGGTCCAAGCGATCACGACGAACCGTCTCATGAAACCCTCCTGATCGTTACCGGGGCGGCCGGGCCGCCCCACCGCCGACCGTGTCTCTCGAGAAACGAAGTATCGACTTTCGTCCCCATCTGTTCAAGAGATGCGCAGATTCTCGCGGTCCGCGAGAGGTCCGTGCATCTCGCCCGGCCCATCGCTCCCCAAGGGGCGACGGGGCGGGATCGTTCCGGAAGGAAAGGCATATCATTCAATATAACAATAGGTTGTGGGCAGTTCAAATCTTGAACTTCTTCCGCTCTTGGCACCTCCCATGCGTATCCGTTCCGGCACGCGGAGGGTGCCATGGGACATCGGACAACCGGATTTCACATCCGGGCGCTCGCCGTGTCGTTTCTGCTCCTCCTCGGCTCCGGGAACGGCGCGGTCGCATCGATCGTCATAATCACCCCCGAGGGGGGAAAAGGCTCCCTCGAGGAGGCGGAAACGGCGCTCCGGGAAGCGGGGGGCGAGGTGTGCCACCGATTCCCGGGAGAAGGCCTGATCGCCGACCTCTTCCCGGGAGAGATCGACGCCCTCGCCGGGCGCCTCTCCGGCGAATGGCGCGTGGACGACGGCCTTTCCGTGCCCGAGTCTCCGCTCCGGCGCCGGGCGGAATCCCTCTACGGCCCTCCCCGGAAGGGAAGGGGCCCGGCGTCGGGGCGGCCTCTTTCCGGGGACGCCTTCGAGCCCCCCCGGCGGTCCGGGAAGGGGGGGGAGGAGCCGGGTTTCTGGGACGGCAGCGAGTACCTTCTCGGCGACGTGGGCGTCGCCGTCTTTTTCCTCGAGTCGAACGGCGCGATCGACCCCTCGATCGAGGATTGGACCGGCGCGGAACGTCTTCACGTGCAGGCGAGGATGGTGGAAGCGACGGAGTGGTGGCGGAGCCGGGCGCCCGAGGGTTTTCTCCGGTTCACCTACGAGTTCCGCGATTCCGTGCCCGTCCCGTACGAGCCGATCGCGAGGCCCCAGGGGGACGAGGAGCTCTGGATCCGCGAGGCCCTCGCCTCTTTCGGCTTCTCGAGCGGGGACCGGTTCAGCCGGACCCAGAGTTATCTGAACGACATGAAGGCGCGCCTCGGCCTGGACTGGGCGTTCGCCGTGTACGTCATCGACTCGTCGGAAGACGAGGACGGCATGTTCTCCGACGGTTACTTCGCCTACGCCTACGTGGGGGGACCCTTCGCCGTGCTCACCCTCGACAACGATGGCTGGGGGACGGAGAACTTCGCGTCCGTCTTCGCCCACGAGATGGGCCACGTCTTTTACGCCCTCGATCAGTACGCCGCCGCCCGGGTCCCCTGCGACCGCGCGTCGGGTTATCTCGGCGCGCCGACGGCGAACAGCCAGTACGGCGGCTGTCCCGAGAGCGAGCCGAATTGCCTCATGAGGAGCACGCACCTGGACGTGGCCGTGCTCAGCGAGACCGCCCGCGCCCAGGTGGGGTGGCTCGACGACGACGGGAACGGCGTTCCCGACGCCGTCGATCACGATCCGTCCCTGTCGGCGGACGCCGTCACCCGGGGGGACACGGTGGAGGTGACGGGGGAGGCGGCGGTGGTCCCCGCGCCGAACCGGAATCCCCTCGGCTACGGCAACGACCTGTCGGTGTCGACCCTCGTCGCCGTCGAATACCGGACCCCGGGGGCCGAGTGGCGGGACGTCCCCGGCGCGGTCTCGGGGAAACCTTCCGCATCGGCCCGGTTCGTCCTCCCGATCCCCGCGGGCGAAGCGGAGGAGGGCAGGGTCGAACTCCGCGCCCGGGACTCGGCGGGACTCTACTCCCCGTCGTCGTCGGTCGCCTTCTCCGGCGGCGGGGAGAAAGACCCGGCCGCCGGCGGCACGGCGGAGACTCCGCCGGGTCCGGTCCGGATTCTCGGCAACCGCCCGAACCCGTTCAACCCGTCGACGGAGTTCCACCTGAGCCTGGAGGAAGCGGTCCGGGTCCGTCTCGAGATCTACGACACGCGGGGCGTTCTCGTGTGCCGGCTCGTCGACGACATCCTGACACCGGGAGAGACGGCGGTCTCGTGGGACGGGCGGGACTCGCGGGGGAGGACCGCGCCGAGCGGGCGGTACTTCTTCCGGGTCCTCGCCGGCGGCGAGTCCCGGGCCCTCCCGATCACGCTCCTCCGCTGACCTTGAACCTGTTGTCTCGCAGCCGGTTGTCTGCTGTCGCTCCTTCCGGGATCTTGGTTGACACCGGGCGGAACGAGTGGTAGTCTGCAAACCCGGATCGACCGTGGAACCAGACACCCCGGGGGGACTCTCATGCGCATTTCCGCGCCATCCATCGCGCTTGTCATGGCCGCTCTCACCCTCTCCTGCGGTGTGCTCGGTGGGGGTGAGAAGTACGAGGACGCGACACTCGCCGACGCCATGAGCGGTGCGGCCCCGAGCAAGACGGACACCTACCGGCTCGCTTCGCCGGAGGTGATCGCCGTGAAAGGGGGCTTCGCCCTCCTGAAGGACGGGCGGACGATCCAGATCCTCGCGGCGGACCGGCTCTACCGGTACTGGCCCGACCTGGAGGGCCGGGAATTCCACCTCCTCGTCAAGAAGTGGCCGAATCCGTTTCCCCATCTCCGGCTGGACGGCTACGAGCTGAACGGGGAGCGGATCGACACGCAGTGGGTGATCGCCGAGTCCGAGCTTCCGCTCCTGGTCGACCACCGCCTGTACGACACGTCGTTCTACGAGAAGAGCGACGTGACGGGTTGGGCGAAGACCGTCCCCCGGGACGTGGTGGACAAGAAGATCTGGGTGAACGGGGGTGTCGAGTCGATCCCCGGGATCGAGGTCGCCGAGAAGGAAGAGGCGGCGCCGGCGGGGGCGATCGACATGGCCGAAGGGGAGGAGGCGGTGGAGGACACCGAGGTGGCCCGCGGAGTGTCCGCCTACGACGCGGACCGGGGACCAAGCGACGTCTACTTCATCCTCGTGGGAGGGAAGAAGCTCGAGTTGCTTCCCATGGAGGAGGACGGCGTCATGCTCCTTCTCGAAGGGCACGAGGCGGAGGGGCGCGCATTCGGCATCGGCGGATACATCACGGAGCTCTACCCGAAGCGCGAGGCGGAAAAGAGCGGAGTGACCGGCCGGTTTCAACTCGAAGTGTTCGACTTCGGCGGCAAGTACGTGCTGCTCCGAAATTAGTTTCGATCTTTCAAGAGCCTCACACGTAGTGGGCCAACTCGGGGAGCCGGGGGGTTAGGGTTCCGCGGCGAGTTCCGCAGCGCGCCGGCCTCACCTCGTGTGCCGGGACCCCTCGATGCCCGGGCCGGCGCGCGAGGACTGTTCGAGCAGGCCAGCCCTGATCCTCTGGCTCCCGCCCACCGAATTCAGGGACGCAGTTTCTGCAAGATCGAGGTTAGTTTCGGTATCGCCGAATAGATCCGGGCGCCCTTTTTCTCGGGGATCGTTGCCGCTCTCACCCCCGCGGCCGGCAACCCGATTGACACGTCCGGGCCCCCTGGTTATGGTGAGGCATCATGAAGAGATTCCTCCCGCCCTTCACCCTTTTCACGATCATCTTCGCCGCACCGGCCGCCGCTTTCGAAGCGGGGCTTCTTCCGCTGGGGTCCTATTCGGCCTCCGGTTACGCCATGGGGAACGCGGTCGTCGCCCTCCCCGCCCGGGAGAGCAATGTCTGGACGAACCCGGCCGGACTCGCCTACCAAGAAGGGTATCTCTTCTACGCCGCGCCCCACGACGAGGTGACCGGCGTGACCGACGACTGGCGGGAGCGGGTCTTCGCGGCGAACGGCCTTCGGGGTCTCGGCGGCGTCTTCGGCGCGGCCCTCGTCCTCCGGCAGCAACAGAACGCCGCTGTCGGCGATCCGATTGTGCCGGCGGACATCGACGAGCCGACCCTTCTTGTCGGATACGGGCGGCGGATCGGCGCGAAGTACGCCGTGGGCGCGACGGTGCTGGGCTATCGGCACCGGTCGGACCTGGACACCCTGGATGGCGACATCACGGGCGGCGTCACCCTCGGCATGCTCCGCGTGTGGGACCATGTCCACCGGAACGACCTTCCCCTGCAGTGGCGCTGGGCACTCGCGCTCCAAAACTTCGGGCCTTCTTTCGACGTGGGGACCACGAAGACCGATCTCCCCCTCGCCCTCCGTTCGGGACTCTCGACGCGGTGGGAGAAGGAGCCGGGGACGTCGATCGTTTTCTCGGGCGACATGCACTGGCTCCCCCGGGAGGAAGGGAACGAGAATCCCCGCATCGGCGGCGGCGTCGGCGGCGAGTTGAAGCTGAGCGGCGTGGTCGCCGTTCGGCTCGGATACCTCTGGGACGCCGATTCGGAGCGGGCCGACGTCACCTACGGTTTCGGGATCGGCAACGAAGTGTACGGCAACATCGGCGGCATGCTCGAGTACGCCCACGCCCCCGGACCGGTCGATTTCGCCGACCACATCGGCCTCAAGGTCTACTGGATTCCGTAGGCGATAGCAGACGGGGCGGACCCCGCTCGCTCCGAAGATCCCGGCCTTGGATCGGCCACTCGCCGAGAGTCTGTCTTGGAATGGCCCGTTCATCCCTCTCTCCCCCCTTGCCCCTCGCCCCGTTCACGGTTATGCTCGCGGCGAACCCCGATTTCCGATCCCCGAACGAGGCGCGCCATGCGGATCCCCTTCACCAAAGTCCAGGCCCTCCGGAACGACTTCGTCCTCGTCGACGGCCGCCGCGTACCCGTGCCCGATCCCGCCCGCCTCGCCAAAATCCTCTGCGACCGGAAGAGCGGCGTCGGCGCCGACACCCTTCTCGTCCTTCATCATTCCGACCACGCCAACGTTCTCGTCCGCATCTTCAATCCCGACGGAAGCGAAGGGGAGATGTCCGGGAACGGCACCCGTTGCGTCGCCATGTACATCCTGGATCGCGGAGAAGGGGGGGGCGGATCGGCCTCCGTCGAAACCGTCGCGGGCGTCTCCCGTCACGATGTCGAAGAGCGCGCGGGCCGCCGCCTCCGGATCGTCTCGCGGATTCTCGCGCCCCGCTTCCAGCCGGACCTCGTCCCCGTCCGGTGGGAGGGGGACGAGGCGATCGACATCGACATCCCCCTTCGGGATCGCTCCGTCCGTGTGTCGTGCGTGAACATCGGCAACCCCCAAGCGGTCGTCCTCGACGGATGGGACGAGAAGAACTGGCGCGAACTGGGCCCCCAGATCGAGCGGCACCCGATTTTCCCCGAGCGGGCGAACGTCGACTTCGCGCGCGTCGTGGCCGAGGGCCGGATCGAGGTTAGGCTCTGGGAACGGGGCGTGGGCCCCGTCGAAGCCTCGGGGACCGGCGCGTCGGGCGCGTTCACCGTGGCCCGCCGGAAAGGCCTGGTCGGTCCCCGGGTGCGGGTCGCCATGGAGGGGGGCGATCTCGACCTGGAGGAGCGGCATGACGGTCTTCTCCTCCGGGGTTGGTGCGAAGAGGTGTTCGAAGGGACCGCGTCGATCGAGTATCCCCTCATGGAGAAGAAGTGAAACACCGCGCCATGCTTCTCGCGTGGGCCCTCGCGCTCCTCCTCGCCATCCCCGCGGGGGCGGACGAGGGGGGGCGCTTCTCGATCGACCTCGCCGAGAGGCACGATATCCGGTTCCTCGGCGAGGATGAGGAGGACGAGATGGGTGTCCAGGTCCGCTTCGGGGACCTCGACGGCGATGGGTACGACGACGTGATCCTCGGCGCCTGGCTCGCCGACGGTCCGCGCAACCAGAGGGCCCGGTGCGGCGAGGTGTATGTCTACTTCGGCGGGGTCGTGGAGAAGAAGGGAGCGGCCTCCCTCGGCGCTTCGGTGATCTACGGCGCCGAGGCGAAAAGCCGGATCGGCTCCGCGGCGGACACGGGAGACTACGACGGAGACGGTGTCACCGACCTCCTGATCGGCGCCCGTTACTCCGACGGACCCGCCGACTCCCTCCGCCTCCGCTCCGGCGAGGCCTTCCTCCTGCTCGGCGGCTCCGACGGCTCGGCGAAACGCGTCGTCGACCTTCGCCGCCATCCCGACGCGGTCATCGTGGGGCGCTTCGAGGGGGACCGGCTCGGGCGCCGCATCGTCGTGGAGGATCTCGACCGGGACGGCAAGGACGACCTCCTCGTCGCCGCCGTGGGATCGGCCGGACGGGACACGGAGCGCCGCGACGCGGGGGCGGTCTACGTGATCTACGGCTCCCGCCGGGCCGACCTCGAGGGCCGCTTGGACCTTTCCCTCGCCGAGACTCCGGCCCTCCACGGCGCGGACGAATCGGACGCCCTCGGGAACGCCATGACCGTCGGCGATTGGAACGGCGACGACCTTCCCGATCTCTTCCTCGGATGCGGTTTCGCCGACGGGCCCGCCAACGGCCGGACCAACGGGGGGGAGGTCTTCGTCCTCTTCGGCGACGGCCTCCGCTTCCAAGGGGAACGGGTGGTCGAGGAGGGAACGGACTTCACCATCTACGGGGCCGAGCCGTACGACGGCGCGGGCATCGCGATCGCCGCCGGCGACTTCGACGGCGACGGCTTGGACGACATCGCCGTGGGCGCGAGCCTCGGCGACGGTCCGGACAACTCCCGGGACAACTGCGGCGAAGTGTATCTCCTCTTCGGAGGCACGGGGACCCGCCCCGGCGACTCGATCGACCTCGCCGCGGGGGCGGACATCACATTCTTCGGCGTCGCCCCGGGGGACCAGCTCGGATCGGTTCTCCATCTCTTCGACTGGAACGGGGACGGCTACCAAGACCTGATCGTCTCCTCCCTCCTCCACGACGGACCAGGCGGCCGGCGCGTGGACGCCGGCATGGTGTACGCCACCCTCGGCGGGCGACAGTCGGCGCTCCGGCCCTTCATCGATTATGCCGGGGAGGAGGCGAATCTAATGCTCCTCGGGCCCACCCGGGGGGACAAGATCGCGACTCTCCTCGAGGACGGGCTCATCGACGGAGCGGCGCGGCTGATCGCGGGCACCATGCTCGGCGACGGTCCGAACGACGAGCGGCGGGACTCGGGGGAGATCTACCTTCTCCCGTGGAAGCCGGGGGCGGAAGATTGAGCCCGTCCCCCGCGAGCATCGATCCGGAATCTCCGGTCCACTTTCTCCCCGGCATCGGCCCGGCCCGTTCCGAGGATCTCGCGACGAGGGGGATCGCCACGGTCGGAGACCTCCTCCGCCTCTTTCCGCGGGAGTACATCCTTCCGGGGGAGCGGCGAAAGGTCGCCGAGGTCTCCGAAGGGGAAACGGCGGTTCTCGACGTCCGCCTCGAATCGATCCGGCTGCTCCGGCGGGGCTGGCGGCGGTCGGTGGTCGATGCGCGCGTCGCGGACGAGACCGGTTCCGCCCGCTGCCTCTGGTTCCACGCCGCCTATCTCGCCAAGTCCTTGAAGCCCGGCGCCCGGCTCCTCCTCAAGGGATCCCTCGGCGGGAAGCCGCCCGCCTTCCTCCATCCCCGATTCGAGGTGGTGCGGGACGGGGAGGAGTCCGAGTTCGAGCGGATCGTCTCAAGGTACCCCTCCATTCCCCGGCTCCCTCCGCGCACGCTCCGGCGGGCGATCCGGTACGCCCTCGAACGGCTGCCGGCCGGGGAGGACCCCCTCCCGGAGGACCTTCGTGCGAAGCACGGCCTGCCCGAGTGGACCGAGTCCCTCCGGTCCGTGCACCGTCCCGAGGGGCCGGAGGAAGCCGCCCGGGCGAGGCGCCGCTTCGTCTTCGAAGAGCTCTACCGCCTGCAGTCCGCATTCGCCGCCGCGACCCGGTCCCGCGCGGAGGCGCGCGCCCCCCACGCCCATCCGGAACCGGGCCGGTTCTACGAGCCCTTCTTGAAAGGTCTCCCGTTTCGCCTCACCGGGGATCAGGAGAGGAGCCTCCGGGAGATCCGGGCCGATCTCGAGTCGGGCCGTCCCATGGAGAGGCTTCTCGTGGGCGACGTCGGATCGGGAAAGACCGTCGTCGCCGCCGCCGCCATGGCGTGGGCCGCCGGGCACGGCGGGCAGGCGGCGCTCCTCGCGCCGACGGAAGTGCTCGCGCGCCAGCACCACCGCGTGCTCGAGGCCGCCTTCGGCCCCCTCGGCGCGAGTCCGGCCCTCCTGACGGGCGACCTCCCCGCGGCGGAGGCGCGGCGGGTGCGTGAGAGGATCGCTTCGGGAGAGGAACTCCTCGTCGTCGGCACCCACGCGCTCCTCCAGGAAACGACACGCTTTCATGATCTCGCCCTCGCGGTCGTCGACGAGCAGCACCGCTTCGGGGTGAGGCAGCGGGGCATTCTCCCCGGGAAAGGGGACAAGGCCCACTTCCTTCTTCTCTCGGCGACTCCCATCCCTCGTTCCCTCGCCCTCACCTTGTACGGCGATCTCGACCTCTCCGTCATCAAGACGCTCCCGCCGGGGCGAAAGCCGGTGGAGACGAAGCGGGTGGCGGACAAGGGGGCGAAGGAGGCGTACGAGCGGCTGCGGGAGCGGGTGGACGCCGGGGAGCAGGGGTTCGTTCTCTTCCCCCTCGTCGAGGAAGACGAGGCGGAGGACGCGCCCGAGGGTCCGAAGGCGGCGGTGCAGGCGGCGGACAAGCTCGCGAGGGGGTTCTTCCGGGGCCGCTCCGTGGGACTCCTGCACGGGCGTCTTCCCGCGCCGGAACGGATCGAAACGATCGACAGGCTGCGACGGGGAGAGATCGACGTTCTCGTCGCCACCACGGTGGTCGAAGTGGGCGTCGATCTCCCCCGGGCGACGGTGATGATCATCGAGAACGCCGACCGGTTCGGTCTCTCCCAGCTTCACCAGATCCGCGGCCGCGTCGGGAGGAGCGATCTCCCTTCGTGGTGTTACCTCGTGACGCGCGGACCGTTCACGCCCCAGGCGGAGGAACGCCTCGCCGTCCTCGAATCGGAGCGGGACGGCTTCCGGATCGCCGAGGAGGACCTCCGGCTCCGGGGCACGGGGGACCTTCTCGGGGAGCGGCAGCACGGACCTCTCGGCCTCGGCGCGGCGGACCTGATCCGCGACGCCGATCTGCTCGAGATCGCGCGGGCCGAGGCTTTCGCCCGCGGCCCCTCGGAGGGCCCCCTTCCCCGCCCTCCCCGGGCCGGATGATCGAGTGGTTCTCCTTGACCGGTCGGTTCCGATCCCCTACGCTCCGAGGGTTGGCGGACGCTCCCACCGTCTCATCTCTCTGTCATCCATCCGTTCCCCGGTGGGATTCGCGGCCGGAAAGGCGGACCCATGGCGACGGAGAAGATAGTCAAGTGCCGTGTCCGGCGACCCGACGTGTCGGACGCACCCTCCAGCCCGCGCTTCGTCCCCCTCGACATCTTCAACCTCTGGAAGTTCCTGATGGAAGAGCGGCACCGGTTCGAGGTGTTCGGCCCGAAAGCGTCCCTCTGGTTCGAGCGGGGGGCGGCGACCGAGTCGAGCTATGTGGGCATCGAGTACGAGCCGGTGACGCAGGTGGAGCTCTTCTACTTCGCCGAAGAGGACGACATGCTCCACCAGGAGGTCCGCTACTTCCCCTCCGGCGACGAGGAAGAGTACGACCACATCAAACACGCCTTCACCGCCCACTACCGCAACCACAAGACCCGCGGCGACGGCGATCCGAAGCTGAACGAAAACCCCGGCGTCTTCATAAAACGATAAAGGCTATCGCAGCAGAGTCAACCTCTGGGTGAGTACCTCCGTCCCCTTCGTGAGGCGGGCGAAGTAAACGCCGGAGGCGACCTCTTCCCCCCCGGGCCCCGTGCCGTCCCAGATCTCTTCGTACGAACCGGCGGAGAGGGTCTCGTTCAGGAGAACCCGGACCCGGCGGCCTTGGAGCGAGTAGATCTCGAGGGTCACCGGCGACGGTTCGGGGAGGTCGAACCGGAGGTGGGTGATCGGATTGAACGGGTTCGGCCGCGCCGGGTGGAGCCGGAAGAGTGCCGGGACGTCCCCTCCGATCGGCACGGCGGTGGCCCCGCCGCCGGTCGCGGCGCTCGAGGCGGCGCCGGGCGAGTAGTTGTGGAAGCGGTCGTAGGCGAACGCGGCGTAGTGATAGCGCGTGCCGGGGAAAAGCCCCCGGTCCGTGAGCGTCGATCCGCCCGACGTGTCGACGACGACGAGATCGCCCGGGAGCGGATCGCCCGCCGCATAGGTCTCGCCGTCGTCCGGCCCCCACATGACGGCGGCCGAGCTCCGGACGAGAAGGACGCCCGCCCCGTCCGCCTCGTCCGGCGGCGCCCAGAGGAGGCCGATGGTCGTGTCGTCCACCGTAGTCGCCTCGAGAGAGTCGGGCGGGTCCGGAGCCCGTGTGTCGATGCCGACGAGGGAGAAGGTCTGACTCGTCCCGACAGGCACGTTTCCGCCCGTGACCCGGGCGGTCCATGTCCCTTCCTGGGGAGAGAGGGCCACGACCTGTTCCACGTTGTTCAGGTGATCGACGCCGGTCACGGCCGACGCCGCCGGGTTGGACGGGTCGAGCACGGATGGGTACGCGGGGGGGGCCGTCGGCGGTAGGAGCAAGAGGTCGAGATCGTTCACGAGGGCCGGATTCGCGAGGGGGGTTCCGGCCGGGTCGTCCCAAACCAGGGTGACCTTCAGCTCCGGGAATCCGGCGGGTACCGGGAACGTCCACTCCCGGACGCCGCCGTCGGAGACGCTGTCCTCGATCACCGTGGCGAACCGGACGCGATCGGCCGCACGCTTCACGTTCATCCGCCCGTAGCCGAACCGGTAGTCCGGTCCCGGGTTGCCGAGGTCGTCCGCCGTCCCGAGGAGCAGGGCCTTCAGCGTCGAGGGCCACGGCGGACTCCCGACGGCCCCCCACGTCTCGAGGAGGAGGGCCACGGCCCCCGAGACGGCCGGAGTCGCCATCGACGTCCCGCAGTAGTAGGCCGAACCGTAGGTGTCGCCGGACCAGGTCGACCAGATCGAGTAGTTGTAGTTCGACTGGCAGCCGCCGGCGACGATGTCCGGCTTCACCCGGCCGTCGTCCACGGGGCCGTATCCGGAGAACGTGGTCATGGACGAGTTGTTCGTGTTGACGGCGCCGACGGTGATCACGTTCTTCGCCGTCCCCGGCGGGGGAACGCAGGCGTATCCGCTCCGGGCGGCGATCCCGCAGTCGCCGTCGTTCCGCTCGTTCCCCGCGGCGACGACGATGGGGATCCGCTTTCCGAAGTAGCCCGCCACCACGGCGTCGAACTCGGGGGCGTAGCCGTCGTAGTCGCCGTAGAAGTAGCAGTTGTTCCACGCCGTCTGATCGACGTCGAGCACCCACGAGTTGGACGTGAGGTCCACGTCGTAAGCGGTGATGGCCGACCCGTACTCGCCGGGGATGTCGCCGTAGTAGTCGTACGAGAGCATCGAGCAGTCCGGCGCGACCCCGCGCCACTGGTTCGGCAGCGCGCCGAACAGGGCGGACCGCGCCCCCGACCCCCCGAGGGTCCCGGCCACATGGGTGGCGTGATCGGACGTCGGCGCGCCGGTGTCCACCACGAGCAGACGGCCGCCGAAGTCGGAGTGGGCGGCGATGGGGCCGCCGTCCCAGATGCCCGCCGTCACACCCGATCCGAGGATCGACAGGGGCGCGGCATGGACCGAATCGACGTTGCCGTTCTCCCGGATGCCGTCGTTCGCCGGCACCGGGGGGGGAAGGGGGGCCCCGATCCAGAGGACCTCGTCTTTCGCGGCGAGTGAGTCGAGGGCCGTCACCGGGAGGTTCGCGTCGAACCCGTGGAAGACGGTCCTCCCGAGAACCGGAGTCCCCCCGGCCCGGGAGATGATGGTCGCCCCCTCGTAGAGGTCCACGTCCTCGTGAAACCGGACCCGGAGGGGAATGGCCCCCGCTTTCTTCCCGAGCGCCTCTTCCGCGACGGCCGGCGCGATCTTCGCCTTCACCGGGATCGTTCCGACCCAGCGGATCTCCTCGGGAGGGAGGGCGGCCCAGTCCGCCCCGCCATCCACGGAGACGATCCACGTGTCCCGGGGGAGATAGGCGAGCAGCGAGAACCCGGCCCGCCGGAGGCGGTCCCGGTCCGGTTTCGTGTGGAACTGGAAGAGCAGCCGCCGGTTCCCCTCCGAAGCGAGCCTCCGCCCCTCGGCGGCGGCTTCGGGCAGGCTCGCCGGGGTCATCGTCCCCGCCCCCTTCCATTGGATCCGGTAACTGGGCGGGGGGGAGGCGCTTCCGGGGGGCGTGGGGTCCTCCGGGTTCCTCCCCACGGCGGCGGCCGCGAGGAGGACGAGAAAGACCACGGAAAACCCGGCGAGCCTCGCAGAATGCACGGCCGAGGAGTGCGATTCGCCCCCTCGCCGGAACCGCCGCGGGCGTACCCGGGCCCTCCCCGAGAGACCTCTGCTAAAGCCTCGGTATCTCAACAAGTTCCGATCGTCCTCCGGGCCCGGAGACGGGCCCTTCCTGGCATGAGACTTGCCCTGATTTTGAACTCCCAACTTGCAAGGTTTGCGCCGAACGCGATCGGAGGCTTTGAACATGGTGGTTTTCAACTACAGCGGCAAAGAGATCAACGCGAAGATCGTTTACTACGGGCCGGGGCTTTCGGGAAAGACCACGAACCTCGAGCGGATCTACGGTCACGTGCCGGAGCAGCGCCGGGGGAAGATGGTCTCCATGAAGACCCGGAGCGACCGGACCCTATTCTTCGACTTCCTCCCCGTGAACGCCGGGGAGATCCGCGGGTTCCGAACCCGATTCCTCCTCTACACCGTTCCGGGTCAGGTCCACTACAACGCGACCCGGAAGCTGGTCCTGAAGGGGACGGACGCGATCATCTTCGTCGCCGATTCCGATCCCGCCCTCCGGCAGGCGAACATCGAGAGTATGCAGAACCTCGAACAGAATCTCGCCGAATACCAGCTCTCGGTCGAGAAGATCCCCGTGATCCTCCAGTTCAACAAGCGGGACCTGCCGAACGCCCTCACGCCGGAGGAACTGAACGGGGACCTGAACCGTCACGGGTGGCCCTGGTTCCAGGCGGTGGCCGTGAGCAACGAGGGCGTGTGGGAGACGTTCCGGGCCGCCACGCGGGCGCTCTTCGAGAGCCTGGAGCGCACCCTCGGCGGCGAAGAGAAGGGGAAGAAGAGAGCGGGGGGGACCCCGGCCCCCGCCGAACCGGAAACCGCGAAGAAAGAGAAAGCCCCGGCGGATCCGCGGTTCCAGCCGAGCGCGCCGGTCTACGACGTGGGGGGCACGGTGGACGACGTGGTTCGCCTCTCCGACTCGCTGAAGTCGTGGAGCGCGGACGTCGCCGCCGGGCCCGAAAAGACGGACGATGCGGTCCCGGCCGCCGGGCCCGCCGAACGGGGGGAGGCGAGGGATGGCCGCTGGGAAGACCCGCTTGCGGGCGAGGGGCGCGCTCTGGGGGGAATCGACGATGGCGGGGGCAACGATCTTCCGGCGAAGCCGGCCCCACCCGCGGAGCTCGTCCCTTCCGACGATCCTGTTCCGCTGGCCGAGGGGACTTCCCCGGGGGATGGGGAGCGGAGCTCGACCCCGGGGGTCGAGGTAGCGGCCGCTCCCGAGCCGCGGCCCGCCGCGCCGGCCCGAGCGCCGGACGGCGTGGTTCGGGTCCCGGTCGAGATCGACGCGGGGAGCGGCCGGGTTCGGCTGGAAATCGCCCTCGAGATCCGTTTTGTCTCCTCCGACGCCCCGAAAGCGGCGGAACCGGAGGGGGAGCCGGCGGGCTCCCTTGACCACGAACCGGCCTGGTCGTAGAATCGAACCGTCCGACATCGCCGGGGTGTCATGCCCCGGAAGGAGGATGCTCGTGCGGTCGATTCCGGTCCTGATCGCTCTTTTCGCGACGTTCTCTCCCGGCTTCGCCGGCGAACTCCCCTACGGGGGGGTGGGCGGCTCGGGAGAGAGCGTTTTTCAATATCCGAGCCGGGGGATGCTCGGCATCCTCGACCCGGCGAAGCTCTCCGTGTCCCACGAGATGTCTTATTTCTACTCGACCGGCTCGGGAAGCGTGCCGGGGGGCGGCCTCGGTCTCTACCAGAACCGTCTCACCTATCAGGTGGCCGACCCCCTCCGGATCACCCTGCACCTCGGGTACCAGTTCGCCTCGCCCGTCGGGTCCACGTACGGGGGCGATCAGTCGGCGAACGCATTCCTTCCCGGTCTCTCGATCTCTTACCGGCCGACGGAAAACACGCTGGTCCGGTTCGACTACCGGCAACTCCCCGGCGCCTACTCCGCCTACCGGCCCTGGTCTCTCCGGGAGCCGTACCCCGTCGACTGACCCATCCCCCCCCGATTACCGATCCCGGCTTGACTTGGCCCGGCTCCGTGGGCTAAACCAGGAACAGGGTGTCGCGGGGACGGCGCGGTCGGAAGGGCCGTCCCGAACGGAGGTGAATGCCTTGACCATTCGGTTTTGGGGTCGTGGTTCGGGTGAGAAGGAGAGGGGCGGGATCCTGAAGCGCCTGCAGCAGGACCCGAACAACCGGGATCTCCTCCACGAGGCGGTGGTCTATCTGGAGGGGGAGCGGCTCTATCCGGAGGCGATCGACCATCTGGAGAAGCTGCTCGCGATGGAGCCGGACAACCTCGAGCTCCTCAACACGGCCGGGCGTCTTCTCCGGAAGACGGGCCGTCACGAGGAATCCCTCGCCCGGCTGGAACACGGTGTCCATGTCGCCTCGGACGATTTGGAAACTCAGGTCAACTTCGCGAAGACGCTGATGGCCCTCGACCGGTGGGGCGAGGCGGAAAAGAACGTCCTCCGTCTCCTCTCCCGGAACCCGGGCGTGCCGATCTGCCACTACGCCCTCGGCGTTCTACGGACCCGTCAGGATCGCTTCGACGAAGCGATTCAGGCGTACGAGCGGGCCCTCGAGCTGGATCCGAAGTTCGCGCGGGCCCACTCGAATCTCGGCCTTCTCTACGATCAGACGGGTCGGATCGACGAGGCCCTCTCCCACTTCCGGCGGGCCATTCGCCTCGAGCCGGAAAAGCCGGAGTGGCATCTGAACCTGGGCGCCGTCTACGGCGAGAAGGGGATGAGCCAGGAAGCGGTGGCCGAGTTCCAGGAGGCCCTCGGGCTCGACCCGAAGAATGTGGAGGCCCACTTCAATCTCGGCATGATCTTCCACGATCAAGGCGCGTTCGAGGACGCGATCCGGGAGTTCAAGATCGCCGTGGAGTCGGAGCCGGACAACATCAAGGCCCACTATCTCCTCGGCCGGGCCTACATTCGCCGGGGTATCTACGACCGGGCCCGGAAGCAGATGAACCGGGTTCTCTCTCTCGACCCGGACAACGCGAAGGCCTACTACTATCTCGGCGTGGCGGAGAACAAGAGGGAGAAGATCGACGAAGCCATCGCCGCCCTCGAGAGGGCGATCTCCATCAATCCGGACGACGGGAAGCCGTACTACGTGCTCGGCATCGCTTACGACAAGAAGGGGGCCGGCGACAAGGCGCGGGAGGCGTACCGCACCGCGGACCGGCTGATCCAGGCGAGCCGTTGATGAAGACCGTTTCGCGGATCGCCGCTCGGTTCGGCGCCCTCCGGCGTGAGGGGCGGACGGGGCTGATTCCCTTCCTCACGGCGGGCGATCCTTCGCTCCGCTTCACGGAGAAGGCGATTCATCTTCTCGATCGGCCGGAAACGGCGGCAATCGAGATCGGCGTGCCTTTCTCCGATCCCCTCGCCGACGGGCCGGCCATCCAGCGCTCTTCGGAGCGGGCCCTCGCCCGGGGCGTCACCCTGGTGCGGGTGCTGGACATGGTGGAACGTCTCCGCCCCTCCGTGGCGGCCCCCCTGGTGCTCATGTCGTACATGAACCCTCTGCTCCGGCTCGGTCTCGAACGGTTCGCCGCGCGGGCGGCCCGGGCGGGGGTGGACGCCGTGATCGCCACGGACCTTCCGGCGGAGGAATCCGCCGAGTACGGGCGGATCCTCGCCTCACACGGGATCGGCACGGTCTTTCTCGCGGCGCCGACGAGCCCGCCGGAGCGGATTCGGAGGATCGCCGCAGCATCGACCGCTTTCATCTATTATGTAAGTCTGACCGGCGTGACCGGTGCCCGGAGCGCCCTCCCCGCCGACCTCGCCGCGCGGCTCGGGGGGGTGAGGAAGATCACGAAGAGGCCCCTCGCCGTCGGGTTCGGCGTCTCGTCCGCCGCCGAGGTGCGCCGTCTCGTGGGCCGGTGCGACGCGGTCGTGGTCGGGAGCGCCCTCGTGCGCGCGGTGGAGGGGGAGAAGAACGACCGGGACCGGCTCGCGGCCCTCGAGAAGAAGGTCGCGGCCCTCACGGTCCCCCTCGGGAGGAGAGGCAGGTGAGGGCGTGGCTCCGTCTCCTCCGCGCCGGGAATCTCGTCATCCTCGGGGGGGCGATCCTGCTTGGCCACGCCCTCGCCGGGGGGGGGAGCCCCACGCATCTGATGCCCGCGCTCTTCGCGGCGGCCTTTCTCGTCGGCGCATTCTATCTCTGGAACGACGTCGCCGATCTTGCGGTGGACCGGATCAACCGCCCCGACCGGCCGCTCCCGTCGGGGGCGATCGCCGAGAAGACCGCCCGCCGCGTGGGGACGGTCCTTCTCCCCCTCGCTTTCTGCTGCGCCCTCGGGGCGGGGGTGTTCGCCCTCGGCACCATCGCCCTCTGGTCGCTGCTTCTTCTCCTTTACGAGCGATACCTGAAGAGGGCCGGGTTCGCGGGGAACCTGCTCGTCAGCGCCGTCGCCTCCTCCGCCCTCCTCTACGGCGCCCGCCTCGGCGGGGCGATCGAGGCGGGCATCGCCCCCGCCCTCTTCGCCTTCTTTCTGCATCTGGCGCGGGAGATCGTGAAGGACATCCAGGACATGCCCGGCGACCCGCGCGGGGCCCGCCGGACATTGCCCCTCTCGGTGGGGGGAAAGCGGGCGCTTCTCTGGTGCGCGTTCCCCCTGGCCCTCCTCGTCCTCTTCTCGCCGGTCCCCTTCCTGATCGGGATGTACAACGTCTTCTACCTCGCGATCGTGATCGTCGGCATCGATCTCCTTCTCGCCGTCGCCCTCTTCCTCTGCTACGCCCGCCCCGACCGGGCCCGGCTCGGCATGTTGGCGAGGCTTCTCAAAGGCCAGATGGTGGTCGGCATGGCCGCCATTCTGGTCGGAAGCGCCTTCTGAGATGGGCGTCGCGGCGGCGATTTTCCTCGGGCTGGTTCAGGGGCTGACGGAGTTCCTCCCCGTCTCGAGTTCGGGGCACCTCGTCCTCGCCCAGGCCCTTCTCGGCATCCGGTCCGAGGGGATCTTGATGGAGGTGCTCCTCCACGTGGCGACGGCCTTCGTGGTCCTCGGCTTTTACCGGGAGAGAGCGGTCGACCTCCTCCGCCCCCGGTTCGACGGGGAGCGGAACCGGTACCGCCTCGCGATCGTCATCGGCCTCCTGCCGACCGCCGTCGTCGGTCTCTTCTTGAGAGATCGGATCGAGGCGCTTTTCGAGCGGCCCGGGCCGACCCTGGCCGCCCTCGCCTTCACCGGGGTCTTCCTTCTCCTCACCCGGCTCGCCCCCCCCCGGGAGCGTCGAATCACCCTCGGAATCGCCTTCCTGATCGGGATCGCCCAGGCCGTGGCGATTCTTCCCGGGATCTCCCGGTCCAGCGCGACCATCGCCTGTGCCCTTTTCCTCGGCGTCCGGCGGAGGGAGGGGGCGGAGTTCTCGTTCCTCCTCTCCGTGCCCGCCATTTTGGGCGCCGCCCTCCTGACGGCGAAGGACATCACCGGGGAGGCCGCGTCGGGGACGGCCCTCGCTCCCGCCCTTCTCGGAGCCGCCGTCGCCGCCGTATCGGGCTACTGGGCGCTCCGCCTCCTGGTCCGTCTCGTAACCCGCGGAGGATTCCACCGTTTCGGCTATTATTGCCTCACTCTGGCGGCGGTCGGCGCGGCGTCGGTCTTCCTCCTTTCCGGTTGACAGAAAGCCCGAGGGGCGGTACTCTATAAGTTCTTATCCCTAGGCCTCTTGGCTTCGGGAGGACCGATCGGAACGAATCCCGAATCGACCTATTCCCGCCCGAGCAATCCGCGGAGACCGGGAGCGCCCCTGCTCCCGGATCCGTGAGTTTCCCGGGCGGCGGGAACGAAAGGATGAATCGAGAGATGACGGCACCTTGGCGAATCATCGGACTCGCGGCTTTCGCGGCCCTCATTCCGGGAGCGGCCGCGGCGGTGGATTACGATAAGATCGAATCCCGTCCCCCCATGGGGCGGATCGAGGCGTACGAGAAGCTGCTCGGTGTGGAGAAGGACTCGGTGGAGCTCCTCTTCAAGCTGGGCAACGCCTACTATGACGCCGAGATGGGTGAGATGGCGGCCTCTTTCTATCGGCGTTCCGTCGTCGCAGGAGGTGATTCGAAGGTCGTCATCAACCTCGCGTTCGTGCTCGACGAGCTCGGGAAACGAGACGAAGCGGGCGAGGCGTACCGGGACGGTCTCCGTCGTATGCCGAAGGACGCGGCGCTCCAGTCTTTTTACGGCGACTTCCTCGCCGCAGACCCCGATTCGGCCGCGGGATTGCCCGCCGCCGTGGAGGCGTACCGGCGCGCTCTCGATCTGGACGAGAATTGCGTCGAGGCGCACTTCGGCCTCGGAAATCTCTTCGCCGAGACGGGCATATACAAGGAGGCGATCCGGGAGTGGGAGCGGGTCCTTGCCATCGACGAAAAGCACCGTCTCGCCACCCGGGCGCGAAGCAACATCGAAAAGGCGCGGACCGAGAGGGGGCGTTGACGCCATCCGGCTTCGTCGGTAGAGTCTCCAAGTCCGGTTCGGTGGAAGATCTCTCGAACCCGTCGGTTCCGTGGAGGAGATGAGAGCGATGATCGTGCGAAACCGTAAGACCTGGGCGCTCGCGGCGCTCGCGACCGTACTGCTGATCGGAGGGATCGCCTGCGAGGTCCAGGATGATGTCATCACCCGGGAGCGGGTCGAATCGGACCCGGAGACGAAGGCGAATCGCCTCATGGCGAGCGCCCGCCAGTACCTCGACAGCGAGCTCTATCCCCAGGCGGAGCTTGCGTACCGGGAGGTCATCGATCTCCAGCCGGACAACCGGACCGCCCTCTCGAACCTCGCCTTCGCCGTTCGCGCCCAAGATCGCGGGGATGAGGCCTTCGAGTTGTACAAGCTCTATGCCGAGCGCTTCCCCGATGATGCCGACGGTTTCGCCCGCCTGGCCGCCGCCTACAACGACCGGGAGAATTACGCCGCCGCCGCCCAGCAGGTGGAGAAGGCGGTCGGGCTCAGCCCGGAGGACGCGACGCTCCGCAGCGATCTCGGGCACTATTACGTGCAGCTCGGGATGTGGGAGGAGGCGCAGGCCTCCTACGAGAAGGCGGTCGAGCTGGATCCCGAGAACGAGGAGTATCCGGGGATCCTCGCGACGGTCTACAAGGAGCTCGGAAAGACCGACGAACTTCTCGCCACCCAGGAGGCCCTCCTCGCGAAAGACCCGGAGAACAAGCGTCTCGTCAAGAACGTGGCCCAATTGAATGTCGACGTGGAGAACTACCCCCGGGCGACGGAGCTGTACGACCAGCTCGCCGAGATGGAACCGGAGAACACGGCGATCTTGAAGAACGTGGCGGTGCTCCAGCTCCGGATGGCGGACACCACGGCGGCGGTCGCGACCTATGAGCGGGTGGTAAGGCAGGATCCGAAAGATTCGGACGCCCGGGTTCGCCTCGCCGATCATATGCTGACCCTCGGCCGGTTTGACGAGTCGATCCGGACGGTTCAGATCGCCCTCGACCAGGCCCCGAACAACGCCCAGGGATGGTGCGTGTGGGGGAGGGCCCTCGAGAAGAAGAAGCTGTACGAGCAGGCCAAGGCGAAGTACGAGAAAGCCGCCACCCTCGGCGATCCCTTCTGGTCCGAGTACGCGAGCAAGGAAGTGATCCGGCAGCAACAGCTGATTCTCCGAGAAGAGGCGAAGAAGAAACAGGAAGAATACCAGAAGCTCGAAGAACTCTGAGTTCTCTCTTCTTTTCTACTGTGGCCCAGGCGCGCTGCCTGCGAAACCGATTCTCCATCGGCGCCGTCCTCGGCGTGGCTCGGGCCACGCCTACGGGCGGCGCCTCGTCCGAACCGGCTTCTCGGCGAGCGCGCCTGGGCCTCGCTACGAAAAGAACCGAGACCTCAGAGTTATCACTTCGCACCACCGGGGCCTCGCTACGCAAATCGTCGGAATCCTAGAGCTCTTCTCGCTTGTGCTCAGCGGAATGCGCCTGGGCCTCGCTACGCAAATCGTCGAAATCCTAGAGCTCTTCTCGCCAAACGTCCGAGGAAAGCGCCGCGGGGGGGGGACACAACCGCGGGGGGGGGACACAATACCTAATTCGGAATTAGGTATTGTGTCCCCAGAATTTCTATTAGGTATTGTGTCCCCAGTTACCGTCCTACCCGTTCCTCGTGCGCTTCCAGGCCCCTTCGACTAGACTGATCAATAGACGAAAGGAGTCCGACCGTGCCCGAGCCGCGCCGCGTCTACCTCGATCATAACGCGACGACCCCCGTCCGCCCCGAAGTGGCGGAGGTGATGACCGAGGCTTTTCGCCGATGGTGGGGCAACCCATCGAGCCCCTACCGGAGCGGCCGGGAAGCCAGGGCGAAGCTGGGCGAGGCGCGGGAGACCGTGGCCGGGCTCCTCGGCGCCGAATCGGAGGGAGTCGTCTTCACGGGAAGCGGTACCGAGGCGGACAACCTCGCGATCCTCGGAATCGCCGCGCCGGCCGGGGCCGGTTCCGTCGTGATCTCCGAAGTGGAGCATCCCGCCGTCGACGCCCCCGCCGCACTTCTCGCGGCGAGGGGGTTCGAGGTGACGCGCATTCCCGTCGGCCCTCTCGGCGCCGTCGATCCCGGCGCGTTCTCCCGGGCCCTCCGCGAGAGGACGCGCATCGTCTCCCTCATCCACGGCCAGAACGAGACGGGCGTTCTCCAACCCGTGCGTGAAGTGGGCGCCCTCTGCCGGGAGCGGCACATTCCGTTCCACACCGACGCCGCCCAGACCGCGGGCAAATTCCCCCTCGATCTTCGCGAAGACCCGATCGACCTGGTCACCGTCGTGGGCCACAAGATCTACGGACCGAAAGGCGCCGGCGCCCTCGTGATGGGCCGCGGCCTCCCCCCCCTCGGGCCGGTCACGGTCGGCGGCGGACAGGAAGGGGGGCGCCGGCCGGGCACCGAAAGCGTTCCCCTCGCCCTCGGGCTCGCCACCGCCCTCCGGCTCGCTGTTCAGGAGAGGGATGAGGAGCAGCCCCGTCTCCGCCGGATCCGGGACCGCTTCGAGAAGCGCCTCGTCGAGCTTCTCGACGGAGTCACGGTCGTCGGAGCCGGCCGGGAACGGATCCCGGGCACGAGTTACGTTCTCCTCGCCGGAGTCTCGGGGGGGGCGGTCTCCGAAGAGCTCGACCGGCGGGGCCTCGAAATCTCCACCGGGTCGGCATGCCACTCCGGTTCGCCCGAGCCCTCGGCCACCCTTCTCGCCATGGGCATTCCCCGGGAGGCGGCCCTCGGCGGGATCCGGATCGGCTTCGGCAAGAGCAACGCCGAAGCGGATGGGGACCTTCTCGCCGACACCCTCGCCGAGGTGGTCCCCGGGCTCCGCCGGAAAGGATGATCCCCCGTTGATCGAGAACGTATCGCCCCCGAAGGGGTCGCGGATCGCGGTCGCCATGAGCGGCGGAGTGGATAGTGCGGCGGCGGCCCTTCTCCTCAGGGAGGCGGGATACGACGTGGCGGGAGTCACGCTGAAGCTCTTCTGCCTCGGCGAAGCCCCCGACCTCGAGAGGGACCGTTCCTGCTGCTCCGCCGAGGCGATCGAGGACGCCGCGTCCACCGCCGCCCGCCTCGGAATCCCCCACTTCGTCTGGGACTTCAGCGAGCCCTTCCGGGAGTGGGTCATCGATCCGTTCCGGGACGAGTACCTCCGGGGCCGCACGCCGAACCCGTGCGTGGCGTGCAACCGGAACGTCCGCTTCCGCCTCCTCCTCGACAAGGTGCGCCGCTCCGGGTACACCTACCTCGCGACCGGCCACTACGCGCGGCTCGCCGACGCCGGCGGGGCCACCGCGATCCTCCGCGGCCGGGACCCGGGGAAAGACCAGTCCTACGTGCTTTGGGGCATCCGCCGGGAGGATCTCCCGGGGCTCGTCTTTCCGGTCGGAAGCCTCGCGAAGGAAGAGGTCCGGGCCCTTCTCTCCCGGGCCGGCCACCCTGTGGTGGACAAGCGGGAGAGCCAGGACATCTGCTTCCTTCCCGGCCGGGACCTCCGGGGTTTTCTCGCCGTTTCCGAGGAGGGGGAAATCGTCGACCGGGAGGGAAGAGTGATCGGCCGCCACGACGGAGCGGCCCGGTACACCATCGGCCAGAGGCGCGGCCTCGGAGTCGCCGCCGGCGAAGTCCTCTACGTGACCGGCGTCGATATCGCGGAGAATCGGGTTCGCCTCGGTCCGGAGGGGGATCTTTACGCGGCGGGGCTCGTCGCCGAGGACGCCAACTTCCTCGTTCCTCTCGAGTCGCTCCGGGAGGGGCCGGTGGAGGCGAAGATCCGCTACCGGCACGAGCCGGCGCCCGCCTCGATCGCCCCCCTTTCCGGGGGCCTCCTGGAAATCCGCTTCCGAAACCCCCAAAGGGCGATCACCCCCGGACAGTCCGTCGTTCTCTACCGGGGGGAGCGCCTTCTCGGCGGCGCCGTCATCGCCCGGATCCTCGAAGACTGAGTCCTTTCCCAATCACTAGAACCGGTTTCACAACCTCCATTCTGCTGCGATCGGCTGCAAGGCCCGGCGGCTGCGTACTCGGGTAAAAACGTCCTCAATGGCCTTCTTAGGCCACCTCCGGGCGTTTTCCCCCTTGATCCTTGCCGCCGGACCTTTCGCTCGATCTCGCGACGAAGGAGGTTGTGAGACCGATTCTAATGTCCCGGGGTCCGCTCGAGACTTCGCGGCCCCGACCGGCGCGCCGCATCATTCCGTCTTCAGTGGCTCCCCGCGCTCGTGCGGCTCAGCATCCCCCTCACGAAAACGGGAATGTTGTTCGCGATCAGTTTTTCCTTGTCGAACTTGCCGTACCCGTACGAATCCCAGAAGGTGCAAGAGAGCACGCAGTCGTTGACGAGGCCGACGAAAGCGCGGGCGGTGATCTGCGGGTTCAGATCCCGGATCTCCCCCCGCTCGATTCCGATGCGAATCCGGCGTTCCAGGAATTCGATGAAAGGGAGCCTCCAACTGAGATAGAAGCGTTTCGCCTCCGGGCTTCCCGCGAGCGTGGCGGCGAGAAACAGCTTTTGAATCAGCGGGTCCGCCAATCCGATGTCCAGAATTTTCCTCGCCACGGTTTCCAGGGTCTCCGGCAGGCCGAGTTCCTGAGGAAGCCCCGAGAGGAAGTGCTCGAAGTCGAAGGAGCCGATCTTGCGCTGAAGGACGTTTTCGAAGATCGCCTCTTTGGACGGGAAGTGCTTGTAGAGGGCCGACTCGCTCACGCCGCACGCCTTGGCCAGATCCTTGGTCGTGGTCCCCTCGAAACCCTTCCGCGCGAAAATCCGAGTGGCCGTCTCGAGGATCTGTTCCCGCCGTTCCGAGGCGGGAAGGCGGGGGGTCGAGCTTCGAGTGTCAGCGGTCATCGTTCCCATCACCGGTTAGTGAATGCTTACTGACCGAGTATCGCCCGAGTCTATGTGCCACGCAAACAACGAATTATGCATACTATTATTAGTTGACCGGAGACGGTCCCGGGGGCCGAGCCCGGACGACGCTTTCATTAGCCAGACTAACAAGTTGCGGGGGCCGGCACCACCGTAACGATTCTCTTCGGGGAAAAGGGAGCAAGAAAAAGTTAAGAAAAGCCGGGGCCCCCCTTGACCGCGGCCGCCTCCTCCATTGACGGCAGTCGGCGAATCGTTCCGTTCTCGTCCCTCCGCTTCACAGGAATGGGGGAATGGGCCGGGACGGGAGCGCGACCTTGACGCCCCGGCCCCGTGGCCGTACGCTCCCCCCCGGAGGTGCCGGGATGGAAGCCTTTTTGATCGGTCTCGTGATCGGAGTCGGAGCGTCGGCGTTTTTCTGGCTTCGTACGCGGCGGAAGCGAACGCCCCGGGCGGCCGAGCCGGCCATGGTGGTCCAGTCCTTCGTGACCCAGGCCCGGGCGGTGGCCGAGCTGTCGGTCTACCGGATCCGGACCAAGGAGATCATCACCGCCTCCGACCACTGGCTCGGCGAGTTCGGGAAGAAGTACCTCACCTGGCTTTTCAGCAAGAAGCACATGACCATGATCTTCGAGTTCGTGGTCGATTTCCGGTACAGCCTGACGAGCCCCGACTTCGGCGTCGAGCTCGACGGCGGGGGGGAGTGCCGCATCACCGTCCCCGCGCCGAACCACGAAGTGCAGATCATGGACATGCTCGTCCACAGCGAGGGGAAGACCGAACTCCTCCCCTGGCTCATGCCGGACCTGCTCGAACGGGTCTTCACCGGCAACTCGTCGGTGGACGAGAAAAACCGCCTCATCGCCGAGGCGAAGCAGGAGGCCCACCGCCTCGCGGCGCGCCTCGTCCAGCAATACGAACGGGATGCCCAGCTCTCCGCCACCCGCACCCTCGAGACCATGGCCCGCGGCTTCGGCCTCGACCGCCTCTCCATTCACTTCCTCCCCGCCGGCGAGTTCCGCCCCCACGTGGACGCGTCGAACATCGAGAGAGCGTTGCCGGAACCGGATCCGGGAATCTGAAAGGTCGAGGACAAACCGAGAAGCCGACACGGTACGGCGCAGGTCTGCTCCCATTTTGTGAGCAAGCGGGGGTTTGGTAGGAACGGGCGGGCCGGGTGAAACGGGCCCCCGTCCGCGAGCTCCCGCACCCCGTCCGGATACTCCGCCCGAATGCCCGCCGCCATCTGCGCGAAGATCACCGCCCGCGCCGGCGCCGTGTTGATCGCCTCGAGAGGCAGCGCCACTTCGATCAGTTTCTTCTTCTTCCGATGTTCCAAGGTCACTCTCTCCACCGGAGCTTCGTCAGCTCCGCGAGGGGCAGGGCCTCCACCTTCTCGTGAAGGCGGTAGCGGTCGGCGCCCGGATACACGACATAGAGCGCGGCGAGCCCGAGGTCCTCCAGCGCCACGTGCACGGACCGGGTCATCCCCGGCGCGTCGGCGCACTTGAACTCGAAGCCGTAACGCTTTCCCTTGCGAAGGAGGAGAAGATCCAGTTCCGCCCCCCGCTGGGTCGACCAGAAGTAGGCGTCCCGCTCCCCCGCGAGGGCCAGAACCTGCTCCAGCGCGAACCCCTCCCAGGAGGCGCCGTAGCGGGGGTGGGAGCGGAGCGCCCCCATGCTCTCGATGCCGAGCAGGTGATGCAGGAGCCCCGAATCCCGGAGGTAGATCTTCGGTGCCTTCACCTGCCTCTTCCTCAGATTCTCGTGCCAGGGGGGGAGCACGCGGACGAGAAGTGCCCCGCTCAGAACATCCAGATAGTGGCGCGCAGTCTTCGGGGTGACGCTCATGGCCCGGGCGAGCTCCGACGCATTCCAGGTCTGGCCGTGGCAGTGGGCGAGCATCACCCAAAACCGGCGCAGGGCAGGCGCCGGAATCCGGATGCCCAGCTGCGGGATGTCCCGCTCCAGAAAGGTCGCGGCGAACCCCTCCCGCCATCGAATCGAAGCCGCCTCCCCGGGGGCCAGGAAAGAGCGCGGGAATCCCCCCCGGAGCCAGAGGCGGTTCATCCGCTCCGGTCCGACCTCGTCGATCGAGAAGCCGGGAACCTGCACGAAGAAGGCCCGCCCGGCGAGGGTCTCCGAAGCGCCCCGCACCAGGTCGGGGGAAGCGCTTCCCAGAATCAGGAACCTCGCCGGACGAGGTCTCCGATCGGCCAAAGGCCTTAAGACTTCGTACAGACCGGGCATCCTCTGGATCTCGTCGATCACGACGAGGCCACGAAGGCCCCGGAGGGCGATCTCCGGGGCTTCCAGGGCACGCCGGGCCGGGGCGCTTTCCAAGTCGAATACATGTAATCGTTTATGGTTTTTCGCCAGCATGCCCGCCAAGGTGGTCTTGCCCGTCTGGCGCGCCCCCAAGAGAACCGTTACCGGCGCCTCCCGGAGGCCGGTCCGGGCCGCTTTCATGATGCCTGGGCGTTCCAGTAATTGTTGCATATTGGGAGTCTGTCTCCTAATTTTCAACAATGTCAAGGGGGTCTTTCCTTGTCATGTCGCATCGGTCTGCTGGTGCTGCCCCATGTATCCGATCACCACCTTCTTCTCTTCCGGATCCCTGGCGAAGGCGATCCGCATGGTGTGGCGCGGATCCTTGCTGCTCCCCGTTCCGACATGTTCCTCCAGAGCGTAGGCCTTGTTCCCCCGACGGGCGTGGTACCACTCCCGGTACTTCTCCACCGTCGCCTCTTTCTGGTGGGCCCGGTACCACCAATCACAGGTCGCGCGGAGGTCCATGTCGAGATTCGGACAGGACTGAACCCCCGTCTTCGAGTCGTGATAGACCGTGGCCAGCCACTCGATGACGGCCCAAACCTCCCCCTTCTCCTCGAAGAGATCCCGATCCACCTCCAATTTGCTGTTCAGGGCGAAATCGAGGGGATCGCCATACCGATCGATGGCCCCCTCGACGACTTCGAGGGCGGGCTCGTCGCCGCGGTAAAGCATTCTATTGTCAAGTCTTCCGGAGGCCTCTTTGTAGGTGAGTTCGACGCCGACCGTTCCGTGCCACTTCGCATCTACGACCGTGACCGGTCCGGACGGATCGATGCCTTTGACGAGAGCGCCCCGAGTCAAGTCTTCCAGTCGAGCCATCGGCGTCTCGGGCTCCTCTGGCCGGGAGGCCGGGTCGTGTTATGCTTTGTGAGTCATGATTCTAGCGGACAAGGACTCGTCCGCCAAGGGGATAGATCGACCGGGCCCATGGCTTTGCCCACCTGTTCCCTCGACGTGGGGGATCGGCGCGGAGTATCCTGTCGGATGGGATCGACGAACCCGAACGTGCCGGTCCCGACGAATCCCATTCAAGGAGGACGAGCTTTCATGAGACGAACAGTCCTGTCTTTGACCGCCCTGACCCTCACGGTACTCGCGATCGTTCCGCCCGCCGCGGGAGGCGTCACTCCCTGGCTCGAGATCGGCGGGCGCTACGGCACGTACGCGATGGACGACGTGAACGACGACATCGCGGCCATCGATGCGCTGATCTGGCCCACGAGGTTCGACGAGATCTCCGGCGGACTCGGATTCGGAACGGGCGCCGGACTCCGGGTCTCGCCGAACCTCGACATCGGTATCCGGTACGAGCGGTTCATGGCCAAGTCGGAGGCGTCCGATTTCAGCGGCTCCATTACCTACGACTTCGGGGCGAACGGCCTCTTCGGGTTCATGGAGTACCGCTTTCCCTCTTCCTCGAAGATCTCCGGCGGGATCGGCGCCGGAGGAGGATTGGTGGTTTCATCGGGCGAGGTGGGGCTCACGGTGACCGGTGTGGGCTCTGTCAGCGGCGACACCGAGGGATCGGGCCCCCTGCTCCAAGGCTACGGATTCATCGACCTTCCCCTCTCGCCGCGGGTGTCGATCATTCCGAGCGCCGGCTATCGGTACGCCAAGGTCTCGTCACTGGAGATCGACGGACTCCCGGTCTACAACGCCGACGGGTCAGATTACTCCGTCGACTACAGCGGCGTCTTCCTCTCCGCTTCGATCCGGTTTCTTCTGGGGGGATAGGGGCCCGCTACCTGCTTCATCCGACCCCCGGGCCGCCCCTCCTACCGCCCGAAGATCTTCCCGAGCGCCTTCTTCCCTTCCATCATTCCCCTCGCCGCGGGGGAGCGGTACCAGCGCGTTTCCATATAGGGGACGAGCGCGCCGCCGAAGCCCGCCTTGAAGGCGGCGATGGTGGGCGTGTTGGCGCCCATCATGTCGAAGGAAGTGAACTCGCCCCGAAGGTCGGCGAGGATGCGCCAGACGAGGTAGGGTGTCGCGCCCTGGCTTACGAGGTCGGGATCGGAGCCGGCGACCCAGTCGTACGCGTCCCCTTCGCCGAGGACGACCGCCCGGAAAGCGTGGACCTTGCCGTCCGCTCCCTCGGCGACGTACGCGCGCGCGATTCCCTCGGCGGCGAGCCCGCGGAACCAGGCGGCGAGCGTCTCGGGGGGGAGCGGAGGCGGTTCGTCGTGGCGCCCGTAGCTCGCGGCCCACATCCGGGCCACGTCGTCGATCCGCTCCGCCCGCTTCACGACGACACCCTCTTTCTCCGCTTTGCCGATCTGTTTGCGGAGGTTGTGGCGGAAGTCGCCCTGCATTTCATCGGGCGGGCCGATCTCCATGCGGAACGTATACCTCGGGATCGTCTCCCAGCCGTTCCACGGAAACGGGCGGAGGTCGGGCAGGCTCGGGTGGTGAACGAACCACGCCACGGCGCACGCCTTCCGCACCCCTTCTTCGAGGGCGGCGACGGAGCGGAGGATCTCGTCGGTCACGGCGCACCGCCGCGACGCCTCGGGGACGGTCACGTAGAAGCCCGGGTATCCGGTGAGGAGCGGGGGAAGAACCAAGTCCATGCCCAGTTTGCGCAGGGCGAAGCCGCCGCACCCGGCGACGAGATTGCCGTTCTTGCGGCAGCCGAAAAGCCGCCACTCCTTGTTGCCGAGGCTCTCGGCGGCGATCCGTTGCCAGGCGGCGGTCGCGAAGGGGGTGAACTGAGGCGTCCCGCGAACGAACCTGTCCCACTCTTCCGTCTCGCTCCCGGTCAGGACGTCCACTTCATACCGGTCGGCCATGGCCCCCTCCGATCGACGGCATCATAGCAGATGAAAACCGATGGAAACACCCCCCCGATCCCTCCACGCCCCCTTTTGAATTCACGTTGAAAAGAAAGAAGATGGGCGTCCCCCTGGTCCCGGGCCGGGCAATGCGGCAGTTGCCCCGGCCGGCAAGGGCAATAATTGTACAGCATTAATATTTGCTTGTAGGAAACGGTGTCTCTGGGTTACACTTGCTGTCGGCGGAGTGAAAGTGAAGTGCATATTGGGGGTGTGGTGCAACCGCGATGCCGCTCTTTCCCTTCGTCCGCCAAGACGTGCCACACCGAACCCGTCGGAGAATCTCACAAACGGAGAACGCCGCCGAGAGAGGAGAGATTCATGAGAACAGGGAAAACAACGCCACTGTTTCTATCCCTGGCCGTAATTGGGTTGTTGGTGGGCGCCGTCCCGAACGCTTCGGCTGTTGTGAACGGCGACTTCGAGGCGGGCGCCGCTCCTTGGAAGGGGAACGGCGCGAGGGTCAAAGGAATCAACCTCCCGATTCCCCCGGGAGTCGTTCCCATGGGCCCCCAGCACGCAGGCTGGATGCAGGCGGGCGGTGTACCAGAGCGCATCAGGCAGACGTTCGATTGTGTTCCTCCGGTACCTCCTCCGGAGGCGCATTGCACGGTGACGTTCGATTGGCTCTTTTGGAAGCGGAATCCCGGTGATGTGGCTCGCGTCGTGCTGCAAAGTGCCGGAGGGGTCTTCGTCGGCATTATCCCCGGAGCGAATCCGCCCTTGCAGGGGCATGACTCGATCTCGATTCCGGGCTGTGTGAATCCGACCGAGATCGACTTCTACCTGTTCAATCCGGGGAACCCTCCAGGTTTTGGTGCGATCAAGTCTGTTCTGGTCGTCGACAATGTCGTTTGCGAGTGCCTGGAAGGGAACCACACCACATTGCAGCAGGGGAGTCTGGGAGAGATCCCGGAGACCGTACCCCCACCGGACCAAGACATTCCGGACCGGGAGGATTTCGACTGCGACGAAGACGGTGTCTACGACTTCCAGGAACTGGTCGAAGGAACTCAGGTCGACGAGAATGAGAACTGGGTCCCGGACGATTGTGAAGCGACCGGTACCGAGAGCGGAAGCTGGGGTGGAGTGAAGACCCTCTTCCGTTAGCAGGAGAGAGAGAGAGGCGGCGGCGCGGAAGCCCGGGTGCCTATCCCCGGGCTTTTCTCGTGCATACGAGGACCGCCGCCCGGCCCCGAGCGGACCCTTCCCCTGCGAGGTACACCCCGACAGCGGCTGACGGCGAGGCCCTCGGGCCACGACAGGGCATCGAGAGGGATTGCACCCAGGCGATTGCGACGGCCCTCCTGATCCGAGCCTTCGGGGCCGACTTATCCTCCTCGGAGACTAGCGTCGCCGGACCGTCAGCCGAAGAGCGGGCAGGTCGCCGATGGTCGCCACGACCTCGTCCCCCTCCACGAGGGGGCCGACGCCTTCGGGGGTGCCGGTGAGGAGAAGGTCCCCCTCTTCGAGGGTCATGTACCGGGAAGCGTGGGAGATGAGTTCGGCGGGGTCGAAGACCATTCGGGAGGTGCTCGCCTTCTGCCGCACCGCGCCGTTCACGGTGAGGGACATCACGAGGTCTCGCGGGTCCGGCACGGTCGAGGCCGGGGCGAAGTCGCCCACCGGCGCGGACCCGTCGAATCCTTTCGACATCGTCCACGGCCGCCCCCCTCTCTTCGCTTCCGATTGAAGGTCCCGGAGCGTGAGGTCCAACGCGATGCCGTAGCCGGCGACGAGATCGGGAGCGTCCGCGGGAGAGACGTCCTTCCCCCCCGCACCGAGAAGAACGGCGAGCTCGAGCTCGTGATGAAGAAGTCCGAAGGAGGCCGGTACGAAGAGACCGCCGCCGTCCGGCCGGACGACGGCGGTTCGCGGTTTCAAGAAGAAGAAAGGTTCGTCGGGGACCGTCTCGCCCATTTCCCCGGCGTGGGCGGCGTAGTTTCTCCCGACACAGAGGACCTTGCGGATCGGGAAGTCTTCTCCGCCGAGACGGACCGAGCCGACGGTCAAGGGGCGTCGCTCCTGACGCGCACGACCGCCTCGCCCGTCGCCGTCACGCCGTCGGCGGTGATCGCCGTCGCCCGGATCGTCCCCTCGCCCCCCGGCACGGTGCCGAGGAAAACCACCGGGGCGGGTCCGGAGCCGTCGTCCGGAATCGGAGGCACCGGGGTCGAGCCGCCGCTCGGGTCGCCCCCCGGGCGGGCGTCGAGGGAATCGTCGTAATCGGGAAAGTGCGGGCCTTCATAGGGGACGAGAGCCCCGATGTTCCCGACGAGCTCCCACTCCACGTCCACGCCCCACATGAGGTCGCCCCGGGTATCGAAAGCGTAGGCGAAAACGACCGCGCTGTCCCCGGCGGACGCCTCGACCGGGTTCGGCCGGATCTCGACCCTGCTGAGCGCCGGAGCCGGCTCGATTCTCACGGGAACGCTCTTCACGATGACATTGTTCGACAGGACGTCGGTGATCGTGACAGTCACGACCCCCTCCCCTACATTCTCGGCCCGGAGCCAGGCGCCCTCCGGCCCGGGGAGCGGCGATCCGTCCGGCGGCCTCGGCATGTCGGGATCCCCGCCACCCCCCTGCCCCGGCTCGGGGCCGGTCGTCCCCCCTTCGCCGAAGCCGTCGTCGCCGAAGTCACCGTCCCCCCAATCGCCATCCGGCCCCATCCACGGAATCGCGAAGGGCTCGATCGTTCCGAGATCCGCCGGCGTGACCGACCACTCGTACTCGAGGTCCTCCATGGAGCGGTCCCACTCGTTCAGACCCCGCGCGAAGAAGTAGCCCCCTCCGCCCACGGTGAGCAGCGCGTCTTCCGGGCGAAGGTCCGCCGAGGTCAACTCGCCCCGGTCGTACACCGTGACATAGACGAAGGTCCGCCAATCCGCCCCCTCGGCCTGCACCGTAATGCTCCCCTCCGCCTCGGGGCTGATGTCCGGGTTCGCCGTGAAGCGGGCGAGGCGCACCGCGTCCGGATCGACCGGAAACGGCGGGAACACCGGCCCCTCCGGCGGAACCGGGTCCGTCGGGTTGCCCGGTCCTTCATCGTCCGGGTCGCCGGCGAAGTCGCCCTCTACGGCGCCCCCGCCCCCGCCCATCGGGTACCCATGGTCGATCCACATTTCATTGAGGAGCCACTCGAGGATGTTCGCCCGCTCGTCGGCGGGGAGGTCGTCCGCCGCCACGATCGTTCCGATGCCGG
Source organism: Candidatus Eiseniibacteriota bacterium (assembly GCA_043809585.1). Classification (GTDB taxonomy): domain Bacteria; phylum Orphanbacterota; class Orphanbacteria; order Orphanbacterales; family Orphanbacteraceae; genus JBDROZ01. The sequence goes on from JBDROZ010000070.1 coordinate 51,291, forward strand.
AGGGAAATACCCCCCAGAGGAGGTTCGCATCGGCGTCGACGTGCCCCGCCCCGTTGACCGCCCACGCGGCGAGATATCGCTCGCCCCCCGCGGGGATTCTGAATCTCCACGACGGCCGGAGTTCGATCCGCACCACGTCGCCGTCGGCGACCACTTCGATCGGCGCCTCCGCCCGGACGTCGTCCCGGAAAGACGCGACGATCGTCCCCCGCCCGACGGCGGTGCCGATGAAGATCCCCTCCCGGGAGATCACGCCGATCGGCCTTTCGGAGCGGATCGACCAGGTCGGCCGGTAGCCGATGGCCGGATAAGAGCCGTCCTCCATCGCGTAGAGGCCGCCCGCCCAGAAGTGCGCGCTTTCGAGAATGCCGACCCGCGCCCCGTCCGGGTAAATGCCGAACTCGCCCAGCACCGCGTCCCGCGGAAGGACCGTGATGTCCACGCGCACCGTGTCGCCGCCGTGGACGCTCACCTCGATCCGGTTGCTTTGATAGGAGGACCCGGCCCCGGCGTCGACCACGACCGTCACGTTCCCCGACTCGAGCCCGTCGAAAACGAAAGACCCGTCGGCGCCGGTCACCGTCGTCCGGTCGGTCCCTTCGATGCGGACCGTGACGCCGGCCAGGTTTTCGGGGGAATCGGAACCGTCGGTCACCTGGCCGCGAAGAACGCCCGGGCCGTCCTCCGGATCGACCGGACCGCTCTCGTTGCCGGAGCACGCGAGAAGAAGCATCGAAAGAAGAACAACGGGAATCACCGGAAACAAACGCGGCAACCGCATGATTGGCCCTCCTAGGGGGTTACAACTATTCAGTTTACCGCGCCGTTGCTCATCCGTCAATCGACGATTTGGTGCGTTTCGGCCCGATCTACCGTTCCGTTTCGTGCACCGGCGCCGATTTGGCGTCCTCGGCCTCTTTCTCGGGGTCGGTCCGACACTCGGACCGGAAGGCGCTACCTCACGTGGGGACGCCGAGTTTCGGCAGCACCACCCGCGTGAGGAGGAAGTAGATCACCAGGGCGCCGACGATGTAGAGTCCATTCATTCCGGTTCTCCTCCATCCTCTCATCGCACGGAGGCCGCGGACCGCGCGTCCGGACATTCCGGCTTTCCGGTCGCCTTCAGGATTTTGTCCAGCGGGCAGAACAGGGTGAAGGCCGATTGGATCATGTTCAGGCCGATGAACACCGTGAAGAGCGGGGCGTAGGGCGTCACGAACCGACCGATCGCCAGGCTTCCGAGGATCATCAGGCCCACCACCACTCGAAACATCTCCTTCTGGGTCATCGCTCTCTCTCCTTAGAATGTATACCGGATTCGGGTGTACAGGTTGTCGTTCTTGTCGAATTGTCCGAACTGGGTCCGGTCGCTTTGCCCCTCGAAGAGGTTGCCGCCCGCGGCGATCTCCACCTCGTCAGTCACTTTGTAGCTCACCATGGGGCGAACGTAGACGTCCTCGTCCGTGGGCGAGTAGAACGTGAAAAGGGAGAGGCGGATCGTGTGATAGAGCGCCATCTTCTCGAGCCGGAGCGTCACGATCTGGCGCAGCTCGTCCTGCTCCCGCGCCCCCTCCGGCAGACCCGCGGCGTATTTGTCGTGGTCCCCCATGAACTCGCCGTACCACTGGACCGTCGCGTTCAGGTCGGTGGCGAGCTGCCGTTCGTACCCGGCGAGCATCCGGACCTCTGAGTTCGCCACCATCGGATCGCTCCCGTTCCTGTCCTCGTCCGAGTCGTAATACCCCGCCTCGAGCCAGTAGACGCCGCCGAAGCCCGTCGACCGGGCGCTCGCGCCGTACACCGCGAGGTTCGGATAGTAGGGAAGCCCGCCCCCGGTCATCCCCGCGGGGGTCTTCCAGAAGCCCCGGTACCCGTAGAGGGAGAAGTTGTAATCGCCGAAATACTTCGAGAGCCGGAGCGCGATCTCCCCCTCCTCGATCTCGTTCTCCGGGGCCGTGGGCGGTCCCATGACGCCCGGCGGCGAGTAGAAGGAGAGCCGAGAGCCGTCCGGAAGGCGGTCGGGCGTGAAGGCCGGCGTCGCCACGAGGTCCACCGTGAAGGGGAGGCCGAAGACGCCGAGCCGCACCGCGTCGGCAGGGGCTTTCAGATACTGGTCCTCCCGGCCGATGAAGAACGACACCCAGTCCTTCGGAAAGAGGTCGTTCACGAAGATCAGGTCGCCCGTCCCCCAGGTGAGGGCCTGGCGCCCCGCCTTCACCTCGAGCCGGTCGGCGAGGGTGTTGAACCGGAGAAAGCCCTCGCGGATTTCCCACCCCGCGCCGCCGCCGAGCACGTTGTCCTGCATGATGTCGAGCCGGAGGAACGCCTCCCCCCGGTCGCCGTAGCTCGAGAGCTTCAGCTGCGCCCTCGTCTCGTTCAGCGTGTAGTCGCGCACATCGTCGAACCTCGGGTCGTCGGCCGTGCGGAGACCGTAGCCCCCTTCCACGAAGCCGTGCCAATCCACGTCCGCGAATGAACGGCCCGGCAGGGCGGCCGCGACCAGGAGGACCGCCGCCGTCAACATTCGGTTCCTCGTCTTTCGTCGCCGATTCATCGTCTCGTCTCCGTCTATCGTGACTACTGGATGTACTCCGAGGGGGGAGCCTTCAGGTAGCGCTCGGTGAACAGGCCCTCGTCCACGCCGATGTCGTATCGGATGTCCTTGAACTCGACCAGCGTCGAGTGTTCTTTCTTCACGTTGGTCATGCGGCGCTTCGAGATGGTCGTGAAGCCGTCCACGTCCTTGATCTCTTCCGCCTCGAAGAGGCGCTCGAGCACACCCTTCGTGTCGTAGTACTCCTCGCGTTCCGGAAGCATGTTGTCCTTGCCGATCCAGGTCAGCTTCCTCGCGAAGGAGTCCTTCTCCTTCGGCACGCTCTCGATCACGTAGAAGGAGCGGCCGTCTTTTTCCTCTTCCCGGAGAAGGGTGTGGTTGTCGTCGGTCCAGTGGCGGCCGGAGACGTCCTCGTAGGAGAAATCGCTCCCCACGAAGGACGAGCCCTTGTCGCTCGACGAGATTCGCCGGACCAGGTCGATCGCCGGAATGTAGATCCACCGCGAGTCGTCCTTCTCCGCTTCCTTCCACACCATGAAGGTGGTGCCGCGCACGTCGCCCGGCTCGAGGAAGTAGGTCCAGTACTTCTGGGCCCCGCCCTCCTCGAGGTCGAGGCGGAGCATCACGAACTCCCGGATCCGGACCTTCCCGTTCTTGTCCTTCAGCTCCATCGAGACCTTCGCCTTGCCGTCGTTCCCCGTGTAGTAGAGGTTCAGGTGGGCGGTCTTCATGAGTTCCGCCGCGTCCTCCGCCGAGGCCGGGCCCGCGGCCAGGATCCCCGCGGCGAGCACCGCCGCCGTGATCAAGCCGAACAGGGTGTTTCCCTTTTTCATGGTTCTTGCTCCTTCCTGCTTCTTACGAACGGGCCCCGGAAGACGCCGCCGAATCGGCCGCGGTTCCGGAGCGCTTCCATTGCTTCCGGCCGGCGAGAAACACCGGATTCATGAGCGAGAGAATCGCCGGGAAGGCGAAGAAGGTGGTGATGCCGCTCACCACCATGATCGCGAAAAAGAAGGCCCCCACCGTCACGTAGGGAACCAGGCTCGCGAAGAACATGGGGACGAATCCGATGGCGATCACCAGGATGTTCCGCGTGATCGCCCGGGAGGGGGCCTCGAAGATCGCGGACATGGTCGCCTTGAAGTCGCCGGTCACCCGGTAGATCTCGCGGCTCCGCTGCAGGAAGTGGATCGCGAAGTCGATCGAGAGGCCGAGCGTGAGGGACGAGAGAACCGCCACGGGCATGTCGTACGGCTTCCCGATGAAACCGATGAGGCCGTACACCAGCGTGATCGTCGCGGTCAGCGGGATCACGGACAGAATGCCGAGCCGCACCGACCGGAAGAGGAAGATCATCATCACGAGCACCGTGAAGAAGCTGCCGAGCAGGGCCTTCATCATGCCGTTCACCATCCTCTGCTGCCAGATCACGTTGATGTACGACATGCCCGCCCACCGGGCGACGAGCCCGCCCGGCGGCGGGTTCCTCACGAGGAAGTCATCCGCCGACCGCACCACGCTGCTCACTTCCCTGTTCTCCCCCCGGTGCATCTGGACCCAGATGTTCGCCCGGTCCGACTCGGGGGTGATGAACTTGAAGAGGTCGTCCGGCGAGCCCCCCGACATCTCGTACAGGAAGAGGTACTGGGCGATCTCCTCCCGCGAGTCGGGGACGATCCCCTCCGCCGGGTCCCGTTTCAGCTCTTCCCGCACCTTCTTCACGATGTCCACGATCGACGTCGTGGCGCCCACGTTCGGGTGCTTGTCCAGGTGCTTCTGAAGGCGTTCCACGTACTTCATCGCCTCCGGGTCCTTCAGGCCCCCCTCCTCGCCCGACTGCACCGAGAGGTACGCGAGATAGGTGCCGGCCAGATGGCGGTTCATCACCTCGTCGGCGACCCGGAGAGGGTGCCCCGCCTTGAACCACTTCACGGGGTTGTCATTCACGACGATCTTGCTCACTCCGACCGCGGAGAGCAGGAAGACGAGCACGCCCACGACCACGATCGGCTTGTGGAATCGGAGCGCGAAGTCGCGGATGAAGTGCATCGATCGGCGCATCGCGGCGCCCCCCTCGCCGGTGGCCCCGAACTTCGCCAGGGTCTTCTTCGGCAGGAGCACCGCGTAGGCGATGTTGAACGTGACGGAGAGGAGCCACGCCGACGCGATGCCGAAGGCGACGAAGCCGCCGAAGACCTGTACCGGCGGGATCGGGGTCACGATCAAAGAAGCGAAGCCGACCACCGTGGTCAAAGATGTGAAGATCATCGGGATGAAAAGCTCGTCCATGGTCTCCACGATGGTCAGCTTCATGTCGAGGTGGCGCTGGTACCGTTCGTGAAACTCACTCAGGATGTGGATCGAGTTGAGCACCGCGATCGGTATCAGGAAGATCGGAATCATCGAGGACATGATGTGGACCGTGTAGCCGAGGCCGATCAGAAGGCCCATGGTCCAGATCACGCTGATGACGGCGACGATCATCGGGGCCGCGATGATGGCCGCGTTGCGGAAGAAGAAGAAGAGCAGGAGGAAGATCACCACGAACGCCGCCGGGGCGGAGACCACCATCTGCTTGAACATCTCGGCGCCGAAAGTGTCTTGGGCGAGGGGCATGCCGGCGAGGAAGTACTCCTCGTCGTCGCTGCCGAGCTCCGCGAGAACCCCCTCGATCTCGGTCGCCACCCGGTGGGAGACGTCTTTCGACTCGAGGGGCACGAAGATCGCCATGGCCTTGCCGTTGTCGGAGGCGAGCTTGCCCCGAAGCACCGGGTTCTTCTTGATCTGGGCGAGCACGCGGGCCGATCCTTCTTCGTCCCTCGGCGCCTCTTCCATGAGTGTCTCTACCCGGAGGATGCCCTCTTCGGTAGTGAAGATGTCGTCCACGTCCGTGGGGGCGAGAAGGTCGTCATCGATAACGCCGTCCATCTCCCGGATCCGTTCGGTGATCTCGACGACCCGCGCGAGGGTGGCCGGGTTGAAGACGCCCTCTTCCTTCACGATGCCCACCACGAGGATGTCGTGAAGCCCGAAGACCTCCTTTACCTCATCGTGAAAGACGCGGACCTCCTCGTTCTCGGGGAGCATGTTCTCCGGGTCCGTGTCGATGTAGATCTTGGGGAGCTGAACGGCGAAGGCCACGGTCACGGCCAGAATCAGTGCGATGACCACCTTCGGATGGTGCATGGAAAAGTCGACCAGGAACCTTTTCACTTTCCTGCTTCCTCCCGTGATAGAGCGGACGGTGTTTCGATTCGATACTCCACCCTACTGCAACCGGGGGGCCAATACACCGCCGATCCGTCCTCTAAACCACAAGCCATTGAAATCATTGCGAATAGTGTCTCGAAGACAGGTCGGGCCGGACTCCCTCGCTGCTGTTTTTGTTGCGCCGGCCCGGAATTGACGCAATATTCTGTTGCGCCGGGTCGCAACAAAGCGGAGACGTTTCCGGGGGGAACGAAACAGCGCGGACGGCCCGGAAGGAGGAAGGGATCGATGAAGGCGGACGTCGGCAACCTGCAGGTTTGCATGGCCCAGAAGGCGAACATGGAGGCCATCTTTCACAGCGTGGCCGACGGCATTCTCACGGTGGACGCCCACCTCGTGATCACGAACATCAATCATGCCGCCGCCCGGGTGATCGGCGTCGAACCGGCGGAGGCCGTCGGCAGGCCTCTCCGGGAGGTCCTGCTCTGCCGGCTCTGGCGACTCGGCCCGATGCTGAAGGAGACCATGGAGACCGGCGAGGGGGTGGCGGAGCGCGAGAACATCCTCGTCCGCCCCGACGGCAACGAGATCCGCGCCCTCCTGACGACGAACCGCCTCCTCGACAGCGACGACAAAGTGGCGGGGGCGGTGATCATCCTCCGCGACATCACCCACCTCCGGGAACTCGAGGTCCGCCTCGAGGACCGCGCCGCCCTCCACTCCCTCGTCGGGAAGAGCCATCGGATGCAGGAGGTCTATACACTGATCGAGCAGGTGGCGCCGACGGACTCGACGGTGTTCATCCAGGGGGAGAGCGGCACCGGGAAGGAGCTGATCGCCGACGCGATCCACCGGAGCAGCACCCGGCAGGGCGCCCCCTTCATCAAGGTCAACTGCTCCGCCCTCTCCGAGAGCCTCCTCGAGAGCGAGCTGTTCGGGCACGTGAAGGGCGCGTTCACGGGGGCCACGTACGACCGGAAGGGGCGGTTCGAAATGGCCACGGGCGGGACGATCTTCCTCGACGAGATCGGCGACCTGACCGAGCGCATCCAGGTGAAGCTGCTCCGGGTGCTCCAGGAGCGGGAGATCGAACGGGTGGGGGACACGAAGGTCATGAAGATCGACGTCCGCGTTCTCGCCGCCACCCACCAGCCACTGAAAAAGCTCGTGGACGAGGGCCGCTTCCGCAAGGACCTCTTCTATCGGCTGAACGTGATTCCCATCCACGTCCCCCCCCTCCGGGACCGAAAAGAGGACATCCCGGCCCTCGCGTCGGTCTTCCTCAGGGAGCTGTCGGCGCGCATGAGGAAGAAGCTCGAGAAGATCTCCCACGACGCCTTGCGGGCGATGATGGATTACGGGTGGCCGGGCAATGTGCGGGAACTCCGGAACGCCTTGGAGCACGGGGCGGTGAAAACCCGGGGCCCGGCGATCCTCCTCGAGGACCTGCCGGGGGAAATCGTCTCGGAGACGGCGAAGATCGATTCCGCCTACAGCGCCGGCCCGACCGGGCGCGGCTGGGGAAGCGTCACCCCCTGGGGCGGCCCCCGGGACGAGGGGAAGGCGATCCGCACCGCCCTCGAAAAGACCGGGTGGCACCGGGGCAAGGCGGCCCAGATCCTCGGCATCGACAGAACCACGCTCTGGCGGAAGATGAAGCGCCTCGGCATCGACATGAATTAGCGTCTCCCGCGCAACAGCACGAATGTTGCATTCTGTTGCACCCGAAAGCCGCGCAACAACGCCGCTGCCGGCGCCGCCCCTGCCAACTCTTTGTTTTACCTTCTATTACAAGAAAGACCGTGGTTTGTCATGGTTCCTGCAATTACCTCGGGGCGAACGGAAGAGAGCGGCGGGCCGAGCGCCGCGATGAGAGCGAAGAAGGAAACGAGTCCCAGGAGAAGGTAACCATGTCGGAAGCGATCAACATCAGCGATACCCAGTTCGAAGCGGAAGTTCTCCAGTCGCCGACCCCCGTGGTCGTGGATTTCTGGGCTCCCTGGTGCGCCCCCTGCCGGATGGTCGCTCCGGCGATCGAGAGTCTGAGCCGGGAACTGAGCGGAAAGGTGCGTTTCGTGAAGATCAACGTGGACGACAACCCGATGCAGGCCTCCAAATACGGCGTGCAGGGCATCCCCACGCTCCTCTTCTTCCAGGGGGGGGAGCTCGTGGACAGCGCGGTCGGCGCCTACCCGGAGCCGATGCTCCGCGAGAAGGTGACCGAGACCTTCGGAATCGCGGAGACGAACTAACCCAAGACCGGCCGCGGGGGGACCGGTTCCCGTAGAGGCTCCCCCGCCAAGTTGATCGATAGATTGGGCGAGACCGAGAACAGAAGCACAAGCAACGTACTTCATGATCTCGAGCGGGCAAGCCCGCGATCCTCCCGAGAAGCCGGGCCGCGTCGTATGGGCGCGGCCCGCTTCTGTATTCCGCTCGAATCCGCGTGCTTTCTACCGCTCCCCGTCGGGCTCGTCCCCCTCCTCGAGCCTCTCCCCGAATGCCGGGGCCGCAAGGAAAAAGAAGATCAACCCGAGATAGTTGTGGTGGAAGATCCGGGAGAAGAAGAGGAAGAGAAACAGGAAGAGCGCGAAGGAGACGACCGCGGACGACGCCGTCCGCTTCTCGAAGTGCCGCCGGAGCAGCAGCCACCCCAGGGGCAGCACAACGGTCAGGTGGAAGATCCAGAACGGAAAGTAATGATACCGGCTCGGGACCAGATGAAACACGTTCACCAGACTGGCGATCCCGTAGCCCGGCGTGCCGCCGAGCGGATAGCTCACCTCCGACAACCCCACGTTGAACGCGTACGTATCGTCGAAGAACGCCCCCGGGTCCCAGAGAAAGAAGGGAAGCGCGAGAATCACGAGCGGCGCGAGACCCGGCAGGGCCTTCTTCCCTCCCCGCCGGAGAACCGCCCCCCATCCCCCGGAGCCCCTTCCCGCGAGCACCACGAAGAACGGCACGAACAAGAACGCGAACTGTTTCGTCGCGCAGGCGAGCCCGAGAAGCAGCGCCGCCCCCCGCCACCGCCCGGTGATCATCGCGTGAACCGCGGCCACGAGCAGCACCGCCACCACCACGTCGTTCCGGCCCTCCACGATGTGGGGCACCAAGAACGGGTTGAGGCCCCAGAGGGCCGCGAGGGCGAGCTGGCGGTCCGGGTCGGCGCTCCACCTCGTCACGAAAAAGAAGGGCGCGAGAAACAGAAGCAGATAGAGAACCCGCCCGTCGTACCCGCCGAATGCCGCCTCGCCCGCGGCGAGAAACGGTGCTTGGACGAGAAAAGAGAAGGGGAAGTACGGGTGGTGGATGATCGCCGGATTGCCCGGGCCCCAGTCGAGTTCCGCCATCGGCGTCGACCGGTAGTCCGCGGCGTACGGGTTCGTTCCCCGGAACAAGAACCGAACCGCCTCTTCCGTCTGGATCACGCCGCCGTCGTGGGCGTGCCCCCTCGGTCCGACGGCAAAACGGAGCCCGATTTCCGCGATCGCCGGCAGCACCACGATCCACGCGACCAGGAGGCCGAGGAGAACCGCCCGAACCCCCGTGCGGGTCTTGCGGAAGAGAACGCCGAGCGCGGTGAGAGAGTACAAGAGAAGCAGCCCGAGCCCGACGGCGACCCGAAGAGCGCCGATCGGATTCCGCACCAGGCTCGTGTCGAAGAACCGGGCCCATCCCGAACCGGTCGCGCCGAGATCCGCGCTGTCCCGCCCGAACTCGAGCTGCCCCTCGGAGGGGAGGTTCAGCATGAGCAGGAGGAAGAGAAGGACGGCGTCGACCGGGAATCCTCGAACCCCCGTCCGCCCGGCGCCCCGCGCTTTCATCGCTCCGTCGTTCACGGCCCACTCCCTTCCGGCGGTCGGTCATTCAGAGTAGGCGACGGTCCGGTAGGAACGCCACACCTTTTCGAACCGGATCCGTGGCCCGGAGAACGAGGAATCGTCGAGGAGACCAAAACCACGAAGGAACGATCGAACCGATCGTCGGTTCCCTTCCGCTCATCGTGTTCTTCGCGGCTTCTCTTTCCGGGTCCGAGCGCGGCGGGCGGGCGGCAAGAAGCTACTCGGTCACCTTCATGACCACCATCGTGATGTCGTCCTTGACCTTGGCGCCGTCGATGAACGCCATGATGTCGTCGTAGAGACCGTCGGCGATCCGTTTCGCCCCGAACTCCGCCCGTTCGGCGAGCGCTTTCCCCAGGCGCTCCGTCCCGAACAACATCCCCGACGGCGAACGGGCCTCGACGATGCCGTCCGTGTAGAAGAGGACCACGTCGCCGGGCGCGAGGTCCCGCATGCCCACCTCGTACTCCACGTCTTCCTGGACGCCGAGGATGAGCCCTTCCGCGTCCAGGGTCTCCACGAGCCCCGTCTCCTTCCGGTAGAGGACGGGGGTATTGTGGCCGCCGTTGGCGAAGAGGAGGCGCCGGTTCCGAAGGCCGAGCCGCGCCGCGAATAGAGAGATGAGCAGGCTCGACGCGGTGAGGTCCCGGTAGAGGAGGCGGTTCGCCCGCTCGAGAACGACGCCCGGGTTGTCCGAATCGCTCGCCGACGCGAGGAGCGTCGCCCGGGCGGTGGTCATGATCAGGGCCGCTCCGAGATTGTGCCCCGTCACGTCCCCGATGAGAACACTCACGGACCGGTCCTCCCGAACCACGTACCCGTAGTAGTCGCCTCCCACGTTGTCGGCGGTCGCGCACCGCCCCGCGAGATCGACCCCCTCCACGACCGGCGCCTCCTCCGGGAGCAGGGACGCCTGGATTTCCCGGGCGAGTTCGAGGTCCCGTTTCATTCGGGCCGCCTTTTTCAGTTCCTCCACGAGCCGGGCGTTGGCGATCGCCGTCGAAGCCTGGGAGGCGACGGCCGAGACGAGCTTCTCTTCGCCGCTCGTGAACGGCGCCCGATCCCGCTTCGTCAACACGATGGCTCCGACAACGCCGTCCGCTTCGACCGATGACGACCGGAGGAGGGGGACGGCCAGCACCGACTCGATCTTTTCCTCACCGGCGTCCCGGAGGAAGTTTTCCTCCGGCGGCTTCTCCTCCGTCACGATCATGGCCCGCCGGCTTCGGATCACCTCCGCGAGGAAACCTTCCTGGTCCGGATCTCCCGCGGAGTAGCGACAGCGATCGCAACAGCCTCCTTGGGGGGACTTGATGGCGAGGGGCGTGCAGCGCTTTCCGTCGTAGAGAAGAACGGAACCGCATCGGAACGTCAGGATCGATTCGAGCCGGTCGAGAAGGGTCTCGCCGATCTTCTTCTCGTCGAAAAGGGCGGCGAACTGATCGCTCAGATCATAGAGGAGGTTCACCTCCTCGTACTTTTCCGAGATTTCCTCGGCCAGGCTGCCGAACTGGTATTCGGAGTCGAGAATCCCTTCGGCCACCATCGCGACGAGCCGGGCCACGTCCCGCGCATCGGAGCGGCCCTTGCCGGCGCCCCGGACCCTCACGTATCCGACACCCCGATTCCACGTATGCAGGGGGAACTCGTGGTCCGTGAATTCCTTCCCCCCGGCGGGCGCTCCGTCGCCCCAACCGGCGACCTTCACGCCCTCCAAAGAGAGGACGTCGACGGCGACGGCGTGAAGTTCGCACATCTCCGTCACGAAGTGGGGGAAACGGCTGTCCGCCGCGAGGGATTCCACTCCCGCGATCGACTGGCGGTCGTCCATGGCTTTCGATGCTCCGGCCCCGGGGGGGCGTGACACATTCCAACTTCAATCGAATCATCGGCATAGAACACCAATCCCTTGACGGAAAAGGGAAGGCCGCTCGCTCCCCGGCGGACGGATGGAGACAAAATCGGATGAAAGAAGGCGGTTTGTCAGTCCGTTCCGGGGCCGGGCGGGGAAGGCTCCTCCTGGGCGACGAACCCGAGGCCCCGGAGCCGCTCGATCGCGGGGACCTCGAGCCGGACCCTGACCCGCACGCGGTCTTCGCGGTAGGAGCGCTCGAGCACCTCCCCCTCCCGGTAGACCCGTGCCGCCTCCGCGGAGGCGGAGGGGGGAAACTCGAGATCGACCACGCGCCGGAGGGACCGGGCCTCCCGGAGCATCTCTTCGAGAAGGCGGTCGACGCCCGACCCGGTGATGGCGCTCGTGATGAGCGCCGGCCCGTACCGGTTGGCGAGATGGTTCAACGAGAGGGGATCTTCGACGCGGTCCTCCTTGTTCAGCACCAGGATCGTCGGCTTGTGGGAAACGCCCAGCTCCTCGAGAACTTCGTGGACCGTCTCGATCTGCCCCTCCCCGTCGCCGCTCGACGCGTCCACCACGTGAATCAGGAGGTCCGCCTCCCTCACCTCGGCGAGGGTCGCGCGGAAGGAGGCGATCAACGAGTGGGGAAGTTTTCGAATGAAGCCGATCGTGTCGGAGAGAACGATCCGGTAGTCCCGGGAGAGCTCCACCACCCGGCTCGTGGTGTCGAGGGTGGAGAAGAGCTCGTCTTCCGCCTTCACCGTGGTCCCGGCGAGGCGGTTCAGGAGCGTCGACTTCCCGGCGTTCGTGTACCCGACGAGGGCGGCGGTCACCTGGCTCCGGCGGGCGCGCCGCTGCACGTCCCGGCTTATGTCGATCCGCTTGAGCGCCTTTTTCAGATTGTCGATCCGCTCCCGCACTCGCCGCCGGTCGACTTCGAGCTGGGTCTCGCCGGGACCCCGCGTGCCGATTCCGCCTCCGAGCCGGGAAAGGTGCTGCCAGAGCCTCCGGAGCCGGGGCAACGCGTATTCGAGTTGGGCCAGCTCGACCTGGAGCTTCGCCGTGTCCGTGCGTGCGTGAATCGCGAAGATATGGAGAATCAACTCGCTCCGGTCGATCACCTTCGCCCGGATCGCTTTTTCGAGGGTCCTGCCCTGGGCGGGGCTGAGATTGTTGTCGAAGATGAGGAGACGGGCGCCGTGCTCCCGCATGAACTCGCCGAGCTCTTCGACCTTGCCCTTGCCGATGTAGGTGGCGCCTTCAATGCGCGTGCGCCGCTGGCGGAATCGCCCCACCACCTCCGCGCCGGCGGTGCGCGCGAGCTCCGCCAGTTCCTCGAGGGAGCGCTCGATCGCGGCCGGCGGGTCGTCCGGGAGGCCGACGGCGACGAGGACCGCCGTCTCCATCCCCGGCTTCGAAAGGTCGACGCCCTCGTCCGTGTATTCGGGAGGGGTCTCTCTGCCGGGTTTCCGCCGGCGCCGCGGGTCCTGGCTCGTCAATCCCCGCCTACCCTTCCTCGTCCGGCCCGATATCCAGGTCCCCGTCCTCCTCGTTCACCACCCGGGCCACGGCCATCACCACGTCCCCCTCGTCGAGGTTGATCATCTTCACGCCCTGCGTGTTCCGCCCCATCATAGAGACGCCGCTCACCGCGAGCCGCAGGATGATCCCGTTCCGAGTGATGATCATGAGCTCGTCCGAATCGATGACCTCCCGGATGCCGACGAGCCGGCCGTTCCGCTCGCTCGCCTTGATGGTGATGATCCCCTTGCCGCCCCGTCTCGTTACGCGGTACTCCTCGATGGTGGTCCGTTTGCCGTAGCCGTTCTCGGTCACCACGATGACCGAGCCGTTCCGCTCGAGGGTGACCATGCCGATCACTTCGTCCCCCGGATCGACGAAGGCGCCCCGAACGCCCCGGGCCGTGCGCCCCATGGGCCGCACTTCCTCTTCGTGGAAGCGGATCGCCTTGCCGAGGAGCTTCGCGAGAATGATCTCGCTCGACCCGTCGGTCACCTTCGCCTCGATCAGGCCATCCCCTTCTTCCATGGTGATCGCGTAGATGCCGACCCTCCGCGGGTTGCCGAAGGCGGAGAGGGGCGTCTTCTTGATGTAGCCCTTGCGGGTGGCGAGGACCAGGTACTTGTCGTCCGGGAAGTCCCGCACGGCGATGACCGCCGTGACCTTCTCGTCCTGCCGGAGCTGCACGAGGTTCACCACCGCCTTGCCCCGGGCGGTCCGACTCGCCTGCGGCACCTGGTGCGCCTTCAGCCAGTAGCATCGCCCCTGGTCGGTGAAGAACAACAGGTACGAGTGGGTCGAGGCGATGAAAAGCTGCTCCACGAAGTCCTCGTCCTTCGTCGTCGCCCCCATGATGCCCCGCCCGCCCCGGTGCTGCTTGCGGTAGGTGCCGACGGGGAGGCGCTTGATGTAGCCGGCGTGGGAGATAGTGACCACCATGTCCTCGTCCGCGATCAGATCCTCGAAATCGAAGCTGATCACGTCGTCGATGATGTCCGTCCGGCGCTCGTCGCCGTACAGGTCCTTCATCTCCTCGATCTCGTCCTTCAAGATCTGGCTGATCCGCGCCTCGCTCGCGAGAATGTTCCGGAGGTCCTCGATCGTCTTGATCAGCTCGAGGTACTCCTCCTCGATCTTCTTCCGCTCCATGCCGGTGAGCCGCTGGAGGCGCATGTCGAGGATCGCCTGGGCCTGCTTCTCGCTCAGATCGAACCGCGACATCAGGCCCTGCCGGGCGGTCTCCGTGTCGGCCGAGCCCCGGATGAGGGCGATGATCTCGTCGATGTGGTCGAGGGCGATCCGGAGCCCCTCGAGGATGTGGGCCCGGTCTTCCGCTTTGCGGAGATCGAACTCGGTGCGGCGCCGCACCACCTCGCGGCGGTGCCGCACGTACTCGGTGAGCAGATCCTTCAGCGTGAGGACCTTCGGTTCCTGGTCGACCAGCGCGATGAGAGAGGCGCCGAAGGTGTCCTGCATCTGGGTGCGTTGAAAGAGCTGGTTCATGATGACCTGGGTCGGCGCGTCCTTCTTCAGCTCGACCACGATCCGCATTCCGTTACGGTCCGACTCGTCCCGGATATCCGAGATCCCGTCGACTTCGCCGTCCCGGACGAGCCCCGCGATCTTCTCGATCAGCGTGGTCTTGTTGACCTGGTAGGGGATCTCGTGGATGACGATCCGCTCCCGGTCGTTCTTGTACGTCTCCATGCTCGTTCGGGCGCGGACCGTGATGCGGCCGTGGCCGGTCAGGTAGGCGCGGCGGATGCCGTCCACCCCGTGGATCACGCCTCCCGTCGGAAAATCAGGTCCCTTCACGTAATCGAGCAGCGCCACGTCCGGGATGTCCGGGTTATCGATGACCGCCGTCAGGGCGTCCGCCACTTCCCGGATGTTGTGGGGCGGAATGTTCGTCGCCATGCCGACGGCGATTCCGGTGCAGCCGTTGACGAGGAGGTTCGGGAACTTTCCGGGAAGAACGACCGGCTCGTCCTTCGTCTCGTCGTAGTTCGGCCGGAAGTCGACGGTCTCCTTGTCGAGATCTTCGAGAAGATGGGTCGCGGGCCGGGCCATCCGCGCCTCGGTGTATCGCATCGCCGCCGGCGGGTCGCCGTCGATGGACCCGAAGTTCCCCTGCCCGTCGATGACCGGGTAGCGCATGTTGAAGGGCTGGGCGAGGCGGACCAGGGTCGGGTAGATCACCTGCTCGCCGTGGGGGTGGTAGTTACCGGAGGTGTCGCCCGCGATCTTCGCGCACTTCCTGTGCTGGCTTCCCGGCGCGAGCCTGAGGTCGTTCATCGCCACGAGAATCCGGCGCTGCGACGGCTTCAGCCCGTCCCTCACGTCGGGAAGGGCGCGCTGGATGATCACGCTCATCGCGTACGTGAGGTACGACTCGGTCATCTCCTTTTCGAGTCGAACGGGAAGAATGGTCTCTTGGGTCATGTCCTATCCTCTATACGTCGAGGTTTGCCGCGGCCGTGGCGTGTTCCTTGATGAATTCGCGCCGCGGCTCCACCTCTTCGCCCATGAGCACCGTGAAGATGTGATCCGCTTCCGCCCCGTCTTCGACGGTGACCCGGAGCAGCGTTCTCCTCTCCGGGTCCATCGTGGTGTTCCAGAGCTGGTCGGGGTTCATCTCTCCGAGACCCTTGTAGCGCTGGATCATGACGCCTTTCCGGTTGTCGAGGCCCGCGAGGATCCGCTCCCGCTCGGCGTCGTCGTAGGCGTACCATTCCTGTTTTCCCTTGCGCACCCGGAAGAGGGGGGGCTGGGCGATGTACACGTGCCCGAGCTCGATGAGCTGCCTCATGTGCCGGAAAAGAAACGTGAGAAGCAGGGTGCGGATGTGGGCTCCGTCCACGTCCGCGTCGGTCATGATGATCACCTTTCCGTAGCGCGTCTTCGTGGCGTCGAACTCGTCGTCCCCGATGCCCGTTCCGAGGGCCGTGATGATCGTCCGGATCTCCTCGTTCGAGAGGATCTTGTCGAGCCGCGCCTTCTCCACGTTCAGGATCTTCCCCTTGATCGGGAGGATCGCCTGAAACGCCCGGTCCCGGCCCTGCTTCGCGGAGCCCCCGGCCGACTCCCCCTCGACGATGTAGATTTCGCAGCGCTCCGGGTCCCGGTTCGAGCAATCCGCGAGCTTGCCGGGGAGGTTGCCGCTTTCGAGGGCGCTCTTCCGGCGGGTAAGCTCCCGGGCCTTCCTCGCCGCCTCCCGCGCGCGGGACGCGGATATCGATTTCTCGAGGACCCGCTTCGCGATGCCCGGGTTCTCCTCGAGAAACTCGCCGAGCCATTCGCCGACCACCGATTCGACTATTCCCCGAATTTCGCTGTTCCCGAGCTTCGTCTTCGTCTGCCCCTCGAACTGCGGATTGAGGAGCTTCACGTTCACCACCGCCGTCAGGCCTTCCCGCACGTCGTCGCCGGACAGGGAGCTGATGGGCCCCTTGAAGAGGTTCGCCTTCTGCCCGTACGAGTTCAGGGAGCGGGTGAGGGCGGTGCGGAACCCGGAGAGATGCGTCCCCCCCTCGATGGTGTTGATGGAGTTCACGTAGGAGTAGACGTTGTCCTGGTACGTGTCGTTGTACTGGAGGGCGATCTCGACGGTCGTCGTGTCCCGCTCCTTGGAAACATAGAGGGGCTCGTGAAGGCACTCCTTGTCCCGGTTGAGCATCTGCACGTACGCGACGAGGCCGCCGTCATAATGGTAGGCGTCCTCCTTCTTCGTTCGCTCGTCCTTGATGCGGATCCGGAGTCCCTTGTTCAGGAACGCCAACTCCCGCATGCGGTGCGCGAGGGTTTCGTAGTCGAAGTCGATCTCGGGGAAGATCTGCGGGTCGGGGTGAAAGGTCGATTTCGTCCCGCTCCCTTTCGTTTCGCCGACCACTTCGAGGGGGGACTGGATGACGCCCCGCGCGTAGGTCTGGCGGTAGACCTTTCCATCCCGGGAGACCTCGAGGATGAACCAATCGGAAAGGGCGTTCACCACGGAAACGCCGACGCCGTGCAGGCCGCCCGAGACCTTGTAGCTCCGGGAGTCGAACTTGCCCCCCGCGTGGAGCATGGTCATCACCACCTCGACGGCGGGGCGATTCTCCTGGGGGTGCATGTCCACCGGGATCCCGCGGCCGTCGTCGATGACGGTCACCGAGAGGTCCTCGTGAACCGTCACGTCCACCGAATCGCAAAACCCGGCGAGGGCTTCGTCCACCGAGTTGTCCACCACCTCGTAGACCAGGTGGTGCAACCCCCGGCTCCCCGTGCTCCCGATGTACATGGAGGGGCGAAGACGAACGCCATCGAGCCCCTTGAGCACGGTGATCTTCTCCGCGTCGTAGTCGCCCGCCGGATGGTTGTGCTCTTCCTTCAAATCTTTGGGATCATCCATTCCGTCGTTCTCTTCCCCGGGCGGGCGTCCCGCCCCATCTCGAACCGCCGCCGGCCATGAACACGATCTGGTCGATCGCCTCCCCGCCGGGGGCCTTTTCGTTCAGCTTTCGCAGAATGTCTTCCTTCAAGAACGCGAGCTCGTGCATCCAGGCGGAGCCGTCGACGTCGACGAAGAGCGTCTTGCCCCTGAGCTCGATCGGCCGCGCCCGTTCGGCAATGCGGCTCCCGACCGCCTCGTCCCAGCCGAGGAGCGCCGTGTGCCGGCGCACCCCTTCCTTCAGGCCCTTCGCCTCGAGAAAGGAGTCGAGGACATCCCCCGCCTTGAGCCACTTACCCTTCACGAACCACCATCCCCTCTTCCGGCAGCGAGAAGCGGACCGCGTCCGGAAAGTACCTTTCCAGGTCGCTCCGGTCGGTGCCGGTGGCAAAGACCTGCCCTTCGCCGGCGAGTCTCTCGGCGAGGGCGAGCGAACGGCCCTCGTCGAGTTCGGTGAAGACGTCGTCGAGCAGGAGGAGGGGCGACTCCTTCGTGACCCGCCGCATCAACCTCCCGGCGGCGATCTTCAGGGCGAGCACCGCCGTGCGGTGTTGGCCCCGGGATCCGAAACTGCGGATCGTCTTCCCGCCGAGGAGGATCTCCACATCGTCCAGATGGGGTCCCACCGAGGTGCGCCCCGTCCGGAGATCCCGCTCCCGGTGCATTCGCAGCTTACGGACGAAAGCCTCTTCCGAAGCTCCGTCGTCGCCCCTCACGCCCGGCACGTACGCGACTTCCAGTCTCTCGCCCCCGCCGAGCTCGCCGTACACACCCTCCGCGATCGGTCCGAGCTCTTCCAGCGCCTCCCTCCTCATCTCGAGAAGGGGCGTCGCGAAGCGGGCGAGCTGGCGATCCCACGGATCGAGAAGAGCACCGCCGCCGCGGCCGAAGCCCTCCCGGAGGAGGCGGCCCCTGTGGCGGTGCACCCTTTGATACTCCTGCAGCGAGCGGAGGTAGACGCCGGACAAGGTGCAGAGCGTGAGATCGAGGAACTGGCGCCTGCGCTCCGGCTCTCCCCTCGTGATATCCACATCCTCGGGCGATACGAACACGACACCGCACCGTCCGACCATTTCGCTGAGCCTGGCGACCTCTTTCCGGTCAACGCTCCCCCGCTTGCCCGCGCCTTCCTCGTAAACGAGAGCGAGGGTCGTCCGCCCACCGCCCCCCTTCCGCAATTCTCCGGCCACCGAGAATGCGCGGCTTTCGAATCGGACCAGCTCGGCGTCTCTGCGGGTGCGGTGGGATCGGGTCGCGCCGAGGAGGAAGATCGCCTCGAGGAGATTCGTCTTTCCCCTTCCGTTCGGTCCCCAGATCGCGGCGGAGCGTCCCTCGAAACCGATTTCGAGACTCCGAAAATTGCGGAAATCCGCGAGCCGCAGGGTTTCGAGAATCACCTCCCGATCCCGTCCCGCTCCGGCCTACTCGGCCAGGCGCAGAGGCATGAGGAGACAGAAGTAATGCTCGTCCTTCTCCTGCTCCATCGGTTCGAGAATCGCCGCTTTGATCGGCGTGTCGAGACAGAGCTTCACCTTCTCCCCGTCCAGGTTCTTCAGAATGTCGGTGAGATACGACGAGTTGTAGCCGATGTCCATCTTTTCCTCGCCGTACTCCGCCTCGATCTGATCGGTCGCTTCCCCGAGATCGGGAGTGTTCGACCGGAAGACTATCGAATTCTTCTCGAGGGACACCTGGACCTGATGGGTCAAGGTGTCGGAAAGAATCGCCACTCGGCGGCACGCGGTCATCGCCTTGGTACGATCGATGACGGCGATCTTTTCGTTGCTCTTCGGAATCACCTGCTCATAACGCGGAAAGGGGCCCTCGAGAAGCCGCGAATAGATAATCGTCCGCCCGAAGGAAAAAACCAGGTAGTTGTTGTCCACCGTGATGTCCACGTCCTCGTTTGCCTGCTCGCCGCAGAGGTAGGCCATCTGGCCGAGCGCCTTCGGTGAGACGAGAAACTCCTTGCGTCCCTTTACGGGGAACTTGCCGTTCTTTTCTATCTTCGCGAGGCGGTAGCCGTCGGTGCAGACCATCTCCATGCGGAGAGGCTCGACGCGCCAGAAGACGCCGTTCAGGGCGGGCCTCGTCTCGTCCTTCGAAACGGCGAACGCGGTTTTGGAGATCATGCGCTGCAGCGTGCCGCCGGGAAGCGCGATCTTTTCTTTCGACTGGATTGCCGGAGTCTTGGGAAACTCCTCTTCCGCGATACCCATGATCCCGTACTTGGTTTCGCCGCACTCGATGCGGATCTTAGTCTCTCCTTCGAGAGAGAAACGGATCTTGTCGTCCGGAAGAAGACGGACTATTTCTCCGAGCCGGCGGGCAGGAACGGTGATGACCCCCTCGGTCTTCACCTTGGCCGGGACCGTCGTGGAGATCGACGTGTCCAGATCGGTGCAAACGATGGTGACCTCGTCCTTCTTCACCTCGAGCAGGAGGTTCGAAAGAACGGGGAGCGTCGTTTTCGGTGGAACGATGTGGAGGACCAGATCCAACGTCCGGGAGAGGTCCGCCTTTTCGATCACGAATTCCATGAATGTCCTCCTGGACACAGAAAGATAGGTCCCGTCGAGGAGCCCGCGGCTCGCGGCTTCCGTACGCGCATTATAGGAGACCGCCCCGGAACGGGCAAGGGAAAACACCCCGGTAGAAATTGCTATAACACAAACATTGTCATTTGATTACGGGATCGCATTTTGGACGAGCCTAAAACGAATCGTTCACAATAATAGTCCCTTCTTCTTCTGAATAAGATCTCTAGTAGTAGTAGTAGGGGCTGCGGATATGTGGACAAAAGCACGGGAAGCCGTCTCTCTCTCGAATTCGAGGTCCTCCGTCGAGTGAGTCGTCCACGGGCTTGTGGACGACCTCCGGAGAAAGGGACGACTTGTCCACCGTCCCCCGGGGAGGACCGATCCGTCCACCGATCGGGCCTCTTCTTCCACGAGTCATGCACCGGTTTGTCCACGGGCGATCTTCCTGTCCTCTTCCTTGGTGTTTTCCGTTACTTTCGTGGTCTTCCTCTCCGGAGAAGGAACCCTGAAGCATTATGTGAGCATTAGTGAATGCGAGCACTGCGGCAGATGACGTGCCATCGCGCGAGCGTCAGCGATTCGCACCGGGATTTCTTGCCGGATTAACCTGGGTTATGCATGAATCTCCGTCACGAGGGCTCGGATCGCCTGACGAGCCGCCACCGGAGGCGTAGTTATACACTACGCCGAGGAGGCGGCGATGGAAAGGAGGCTTCGCAGGCGGCGATCCGAGATCGCAGTAGGAGATTTGTGCATAATCCAGGTTAAGGCTAGGCCGCGATGTGGTCGACGATCTTGTCGACTTTCGCACGGAAGCCTTCGTCCGCGCCGGTCAGGCGTTCGATCTTCTGGCATGCGTGGAGCACCGTCGAGTGGTCCCGATTCCCGAAACGCGCGCCGATCTGGCTGAGCGAAAGCCCCGTGAGCTCCCGGGCGAGGTACATGGCGATCTGTCGCGCCAGGGCGAGATCGGCGGTACGCCGCTTGGAGAGCATTGCTTCCAGCGGGAGATCGAACTGGTCCGCCACGACCCGCTGGATCGCCTCCACCGTAGCCGCCCGGGCCTTCTTGGAGAGGAAGTCCTTCAATATTTCCCGGGCCATCTCGATCTTGATGTCCTGCCCCGTGAGGGACGAGAAGGCCAGGAGGCGCACCAGGGAACCCTCGAGCTCTCGGATGTTCGAGCGGATCGAGTTGGCGATGAAGAGAAGCACGTCGTCCGGAATGGAGAGGCTTTCCGATTCCGCCTTCTTCCTTAGAATCGCGATCCGCGTCTCGAGATCGGCCGGCTGGATGTCCGCCACCAATCCCCACTCGAAGCGGGAAACGAGACGCTCTTCGAGGTTCGTGATGTCCTTCGGCATGCGGTCGCTCGTCAGGACGATCTGCTTCCGGGCGTTGTAGAGCGCGTTGAAAGTGTGGAAGAACTCCTCCTGGGTGCTCTCCTTCCCCGCGAGGAACTGGACATCGTCGATCAGAAGAAGGTCCACATTCCGGTAGCGCTCCTTGAAGTGCAGGGTGGATCCGTTTTGGATCGACTGAATCATCTCGTTCATGAAGCTCTCGGCCGAGACGTAATGGACCGTGTAGCCCCGGTTCTTCTCTTCCACTCGGTGGCCGATTGCCTGAATGATGTGGGTCTTACCGAGGCCCGTTCCGCCGTACACGAAGAGGGGGTTGTAGATCTGGGCGGGGTTCTCCGCGACCGCCTGGGCGGCGGCGTGGGCGAACTGGTTCGACCGGCCGACCACGAAGGAGGAGAACGTGAACCGGTCGTTCAGCCGCGGGTTTGGTCCCCCATTCCGGGGTGCCCGGGCCGGGACCGCCGGGTCGGGTGTCTTCCCGGCGTGATCCCGTGCCGCGGGCTTGGGCCTGCGGAGAGGCTCGTCGGAGACGGTAAAGTCGATCTCCGGCGGAGGTGAACCGAGCGCCTCACCGAGGCTCCTTCGGATGAGCGAAAGGTGATTGTCCTTCAGCCAATCCGCGAAAAACTGGTTCGGCACCTGGATCCGGACCCCCTCCGCCGAGCAAGAGACACAGCGGGTGGGGAGGAACCAGGCCTCGAAAGTCTGAGGGGGCACCGCTTTCCGGATGGCAGTCAGCGCTTCATTCCAGAGTTCGGAGGGAGACATGAATGGTGACTCCTGGGTTATCCTCGCTTATCCACAGAGAAAACCTATCTTTTCCACAGGTCTCGGGGGTAACCCCGGGAGAAGAGACAAAAACCCCCCTGTTTATCCACATATGTGGACAAATTAACAACTCCTTACACAGCAGTTAGTTGAATCCGGAAATCGGGCGGGCGCCGTCCGGTCGGACCCGAGAAGGGGCGCACGTGGGCGTGGAATCCGCGCGAAGATGTCGAAAACGGATGTCGGTATGAGGATTGTATCCACACCCCGGACGGGATCCGCGAGATCACCGTGAGCGATGAGCATCGTAGCACGCGAAAAAGGAAGCGATCAAGGTTTTTCTCCGTGCCCCCCCGGGATTTTTGCACAGGCTAACCGATTCAATGATAATAAGAAGCGCGAAGCGGCCTCTCCTGGGGATATCTTTTCCTCCGAAACCTCTTGTCCGAGGAACGAGGGGGGGGCGATTCCCCTTGACACAACCCCACCCCCCCCATAGACTTTCCCCCAAAGTGGGAGTGTTTCTCGAATGGTCCGGCGGCACGGTCGCCGGACTCGGCACTTGACGAGGGAAATCGACTTGAAGAGAACGTTTCAACCAAGCAACAAGAGGAAAAAGAGAAACCACGGGTTCCGGGCCCGCATGAGGACCCGGGGGGGGCGCGCCGTACTCGCGCGTCGCCGGGCTAAGGGGAGAAAACGGCTCACTCCGTAGGTGAAGCTCTTGCAAGAGCGGAAGGTACGCCAAACGCTGCGCAGGTCGGAGAGGCTCCGCCAAAGGAAGGACTTCGATCGGCTGTTCCGCCAGAGCCGGGTCGCCCGAGGCGAGGACTTCCGAGTCCACTATTTCCATCGAGACCCTGCGGGCCCGATTCCGGCGCGGGCGGCGTTTGTGGCGGGACGAAGAATCGGCAATTCGGTTACGCGAAACCGCATCAAGCGACTGCTCCGCGAGGCGTTTCGAAGGATCAAGAAGGACCTGAACCCCGCCCCTATCGACCTCGTCTTCGTGGCGAATCGCGATTTCTCGGGCCGGAGTTCGGGGGAAGTGACGGATCGGATGAGGGAACTCATGGCCAAGATCGGGGCCCTCGCCGAATCCGGGGCGTCCGGCGACGGCCCCGCGACATGAGATCGTTCTTGATCCTTCTGATTCGCGCCTATCGTTTCTGCGTATCCCCTCTCTTTCCCGCTTCCTGCCGGTTCGAACCCTCCTGTTCCGCCTACGCCCTCGAGGCCGTGGAACGCCACGGGTCGGCTCGGGGCGCGTGGGTGGCCGCCCGGCGTCTCCTCCGCTGCCATCCCTTTCACGAGGGAGGCCACGACCCGGTCCCCTAGGGCCCGCCCCTTGCCGGGGCTCCCCGGGGTGGTGTCATCCGGGCCGCGCCTTCCTCTCGGAAAGCAGAACCGGGGCGAACGCTCCGCGACGCGTGGTAAATAAATGGACCGAAAAGCCCTCTATGCCATCGTCCTCTCGACGCTGCTGATCATCACGTACCAGATCGTCTTCGTGAAGCCGCCGGAGAACCTCCCCTTGGACGAGGGGATGGTCCAGAAGGGGGCGAGCCGTCCCGAGGCCGGCGTGCCCAGACCGGACGCCGGTGCAACGATCTCGCCGACGCCCCCGCCCGGAGGCGAGCCGGTCCTCGGGGCGATCCCGGAGGTCGGCCTGGAAGAGGAGCCGGTGGAGTGGGCGACGATCCCCGTCGAGACGCCTCTCTACGCGCTCACCATCGACACCCGGGGGGCGACAATCCGGGACCTCCGCCTTGTCGAGTTCGAGGGGGAGGAGGATGGTCCGGTAGTGCTCGTCCCGAACGAGGGCCCCGGCGGACTCGGGCTGATCCTCAAGGTCCGGGACGGCGAGATCGATCTCCGGGGGACGGTCTTCCGGGCCGACCGGGACCGCGTGAGACTCCGGGGACCCGAAGGGCCCGACGCCGAATCGCGGGTCACCCTCGAGCGCACACTCGCCAACGGCCTCACCGTGAAACGGATCTTCAAGTTCCGGGCCGACTCGTATCGGATCGACGTGGACCAGGTGATCTCCCGCGGGCCGTCGGCGCCCGAGGTCTACTCCTACCGCCTCCTGTGGGAGCCGGGGATCGCCTTTACCGAAGGGGACCCGGAAAACGAGAAGCGGGAGATGGGCGCCGTCACGTTCACTGCCGGCAAGGCGATCACCGACAAAGCGGGGAAGGTGAAAGAGGGCGAGCCGGTGGAGCGGACCGGCGCCCGCTGGGCGGCGGTGAAGAACAAGTACTTCGCCATCGCCCTCGCCCCCGACGAACGGGCCGACGCGGACGTGATGATCCACCGCATGGGCGAGGAAGAGCGGGTCTTTCTCGACATGAGGATCGCCATGCCCGATCCGGTGCGGAACGAGACCGGGATCGGCATCTATGCCGTGCCCCTCGAGATGGACCTGCTGAAGGGGGAGGGGATCGGTCTCGAAGGACTCATCGACCTCGGGTGGGTCTACATTCGCCCGATCTCGGGCCTCACGCTCACGGCGATCAACTTCCTCTACAAGTACGTGCCGAACTACGGCGTCGTGATCATCCTCATCTCGCTGATCACGAAGATCCTCTTCTACCGGCTCACGCACAAGAGCTTCAAGTCCATGAAGGACATGCAGAAGATCCAGGGACAGGTCAGCGCCCTCAAGGAGAAGTACAAGGGGGACGCGCAGCGGCTGAACAAGGAGACGATGGCGCTCTACAAGCGCGAAGGCGTAAACCCCCTCGGCGGATGCCTTCCCATGCTCCTGCAGATGCCGGTGTTCATCGCCCTCTACCAGGTCCTCCAGAGAACGATCGGGCTCCGCAGGGCGCCGTTCATGCTCTGGATGGACGACCTCTCCCGGCCGGACGTTCTGACCAACCTGCCCTTCGCCCTCCCCTTCCTGGGAACGCACCTGAGCCTTCTGCCGCTCCTCATGGGCGCGTCCATGATCCTGCAGCAGAAGATGACCACCGTAGACCCGCGGCAGAAAGCGCTGGTCTACATGATGCCCGTCTTCATGACGGTTCTCTTTTACCGGCTGCCGTCCGGCCTCGTGCTGTACTGGTTCGTGAACAACGTGCTCTCGATCGGCCAGCAGTACCTGATCCACAGAGGAGACGGCAAGGGGGACGAGCCGGCTACCGACGCGAAGACGACCCGACAAAGCGGCAAGAGCACCAAGGGCCGGGGGCGCGGACGAAGCGGCGCCTCACCGGCGAAGGAGACATCATGAAAAGCGTGATCGGTGAGGGACGCACCGACGAGGAAGCGCTGGATCAGGCGCTGAAAAAACTGGGAGTGCGGATCGACGAGGTCCACGTCGAGGTTCTCGAGGAGAAACGAGGACTGCTCTTCGGGCTTCTCGGCGGTCGGAAGATCCGCGTGAAGGTCACCCACCAGCAGGGGACGGAGGAGAAGATCGAGAAGGTCCTCTCGGGAATCCTGAGGCGCCTCGACATCGGAGCGCGGGTGGAGGTCCGCAAGGACGAGGGAGACTATCACGTGGAAGTGATCACCCTCGAGGGGGACGGCCTTCTCATCGGAAAACACGGTGAAACACTTCACGCGCTCGAGCATCTGTTGAATCGCATCGTCCACAAGGACCCGAACGAGCCGGGACGGGTGCGGGTCGACGTGGGGGGCTACCGGGAACGCCGGGACGACCAGCTCCGGTCGAGAGCGCTCCAGATGGCGGAGAGAGTGAAGGAGTCGGGACGCGAGGTCAGCACGGACCCGCTCTACTCGCCGGACCGGAGGGTGATCCATCTCGCCCTGACCGGGGACCCGAAGATCCGCACGTACACGGTGGGGGACGGGCTCTACAAGAGCGTCGTCGTCGCACCGAGCCAGGGGGGTCCGCGAGGGAGCAGCAGTCGCTCCGACGATGGACGCCCGGCGGCGAGCCGCTCCGGCGGAAACCGCGGCGGCGGGGGGCGTTCCCGCGCTGGCCGAAGCGGTGGAGGCGGACGGGGCCAGGGCGGAGACCGCCATCGAAGGAATGATTGACCGGGCCGTGACCGATAAATCGACTCGGATTCGCGAAGGGCGGCCCGTGACGGCCGTCCTTTTCGTTTCGCTCTTCACGCTCTTCGTGGTCTTCTGCTCCCGGACGGACGGAGATTCACGGCGAAGGACACGGAGGGCGCGAAGAAAGTGGAAAGCGGGAGGCACAGAGCCGTTCGTCCTGAGTGCCGCTGAGCGGAGCGAGGCGGTGTATCGAAGGAGGAACCGGCGAAGCAGGGGAAGAACGGACCATGCTTTACCGTGACGGAGACACGATCGTGGCGCAGGCAACGCCGCCGGGCACGGGGGCGCTCGCGGTGGTGCGCCTTTCGGGGCCGGAATCGGCGCGGATCGCCGACGAGATCTTCCGCGGGGGCGGGCGCCCCTCGGAGTCGGAGCCCCGCAAGATGCTCCATGGCGAGATCGTGGATACCGCCGACACCGCGATCGACGAAGTTCTCCTCGTCCGCTTCGCCGCACCCCGTTCCTATACGGGAGAGGACGCCGTCGAGATCTCCTGTCACGGCGGCCCTTACCTGGTGCGGCGAATCGTCGACCGGGCGGTCCTCGCCGGGGCCCGCCCCGCTGCGCCGGGGGAGTTCACCCGCAGGGCCTTCGTGAACGGCCGGATCGACCTCGCCCAGGCGGAGTCGGTGGCGGACCTGATCCGGGCGCGGACCGAAGGGGCGGCTCGAAGCGCCCTCCGGCAGCTCTCGGGCGATCTGTCGGAGCGCTTCCTCATCCTACGGGAGGGGCTCGTGGAGGTCCTCGCCGGAGTCGAGGGAGAGCTCGATTTCGCGGCGGAAGAGGAGGTGCCGGGCTACGACCGGCCGGGCGCGGCGCGCGTCGTCGAAAGCGTCGGGACCGAACTCGTCCGTCTCGGGGCGGAAGGGGAGAAGGGGCGGCTCGTGCGCGAAGGGGTTCGCGTCACGATCGTCGGCCGTCCGAACAGCGGAAAGTCGACCCTCTTCAATGCGCTGCTCGGCGAGGAGCGGGCGATCGTGTCGCCGGAGCCGGGCACGACCCGGGACCTTATCGAGGGGGAGGTGGAGATCGGCGGCCTTCTCTTTCACTTTTCCGATACGGCGGGCATGCGGGAGGCGACCGGCGCCGTCGAAGAAGAGGGAATTCGCCGCGCCCGGAGGCGTCGTGACGAGGCGGACCTCCTCCTCGTCGTCATCGACCGCTCGGAGGAGATGACCGGCGAAGACCGGGAAGTTCTCGCGTCGACGGAAGAGCGCAGGCGGATCGTCGTCCTTGCCAAGGACGACCTCCCGGAGGTTTCGGGGACACAAATCCTCATTCAGCCGAGAGGCCGGGTCGGACGGCGCGAAACACGGGAAGAGAAGGAACGACCAGGAATCTCCGGCGATCATGGAATCGAGGATTGTGTCCCCGAAACTTCGGACGATACCTTGTTCGTCTCTCTCTCCGCCGTGACCGGCGAGGGAATGGACGGCCTCCGGGAGGCAATGCTCGCGGCGATGGGCGCGAAGGAAGTGGAGGCCCTCGGCGACGGGGTCGTGACGAGCGTGCGGCACCTCGAGGCGATCCGCGCAGCGAAGAGCGCGCTCGCGCGGGCCGAGGGCGTGATCGACGAAGGGGAACTCCTCGCCGAAGAGCTGCGGGAGGCGATCCGCCACATCGGCGAGATCACCGGCGAAGGGGCGCGGGAAGAAGTGCTCGACCGGATCTTCTCGCGCTTCTGTCTCGGCAAGTGATCCCGCGGGTCGAGTGCGGATTCTACTGCGAACCGGGATCTCGGGCTGCGAGAATGGTTCTCCTTCGCCGCCATCCTCATCGGCTCCTCCCGATGCCGATCCCCCGTTCCGCCGGCTTTCATCCGGAATTGAGTTTTCTGGATCCCCGCCCGCTCCCGATCCTCATGACGGACCCGCCCTCGACCCGGGGGATCGTCCGAACCAAGAGGCCGGACGGCAAAGACAATGAACATTCCTCGCTATCGGATTAGAATGAAACCATGAGACGGTACGACATCATCGTCATCGGAGCGGGACACGCGGGGTGCGAGGCGGCGCTGGCGCCGGCGCGGATGGGCCTCTCCGTTCTGGTGCTCACCATGGACCGGAACGCCGTGGCGCGGATGTCGTGCAATCCCGCCATCGGCGGTCTCGCGAAGGGGCAGCTCGTCCGGGAGATCGACGCCCTCGGCGGGGAGATGGCCCTCGCCATCGACGCCACGGGCATCCACTTCAGAATGTTGAACAAGAGCCGGGGACCGGCGGTCCGCGCCCCCCGGGCCCAGGCGGACCGGGAGGCGTACTCCGCCTACATGGGCCGGATCGTGGGGGAGCAGGCGAACCTGGCGCTCGAGGAAGGGGAGGTCGCCGACCTGCTCGTCGACAACGGCGCGATTGCGGGCGCCGTCACGGCGGCGGGAGAGACGATCGGCGCGGGGGCGGTGATTCTCACGGCCGGCACCTTTCTCGGCGCGTGCATGCACGTGGGGGACCGGCGAGTCGCCGGAGGTCGGCGGGGAGAACCGGCGGCGGAGGGCCTCGCGAGGAAGATTCGCACCCTCGGTTTCCGTACGGCCCGCCTCAAGACGGGAACCCCCCCCCGGGTCCGGGGCGCGACCATCCGCTACGAGCGGACCGAGGAACAGAGGCCGGACGACCCGCCGGTCCCCTTTTCCTTCCGCACGCCGCGCATCGAACGCCCCCAGATCTCCTGCTGGATCACGAGGACGACGGGCGAGACCCACGACGTGATCCGGGGCGCCCTCGATCGATCCCCCCTCTTCACGGGGAAAATCGAGGGCGTGGGACCGCGCTACTGCCCATCCATCGAGGACAAAGTGGTCCGCTTCGCCCATCACCCCGCGCATCAGATCTTCCTCGAGAACGAGGGGGGGGGCGATGACCTCGTCTATCCGAACGGCATCTCCACGAGCCTCCCGGAGGACGTGCAGCTCGGGTTCTTGAAGACCATCCCCGGCCTCGAGGAGGCCGAGATGGTTTGGCCCGGTTACGCCGTGGAGTACGACTTCTTCCCCACCGACCAGATCCGGCGCTCCCTGGAGACGAGGCTCGTCCGCGGGCTCTACTTCGCGGGACAGGTGAACGGCACGTCCGGCTACGAAGAGGCGGCGGCTCAGGGGTTGATGGCGGGGATTAACGCGGCGCGGAAGCTCGGCGGCGAAGCCCCGATCGTTCTCGGCCGCGCCGAAGCGTACATCGGCGTCCTGATCGACGACCTGGTAACCCGCGAACCGGCGGAGCCGTACCGCATGTTCACCTCCCGGGCCGAACACCGGCTGCTCCTCCGGCACGACACGGCGGATCTCCGCCTCGCCCCTCTCGGCGCGCGTCTCGGCCTTCTCCCGGAGGAAGAGCTCGAGCGGGCGAAGACGAAAGACACCCTCGCGAAACGGGAGATCGAGTATCTGGACCAGAGGGCCGTCGCGGGAGAGGTCGCGAGCCGGCTCGTCTCGTCCCGGGGGGGCGAACCCGTCGCCGGGCCCGCCCGGCTCGCCGCGCTCCTCCGGCGGCCGGAGATCGTGTACGAGGACATCCTTCCCCTCCGGAACGGGGAGGCGCCCCCCCCGGAAGAGGTCCGACGGGAGGTGGAGACGCGGATCAAGTACGACGGTTACGTGAGGCGCCAGGAGCGGATCGTCGAACGCCTCGCATCGATGGAGAATCGGCCCATTCCCCGGGGATTCGGCTATGACGGGGTGCGGGGGTTCTCCGGTGAGGGGCGCGAGAAGCTCGTCCGCTTCCTGCCGGAAACCGTGGGAGGGGCCTCCCGCATCGACGGAGTCACGCCGGCGGACATCTCCCTGCTCGTCGTGCACCTCGACCGCCACGCCCGGACGAGGCGGGAAGCGACATGAGCTCCAGGCTCCGGAAGTTCGTGGAGCGCTCCGCGACCCTCGGCCTCACGCCCTGCGAAGACGCCGCGGATCGCCTCGAGCGGTTCACCGTCATGATCCTGAACAAAGGCGTCCGGCTCGCCCTCGTCTCGAAGGCGGACCTCGGGCCCCGCTCCCTCGCGGACAAGCATTTCGCCGACGCCCGGAGCGCCCTCCTCTTCGCCGGCCCGCCGCCGGGGGCGCGGGTGCTCGACTTCGGCGCCGGCGCCGGCGTCGTCGGCGTCACCTGGTCCCTCCTCCGCCCGGACCTCAGGGTCACCCTTCTCGAGTCGCGGCACAAGAAGGCCCACTTCCTCCGTACCGTCGTGGAAGGGCTTCCCGTCGAAAACGCGGTGGTCCTGGAAGGCCGGGGCGAAGATGCCGCGCCCCCCCATTCCTTCGATCTCGTGGTGAGCCGCGGCATGGCCACGGACCGGAAGATCCTCCGCGCCTATCACGACCTCCTCGCCCCGGAGGGGTCGGTCTTCCTCTTCAAGGGCCCCGAGAGCGGGTCCGCGGCGATCGAACTCCTCGCCTCCGACGGGCGCTTTGCGGCGCCCGAAACGATCGAGATCTCCCTGCCCCATGAAAAGGTCCGCGTGTTCGTGAAGGCGGTGCGTGCGGAGCCCGAAGAGTGAGTCTTCCTTGGTCTATACACCTACGGCCTGGAACGACCGCGTCGAAATACTGCAATCGTCAGTCCAATGCAGCCCGACAGCGATGAACCCGGCTTCCTTGTCCCGCGCTCACTCCCCCAACACCCAACACGGAAAATCCCGCCGCACCTTTCGGCACGGCGGGACACGCGTTCGAAATGCGCAACGAAGAAGACGGAGGGCCGTCCCCTACTCCTCGGAGTTTTCCTCTTCCTCTTCTTCCCCGGGCAGGCCGTTCGTGCCCGTGGCAGCGTGCGCGTCTTTGCGCCGCTTCGTCCTCTTCTTGTCGATCTTCTTGTTGATCAATCTTTTCGTCTTGTCCGAAGCTCGGTCGATGACGTTCATCATTTCTTCGCCCTTCTCGTGAAGGACGAGGGTGTCGCCGTTCCTCATCGTGACCAGCACCTTGCACTCTTTGTCGAACCCGCCCCGCGGGCCGTTCGCGTCGGCGAGCCGAACCGAGATCCGTCCGACCATCGGTTCGAGCCGGTCGAGGGCGAACCGGAATCGCTTGTCCACATGATCCAGGAGGTTGTCGGTCAGGGTGATGTTCAAGCCGTTCACCTGCAGATGCATTCGAGACCCTCCTCTAATTGCCGGCCGGGCTTCCGGAGAGGGACGGACGCAAAAAGGCGCGCCGATTCCTCGTCGCGCCTACCGTTCTTCTCGTGGGCTTGGGGGTGCGATACCCGGCCATTCATCATCCTCTATCTTCAATCTGCCCTATCTTCGGTTTCCCGGCAAAAGAAAAATCGGGACCGATTTCGGGCATCCGGGGGAACTCCTCGCCGTGCGGCAAGTTCCGCCGACCGGACAGGGATTACAACCCCGGAGGATGGAAAGGTTCCCCGGGACCCGCGCCGACAACGCGTTGGTGGACAAGGAGATGGCCGGACTACTCCTCCCGAAGTTCCGGGAGATCCCGGTATGCTTCGAGGGCCTCCGGGTTCGCGAGGGCGTCGGCGTTCTTCACCGGCCGGCCGTGGATCGTCTCCCGCACGGCGACCTCCGTGATCTTCCCCGAGATCGTGCGCGGGATGGCGGCGACGGCGATGATCTTCGCGGGCACGTGGCGGGGCGAAGCCTCCCGGCGGATCTCGTCGCGGATGCGCTTCATCAAGGCGCCGTCCAGGGCGACCCCCTCCTTGAGGCGGAGGAAGAGGACCACCCGGACGTCCTCTTTCCACTCCTGAGGGGCGGCGAGCGCCTCCACCACTTCGTCGAACCGCTCCACCACGCGGTAGATCTCGGCCGTGCCGATGCGGACACCCCCCGGGTTCAGCACCGCATCGCTCCGGCCGTGGATGACCATGCCTCCCGATTCCGTGATCTCCGCGTAGTCGCCGTGGGCCCACACGTTTTCGAACCGGTCGAAGTAGGCACGGCGGTACTTCTCCCCATCCGGATCGCTCCAGAACGCCGTCGGCATGGAGGGGAACGACGACGCGCAGACGAGCTCCCCCTTCTCCCCTTCCACGGAGCACCCGGCGTCGTCGAAGACTCGGACGTCCATGCCCAGTCCCCGGCACTGCAGCTCCCCCCGCCGCACGGGGAGCACGGGGCTGCCGAGGGCGAAGCAGGAGATGATGTCCGTGCCCCCCGAGATCGACGAGAGCCGCACGTCGCTCTTGATCTCCCGGTAGACGTAGTCGAACGATTCGGGGGCCAAAGGGGAACCTGTGGAGAGAATCGAGGTCAGTGCTTCGAGATCGTGGGTCTCCCCGGGGCGGAGCCCGATTTTTTCCATGGCGGCGATGTACTTCGCGCTCGTCCCGAAGGCGGTGAATCTCTCGCGGGCCGCGAAGTCCCAGAGCACGGGCTCCGGCCGGAGGGGGGAGCCGTCGTAGAGCATGATCGCCGTCCCGGAGGCGAGGGCGCTGACGAGCCAGTTCCACATCATCCAACCAGATGTCGTGAAGTAGAAGAGACGGTCCGCCTTCCCGAGATCGCCGTGAAGGACGTGCTCCTTCCGGTGCTGAATCAGCGTGCCGCCGGCGGAATGGACCATGCACTTCGGAAGCCCCGTCGTGCCGGACGAGTACATGATGCAGAGGGGGTGGTCGAAGGGGAGCTGCGCGAACTCGGGGACGCTCCCGCCGTGGCCGCCGACGAACTCGTCCCAGAAGACGCTGCCTCTGACGGGCCCCATGTCCGGCTTCTCGTCGACGAAGGGAACGATCACGACCCGCTCGACGGAAGGGAGATCGCCGAGAATGGCACACACTTTCGAGATCGAATCGCTCTTCGTTCCGTTGTAGATCTGGCCGTCCGCCGTGAGGAGCACCTTGGGGGCCACCTGGCCGAACCGGTCGAGGACACCCCGGATGCCGAAGTCGGGGGAGCTGCTCGTCCAGACCGCGCCGAGACTCGCGGTGGCGAGCATGCCGATGACCGCCTCGGGTATGTTCGGGAGAAAGCCGGCCACCCGGTCCCCTTCTCCGACGCCGGCTCCGCGAAGGGCGCGGGCGAGTCGTCCGGTCTCCGCCCGGAGTTCCCCGAACGTGAGCCGCCGCTCCCGGCCTCCCTCGCCGCGAAAGACGACCGCTTCGGCGGCGGCGCCGCCCGCTTCGAGGAGGTTCTCGGCGAAATTGAGTCGGGCCCCCGGGAACCAGCGGTCGTCCCGCATGGTCTCCCCGGGCGCGAGCACCTCGTCCCACAGCCGGGACGCACGGATCGCGGTGAACCGCCACACCGCCTCCCAGAACCGGGGGCGGTCGAGGACGGACCAACGCCGGAGATCGTGGTGGTTGCGGAGGTCGAGGCCGAGTTCCTCGTTCACCCTCCGGCGAAAGGCGGTCACCTTCGCCGCGGCGATACGCTCTTCCGTGGGGCGCCAGAGGATCTCGTTCATATTCTCAATCGGTGTGCGCGGGGAGGATCTTCCCCCGGACCTCGCCGAAGCCGATCTTGTAGCCGTCTCCCTGGCACCATCCGGTCATGGTCACCGTGTCGCCGTCCCGGAGAAAAGTGCACTCCTCACCGTTCGGGAAGACGATCGTCTTCGTCCCCCGCCAGGTGAGCTCGAGAAGGCTGCCGTAGCCCCCCTCGTCGGGGGCGCTGATCGTGCCCGACCCCATCAGGTCGCCGGCGCGGATGTTGCAGCCGGTCACCGTGTGGTGGGCGAGCTGCTGGCACATGCTCCAGTAGAGGTGCTTGAAGTTGCTGTTGCAGATCCGGTGGGGTTCCTCCATCGACTCGCCCCGAAGGAATACTTCCAGCCGGACGTCGTAACCGCAGTCCTCCCCCGATCGCAGATAGGGGAGCGGCTCCG
Source organism: Candidatus Eiseniibacteriota bacterium (assembly GCA_043809585.1). Lineage (GTDB taxonomy): Bacteria > Orphanbacterota > Orphanbacteria > Orphanbacterales > Orphanbacteraceae > JBDROZ01. The sequence continues at coordinate 85,186 of JBDROZ010000070.1, forward strand.
GGTCCTGCTTCGGGCCGGGGCAGCGGAAGGGCTCGAGGGCGTCGAGGGTGACGATCCAGGGGGAAACGGACGTGGCGAAGTTCTTCGCGGTGAAGGGGCCGAGGGGCTGGTACTCCCACGCCTGGATGTCCCGGGCGGACCAGTCGTTCATGAGGACCACGCCGAAGATCCGCTCCCGCGCCTCGGCGGTGGAGAGCGGTTCGCCGATCGGGTTGGGGGGGCCGCCGACGAAGAACGCCGTCTCCAGTTCGAAGTCGAGGAGCCGGCACGGCCCGTACGCCGGCGCGTCGGCGTCGGCGGGCTTCGTCTGTCCCCGGGGGCGCCGAACCGGCGTGCCGTCCACGACCACCGAGCTCGCCCGGCCGTGATAGGCGATGGGAATGTGAACCCAGTTCGGCATGAGGGCGTTCTCTTTCCCCCGAAACATGGTGCCCACGTTCGTAGCGTGCTCCCTGGACGAGTAAAAATCGGTGTAGTCGCCGATGTCGACGGGGAGGATCATCTCGACGTCGCCTGGCCCGAGGAGGGCCCCCTTCCGCAGCTTCTCGTCGTCCCGGACCGACGGATCGTCGTCGCGCAGGACCCGCGACAAGATCTCCCGGGCCTCCCGCCACGCCGGGCGGCCGAGGGCGAGGAAGCGGTTCAGCGTCGGTGCGGCGAAGGCCCCCCGGAGGTCGCCCGCGGCCCTGTCGAAGATCCCGGCGTCGGCGAGGGCGGCGAGATCGACGACCGTATCGCCCACCCGGGTGCCGGCGCGCACCGCCCCCCCCTGCTTCCGGCGGAAGACCCCGAAGGGGATGTTCTGAATGGGGAAGTGCGATTCTTTGTCCGCCGAGATGAACGATCGGATCTTCGGGTCCGTGGTCGTATCCATGTCGTTCCTCTTATGTCGTGTCGTCGACCGGTTCCATCCAACCGAGCGCGGCGAGATCCTCCCGGGGCTCGTCGAAGGAGCAGCTGCCGTAGCCGGTGGCGAACTCCCCACGGGCCCGGGCGATCTCCGCCGCCGGAACCGAATCTTTCTTCCACGAGAAGGAGTCGCCGTCGAAGGTGAAGTGGCCGGGCTCTTCGTCGGCGAGGCATGCTTCGATCTTCTCCGGGGTCCACGAGTGGGCGCGGGCGAGAATCGCCGCGCCGAACATGTTCAGGAAGCCGTGGCTCATGACTTCCAGCCCGGCGTCCCGGCGGCGCACGGGGTGATGGAGCCCGGCGGTCCACTTCATGGGAACGGCCCCGTCCCGGCAGGCGGCGATGGCGAAGGCGGCCGTGCCCGTGCCGGGGAAGGCGGAGAGATCGCCGCCGCCGCATCGCAGCTTGAAGCCGAACCGCGGTCCCCCCTCGCCGGCGATCTTCCCGATACCTTCGATCGCGGCCCGTGCCGAGACGAGCCAGCGCCGCGGGGCGGGCACCTCGACCCAGACATCGGGCACGGGGTTCCCCCCTCTTTCGAGGGGGGCGGCGAAGCGCCGAAGGTACTCGGCGACGCCGCCCGGCGAGCCGAGGGCCTCCGCCTCCTCGGGGAGCTTCGTCTCGATGGCGTCGATGCGGACCCGCGCGCCGTGTCTCTCCCGGAAGGCGGCCATGGCCCGGGCGTCCACCTCGAGAGCGGCGAGGGCCTCCTCCTCGTCGTCGCCGAACCCGGCGAGCACGGAGAAACGGTACGGTTCCCCTTCGGCGGCAAAGAGCTCGTCGTGATAGGGGGCGAGATCGGCGAGCCCCCGGGCGGACGTGATGAACCGGCCGAGGATCCACGCGTCTCTTCCGGCGCGGTACCGGGCGTAATTCCGGATCGCCCGGTCCGGGTCGAGGGCGGTGGGCGGGAAGAGCCCGGCGTAGTCGATCAGGCCCGCCATGAAAGCGCGGAACGATTCGTGCACCGGCCCGCCCCCCCCTACTCGATCCACGACCGGCCGTAGCCGGCGTCTTCACAGGCGAGGGCCGCCTTCGCCACGATCAGGGGATCGAAAGTGTCGATCATGACCGCCAGCTCCTTCGTCTCCTTCTTGCCGATCGACTCCTCGGTCTTGCCCGGTTGCGGTCCGTGGGGCAGCCCGTCCGGGTGAAGGGTAATCGATCCGCGCTCGATTCCCTTCCGGCTCATGAACGAGTCGTTGCAGTAGTAGAGGACCTCGTCGGACATGACGTTCGAATGGACGTAGGGCGCCGGAATCGACTCCGGGTGGTAGTCGAAGAGGCGGGGGACGAAGGAGCAGAGCACCCACCGGTCCCCCTCGAAAGTCTGGTGGACCGGCGGCGGTTGGTGGATGCGCCCCGTGATCGGCTCGAAGTCGTGGATGCTCATCGCCCAGGGGTAGTAATACCCGTCCCATCCGACCGTGTCGAAGGGGTGGTGATCGAGAATGACGCGATGGAGCATGTTCTCCTTCTTCACGACGATCGGGAAATCGCCCCTCTCGTCGAAAGTGTCGAGCCGCTCGGGAGGCCGGATATCCCGCTCGCAGAACGGGCTGTGCTCGAGAAGCTGGCCGTGCTCGTTTCGGTAGCGGCGGGGCGTCCGCACGTGACCGGCGCTTTCGACGACGAGGAAGATCGCCTTCTTCCTGCCGAGCCGGTAGCGGTGGATGATACCCCGGGGAATGACGAGGTAGTCCCCGGCGCGGAAACAGATCGGCCCGAACTGGGACTCGAGGACGCCCCCCCCTTCGGTGACGTAGACGATCTCGTCCCCCTGGGCGTTCCGGTAGTAGAAGTCGTCGTCCTCCCCCGGCATGGCGAGGGAGATCGCGACGTGGGTGTTGTAGAGGAGCGGCTCCCGGTCGAGGACCGGGCTCGGGCCGGGCGCCGGGAGGCGGTGAGTGCGGAAGTGCCTCATCCGGAGCGTCGGGTCCGGATCCCGTTCCCAGCGGAGGTCCCGGATCTTCTCGGTATTCTTCACCGCGGTCGGGAGGTTGAGCGTGTAGAGGAGAGACTGGAGGCCGCCAAAGCCGAGGTTCCCCATCAGATGTTCGTAGTGAATGCCGCCGCCCTCCTTCTTGAAGGCGGTGTGGCGCTTGTGGGGGAGGCTTCCCAGTTTGCAGTAGAAGGGCATGGTGGTTTCACCTCCGCGCGCGGGAAAGGCCCTACAGATTGCCCCGGCGCGCCTGCTCCCGCTCGATCGCCTCGAAGAGGGCCTTGAAGTTCCCCTTGCCGAAGCTCTGGCAGCCGCGGCGCTGGATGAATTCGAGGAAGAGCGTGGGGCGGTCCTCCACGGGCCTGGTGAAAAGTTGCAGGAGGTAGCCGTTCTCGTCCCGATCGATCAGGATTTTCAGCTCCTCGATCTTCTTCTTGTCTTCTTTGATCTCTCCGACCCGGTCCCACACGTCTTCATAATATGTGGAGGGCACGTCGAGGAACTCGACGCCGTTCTCCCGGAGCCTCGTGATGGTCGAGATGATGTCGCCGGTGAGAAGGGCGATGTGCTGCACCCCCGCGGTGACGTGGAAGTCGATGTACTCCTGGATCTGGCTTTTGCGAAGCCCCTTCGCCGGCTCGTTGATCGGCATCTTGATGACCCGGTTCGGGTTCGCGACGACCTTGCTCCGGAGGGCGGTGAACTCGGTGGAGATGTCCTTGTCGTCGAAGGACATGAGCTGGTGGAAGCCGAAGGTCTGGATGTAGAACTCGGCCCAGTGGTCCATCTGTTTGATCTCGACGTTGCCGACCACGTGGTCGACGGTCAGGAGCCCGGTGGCTTTCCCCTTGCGTTCCCGCGCCTCGAAGCCGGGGAGGAATGGTCCGTCGTAGTTCTTCTTCGAGAGGATCGAGTGGATGGTGTCGCCGTAAGTGCGTACGGAGGCGCGCCGCACCGTACCGTTGTCGTCGGTGACGTCCATCGGGTGGACGAGGGGGGACGCGCCCCGCTTCACGACTTCGGTGAAGAGGGCGTCGACATCGTCCACCTCGAAACAGACGTCTTTGACGCTGTCGCCGTGAAGGAGGTGGAAGATGTTCATGGAGTTTTCGTGGTTCATGGGGGCGCTGAAGACGAGGTTGACGTCCCCCTGGCGGAGGGCGTAGGAGGCGCGGTCCCGGTGGCCCGTCTCGGGGCCGAGGTAGGCGATCTGATCGAAGCCGTAAGCCTTCCAATAGTAGTAGGCCGCTTGGAGTGCGTTTCCGACGTACAGCTCGACGTGGTGGATTCCCTTGATCGAAAGAGGATCAGCCATGTTCATCCATCCCCTGGGTCGCGAAGATTGATCGGGTGCTCTGTCCGTCCCGGGCCGGGGGGAGGGCCCGCAACGAAGTCGAAATACGGGGGTTGTCTCTTTCATGCGGGGGCGGCCCGTCCCGCCGCCGGCCCTTCGGAATAGTAACACAGGGAGGGGAGAGCGCAAGGGGGGGTGGGCGGGGCGGATACCCAGGAAATCCCAATTCCCCGTTCGTCCTGAGTGCCGCCGAACGCAGTGAGGCGGTGTATCGAAGCCTGTCCTGAGCTCGTCGAAGGGGATGAACCGGGGATCGCACGGGCAGGTCCTGTCCGGGGCGTGGGTGGGGGGATGGCGGCTCAGACAAGCCGTCCGCGCCTACTCGATCTGATGGTGGCCGGCTTGGAACTCACCGGCGCTCCCGGCAACTCGCCGCTTCATCCCCCCGCCCAACACCCCGGCCACCCGCCCGTGGCGGTAGCCAGGGACAGTCGCCGGCTTGTTTTTCATGGCGGGACGGGGGATCGGTATCGGGAGGGGCCGGGGCATATCCGGGGAGCTCATGGAAGATCTGCGCACCGCAGATTGCGCGCGCCCGGAGAATGGGAGGATTTGTTCTCGCAGCACGACGAGCGTCCCAGCCTACCCCGGTCCCCTCCCTCCCCCGACCCCCCGCCCCGCCGGAATCATGCCCCCCGTTCGTCCTGAGTGGCGGGAAATACGGTACCCGATACCCTATTACCACCCTTGTCTGGTACCCTGATACAGGCCTGCCGGAGGGACGACGATGACAGAGAACGAAGAGCGACAAAAGCGGAAGGCTTCCGACTTCCTCGCGCTTCACCATGCCCCGGAGGTCCTGATCCTTCCCAACGTGTGGGACGTGGTGAGCGCGAAGATCTTCGAGCTCGAAAGATGCCGGGCGATCGGCACGACGAGCGCGGGGATCGCGGCGACGCTCGGCTATGCGGACGGCCAGAGAATGAGCCTGGCCGAGAACCTGGAGGTCGTTCGCCGGATCGCGACCCACACCGCACTTCCCGTGAGCGCCGATATCGAGGCCGCCTATGACTCGTCCGTCGAGGGCGCCGCGAAGGCGGCCCGCGCCGCTTGGGACGCGGGAGCCGTCGGGGTGAATCTCGAGGACGGTTCGGAGGATCCGGCGGCCCCACTCTTCGACACGATTCTCCAACAAGAGCGAATCCGGGCCATGCGGAACTCGGGGGCCGCCGACGGGGTCCATCTCGTGATCAACGCGAGAACGGACGCGTTCATGGTGATCGAGGACCCCTCGAAGGGGCTCCGCCAATCGATCGATCGGGGAAACACCTACATGGAGGCGGGCGCCGACTGTGTGTTCGTCCCGGACCTGGGCAACCTCGACAAGAAGGCCATCGCCCTTCTCGTGACAGAGATCGCCGGCCCGGTCAACATCATCGCAGGGGCGACGACGCCATCCATCGCTGAGCTCCAGGATCTGGGAGTCGCGCGGGTCAGCGTCGGCCCGAGACCGATGAGGGCGGTCCTAAGCCGCCTGAAGGAGATCGCGCGGGAACTGTTGAGCGAGGGAACCTACCGGCGGATGTCGGATTCGACCATCTCCTATTCCGAAGTCAACCGGTGGTTCGATGAACGGCCGGGCCGTCCGCAGGGAGGTTCGCAGTAAGCGGGACCGGGACTCGATGATCCGGCTCGCGACGATCAGAATGGAGAACTGACCTCCCGCTCATCGACCGGAGTGAGGAGCGCCGACCCAGGAGGATGACCGGAATGAGAATCGTGATGCTCGTGCTTGTGATCGCCTCGGTGATGTTCGTATCGGCCGGGGCGGAGCCGCCGGGGTTTCGGGACGATCTGCTGGATCGGCTGGCGGGGGCGTGGGTCATGACGGGAATGATCGCGGGAGAGGAGACGACCCACGACGTCGTCGCCGAGTGGGTGCTCGGCCATTACTATCTCCGCCTTTCCGACATTTCGCGGGAAAAGGACGAGCAGGGTGCTCCGGAGTACGAGGCGATCGTCATCATCGGATGGGACGAGCCGTCGAACCGGTATGCCTGCCTCTGGCTCGACTGCACGGGTGGGGGGGGGCTTGGAGGTCCGATCGGCTACGGCGCGCGGAGCGACGACGAGATTCCTTTCGTATTCGACGACGGCACGGGAAGCGTCATCCGTAACACCTTTCGATACGTGCGGGACGAGGATGCCTGGACTTGGCTCATCGACGTCGAAAGAGAGAGCGGACGAACGTCGTTCGCGCGGGTGACCCTGACGAGACCGTGACCCCGGGCGCCTGGAAGGAGATCGACCCACGGCCATACGCGTAGAACTCGTTTCAAAACCCCTTCCTGCTGCTGGCGGCTGCAGGGACGACCGGCTTCGTCCTCGGGCGAAAATGTCCTGGGCGGCCCGTCCATGGCCGCTTCCGGGCATTCTCGCCCTCGATCCTCGCTTTCCGGCCCTTCGCTCGCCCTCGCGACGAAAGGGGTTTTGAAGTGAGTTCCAATCTTCCCCCAATCTTCTCTGGCTATTTCCCAATTCTACGGCGTGCCGAAAGCCCGCTCGTTTCTTATCTTTAAGGAACGAGACCCCCCAAAAAAGCCCGCACCCGAGAAAGTGGAAACCGATGCGCCTTCCTGGATTCTCCGGATTCTGTACGGTCATTCTCGCCCTCGCCGCGGCCCCCTTCCTCGGATGCGCCGGCGCGGGGGAAGCGGAGGGGGAGCACACCGGACGCCCTTCGATCCCCTCGGCGGCGGAGCTCGCGAAGCTCCCCGAAGACGGCGGGCCGAAGTGGAACCGTCTCGTCTTCGAAAAGAGCCCCTATCTCCTTCAACACGCGGGGAACCCGGTCGACTGGTATCCGTGGGGCGAGGCGGCTTTCGCGAAGGCCCGGGCGGAAGACAAGCCGGTCTTCCTCTCCATCGGCTATTCGACCTGCCACTGGTGCCATGTGATGGAGCGGGAGTCCTTCGAGAGCGATTCGATCGCGGCGATCATGAACGAGCATTATGTCTGCATCAAGGTGGATCTGGAAGAGCGACCGGACATCGACAATGTCTACATGGCGGCGGTCATGGTCTCCCAGGGACGGGGTGGGTGGCCTCTGTCGGCGTTTCTCACGGCCGACGGCAAGCCCTTCTTCACGGGAACCTACTTTCCTCCGGAGGACAACCTCGGTAGGCCCGGCTTCGCCACGATCCTCGGGCGCATACACGACGCGTGGACCACGGACCGCCCCTCCCTTCTCGCGCGCGGAAGCGAGATCGCGGACCGCCTCCGGGCATCGACGTCGCGCCGTCCCGGCGCCGACCTCGGGACGGAGACACTCGCCGGCGCGGCGGAGGCGTTCGCGGGCCGGTTCGACCGGACCCACGGGGGATTCGGAGACGCCCCGAAGTTCCCCGCCCCCCACAACCTCGTCTTCCTGCTCCGATACCACGCCCGCACGGGAGACGGCGAGTCGCTCGCCATCGCGGAGAAGACGCTGGAGAAGATGGCCCTCGGCGGGATCGCCGATCATCTGGGGGGCGGGTTCCACCGCTACTCGACGGACCGGCAGTGGCTCGTCCCCCACTTCGAGAAGATGCTCTACGACCAGGCGATGCTCGGCATCGCCTACGTCGAGGCGTACCGGGCGACCGGGGAGGAGCGGTACGCGGATACGGCCCGGGCGATCTTTCGTTATGTCCTACGGGACATGACCCACGAGAAGGGTGGGTTCTTCTCCGCCGAAGACGCCGACTCGGAGGGGGAGGAGGGGAAGTTCTACGTCTGGCGGCCGGAGGAGGTGACCGCCGTTCTGGGACAGAAGCGGGGCGCCCTCTTCAACGAGATCTACGACGTGACCGCGCGGGGCAACTTCGAGAAAGGGGCGTCGATTCTCCATCTGCGGAACCCGCTGGACGAAATCGCCGCGGATCGCGGGGAGGATCCGGCGGCCTTCGCCCGGGAGATGGAAGAAGCGCGAGAGGAGCTCCGGAAGGCGCGGTCGAAGCGTGTCCCGCCCCTCCGGGACGACAAGATCCTCACCGGGTGGAACGCCCTCATGATCTCGGCCCTCGCACGGGCGGCCCAAACTCTCGGCGACGACGAGTACCGGATCGCCGCGGAGAAGGGGGCGGCGTTCATCCGGGAAGACATAAAGGACGGTAAGGGCCGCCTTCTCCGCCGGTACCGGCTGGGCGAGGGGGCGATTCCCGCCTACATCGACGACTACGCCTTCTACCTCCAGGCGCTCGTCGACCTGTACGAGGCGACCTTCGATCCCGCCTACCTCTCGGAGGCCGCGGACCTCGCGAAAACCATGATGGACCTGTTCTGGGATGATACCGGACAGGGATTCTTCTTCCAGGCGGAAGACGGGGAGGAGCTGATCGTGCGGACGAAAGAGGCCTACGACGGCGCGATCCCGTCGGGGAACTCGGCGGCGGCCCTCGCCCTTCTCCGTCTCGGCGACCTGACCGGCGATCCCGAGATGTCGCGGCGGGGACGGGCCGTGATCGATGCGTTCTCGGGGGACATCACCCGGGCGCCCGCCGGGTACGCGTGGATGCTCGGCGCCCTCGACTTCGCGGTCGGCCCGACCGTCGAGATCGTGGTCGCCGGAGATCCGGGCCGCCCGGACACCGAGGCCATGATTCGTGCCGTCCGCGAACGATACCTGCCGAACGGCGTCCTTCTGCTCCGGCCCGGCGGCGCGGGGGGCGACTCGCTCGCCAACCCCGCCCCCTTCCTCGCCGAGCAGGATCCCATGAACGGCCGCGCCGCGGCCTACGTCTGCCGGAACCACGCCTGCTCCCTCCCGACCAACGATGTGGCCGAATTGGTCCGGATGATCGAGGAAGGATAGAGATCCCGCTCCGGGGGGAAAGAGCCTCCTCCCGCCCTTGCGTCGCCACGAAGCCGAATCGCCTCCCACCGCACGCCTCGAAGCCGGGGAACTCCGCCTGCGCCCCGAAGTACCCGGAAGAGATTCGGACTTTTCCTGTGAAGATGTTTCTGGTATACTGTTTATCAATTCACCTCTTGCCATACATTGATCGAGAAGATCCCCGGTGGAGTTCACAATATCCATCGCAAGGAGAAGAAGATGCGATCCCCCCGTGTTCTTCTGCTCGTCCTGATTTTCGCGATCACTAATAACGCCTTTGCTCAACCCAACGGTTTTCTCCGGAACGAAGGACAGCTCGACGAGAAGGTCCTCTATTACGCCATGGGGAACCGGGGCGCCGTCTATCTGACGGCCGATGCCCTGGTGATCGACTTGAAGAAGCCGATGACCCGGCCGGCCCCGGAGCACGGGATCAAGGAGGAGTCCCGGAATCTCCCGCCGAGGGCGGGCTGCTCGGTATGGGTCCGTTTCGAGGGGGCGGATGGCTCGGGGGCGGTGGAGGCGACGGGCGAGCTTCCGGGTCTTCACCATTACATCCTGGGAAACGACCCGTCCCGCTGGCATTCGGACGTGCCCTGGTTCGAGGAGGTGGCGTACCGGGACGTTCGGCCGGGGGTCGATCTCTTGTTCCGCCTCGAGAACGGCGGGCTTCGTTATCGTATCCGCGGGGCGGGCGGCACGGAAGAGATCCGGTTCCTGTACGAAGGCGCGGATCGTGTCGTGGCGAGCGAGGAGGGATCGGTTACGGTCGAAACGGGATTCGGCAGCCTCGCGGAGATCCGGCCGGCGGCCGCGGGGGGCGAGGGGAGAATCGTCTGGGGGAACCTGGATCTGCGGAAGACGGCCGATTCGGGAGAGCGCGACAACCCGTCCTCGATGATCTGGAGCACGTTTATCAGCAGCCCCGGAGGCGCATCCGGGGTCGTCCCCGACGCTTCCGGCAACATCGTGCTCATGGGCACCACTTTCGATGTCGGTTTTCCGACGACGCCGGGGGCCTACGACTCGACGATCGGTGGCTGGATGGACCTGTTTGTTTCGAAGATGGATCCGACGGGGAGCAGTCTGATCTGGTCGACGTTCTTGGGGGGGAGTGGGGATGAAGACATGTACGGCAGCCATCTGCTCCTTCTCACGCCGACCGGACAGGTCTACGTGGCAGGCAGCACGTTTTCCAGCGACTTCCCGATGCTCGCCAGTTCTTGGGATCCCACCTACGGAGGGGCCGGTGATGTCTTCCTCGCCCGTCTCGGCCCCTCCGGCTCTACCCTGGAGGCCTCGACCTACATCGGGAACACGGGCGGGGAATGGCCGTATGGGATCGCACAGAACGCCGTGGGAAACATCTATGTGACCGGCACGACGAACAGCTCCCTCTATCCCGTGTACTTGGGCTATGACATGACGTTCAACGGGGTTTGGGATGCCTTCGTGACCCGGCTCACCGGAGACCTTTCGACTCTCGTGGCCAGCACTTTTCTGGGCGGAAGCGACGATGAAGAAGGAAGAGACATCCAGGTAGGAACGGACCAACGGGCGGTGGTGACCGGCTACACTCTCTCGACCGACTTTCCGATGACCCCCGGCGCATTTGACCCGACGCCCGGCGGCGTCTTCATGACCAAGATGAACCCGGGGGTGGGAACACTGAATTACAGCACCGGTCTCGGGCCGGGCACCGGGGAGGCGCTGGCCCTGGACGCAGCGGGGAACGCGGTCGTTACCGGCATGGCATATGATGGCTTTCCGACGACCCCCGGCGCTTATGACACGACCTTCAATGGTGGTCCTCGCGACCTCTTCGCGGCCCGCCTGTCCGCCGATGGCTCGACCCTCCTCTGGGGGACGTTCGTGGGGGGCTCTGACAGGGAAGGGCTTTCCGACGTCGTCGTCGACGCGACTGGAACTGTGACCATGTGCGGCTACACGGAGTCGATCGATTTCCCGACCACCGAAACCGGCTACGACGCTTCGCACAACGGAAACCGTGACGCGGTCATCACCCGACTGGACGGCTCGGGGAGCAGTCTCCAAATGGAGCACGTTTCTCGGGGGCGCGAATGATGACTATGGAGAGGCCGTCGCGCTCGATCCATCCGGCGATGTCGTGGTCTGCGGCGCCACCCTTTCCCCCGATTTCCCTACGACCCCGGGTGCTTTCGACTCCACCGCTGCAACCGATAGCGCTGCGGCCTCCTATGTGACGAAGTTCCGGATTCCGGTCCCCCGGGTCTGGCACGTCCCGGCGGACGCGCCGACCATCGCGGCGGGGATCGACTCGGCGGCGTTCGGCGACACGGTCGAGGTCGCGGCCGGTACCTACCATGAGTACAATCTCGCCCTCGAGGCGGGTGTGTATCTCCGGAGCGAGGGGCGGAGCGCCGAATCGGTGACGATCGACGCCGGAGAACTCGGCCGGGTCATGGCCGCGTCTTACGTGGACGAGACTTGCGTGGTCGACGGGTTCACCCTGACGGCCGGCTATCCAACCTCCCACGGCGGGGGGCTTTACATTCAGTACGCGTCGCCGGTCTTCCGGAACTGCGCGATCGTGGGGAACGCGGCGGGCACGCCGGGTTCGGGGCATGACGGGGGCGGCGCTTACGTTCGAGAGGGCTCCCCTCTGTTCGAGGATTGCGAGTTCGTTGGGAACGACGCGGACGGCTTCGGCGGCGCCGTATTCTGCAAGTACGCCGGGACCGCCCGGTTCGTGAGGTGCATCTTCCGGGAGAACACGACGAGCACCGGCGGGGGGGGTGTGTACTGCAACACCTCGGCCGACGCCCAGTTCGAGTCATGTACGTTTCATGGAAACGGAGGCGCCGACGCTGGGGGCGTCTGTGCGACCGGAACGTCGGACGTCACAGTGGAGAACACGATCATCTCCTTCAGCGCCGCCGGCGCGGGCGTCTACTGTGACGGCACATCCTCGGCGACGCTCACGTGCACGGACATTTGCGGGAACACCGGGGGCGACTGGACCGGGTGCGTCGCCTCCCAGTTCGGCGTGAACGGGAACTTCTCGGAAGATCCTCTCTTCTGCGATGCCGCGGCCGGAGAACTCACGATTGAACCGGAGTCCCCCTGCGCCCCGGATAACTCCCCCGCGGGCTGCGGCCTGATCGGCGCGGACAGTGTCGGCTGCGAAGCGGTCATCGGCGTGGACGGGCCGGTTCCCTCGGTTCCCGCGGCGGCCTTCCTCGGCCCGGCGGCGCCCAATCCGTTCAATCCGACGACGACGATGAGCTTCGGGATCCCGCGGGCAGAACGAGTCCGCATCGCCGTGTACGATGTCTCGGGGCGGCTCGTCGACGTTTTGATCGACGACGTCTTCCCGGCCGGGGAGTTCTCGGCGACCTGGCAGGGGCGTAACGGCGCAGGCGAGGGAGCAACCTCGGGGATTTACTTCGCCCGGATGAGGGCCGGCGCATTCTCGGAGACGAGGAAGCTCGTTCTGATGAAATAGTATCATCAGAACATGGTTGTTTTCCTCAGACGGGGGAGTGAACTCTTGTTGGGTTCACTTCCCCTTTTGTTGTTCTAAGGGCCCGCCGGCGAGAGTTTCGAAAATGCTCGGGGCGGAGCGATCCGCCCCCGGGTCCGTTTTTCCACGAGGGCAAAAGCGCAACTGGTTGTAGAACACCTCGTTACTCTCTGTTCCTCAGATCGTTGCCGCCGGGGGCATCCGGGGGATCAGGAAATCCGTTGAGCACGATGTAGGGATACTCTTCGGTCCCGCCGGAGAGATGGCCTGCGACCGCCCCCCGCCAGTCCGGAAGATCGACCCCCATGTACACCGCGGGCCCGATCTCGTCCAGGTTCCGCTCCGCCCTCGCCATCAGCTTCTCCACCCCGCTTTCGTTCCCCTCCCTGCGTTTGACGAGGGCGGCGGCGGTCTGGATCAGGCCCTGCAGAAAATGACCGGCCAAGGAGGCCCGCCCGAGGATCTTCCACGCCGACTCCCACGACTCGTGGGCTTCCCAGTAGAACCCGGCGTTGAAGAGGTCGACGCCGTACAGGTATTCGCGGCACTCCCGCCAATCCCGGGGAAGATGAAAGACCGCTTCCGAGGGGTCGTCTTCGCGGTGGGGGTACATGTGCCCCCCCGGGTCGGTGACCGGATGGGGGGACGCGCCGGGCCGGTAGCGGTATGGAGGAAGAGGAATGTCGGTGTACCGCCTCGGCGGTACGGGAACCGATCGGTGCATGATCTCCTCCGGGTCGAGGCGCCGCCCGCCGCCTATCTCCACCCGCGTCTTTCCGATTCCACCGCGATCGCCGCGCCCACGTGGGCGCCGAAGAGGATGAGCAGGCTGGTGATGTACGTCCATGTCATCAGGGCGAGCAGGGCGCCGAGGGACCCGTACACCAGGTTGTACTTGGCGAGGCCGCTGTCGAGGTACAAGATGAACAGGGCCGTGGCGCCGTGGATGAGAAGAGAAGCGACCACCGCGCCGCCGAGCGATTCCCGCCAGCGTACCCGCACCCTCGGCACCCACCAGTAGAGAACGACGAGGCCGAGAACGAACACGAGGGAGAAGAGCAGCCGCGACGGCGTGGAGGCGAAGGCCGGAAGGTCGAGAATCGTCCCCATGCCGGAGCGCCACTCCGCCGGGAAGCGGAGGAGGGTCTGGGCGACGATCAGCGAGGTGAGAAAGACGAGAACGAACAGCACCTGCAACACCGCGGCGAGCCGGGTCTTCACGATCCCCCCGTGAGGGGGCGTCCGGCCACGCCCGGTTCAGGTTGTGGGTGAGATTGGTGAAGACGCTGGTCGACGCCCAGAGAAGGCCGATGGCGCCGACCAGCCCGACGGTGCTCCGGGAGCCGAGGAGGGCGACCAGGTTCCCCTTGATCAGGTCCCGGGAGACGGGAAGAAAGCCGAGGGCCCTCTCGAGAATCTGTTCGTCCGACAGTTTGTGTTCCAGGGCGGTGCCGCCGAAGGCGACGAGGAGGAGAAGAAGGGGGAAGAGGGAGAAGAGGGTGAAGAAGGCCATGGTCGCCGCGGCTTCGAGGCCCCTCGCCGAGTCGAGCCCCAGAATCGCCCTTCCCAAGATGCGGAACGGCATGAGAACGGCGTCCAGGATCTTGCTTTCCCACGTTTCGGCCATTGACCCTCCCCCCCGCCTTCCGGGCGACCCCCCAAGAGGATAGCAGGAAGAGGGGAGAGAGGAAACGACGCCGATGACCCGCCGGTCAGTCGTTTTTCGCGCCCTCCTCGATCCATTCACGGATCTTCGCGAGATCGGCGCCCGCGAGGGGCGCGCCGCCGAGGGGCATCCGGGCGTCGAACGATGGGTTGCCGAGGAGTTTCTGATAGAGGACGGACGCGTCCGGGTCTCCCGCGGTCACGCGAACCCCCGGGGGGTAATTGAAAGAGGCCACGCCGACGAGGTTCGCGTAGGCGTTCGCCCCGTCGAGGACGAGATTCCCCGAGTGGGTCTCTGAGGCATGGCAGCCGACGAAGGCGCATGACGAGGTCAAGATCGGCAAGACATCCCCGGCGAAGGCGACGGCCGTCGTGTCGCCACCGTCGTTCCCGTCGCCGGGCGAGACGGGGTCCCCGCCGTCGGAGCAGGCGAGGAAGACGAGAAGGAAAGAGGACAGAAGAATCGTGACCGAGCGGCTCATTTCGTTCTTGCCTCCGGGGTCGCGACCAAACGGACGCGGACGCGCTGGGTTTCATCGAGCTTGAGGAAGAGGAACTTCGGACGGGGGATCCCGTAGTCGGACAGGATCACATCGAACCGGGCTTCGATCTCGAGGGCGCCCGCTTCCCTAGCGACGATCGTGACGGGAACGGTCATCGCCCGGGTCACGCCATGGAGGGTGAAGTCGCCGGTGACGAAGCACTCGATCCTCGACGCCGGGGGCCCCTCTCCCACCGAAAGCCCCGTGATCGAATCGGCGGCGAAGATCGCTTCGGGAAACTCCTCCGTGTGCAGGTGGTTCTCCCGCATGTGGTGGTTGCGGAGATTGATGCCGGTGTCGAGACTGGCGAGGTCCACGGCGGCCCGGATCTCCAACGTCCCGGCCGGGTCGCTCCAATCGAGGCTCACCGAGCCCCGGGCCTGATCGGTCTTTCCCTCGAACGACTCGAGGGGGGCCTCGGACCAGAAGACCACCTCGTTCCCCTTGCCCGGAGCGATGACGTACTGCACGGCGGCGGCGGGCGGGGCGAGGGTCGCGATGAGGAACGCGAGGATGATCGTCGGGCGCATGGTGTGCCTCCGAATCAGTAGAGAAAGTGGAGGACGAGATTCGCCTGCACGCGATCATCCCCGGTGACGTCGATTCCCTCGTCGTAGTCGTGGAAGTTCACCATGGCGAGCACGCCGAGGTACGGGTAGGGAAGCGTGTCGATGCCGATGCCGGCCCGGGTGCGGGCGCCGGTCTCTCGGTCCCGGTCGGGATCGTAAAAATCGTACGTGGCCCGGAGGTCGACCCCGCGGATGATCCGCCGGGTGAATTCGTGGGACGTGACGAACGCCGTAGCGCCGCCGGGGCCGGCCTCCCGTTTCCAGTCCCACTCGCCGACCCAAGTCCAGGAGCCCCAGGAGGCGTATCCAAAGGGGCCCGCGGCCCAAGGCTCGAACTCCTCTTCGTCCACGGCGAGCCCGGACAGGCCGCCGGCGATGTTCACCGGACCGAGACGGCGCCGGATCTCGGTGCGGGCGAAGTAGGCCCGGACACCGTCCACGTCGCGGACGAGTCCCGGCGCGCCGTTCATCACGGCGAGGTTCAGGCTCCCGTCGCCGGGGAAGAAGCCGAGTTCGATCCCCACGTCGCTGTGGGCGGGCGGGTCGAAGAAACCGATCTCCCGGCGGGTGAACATGGTGTGGTCGGCGAAACGCCATCCGTAGGCCGGCGTGAATCGCCCCGCCTTGAAATAGCCGTTCGCCGGTAGCACGTAGCCGGTGCCGAACATCTCGTAGGTCCCCGACATGCCCCTGTCGAAGTAGGCGGAAAAGCGGCGGTCGAGCTGGAAGTGAAGGTAGACGTCCCCCTGCATCTGGAAGAAATTGTTCTCTTCTTTTTGTTCGTCGCCGTAGACGGCCAGGGTGCGGAGGTCGGCGCCGATGGTCACGTCCCGGGAGATCCCGGGATCGGGAAGCTCGAGGGATTCGTCGCCGTAAGGGCGCGCGGCGATTTCGTTCGGAACGAGAAACTGACTCGCGTAGAGGGAACGCATCCCGCCGCCGGTCGGGCTTTGGTGGCATAGAAGGCACTTCTGACCGTACCGGGCGGAGTACCGCGGGACGGAGCCGGCTTCCCGGGCGAGAATGAACAGGACCGCGGCGGCGAAGAACGCGGCGGAGAGCCGGAAAACAATGCGATAGACCAATTTTCCCTCGCTTCCGTAGATCCGCCGGGGGGGGAGGAAGTCGGGCTGTCATCCTATGGACAGAAAATAAGAATCTTCCCGGGAAGACGCAAGGGCGGGTTGGGTGAACGAGGTCACGGATGCAGGCGGAGCATGCCCGGGGGAGTGGCGGGAGGGGTTCCCCGAATCGGCGGCGCGCCGCCGAGGGGCGGGAAGGGCTCGGGAATCCAGGCTAGCGCCTTTTCGACACCACCGCGGCCAGGATCAGGCCGAGGGGGCCGAGGAGGGCACAGAGGAGGAACCACCCGCAGCCCGACCGGCCTTTCATGGTGGCCATGAAGGCGCCGATGACGCCGAAAAGAATCCAAAGGGGAATGCCGATCATGAATTCCACGGAACGACCCTCCCTTTTGCCGGCGGGGTGAACCCGGCGCGGTTCGACGACGATACGGGCCGAGACGGTTGTCTATTCTACCAGGCCGAGGGCCGCGAGCACCTCTTCTTCCTTCACCTCACCCTGGAGAAGCCCGAGCACTCCGCCGTCCTCGGCGAGAAAATAGACCGCGGGAATGACCATGAACGCCTTCTTCGCCCGGTAGCCCGACACCGCGTCCTCCTGCGTGTCGACGTGGAGGCGCTCCACGGGAATGTCCGAGCTTTCGAGCGCCCGGCTTAGCGCCGCCATCGTGCATTCCGTCCGTTCCCTGGTGCAGTCGCAGCAGTTCTCCATGTCGACGACCACGATCTTCGCGACCGGGCCCGTGACGGATTCGGCGCGCTCTCCATCCGATCCGGATCCGCATCCGGCGAAGAGGAAGGCCCCGAGGGCCGTGGCAAGGGCGGCGGCGAAAAAGACGGGCTGTTTCCGATCCATGACGGTGTCCTCTCCTTCCTAATGAAAGGCGAAGTAGATCCCCACGAGTATGATCACGACGCCGGACGCGCGGCGGAGAATGTCGCCCGCCCGAACCAGGTTTCTCGATTCCACGAGGCGGCGCGCGGCGCCCATGGAGGTGCCGGCGACGAGCACGAGAAGGCTGTGGCCGAGGGCGTAGACGAGGAGGAGGAATGCGCCGAAAGGGACCGACGCTTTCGCCCCGGCGAGATAGGTCAGAAGCACCACCAGCACCGGGGCGGCGCAGGGGGTCGAGACGAGGCCGAAGAGGGCGCCGATGAGGAAGGCGCCGAGGAAGCCGGAGGCCCGGGGGCGAACGGAGGTGGGGCCCGGCAGGGGGATCTTCAGGAGCCCCGTGAGGTGGAGCCCCATGATCACGCAGACACCGGTCAGGACGTAGCGCCACCAGAACGGGGTCTCCCCGTAGAGCAGCCCCGCCAGCGCGACGATCATGCCGAGAATGGTGAAGGCGACCGAGAGGCCGGCGACGAAGACGAGGGAGTAGGCGAACGCCCTTCCGGGGCCGACCCGATCCTCCCCACGGCCGGCCACGAAGGCCATCATGAGGGGGATCATGACGATGACGCACGGGCTCGTCGCCGTGAGCGCGCCCCCCGTGAACACGGCGGCGATGGCGAGCCATGGATTGGTCTGGATGTAATCGCCGACGTTGGCGATGAACCCGTCGATCATGGCCGGTTTCCTCCGCTATTTCGCGGCCGCTCCCCCGCCGAGCATGGACGCGATCTCCGCGGCCCGCGGGACCCTTCCCGCGAACTTCACCTCGCCGTCGACGACGAGGGCGGGAGTCATCATCACGCCGTGAGCGAGGATCTCGTCCAGCTTCTGCACTTTCCGGATATCCGCCTCGATGCCTAGTTCCGCGATCGCCTCCTTCGTCCGCGCGAAGAGCGTCTCACAGTTCGGGCATCCCGGCCCGAGCACCCTGATTTCCATCGATTCCTCCCCCATTCGTGTCAGATACTCGTGTCTGTCCCTTGCGGGAAGTCTACGAGAAGGCGCCGAAAAGCAGGCCGGCGATCGCCGAGAAGATCGTCACGGCGCCCACGTACGCCACCGTCTTCTTCGTGCCGATCACGGAGCGAATGACCAGCATGTTCGGAAGGGAGACGGCGGGGCCGGCGAGCAGGAGCGCCAGCGAAGGCCCGTCCCCCATGCCCGACGCCCGGAGCCCTTCCAGGATCGGCACCTCCGTGAGGGTCGCGAAGTACATGAACGCCCCGGCGATGGAGGCGAAGAAGTTCGCGCCGGAGCCGTTCCCCCCGACCGCCCGCTCGATCCAACTCCGTGGGATCAAGCCCCGTCCCCCCTCGGGTCCGCCGAGAAGAAACCCCGCGACGACGACCCCCACGAGGAGCAGAGGGAGGATCTTCTTCGCGAACATCCAGCTTCCGTCGATCCACTCACGAAGTTCGTCACCATCGAACCACCTGAGGAGCGCGATGATCGTCACCGCGAGGAACCCCCCCGCGACGATCCATTTGGCCGAGTGGATCGCGGCCCAGAGGCCATTCTCCTCTCCGGATGGCCGTCCCCAATTGGCGAAGACCAGAAAGCCGACCATGGCGGCGATGGCGACCCCGTCCTGGGCGAGGGTTCGTCTCCGCGTCTCTTCCGGCGCCGTGGCCGCCGCCCGCGTCTTCTCGCTCTTCCGGAAGAGAATCTGCATGACCAGGCCGATGAGAACGGCGAAGAGCACCGCGCCCACCGCCCGCGCCGCCCCGATCCCGGCGCCGAGGATCCGGGCGGTCAAGATGATGGCGAGCACGTTGATCGCCGGCCCCGAATAGAGGAACGCCGAAGCCGGACCGATACCGGCGCCCCGCGCGTAGATGCCCGCGAAGAGGGGGAGAACCGTGCAGGAGCAGACCGCGAGGACCGTTCCCGATACGGCCGCCACCGGATAGGCGACGAGCATGGGCGCCGCCGGGCCGAGGCATTTCAAGACCGCCCCCTGGCGAACGAACACGCTGATGGCGCCGGCAATGAAGAAGGCGGGGACGAGACAGAGAATGACGTGCTCCCTCGCGTACCAACGCACGAGGGCGAGGCTCTCGCCGACGGGCCCCTCGCCGCCGAATCGGTCCGCCGGCAGGAACCAGCAAACGAGGAACAAGACGAAAGCGAGCGCGAGCTTGTGGCGTTCCTTCATCGGGGGGAATTCCTCCCGGCCCGCCCTCGAGGGGGAGGGCCGTCGCGCCCTACGGCCCCTCTTTCAGCACCCGGGTCGCACAGGAGAAGAAGTCGAGCACGCACGGCGTGAGAAGCCGGTAGAAGACCGAGGTCCCCTCGCGCCGGTCGGAAACGATCCCGTGGGTCCGGAGGACGGCCAGATGCTTGGAGACCGTCGACTGGTCGAGGCCGATCATCTTGGTCAGGTCCCCGACGGAGCACTCGCCCCGGGCAAGCCGGTCGATGATCATGAGCCTTGTCTCGTTCGCCAGTGCCCGGAGCACCTTGGCCTGGAGGCGGTACATCTCACGGTACTGCATCCCCTTCTTCTCGGTACGGGTCGCCATGGCATCCTCCTTGCGGGAGCATGATTATATGGCAATATGGCCATATAGTCAAGAAGCCACGTCGACGGGGGATCGGGGGGGGCGGTCCTTGATCCCCGGCCCCTTCCGGCGTAACCTGTTCGGGGTACGTCGGTAAACGCGTGTTTTGCGCTCCGGGTCCGGGAGAGGGAGATGAATCGGCACGAGGCGGGCCTTCAGGCGTCCGGAACGTCGGTGGCGGTCAACATCATCCTGGCCGTCGTCAAGGTGGCGACGGGATTGGTGGGGCATTCGTACGCCCTCGTGGCGGACGGCATCGAATCGATGGCGGACGTCATCTCGTCGGTGATCGTCTGGAGCGGTCTCCGTTTCTCCGCCCGTCCGCCCGACCGGACCCATCCGTACGGGCACGGCAAGGCGGAGTCCCTCGCCGGCATCGCGGTCCCGATCTTTCTTCTCGTCGCCGCGGTGGTGATCGCGCTCCAGAGTATTCGCACGATCCTCTCCCCCCGGGGGGTCCCCGCCTGGTACACCCTCGTCGTGCTCGGCCTGGTGATTCTCGTGAAGGAGTGGATGTTTCGCAGGCTGGACCGGACGGGCCGCGAAATCGGCAGCACCTCCCTCAAGGGGGACGCGTGGCACCACCGGTCCGACGCGCTCACCTCCTTAGCGGCCTTCATCGGAATCGCCATCGCCCTCGCCGGGGGCCCCCGGTACGCCTCCGCCGACGGGTGGGCGGCCGTCGTCGCGGCGGTCTTCATCTTCGCCAACGGCGTCCGCCTCCTCCGGCCCGCGGTGGACGAGGTGATGGACGCCGCGGTGGACGAGGAGACGATCGGCAAGATCCGGAGCGCCGCGTCGGAGGTGGACGGTGTGGTGGACGTAGAGAAGTGCCGGGCCCGGAAGAGCGGCCTCGGGCTCCTGACCGACATTCACGTGGTGGTGGACGGAAAGATCAGCGTGAGGGAGGGCCACAGAATCGGCCACGACGTGAAGGACCGGGTCGTCGAATCGTCCCTCGGCGTCTACGACGTGGTGGTGCACATCGAGCCTGACGACCTGGATCATGAGTGCGAAGTGGACCAGAGACCGGACTGAGGGCGCGGCCCGGCGGCTATCGGATCAGCACCATCTTTTTCCGGTACGTCTCGCCCGCCGCCTTCGCCCGGACGAAGTAGACACCGCTCGGCGCGTCCCGCCCCTCGTCGTCCTTTCCGTTCCACGCGACGGCGCTCGTCTTTCCGCCGGGCAGTTCGCCCCGGAAGAGGGAGGCGACTTTCCGTCCCCGCACGTCGAAGAGGTCGATGGACGCCGGGATCGAACCGGTGCCGGGGAGCTCCAGCTCGATCGTGGTTCGCGGATTGAAGGGGTTCGGGAAGTTCCGGAGGCGCGCCGCCCCGCGGGGAGGCGCGTCGTCCCCCGCCACCTCGGTGGAGACGCTCCGGTAGGCGGTCTCTTCGTAGGCGACGGTGACGGCCGAGGGGCCGGCCCCCGGGCTCCGCACCTGCACGTAGCGGAAGTTGTTCGGCGAGGGGACCGGCAGGGGACCGGAGGAAGCCGCCCACGGTTCCCATTCGACGAGGGCCACATCGTCGAACCGGGCGACGCCTGTCCCCGAACCGGGCGGTTCGGAGAAGCAACGCACGTCGAAGTAAAGCCCGTTCTCCGGGGTGTCCAGGTTCTTCCATCGCCGCGTCCACCCGGCGTCGCCGGAGAGGGCCGGCCCGGCCGTATCGACCGCGGCCGGCGTGGAGGTGTAGCGGCTGCCGTAGAACCGGTTCGTGAGCCACGAATCGCCCGCCCCCTCGGCCGTCACGTAACCGACCAGGGAGTGTTCCTTCGCCGGGTCCGCCGGAAGGTACTTTTCGAGATCGGTCCCGACCGAGGTGTTGTCGTTTCCGTCCCGCCGGAGGGCGAGGGAGCGGAGCCCCGTCCGCGCCACCGTCTCGTCGAGCCACTCGTCCCCGCTGTTGACGTCCCAGAAGGTCGCCCCCTCGTCCTCGAACCCGCCGTGCCACAAGACATCCCGGCCCCAGCGGACCTCCCACGACATCCCGGCGCCTTCGACGGAGAGGACGCGCGACAGGTTTCCCTCCCCCGCGAGAGGCAGGGGGGGCGAGATCCACGCCCCATCCTCTTCCACGAGCGAGTCGACCGCGGCCGACGCGGAAACGGTCGAGTCTGACTCGCTCCGGGAGAGATAGATCCGTCCGTGGTTCTCGTCCGGGAAGACGGCGACGAGGGCGTCCATGGGGCGGGAGTAATCGGCGACGCGGTCCATGATCTCCCGGCCGAGAGCGCCCGTGGCGGGGCGCGGGATCCAATCGTCGATCCACGCGGGCGCGAATGTGTAGCCGACGATCCCCTCCTTGTCGATTTCGAGGGTGAGCACCAAGGTCGGCATCGTTTCGGGGTAGTAGAGATCGAAGATGAAATTGCCGAGGCTGTGGGCGATCAGCTTGCCGTCGTACGACTCGAATCCCTGAAGGACGTGGGGGTGGTGATTGATCACGACGTCGGCGCCCATGTCCGCCGCGAGCCGCCGGAGCTGCCGATCGCCGAGGGTCGGCTCCACCCGGAAGCGGAACTCCGGATCGCTCTCGGAGATCTCCGCCGCCTCGATCGGGGGCGGCCGGTCGAATGCCTTCCCCGGAGGGGGCGCCGTGTCGTACTCGTCGCCGCTGTGAAGCTGGATGATCACCACGTCCGCCTGCGCCCGGGCGGCGGGAATCGCCGATTCCAGGCTGGGCGGCAGCAGATAACCGAAGCCCGGCTTGTTGTAGCCCGCGTCGAGGAATGGCTGGTAGTTCCAGGTGCGCCCGTCCCGGTTGCACTGGCCGAGGAACGCCATCCGCACGCCCTTCTCCGTATAGAACGCCGGGAGGAGGGCGAAGTAGTCGTTGGTTCCCGCGCCCGAGTGTCCGATGCCGAGGCTGTCGAGCAGGTGCGCGGTCTGGAGCAGGCCCTCCTCGCCGTAGTCGACGATGTGGTTGTTCCCGAGGGTCACGAGGTCGACGCCGGCGTACCGGATGCCCTCGATGTTCTCCGGCCGGCTCCGGAAGACGACGCTCTTCGTCGGGTGGGGCTCGCCCCGGTCGGTGTACGCGCACTCGAGATTGGCGACGTTCACCTCCGCCGCCTGCCCGAAGATCCCGAGGGTCGGCTCGAAGAGGGCCTCGATCCCGTACGTGTCGATGATGCCCCCGGGGCTCTCGTATCCCCGGCCGGTGAAGACGTCGCCGACGAAGTTCACCTTGATCGGCAGCTCGCCGTAGCCCGGTTCGACGCGGACTTGGGCCGTGTCCGATCCGACGAGCCCGTCCCCGTCCCGGACGAGAAGCCCCACGGTGTAGGTGTAGTCCGCCTCGACGAGAAACTCGTGGGCCGGATTCTCCTCGGTGCTCGCCGTTCCGTCGCCGAAATCCCAATGGAAGTCGTGGTCCGGAGAGTCGGGATCGTAGACGTTGCCAGTGAATTGGACGCCCACGCGCCACAGGTTCTTTCCGATCTTCTTCTGGCTCTCCACGGTGTAGAGGATCGACACCTCGGGGGGAACCGGCAGGTCGGCGGTGACGTCGGCGATCTCGTCGAACCGGATTTCTCCGGCGGGCCCGGAGTCGTCGTCGTTCACGTAGACGAGGGTCGTGATCGACGGGAGATACCCGTGGGCGGCCAGCCAGTCCCGTCCGATCGGCAAGAGATATCCGTACCACGCCTCTTCGTCGAAGGCCCCCTGGTAGACCGTGTACCACTGGTTCCCTTCGGGGAGCTGCTCGCCGCCGAAGGTGTAGATGAGCTCGTTCGCTCCGTCGCCGACGCCGAAACCCTGCATCTCTCCGAGCCGCTCGACGACTCCCGCCACGCGCCAGACCGTGGCGGAGTCGACCGCCACCGTGTCGATCGCCTGGGTTTTCCACGTGTTGCCGTAGAGGCGGAGCGCGTAGACTCCGCCGTAAGGAGAAAGGGCCGTCACCTCCCACGACGAAGGGTCCTGGTCCTGTCCCGGGTAGCTTTCGAGAACCACGGAACCGCTCTCGAAATCCTCGATGACGTCGCTTCGTCCGGCAAGGAGGGACGGGGCGAAATACAGAAGGGGAGCAAGGGCAAGCAGGGCGCCGAGCTTCCGCATGGGGATCTCCCTCGCGGCCGGAGTCGCGTTCGAAGGGGCGAAATCGATCTCGAATGCACTCATTATATCACGTCCCGGCCGCGGTTTTCGTTGGCTCTTGGGCCGGGGACGCCCGATCGGCTAGGATGGAGGGACGAACGACCCGATCCACCGAGGAGAACGCCCATGACGATGATCCATACCCTTCGCGCCCTGGCCCTGCTTTTCCTGCCTCTCCTGGCGGCGGAACCGCTCCGCGCGGGGGGGGCGCTCCCCCTTGGAGGCTTCGATCCCCTGGTGGAGAAGCATCTCGCCCGAACCCTCGAGGACCGGCGCTGGTTTCACGCCCACCCGGAACTCGCCCTCCGGGAGCACGAAAGCCGGAAGAGAATCGTGGAAGCCCTCTCCCGGATTCCGGGGATGGAGATCGTCGACGGCGAGTGGGGTACGGGGGTCGTCGCCGTTCTCCGGAGTGGAAACGGCGGGCCTCTCGTGGCGTGGCGCGCGGACATGGACGGCCTGCCCATCGAAGAGAAGACCGGTCTCTCCTATGCGTCGACGAAGACCGACACGCTCGGCGGCGTGGAGACGGCCCTCAGCCACGCGTGCGGCCACGACATCCACATGAGCGTCGCCCTCGGCGCCGCCCGGGTCCTCTCTGAAATTCGGCGCGACCTCGCCGGAGACGTGCTCTGGATCTTCCAGCCCGCCGAGGAAACCGGCGAGGGCTCGGAGAGGATGCTCGCCGCGGGGCTCTTCGACGACGGGCGCATGCCGAAGAGCGTTCTCGCCCTTCACGATCACCCGACCCTGTTCACCGGCCAGGTCGGGTCGTGTCCGGGATGGGCGAGCGCCAACGTCGACGTCTTCCGCCTCACCGTGAAGGGGAAGGGGGGCCACGGGGCCTATCCCCACCGGACGATCGACCCTGTCGCGCTCGCGGCGAAAATGGTGCTCGCCTTCAACGATGTCGTCGCGAGGGAGATCGACGTGAACCGCCAGGCCGTCATCTCGGTGGGGAGCATTCAGGGGGGGACGAAGAGCAGCGTCATCCCCGACGAAGTGGTGCTGAAGGCGACGGTCCGCACCCGCGACGAAGAGACGCGCATGGCGGTGAAGGAGAAGATCGAGCGGACCGTTTCCGGCCTGGCGGTGTCGGCGGGCGCGCCGGAACCGACGATCGAGTACTTCCTCGGGACGCCCTCCGGTTACAATGATCCGGCCCTGACCGTGCGGGTCAGGGCGACGGTGAGGGAACTGCTCGGCGCGGAGGCGGACGTGGAGTACGATCCGGGTATGGGGGGCGAGGATTTTTCCCGGTACGGGCAGATCGTTCCCGGGTTTCAGTTCCGTCTCGGCGTCGCGCCCGAGGGGGTGGAGGACATGGCCCTTCACAGCTCCGATTTCAATCCCGACGAGAAGGCGATACCCGTCGGCATGCGGGTGGTCTCCGCCGTCCTCTACCGGGAGCTGATCGCCCAGCGGGAGATGGCGGGATCTCATTGAGCGGGACCGGGAAGAGACGCAGGCGACGCCCGGCTGCTGTTCCTATTAATATATTCTCAGTGGCTTGATGTGGTGGAGATGACCGCCGGGAGGATTACCGCAACCATCACCGCCGCCTGCATCGCCTCGATTGCCTCCCGCGTGGCCTTGCCGGTAAGTTCGCCGTCGACGATCCGCTCGATCTGCTTCTTCCGCTCTTTCAGTTTCTTCTTTTCGAAGGGGATCTTGAGGAGGTCCGCCGCCTTCGCGATGGAGACGAGGACGGCGGTGCGGGGGGCCACGTCGCCGGTGTCCCGGAAGATCGCATTCCGGAGGCGCTCGATCATCTCCCGCTCCGGCTTCGGATCGATCTCGGGATAGAGGGTTCGTTTGAAGACGAGGAGGACCTTGTCTTCCTCGGCCCGGAGGATTCGCTTCCTGCAGAGCCCCTCGGCGACCCGGCGCTTCAAGCGCGCCATCCGCCGGAAGCGCATCACCCAGTTCTTGAGGGACGCGCGGCGTTTGGCCGTGGCGATCTTCCTCAGGGCTTCGTCGAGCACGTCGTCTCCGGTGGGAGTTCCGTCGACGAGGTCGACGAGTTTCTTCTTCTTCGACTTCTCGTCGATCCGAATCCGTTCGAGCAGGAGGAGCTCGGCGATCATGGCCCCGGCGAGAGGGAATTCGATGCAGGTGCTCGACGGGACGGTCCCCTTTTCATCGCGAAGGGCGAGAAGCAGGACCTCCTCGTGAAGGAAAAGCTCGTTCTTCTTCATGACCGTTCCTTTCCGCGGTACGGGGGACCGGACGTGTGCGCTTTGGACGACACCGATTCTATCGGTTTTTGTACCGGCACGTATACCGCGGAGGGGCCGGAGATATTCGGGGGGAAGGGCGATCATCCGCACAACCACCGGAGAGTGGAAGCCGGGAACCTCAAGGCAGGCTGCGAGTTCCGTCATGTCCGGAACAAGGATTTCGACGTCCTGCTCCGGCCGGCCCTTGAAATCGGCCGAAGAGAGCCGGAGAGACGGCGGAACAAGAATGTGTGATATTCGGGTTTCCTGCGGGTCAACGGACGAGAATCGGACCAGACATGCCTAGGGGGCCCATGATCTCGGAAAGGTCGGATCGAACATGAGCAGGCGCCGGATTCTCCTCTCCCTTCTCCTCGTCACGGCGGTGGGCTTCGGCTGCAAGTTCTACGGCGGCCCGGCGGCGGGATGGGTGCGGAATTCTCTGGCCGGAGCGTTCTACGAGATCTTCTGGTGCCTCTCGATTTTCCTCGTCCGGCGGCGCCCCTCGCCCGCGAAGATCGCCCTCTCCGTATTCGCCGTGACCACGGCCCTCGAGTTCCTCCAGCTCGTCCGGCACCCCGCCCTCGAACCGATCCGGGCGAACTTTGTCGGCCAGGCCCTCGTCGGCAACCAGTTCACTTGGGCCGATTTTCCCTACTACGTCGCCGGATGCTTCGCGGGGTGGGTGTGGATGAAGAAGCTGAAGAGATCGGGCTCTTTCCGGTGATCTCGGAGACGCGGACCCTCGCCGGCATTCAATGGGCGACGGGGTTCCGGGAGAAGGCGATCGCGAGCCAGACGATCATCCCCGCCAGGACAAGCAGTTTCGAAAGGCCGAGGACGAAGCCGATCCAGGCGACGATTCGCTCTTTCTTGGGCGCCCCGCGGAGGGCGCGGAGGGCCGTCATTCCGAGTACCACCGCCGCGACGTCGAGGCCGACAGGAATCCACGAGGCGAGAACCCAGGAGAGCGCCCCGAGGATTAAGGAGAGGAAGGCGATCGAGGCGGCGCGCGACTTCACGGGGCATGTCCTCCGGACGGTCGGAACGACCGCCTATTTCCAGTAGCCGAACTCCGGCTCGTAGCACGATCCTTCCAGGTCGGCGGCGCGCTCCTGAAAGAAGCCCTGGGCGTCCCGGATGGCTCGATTGTAGAACGTGGGGGCGATCTCCCGGAGGAAGAAGTCGAGAAGAAGCCCGGCGTGCAGATCGCCGATCTCCTCGTCCCGTTTTTCCTCGAAGTACCGCTTGATCGAATCGACCGCCTGTCTTTTTGATTCCTCGGGAATAGACAACGTCATCGTATAGCCCCGTTCTTCAAGGTCCATAACCGGCCCGGACCGAGAGGGGCCAGCGCACCCCGCGGCGCTCCCCCGGATCGCCCCATAGGGGCGCGAGTTCGCGCGCGAGCACGTCGACCGGGTCCGCGCCCTTGTCGGCCCGGTAGCGGATCACCGCCGACCAGGTTCGTAGGTACCCCGCCAGTTCCGGGAGATTCATGGTCCCCTCGATACTCATGGCGGGAAAAGTGAACTCGTCGAAGGGGAACTCGATGGTCCGGTACCCCTCTTCGACGAGGGCCCGCTCGGGCGGCCAGCACGGCCCGATATCCCCCTTGTAGAATTTCAGAACGAGATCGTCGATCGCCGGCGCGATGGTCATCAGCTCGTAACACCAGACGGCGAGGAGGCCGCCGGGGACGAGAACACGGCGGACTTCTTCGTAAAACGCGGGGCGGTCGAACCAGTGGAGGGCCTGGGCGACCGTGACGAGATCGACGGAGGATGATTCGATCCCGCTCGATTCGGCGGGGACCGTCCGGTACGTCACTTTCGGGTGAGCCCGGGCCGAATCGATCTGCTCGGCGCTCGCGTCGGTGGCGATCACGCGGTCGAAGTGCCCGGCGAGACCGGTCGCGGCCTGCCCGCTCCCGGTGCCGCAGTCCCAGGCGAGGCGCCGCCCCGGCGCGCGGGCCGCGAGATCCACGAACAGCGCGGCAGGGTAGTGTGGACGAAACGCGGCGTAGCCCCTCGCGGCCGGCGAGAAATGATCGTGAAAGCCCATGTCACCCGAGCGCCGATCCGAGATAGTACGGCCAGAGGACGAGGGCGAGCACCGCCTTGCCGACCGGAAGGTGGGCATATCCGACCGTGAAGAGCCAGCCGATGAACCAGATCGGCCCGACCAGGCCGGCGATTTCCATTTTTCCCTGCACGACCCGTTTCTCGTCTCCCATGGCGACCTCCTTGGCCGGTCGATACCGTAAGTGTCCCGCAACGATAAGGTCTTGGATCTCGCCGATCACCGGGTATCCCGATCGCTCATGGAGCCCGTCGCTCCCATGATGATCAGGATGAACATCTTCGTTGAATCCGGGAATCAAACACCCGACCGCAGTCTATGTCCGGGGCGGGCGTGGGCGCGAGAGAAATCGGCGGGCGACCGATCCCTCCCTTCCCCTTTCCGAAGGATTTTGCTAACCTTTTCGTCACCAACCGTTCTTCTGGAAACGGGCGGTCGTCCGGGCCCGCCCCAACCCGAGCCATCGAGGGAATTCATGACGGACAATCACTCCGAGCTTTCCTTTCGGGCCGTTCTTTCGGGCCTCTTCGTGGGATGTCTGATCGGCGCCTCGAATATCTGCATCGGCCTCAAGATCGGCTGGACCTTCGGCGCGTCGATCACCGCCGCCGTCATCTCCTTCGTGATCTTCAAGACCTTGGGGCGGGCGCTCAGCCGCCCCTACACGAGCAAGGAGAACCTGATCAGCGCCACCGCCGGCTCGTCGGCGGGGACCATGGCGTCGGCGGCGGGCCTGACGTCGTCGATCCCGGCCCTCGAGCTGATCCTGCGGGAACAGGGGGCCGACCCGCTCTCGTACGGAAAACTCGTCCTCTGGGGGATCGGGATCGCCTTCCTCGGCGTCTTCTTCGCCGTCCCTCTCCGGCGGCAGATGATCGTGGTCGACAAGCTCCGCTACCCGACCGGCACCGCCGCGGCGGAGACGATCAAGGCGATGTACGCCTCGGGCGCGGAGGCGGTGAAGAAGGCGAAGGTGCTTTTCTACGCGGCGGTCTTCGCGGGGATCTTCAAGCTACTCATGTCGATCGTCCCCCTAGGCCTCGCCCGGTTCGAGAATTTCTCCCTCGACGACGTCGGCCTCGTTTCGCTCGGAGTCCTGGGGATCTCCTTCGCGGTTCTCACCATCGGCATCAACATGTCCCCGATGATGATCGGCGCGGGCATCCTGATCGGGCCGAAGGTCGGTTGGTCCCTCTTCGCCGGGACGATCCTGGCGTGGGGGATCATCGCCCCGATCCTGAACCAGATGGGCCTTGTCGAATACGGCGGCGGCGCGTCGATCTACCGGGACGCGCTGAAATGGATCCTATGGCCCGGCGTGGCGTGCATGATCACCGCCGGATTCACGAGCCTCGGGCTCCAGTACAAGACGATCGGACGCACCTTCACGTCCCTGAAGAAGGTGACCGCCGGACCCGGCGCCGCGGCCGTCGACGAAGAGGAAGACGCTCCCGACCCGTTCCCCATGAAGTGGTGGCTCATCGGGATGGCGGCGGCCACGGCGGTCACGGCCGCCATGTCGTACCTCTTCTTCGGCATCCCGATCTGGATGGGGATCCTCGCGGTGGTCATCTCCCTCTTCATCGCGAGCATCGCCGTCCGGGCGACGGGCGAGACGGACATCAACCCGGTCGGCGCCATGGGGAAGATCACCCAGGTGGTTTACGGCATCCTCGATCCCGGGAAGATAACGACGAACCTGATGGCGGCCGGGGTCACCGCCGCCGGCGCGAGCCAGGCGGGCGACCTGATGCACGACCTGAAGGCGGGCTACATACTGAAGGTGTCGATCCGGAAGCAGGTGATCACCCAGCTGATCGGCGTGGTGGTCGGCGTTTTCGCGGCGGCCGGCGTCTACCGGCTCCTCACGTCGGCATACGAGATTCCCGGTGAGTCCTTCGCCGGCCCCGCGGTGGTGGCATGGCACCTGATGGCGAAGGTCCTCGCCGAGGGAGTCTCCTCCCTGCAGCCGAGCGCCCTCTGGGCCGCCGTGGTGGGCGGTGCGGTCGGCATCGTGCTGACTCTGATGCACAGGATCAAGGGGATCGCCAAGTGGCTCCCCTCGCCGGTGGCACTCGGGATCGCGTTCATCGTGCCCGGATTCTATTCGGTCGCCATGTGGCTCGGCGCGATGATCACCTGGCTCTACCGGCGGAAGCACGGCAAGGAGGTTGACGCCTACGGTCCCTCTCTCGCGTCGGGGCTGATCGCCGGCGAGGGACTGATGATGGTCGTCGTCGCCGCGCTTCTGATCATCGGGGTTTCGTGGGTCTGATCGATCGAGGCTCTTCTGCTGCGGCTTGCGGTCGCGGGCTGCGCGCCCGGTTCTCCGTCGCCGCCGTCCTCGTCGTGGCTGGGGGCCACGCCTCCGGGCGGCTTCTCGTCCGAACCGGACTCTCGCCACGCTCCGCTGCGCCTCGCGACGAAGACCTCGATCGCTCCGACCCCTCGGAGGATATCTCCAAGGGGGTTCGCGAACCGAGCGGATGAACTCTTGGCGCAGTATCCGTCCGAGGGCGGGAACGGTGCGGAACAGGCATCCGAGGAAGACAGAAGCTGTGGCGCGAAAACCGAAACGAAAAGGGAAGGGCCCGGCACCTACTTCCCCTTCTTCTCTCTGGCTCCCCGCGGTGATCTTGCTCGCGGCGGTGGCCGTCGCCTACATCCCGGCGATTCGAGCCGGGTACATCTGGGACGACGCGCGCTACGTGACGGAGAACGAAGCGCTCCGGAGCGCCGGGGGACTCGCGCGCATCTGGTTCGATGTGGGTGCGACCATCCAGTACTATCCGATGGTATTCTCCACGTTCTGGGTGGAGCAGCGGCTCTGGGGGCTTCATCCTCTCGGGTACCACCTGGTGAACGTGCTCCTCCACGGCGGGAGCGCCATCCTCCTCTGGATGATTCTCCGCCGCCTCTCCCTCCCCGGCGCGTGGCTCGCCGCGGCCCTCTTCGCCCTGCACCCGGTTCAGGTCGAATCGGTGGCGTGGATCACGGAGCGGAAGAACGTTCTCTCCGGATTTTTTTACCTGGCGGCGATGCTCGCCTGGGTCGGATGGGCCCGGCCCGACAAACCGGCGGCGGGCGCCCGCGGGGACCGTCGTCTCTACACCGCCGCGCTCGCGTTCTTCGTCTTCGCCCTGTTCAGCAAGACCGTGACGAGCTCGCTGCCGGCGGCGGCCTTGCTCGTTCTCTATTGGAAGCGGGGCCGGATCACCTTGAAAGACGGGGCGCCCCTGCTCCCCTTCTTCGCGGCCGGAATCGCCATGGGAACCCTCACGGGTTGGATGGAGAAGAACGTAGTCGGCGCGGTGGGGGCGGACTGGGACTACTCGTTCGTCGAGCGGCTCCTCGTCGCGGGGCGGGCCCTCTGGTTCTATCTCGGCAAACTCCTCGTACCCGTGAACCTCGCGTTCAACTACCCGATGTGGACGATCGACGAAGGTTCTGTCGTCGCCTGGACCATGCCGGCGGCGGCGGTTCTCGCCGGGGCGCTTCTCTTCGCCTATCGAAACCGCATCGGGCGGGGCCCCCTCGTGGCGGCCCTCTTCTTCGGCGGGACCCTTTTCCCCGCCCTGGGCTTCATCGACGTCTACCCGATGCGCTACTCCTTCGTGGCCGACCACTTCCAGTATTTGGCGTGCATCGGCCCCTTCGCCCTGGTCGCCGCCGCCGCGGCGACCAGGCTCGCGGGGGCGGGCCGCCGCCTTCCGGCGGGCGAGACGCCGGGGGGGATCTACGCCATCGGCGCCGCGATCGTCATCGTTCTCGGCGCCCTCACTTGGCGGCAGGCTGTCCCGTACGAGAACATCATCACCCTCTGGCAGGACACGCTGAAGAAGAACCCCGCCTCCTTCCTCGCCCACAACAACATGGCCACCCACCTCGTCGACTGGGGGAGGTTGGACGACGCGATCCGACATCTCTCCGACGCGGTGCGGCTGAAGCCCGACTTTTACGAGGCCCGGTGCGGCCTCGGCACGGCGCTCACCGAAAAGGGGCGGACCGCCGAGGCGCGGTTCCAGCTGGAGGCGGGCAGGGACCTCCGGCCCGACAAACCGTGGGCGTGGGTCTACCTCGGCGACGCCTACCGCGCCGAATCGAAGCCCGAAGAGGCGATCGAGAACTACGAACGGGCCCTGGAAGTCGACCCGTCGAACGCCCGGGCGCGGAACAACCTCGCCAATCTCCTTTCCGAGATGGGGAGATTCGAGAAGGCCATTCCCCACTACCGGGAGGCGATCCGGCTCGACCAGAGAAATGCGAATTCCCGCCGCAACCTCGCCCTGGCACTGACCGCCGGCGGGAAGGCGGACGAGGCGGTCCGTGAGTACAGGGAGGTCCTCCGGATCGACCCACAGGACCTTCCGGCGCGGTTCAATCTCGCCGAGCTTCTCGAGGGCCTCGGCGAGAAAGAGGCCGCCGCCGAGGAGTTCCGCGCCGTCCTCCGCATCGAACCCCGGTTCGCCCCCGCCCGGGCTGCTCTCGAAAAGCTGGAAGGCGAGTAGAAGAGGAAGCCGGGGGAAATGAAAAGGGCCCGACCCCATGGCCGGGCCCCCATGCCGTATCGTACGGTCGTCAACGCTTCTCGCCGCCGCTCCCGCAGAAGTCGATGATGAAGGGCGTGTCGCTGTCGTCGTAGGCATCGGTCTCGACATCGGTGATCCGGATTTGGTAGCCATCGGTCAGGGAATTGCACGCCTCGGCCACCCAAAGATACTCGTAGCCGCCCGAGCCATCCGGCGTCGGAGCGCCTTCGAAGATCGTGTCGCACACGGCGCCCTCGAAGAGGAGTTCGATTCGGACGGTGGCGTGCGCGCCCCCGTCGATCGTCCAAACGATCGGAAATCCTTCATTCACACAGAGAAGGTCACCAACGTTCGGCTGGACCACCGAGATGACGGGCGGCTCCTCGGGGCTGCAGTCCACGAGGCCGAACGGGCCGTCGCTGTCGTCCGTGGCGCCGCAGCCGAGATCTGTGACCCGAACCGCGTATCCATCCGGGAAACTACAGCCGGCCGCCACCCACTCGAAAAGACCGTTGTTCGGAGCGGAATCGGCGATGATCTGACAAACTTCGCCGCTCTGAAGCAGTTCGATCAGAACCGTTCCCGGCGAATCGCCGGTGAACTCCCAAATGATCGACACGGTGCTGTCCAGACAGAATTCTTCGCCGCCGTTCGGGTATGTGACTACGAGTTCACATTCGGGGCAGGACTCAACGAGGTAGTTCATATACGTGGCCCAGCTGCGGCCGGGGAACTCCGGACCCTCGCCCCAGGCCGTCTCTTCCTGGATCGGATTGCCGGCGTCGTCTAAGAGAAGGACGCTCGCGTGAACGGCGATGTAGATCTCGCCAGCCTCCCACAGGTATTCGAGGGGGTTGCAGCAATACGTGAACGACGTCACCGCCGGATCGTGTTCCGTCTCCCACAGGAACTTCCCGACCTGGGGGTTTCCCGACCCGGTCTGGGGAATCGAATCGAGGTGAGGCGCCACGGCCACGTGGGTTTCCGTCAGGACCCACCCCCCCGTCGTCTGGATGTCGATGCACAGTTCCCCGTCGGTGAGGGTGACCGTGATGAAACCGGCGTCGTAGTGTTGCCCGGCGATCAACGTGTAACCCATCGGGTCCCCACAGGGAACGCCGTCTCCCTGCCACACGTACGCGGGAAGGACGGGAATGGAAATGTCCACCGGCGTTGCCGGGTTCTCGGTCTTCATGCAGCCGGCGAACGCCCAAAGGGCGAACGCGGCAATTCCTGTGGTGAGCAGAAGTCTTTGCAACGTCGGTCCTCCTCGGAATTGATGTTCTGGCTCCTTCTCCACCCTTTCTCATTGGTGCGCCTCCGATAGGGGCGGGGCCCGGCCGGGCGGCCGGGCCCCTGGCGCAAGGGACCGGGATGTGGGATGGACGGGCAGTCCATGAGGTGCGGCCGCCCCGGGAAAGGAACGAAGCGACCGGCGAATCAACACATTTGCACGAACCGTGCCCGGACCGTCCCGGAGACCGTCTCGGATTCGACGCAGCATCTTCTTGTTGTGCAATGGGTTGGTCTGGACCATCCGCCGGCATGGCGCGAACCGTTCGTGATCCGCCGCCACGGATGTGGAATCGGTGAGCAGGTGCGCAGGAAGGGTTCACGCAGCTGCGGGCCAGGTCTCTTCATGCCCCGGCCTTCGCCGGCCGATCCTTCGACCAAAGCAAGCTCATTTCATCAGGAGGTTTGGCGATGAAAGGTCTGGCGGTTCTCGGCCTCGGCGGAATCGTCCTCCTCGGTGCGGCCGGTTGTTCCACTCATCCGGCGGTCGTGAACTACGACAGCATCGGGGAGTTCGCGCTCCGGGCGGCCCCTTTCGAAGGCAAGGAACTCGGCGAGGTCAAAGGCCGCCACCGGGCCTACGTTTGGGAGGGGTGCACCTACGCCGCGCGGACCGCGGTCTGGAAGATGATCCGGGAGGCGAAACAGTACGAAGCCAACGCGATCGGCGACATTACCTGGCGGGACGGCCGGAGTCCGGAGCCGCGCTGCAAGAAGCGCTGGTTTTATACGCTTCTGACGCCCGTTCTTCTCACCCCGTACTTCATGGACGCCGAGGTCCGCGGCACGGCCTACATGGTCGACGAAATGGAATTGGGGCTCTATCTCATTCCCGACGATCCGGCGGGCCAGGCGGAACTGGTCGAGCGTATCGTGGAAGAAACGATAGAAATGTCTCCCGCGGGCGATAGCTGATCCGGGAGACGGTGGAAGAGAGCGCACGGGCCGGGGAACCCCGGCCCGTGCTTTTATGGCGAGAGGCAACCACCCCGGATCCTTTTTGGCCCACCGTCTCCGTTTTTTCAAGATCCCGCCAGGTGGTCACCTCGGCCATCAAGATGTCTTCGCCGCGATCGAAAACTCCTCCGCGCGGACCGGCGCGGAAGCCATCCGGGGGGCGCCGGTGCGCAGCCGGGTTCACAGAGAAAGACGGTCCGGAATGGCGAATTGTTGGAAATATTTGCGAACCTGTCCCACCCGGCCCGCCCGAGGTCTCCTGCTCCCCGCCCCGGCGTCTCATGGATCGAGGCCTCTCTTCCGATGAAACAAGAGGAAGCATCGAATTGCGAACCCGTTAAGAAACAAAAAGTTGGAGCGATGAGCGGTTTGTCGAAGATTGGTCTCGATCTGGGGAGTTTTCGAGGCGCCCCGGCCCGTCCGGGAGCGGCGCCCCTCCCGCGGTCCGGTGGCGACGTGGGCGCTCTCGTCCACCGGGAACGGCGGGCGAAGGAAATCATCGCCGGCATCGACGATCTTCCGTCGCTGCCCACCGTGGTCACCCATGTTCTTCGGATGGCGAACGACCCGAACACGAACGCGTGTGATTTCGAGTCGGTGGTCCGGAACGACCAGGCCCTCGCATCCCGGGTACTCAAACTGGTCAACTCCTCGTTCTTCGGTCTGCCGAAGCGGCTCTCCAGCATCTCCCAGGCGATCGTCATCATCGGTTTCAAGACGCTCCGGAGCATCATTCTCGCGGCGAGTACGACACACATACTCGACGGCCAACTCGGACGCTACGGCATCGAACCGGGCGGCCTCTGGCGGCACTCGGTCGGCGCGGCCGCCCTCGCCCGGTTTTTCGCCCTCCGGCTCGGCCTCGGCGCCGAGAAGGCGGAGGAGCTTTTCGTGGCCGGGCTGCTCCACGACATGGGGAAGATCGCCCTCGCCCCGCACCTCGAGAAGATCGACGGAAACCTCCGGGGCCGGACGGCGGAAAAGGAAGGCGATCTCGTCGCCGCCGAGGAGGATCTCGTCGGGATCTCCCATGCCGCGGCCGGTGCGATCATGGCGGAGAAGTGGAACCTCGCGACGAATCTCGTCGATTGGATCCGACGGCATCACGATCCGATCGAGGACGGGGAGGGGAAAGAACGGCTCGTGCTCCGACTCGCCGACGACGGGTGCAATCGGCGGGGCCTCGGTCTCTCGGACGATTTTCCGCACCGCGCGGACCGGTACGAGGAGATGATCGAAACGGCGGGTCTCGCGGGGAACGATGAGGAGATCGAAGGAAGCGTGGTGAAGGCCCTCGAAAATCTGGATTCCGTTCTTCGGGCTGTGGAGGGGGTGTGAGATTCTCGGTAAGGAAGAGGTCGTGACGAAGACGGATATCGCGACGCCCCTGCACGGGGCCCTCTCGATCGAGGAGATCCGGGACGCGCTGACGGAGAGGGTCGACTCCGCGGGAGGGGGAGGTTGGGCGATCCTCTTTCACGACGGCCGGGCGGGCCGGTTCTCCGTCCGCGTGAGCGACCCCGATCTCGGGCCGGAGATTCCGGCGTCGGCGACGGAAACCCTCCTATCCATCTACAAGGGGGAGCGGTTCGGCCGCCTCTCGGCCCGGGGGGGGACTCTCCTGGCTCCTTCCCTCCCGCCGGTGCGCTTCTCCGCCCCCCTCGAGTTCCGGGGAGAACGGTACGGTCTCTTCGTCCTGCTCGGCGACCGCGATTTCGAAGAGGGACCGTGGGACGATGCCGCGAAAGCGCTGTCGGTCGAGCTCGTGAAGCTCGAGATGGCGGGAGCGGCGGACGAGGAAGCGGCGACGGCGCGGACCAAGCTCGACGCGCTGAACGAGGCGGGAGATCTGGTGCGCTATGTCGATCTCGATGTCCTGTTGCCGAAGCTGATGGAGCTTTCGCTTCGCATCATGGACGCTCAGGTCGGGGCCGTGGTGCTCGAGGAGGAAGGGCGCTTCCGGACCGGCGTCGAGTGGGGACTCACGGAGGAGGTGGCGACGGGGCTCCGCACGAGGGACGGCGGCTCGTTTCTCCGGGCCGTGATCGACGGCGGCGTGCCGCTCCTGATCAACGACGGCGCCGAGTCCGATCGGATAGACACGCGCGGCGTGAAAGTGAACATACGCTCCCTCCTCGCTGTCCCCCTGGTCACTCCCGTGCACGCCCTCGGGGCGATACTCATCGTCAACACGGACCGGGACGCCCTGGACGCGGCGCATTCGGAAGTGCTCGCGACGATCGCGAATCTCGCTTCCGGCGCGATCGACAACGCCCTCCTATATAAGAAAGCCCTCGAGACGGAACGGATTTCCGCGGAAATGCAGCTCGCGAGGCGGATCCAGCAATCCCTCCTCCCCCTCGGGCCGCCGGAACTCGACGGTGTCCAGCTCGAAGGGTGGAGCATTGCCTGCAGCGAGACGGGCGGCGACTACTACGACTTCATCGACATGGGGGAAGGGAAGACGGGGATCGTCATCGGCGACGCGACGGGCCACGGCATGGGGGCGGCGCTCATGATGTTCATCGTCCGGTCGATCCTCCACGCGCTCCTCACGAAGAGCCGGGATTTGGTCGACATCGTGTCGACCATGAACACCATGGTGGAGCGGGACACCCAAGACGACCGGTTCATGACTTTCTTCTTCGGCGTCCTCGACCGGAAGTGCCGGCGCCTCGTCTACACGAGCGCGGGCCACGACCCGGCGATCCTCTACCGCCCGGGGGAGGGGAAGTTCACGGAGCTCGAAAGCACCGGCGCGCCCCTCGGCATCGTGGGGGGCGCCGAGTATCCGGCGGAGGAGATCATCCTGAAACCGGGCGACTGCCTGCTCTTCGGAACCGACGGTATTTGGGAGGCCCGGAACCCCGAAGGGGAGGCGTACGGCCTCGAGAGGCTCCGCCGGATCATTGCGGAATTCCACGACGAAGATCTCCGCGAGATCAGCCGCCGCGTCAAAGAGGACGTGATCCGCTTCCGCGGCGACGGCCGGCAGAGGGACGACATCACCGCTGTGTTCATGAAGCTGACGGACGGCGGGGAGTGACGGCGGCGAACCCGATCGGACCCGTCGGTTCGCCCCTTCGAGTTCGTTCCCGTCTTTACGAAAGACCGAAGATCAGAAGCGCCGTCTCCTCGGGGAGGGAGCGATAGAGACGGAGCGCATCCTCTTCGGGGAGGGTGATGCGGAGCCGGACCGTGTCGCCGCGCAGGGCTCGGACGGCCTCGTCGAAGCGATCGGCCACGCGCGTACGCCAGGGCTCGGCGGCTCGGGCGCCCGAGGAATCGGGGGTGGGGATCGCGCGTACGACGACCGTGAGCCCTCCGGGGTAGCGGATACGAAACGTCGCGGGGACCGGTATCAGTTCCTCTGCCGTAGGCGGAATCGGCATGAGGGGCGGCGTCTCTTCGCCGGCGCCGGGCGACTCGGGGGCCTCGACCTCGATCCGCTTCAGCCGGCGCTCGGGATGGAGCCGGCCGCCGGTCCAAACGCGAAGGCCCCACGGCCCGGCGGCAGTACGACTACGGAAGGCGCGTCGCGGACTCCCGATCTCGATGTGGTCGACGCGGTATTCATCGAGCGTTGCGCCCTGCAGCATGAGGGCGGCGGATCCATCGACCACGTCCAGCCGCAGGTAGTATCTCCGGCCGGAGATCAAGTCATCGGGGCCCGACACGCCCTCGTCCCCGGCGCTCTCCATCGCCGCTGGCAGGCCCACAAGCGGCAGGAGGGCGAGAAGCAACCACGCACCGAATCGGCCGAGCCAAGGAGAACGGCGCGGGTTCGCCGGCCGGCCGCCGGTGTCAAAAGATGTAGATCGGGGTTCCCACATGAACCGCCCTCCAGACATTCCGGAGATCGTCCCGGCCGAGGCGGATGCAACCATGCGTAACGCTCCGCCCGAGGAGCCTCTCGTAAAGCGTGCCGTGGATCATGTAGCCCCTGCCGAAGTGAAGCGCGTACTCGCCGAGCGCCGCGTTGTCGAAACGCTCCGAAGGGTCGGAGGGGACGGCCTTTCCCTCTTCGAGAAACGCCCAGTCGGGTTTCCGCCAGACCGGATTCGATTGTAGTTGCTGGATGCGGAAGACTCCCTGGGGCGTGTCGAAAATCCATCGCCTCTCGCCGTGGGAAAAAGCGATCCCGGATCCGCACGAGCAGATCGCCGAGAAAAGAACGCGGTCGCCGTCGAGGAGCGAGAGCCTGTTGTGGGTGCGGTCGATGACGATGTATTTCTCCTTCGGCGCCGCGCGGCGGAGTTTCGCGATGACCCGGGCACGCTCCGATTCCAGCGCGCTTCTCTGGGGCGTGTCCGACGACGCCGGAGGGGACCCGGCCGGCGACGCGCTCGCCTCCTCGTACTCGAACCCCGTGCCGGCGAAGAGGGCGGCGAGTCCCGCGAGAACCAACGCGGCGGCCGCGAAGGCGGCGACATGCCACCGCCGGCGCGCCGCGGAGGGGTCGCGGTTCCGGCCGCG
Organism: Candidatus Eiseniibacteriota bacterium; assembly: GCA_043809585.1. GTDB lineage: Bacteria > Orphanbacterota > Orphanbacteria > Orphanbacterales > Orphanbacteraceae > JBDROZ01. Next base: position 124,687 of record JBDROZ010000070.1, read on the forward strand.
AAGGAGAAACGACCTCATCCGGGAAGACACGAAGGTCTTCATCTCCCGGCTCCTCGAATCGAACGGAAACGGGTGACGAACGGGGCGAATCGGTCCCCGTGGCCGTTGCTGCCGATAATCGTCACCGGAGTTCCGACGGACACGGCGTCGAACACGTGGTCCATTTCGTCGTTCTGGAGGGCGATGCAGCCTTTGGTCCAGTCGGTGCGGCGGCCGCCGTCGCCGTGGATTTCAATCAGGCTTCCGGGTGTCGCCCCGCTCTCGAGCCGCCCGGCTCTGCGGGCTTCCTGGAAGCGTCTCCGATCCTCCTCGTTCGGGTAGTCGAGGAGGAGAGCCTTGTAGTAACGCGACTGACCCTTGCTTTTCTTCTGTACCACCGTGTACTTCCCTTCGGGCGTTGCGCCGTCGCCGGCCCGAGTCTTGTCCGCCGTATTGTTGTACCCGATGTCGACGGCGTAGGTCTTCGATGCCTTGCCGGACCGATAGAGCGTGAGCCGGTGGGACGCCTTGGTGACTACGATCGCCGGCTTCCCGGTACGCCGCGACCATTCGATCGCCGCTTGCGCCGCCGAACTCCACTCCACCAAGAGAGACTTGTCGGCGTAGCGGTCCGCCCGGGCGGCGCAGCGGTCGCCGAGATCTTTCGCGATGTCCGCGGCCTTTCGGGCGAGGCGGGACGCCTCGGGGAAATCGTCCCCCTCCCAGGACAAGCGGGCGCGCGCAAGGGAGTCGCGGCACTCGCGCAAACGGTTCCGATCCTGGGCGGCAAGATGGATGTGGTCGGCGAAGGTGCTCACGGTGGAAACCAAAGCCTCCGCGCGATTGATGTCCGACGTCGTACGCGCTCTCAGGTCTAGCCGCAGGGAGCCGGCCTGTTCTCGCGCCCCGTCGAAGGCCTCGATCGAAGCGGCGAAAAGGCTCTCGGCGGCCGTGAAGTCGCGGAATGGAAGGAGGCGGATTTCCTGTCTTCGGAATTCGGTCAGGCCCTCGTCGAGTAAGACGCCGGCCCGCTCGAAATCGGCGGAGGCCCATCGCCCGCTCTCGTCGGCGCGCGCGCGCCTGCGGGATTCCTCCGCCGCTGTGCGGGCGGCCTCCGGGGGATGGGTTCGATCAAGGAGAGGAGGGATTAGGTGGAAAGCGCCGGCAGCGGCCAGCGACACGCCTGCGGCCGGACCGATCAGGATGATCCATCGTCGTCGTCTCATCGATCCACCGGGCCCCGCACTTTCTCGCTTCTTCGAAGATCGAAACGGAGGGCGGAGCGCCGCGGCGCGAACCGCCGCGCCCCGCCCGGGATGAGACGAGTTCTAACGCGCCTTCGAAGCCGGACGTGATCCGGCCTTCATCTGGATCGCGTTCGAAAGATCGGACTTTACCGAATTGCCGGTCGTTATCGCGAGACCGGCGGATTTCTGGGCGTCGAGGTACTTTTCACTCGCGAATTCGTTGGCCGCCTGGTCGAGAGTGATCTCCATCGACGCCAGATCTTCCTTGAGGACCTGAAGGTCGAGGGCGCTCCCCTTGGCGGACGGCGCCTTCGCGATCATTCCCCCTACCTCGAGGAGGAGGCTCCTCGCCGACTGAATGAGGCGAGACGCTTCTTCGCGGGCCGACGCCTTGTTGTCGAGCGCAGCCTTCTCGACTTCGGTCGCCTTCACCGAGACGGACTCGGCCATCCGGCGGGCGTTGTCGTACTTTCGGGTGAGGAAGTTCTTGTCCCCTTGGAGCATCAACTCGCGATCGAGGGCTTTCTCCGACTCCTCGAGCGCAATGAACGCCTCGGGCGCATAAAGGGCCGCCTCCACCGACCGGGCCTTTTCTGCCCCGGCCTTGGCCGCGGTGATTTCTGTGTCGGGGCGCTTGGCGCATCCCGTCAATATGAACGAGACGGCGACCACAATGGTGGGCAGCAGGAGGAGAGGATTCCGCAAGGTTCTTTCGAGCATGGTCGTACGCCCCCTGGGAGACGCATTCGGATGTCTGGTTTGTCGGGGGTTCGATGTGAAGTCGGGACCGCCCCGCAGGCGACGCTCCCCGTTTTGCAGAGACCCTACCTCCGACTCTTGGACTCTCCGAGGAAGTCGCGTTCCCGGTAGTGAGACCCCAAGAAGCCGGTCAAAGGCCCGGACAATGGGCAATCCAAAGTCGGGCGGGGGAGGGCCCCGGCCGGCCGATACGCCTCCCCGCTTTTCAAGGTCGGAAGCAAACATAACCGATTCTCCTCCCGGCCGCAACCAAAAGCGGACGCATTTCGCCCGACTTTCCGGCCGTGCTATAATTCCCGAATCATGAAAAAGTACGACTTCGCGGCGATCGAGAAGAAATGGCAGGGGCTCTGGGAGGAGCGGGGCACGTTCCGCACCCTCGGACCGGGGGACGAGGGATTCGACCCCTCGAAGCCGAAGTTCTACGTGCTCGACATGTTTCCCTACCCCTCGGGGGCGGGGCTTCACGTCGGGCACCCCCTCGGGTACATCGCGACGGACATCGTGGCCCGGTACAAGCGGATGCGCGGCCATAACGTGTTGCACCCCATGGGTTTCGATGCGTTCGGCCTGCCCGCCGAGCAGTACGCCATCGAGCACGGCGTCCACCCCCGGATCACCACGGAGAAGAACATCGCCAACATGGAGCGCCAGCTCCGAGACCTCGGGATCGGGTACGACTGGGACCGGGAGGTGGCGACGATCGAAGAGGGCTACTACCGCTGGACCCAGTGGATCTTCCTCCGGCTCTTCGATTCATGGTTCGACGGCGAGGCGAAGAAGGCCCGGCCGATCGCCGATCTCGAGGAGATGCTGGGGAAGGGCGATCTTCTCCCGGGGGCCGGGAACATTCCGGTCCCACCGGGCGCCGAGGGAGAAGCCGGGCGCCGTTCCTGGTCCGATCTGGACACGGCGGACCAGCGGCGTTTCCTGGACGCCCAGCGTCTCGCCTACGTGGACGAGGTGCCGGTCAACTGGTGCCCCGCTCTCGGCACGGTCCTCGCGAACGAAGAAGTGACGGCCGAAGGGCGGTCGGAGCGGGGGAACCATCCCGTATTCAAGCGTCCCCTGAAGCAGTGGATGCTCCGCATCACCGCCTACGCCGAGCGGCTTCTCGACGACCTGGACCTGGTCGATTGGCCCGAGGCGATCAAGCAGATGCAGAGGAACTGGATCGGCCGGAGCGAGGGGGCGATGGTCGCCTTCCCCGTCGAAGGGTCGGAGGACGTGATCGACGTCTTCACCACGCGGCCCGACACGCTTTTCGGCGCCACCTACATGGTTCTCGCCCCGGAGCATCCCCAAGTCGACCGGGTCACCGTGGACGAGCGGCGCCCGAAGATCGACGCCTACCGGAAGGAAGCGGAGCGGAAGAGTGACGTGGACCGGCAGGCGGAGGCGAAGACGAAGACGGGGGTCTTCACCGGCGGCCATGCGATCAACCCGGTGAACGGCGAGCGGGTGCCGATCTGGATCGCCGAGTACGTTCTCTGGGGTTACGGGACGGGGGCCATCATGGCGGTGCCGGCCCACGACGAGCGGGACTTCGAGTTCGCCAAACAGTTTTCTCTCCCCATCCGGCCCGTGGTGACGCCCGATGATCGATGGCTCGAGGAGCGGGGGGTGACGCGGGAGGCCTATCTCGCCGATCCGTCCGCGCTGGGCGACGCGTACGCGGGGGAGGGGATCGGCGTGAACTCCGCGAACTCCGAGGTTTCCTTGAACAGAAAGGCGACGGCGGAGGCGAAGAAGGCGATCACGGCGTGGCTCGAAGGGAAGGGGATCGGCGAGGCGAGGGTGCAGTTCAAGCTCCGGGACTGGCTCTTCAGCCGCCAGCGTTATTGGGGCGAACCGTTTCCGGTGCTGCACGGGCCGAACGGAGAGCTCCGGGCCGTCGACGAGAAGGACCTCCCCGTGCGGCTTCCCGAGATGGAGGACTTCCGGCCCGCCGTGAGCGACGATCCGGTGGTGCCGCCGAAGCCGTCGCTGTCGCGGGCGCCCGAAGAGTGGCGCGTGGTGGAGCTGGAGGGCGTTCGATACGAGCGGGAGCTGAACACCATGCCCCAGTGGGCGGGCTCCTGCTGGTACTACCTCCGGTTCATCGATCCGAAGAACGGCGAGGCCGTGGTGGACCCGGAAAAAGAGCGCTACTGGATGGCGCCGAACGGTGTGGATCTTTATCTCGGCGGCGTCGAGCACGCGGTGCTTCATCTTCTATACGCGCGGTTCTGGCACAAGTTGTTGTTCGACCTCGGGTACGTTTCGACGAAGGAACCCTTCGGTCGCCTGTTCAACCAGGGTTACATCATGGGGTACGCCTACACCGATTCACGGGGCGTCTATGTCGACGCGACGAAGGTGGAGGAGAAGGAGGGGAAGCACTACTTCGAAGGGAGCGAGGTCGAACGGAGTTACGGCAAGATGGGCAAGTCCCTGAAGAACGCGGTCACGCCGGACGACATGGTCGCCGAATACGGGTGCGACAGCCTCCGCCTGTACGAGATGTACATGGGGCCCCTCGAGGTTTCGAAGCCGTGGAGCACCCACGAGATCATCGGCGTTCATCGCTTTCTTCAGAGACTCTGGCGGAACTTCTTCGACGACAAAAGCGGAAAATCGCGCGTGACCGGCGATCCGCCGGACGAGAAGCTCCTCCGGCTCCTGCACAAGACGATCCACCGCGTCACGGAGGACATGGAGAACCTCCGGTTCAATACGGCGATCGCGGCGATGATCGAGCTGAACAACGATCTCGTCGGGCGGGACCGGCTCCCCCGGGCGGTGGCGGAGTCCATGATTCTGATGCTCGCCCCGATCGCCCCCCACCTCGGCGAGGAGTTGTGGGAGGTCCTCGGCCACGATGGGTCCGTCGCCGACGCGCCCTATCCGGGGTATGACGAAAAGTACCTCGTGGACGACGAGATCGAGATCGTGGTCCAGGTGATGGGCAAGCTCCGGGGCCGGGTCACGGTCACCGCCGACGCCCCCGAGGAGATCGTTCGTGAAATGGCCCTCGCCGACCCCGGCGTCCGGCGCCACCTCGAAGGGAAGACCGTCCGCAAGGTGATCTACGTCCCCGGCCGCCTTCTCAACATCGTCGCCAACTAGTGACGTGTCTGTCCCTCATGATGGAGAGTGGCCGTTCGCGTCTGTTCGCGGGAAGTTACGGACCTTCGGGGTCTCTTTGTCGAAGAAGAGGGGAAGCGGGGGACCGGAGTTTCTGTCATGAGGGGCGCCTCCGGAAGATGTCCACCGGACGAAAGGGGGACAAGGGGCTCGGGGACCTTCGCCGCGATGCAGAGGGGAAGGCGTTCTCTCGAATCGGTGGCGGATATTCTGCCCGCTGGTGGTCTGTTCTCTGCCGGTGGATAAGTTATACAGAGAAATCAGCCGCCGAAGTCGATCCCCGCGGCGATCTTACGGGCGAGTTCGGCGCCCCGGTCGCCGTCCAGCTTCCCCGAATTCCACGTGATTCCAAGCCCGGGTCCGGCGTCGCCCTCGCCGAATCTCGGAATGATGTGGAAGTGGACGTGGTCGACGTACTGGTGGGCGGGGCGGCCGTTGTTCTGGAGCACGTTGAAGTGGACGGCCCCCGTCGCCTTCAGGACCGCCCGGCTGAGGGCCGGCAAGACTCGGCCGATCGCGGCCGCGGACTCGGCGGAGAGCAAGTCGATCGTCTCCGCCGGCTCCTTCGGGATCACGAGGGTGTGGCCCTCGCTGAGGGGCCCTATGTCGAGAAAAGCCATCACGAAGTCGTCTTCGTAGACTTTATGGCAGGGGATCTCACCGCTCAGGATCTTGGTGAAGATCGTCTCGGCCATGGCCTCCCTCCCCGCGGGCGGCCGGCGGGTGCGGCCGGCCCCTTCGGCTATCGGATCTCTTTGTGGATCGTATGCCGCTGGAGATGGGGGTTGTACTTCTTCAGTTCGAGCCGCGCCGAGTTCTTCTGCTTGTTCTTCGTCGTCGTATAGCGCGACGGCGGCTTGCCTTCCTTGCGCGCCTCGGTGCACTCGAGGGTCACCATGACGCGCACGCCCTTCTTGGCCATCTCTCACACTCCTTCGTGAACAAACACCCCGGCCGGAGGTGTCCGTCTCCGCGAATCCGTTGTTGCCGCTCCGCTTCCGCGTGTGTGCGGACCCCCGAAGGGGGATTCACACAAACCAACAGTATAGCCCATCCGGGGGCCCGGGGAACAGCGGAAGTGGGTCTCGGCACAACTCATTATGAAACAATGACTTGGGGTCGCCCCCGGTACCGGCTTACATCCGAAGCGCCTGGGCGCGGTCGAAATTCAGCTCCACGCCGGCCCAATCAACCACGTTCCACCAGGACGCGAGGTAGTCGCCCCGCTTGTTCTGGTACTTCAAATAGTAGGCGTGCTCCCAGACGTCGACCATGAGAAGGGGGACCGCCCCGTTCAAGAGGGAGTTCTGGTGATTCAGCACGGCCACGGTGTAGAGGCGGTGGAAGAATGGGTGGTAAACGAGCGCCCCCCAACCGTTTCCCTCTACCTGCGCGGCCGCGGCGGTGAACTGAGCCATCAGGGCGTCGAGATTGCCGAAGTCACGGCCGATGAGCCGCGCCAGTTCGCCGGCCGGGCGCTTCCGCGCTTCTTTCGCGGGCTTCATGTTGTTCCAGAAGAGCACGTGATTGAAGTGGCCGTTGCCGTGGAAGGCGAGATCCCGCTCGAGAGAGGCGATCCCGCCGAAGTCCTTCGTCTGCCGCGCCAAGACGAGCGCCTTCTCCGCCCCGTTCAGTCCCTTCACGTATCCGGCGTGATGCTTGTCGTGGTGGAGGCGCATGGTCTCCTCGTCGATGTACGGCTCGAGGGCGTCGTACGCGTACGGAAGAGGGGGCAGAACGTGCTCGCCCGGACGGGGCCCCTCCCCTCTCTTCCGCGGATCCTCGGCCAGGGCGAACCCGGGCAGGCCGGCGGCGGCTACACCGCCGAGAGCGGCCGCCGATTGCAGAAAACGGCGTCGTGACGGCATTTCGGTCCCCTTTCCTCGCGGGAAGCCCCCGCGTCGATGAGCGTCTCTTCTCCTACCTATATATATGAAACGGACGGCGAACGAAAGCCCCCGCCGTCCGGATGGGCGGCAGGGGCGAGTGCATCAGCAGGGGAACCGGAGTTTACAGGAACCGGTAGGTCAGACCGATCGACATGGTCTGCTTGAACTGACCCGCCTTGCGGATCGCGGCCAGGACGTCGGGGCCGTTCCCCAAGTCATCATTTTCGTCGAGAACCGGCGGCACGGTGTTGTCGTATTTGTCGTAAAGCCACCGGAGATAGAGATTGACCGACAGGTAGCTGGTGATCTGGGTGCTGAAAATGTTTTCCCAGTCCACATCGAGCGCCATCGGGTAGTCGCTCACGTCGCTCGGAAGGCCCGCCAGGGTGAGGGCGTCCCCCGGGAGCGCGTCGAGACGGTCGCTGAACGAATAGAAGACCGGTTGGTAGAGGGAGAGCTTCGAGGTCCAGGTAACCTTGTCCTCCAAGACCTTGGTCTTGTAATCGGTGACCCACTCGAGACCCCCGTCGTTCGTCGATTCGCCGGTCGTGCCGTCTCCGAGGGCGAGGCTGTCCGGGTACTCGAAGAACCGCCGGTTGCTCTGGCGGAACGTGAAACCGATGCGGCTGAGAAGCTCCCGTTCCTCGGTCATCATGAACTGCCGCGCCACGCCCCCCGACTCCTTGAATTTCAGCGGGTTGAAATTGATGGTCCGCCCGGCCGGGTCGGTGACGTCTTGGAACTGGCTCTCGAAGCGTCCCGAGACGTACGGATCGACGATCCACCCGAGGGTGAACCGGAAGACCGTTTCGAAGTCGACGAGGTCCGTCGATTTCTCCGGCCTGTCCCAGCCCCGGGACTTGTCGTCCCGCACCACCTGCTGGTGGGTTTGGCCGAAGGCGAGTTTCAGCTGGTTCTTCCAGTTCACGGACGGCTTCAGCCGGCTCTCGAGCTGCCCGTTCGTGATGAAGGCCCACACCAGAGAGCCCTTGTCGCCTCCGCTCCAGTTGTCGCTGTAAGAACTCTGGGTGAAGTTCAGCCCGCTTTCGAGGCTCGGGTACCACTTCCCGACTTCGAGTACTTTCTTTTCCTCATCGGCGAAGGCGCCGCCGGCGAGAATGAACACTCCGAACAGTGCGGCCGTTCCGGCCGTCGTTCTCCATCGATCCCGCATGCTCGGTTCCTCCATTCGGGGGGCCGCTCTTTCCGGGACCCGCCCGGAGAAATGCGCCCTTCCGATGTCCGCTTTTTCGGCGCCCTCAGGCCGAAGACGTGTTGACGTGATGGTCGATCCGGATCCCCGTTGGGCCGCCATCTCGCTTACGGATTGAAGGGCGACGTCCTTCCTTCTCTCCTTTCCGATTCATGGCGGGAGCGGCACCGGGCGCCGACCCTATGATTTTATTGCGTCTTGTAGGAAGATCCCATTCGAGACGGCGGTCGTCACGCCGTTCGATTCGAGAAGCGTCATGATCGGCGTGAATCCCTTGATCACGCCCCGCCGCCCATGGATCTCCACCTCTTGACCGACCCGGAACGCCTTCCGGGCGTAGATGCCGGCGATGATGTTCCGGGTGATCTCCCGCGTGCCGAGGCCGAAGGAGAGGGCGAAGGAGAGAGCGAACCCGCCGAAGACGATCAGCACGATCGAGTTGACGAAGGCCATGTCGATTCGGAGTTGGCCGATCGCGAGAATGATGACGACGAAGAAGATGAGCACCGACACCAGTCGCCCGAGAACCGGCGCGTAGTCGATTCCGGAGTCCTCCGCCGCCACCGTGACCGCCCGCCCGAGAAACTGGCCGACCGAGTTCCCGAAGAGAACGATCAGCAACGCGGCGGTCACCCGTGGCAGATAGGAGAAGAACACGCTGATGGCGTCGCTGATCTCGTGAAGCCCGATCACCTGGGCGGCGGTCCGCACGAAAAGAACCATGAGCAGCCAGAAGGCGACCCGGGGGAGCCAGCTGCTCGGCGGGTCTTGAAGGCCGATCCGCCGCAGGGAACCGACGACACCCGCCTTCTCCAGCATCGTGTCGAAACGGATTCGGGAGAGGAGGGCCCGGAACACGCGTTGGATGATCTTGGCGATCACCCACCCGACGAGAATGATGACGATGGCGGTCAGGAAGCGGGGGACGAAGTCGGTGACGTAGTCGAGCAGCCCGCGAAAAATGCCGCCCACCAAGGCGCCGATCGTGGGGGTCTCGTTCATGTCAAGAATCTCCTTCCGTACCGTCCCGGCCGAGGAAAAGGCCGACCAGGAGAGACCAGTACTCCCGGAAGACCTGGTTGAAACCGAACCAGGGAAGATCGAAAGCGTGGGCCGCGAAAACCCGCCGCTCCACGCTCCTCACGACGCGGCCGAAGAAATCCTCAGGCGCTTCTTCCCCCAGGCCGGCGAGTTCGGCAATCGGCTCACCCGGATCCACGTCTTCCTCGTCAGGCCCCCCCCCGCCGTTCCGTTGTCGATCGATCATGCGTTTCCCCTCAGACGGCTCCCCGCCGGGGCCCGTAGGCCTCCCGGAACTTCTCTCTCGCCCGTTTCAGCCTCATTTTCAACGCCGAGAGGCCGATGCCCAATTCGTCCGCCGCTTCCTGATACGAGAGCCCGTCGAGGTCGCAGAGAATCAGAGGGATCCGGAGCGTTTCGGTCAGGGAGTCGAGCACCTGCCTGATCCTCGCCCGGTCCGCCCCCGCTTCCACTTCGCCCGTCGCCCTTTCCTCGACGCGCATCTCCTCGGCGGCGAGCGCTTTCGGGTCATCCGCGTCGAGAAACACCTTCCCTCTCCGCTTCCGGATATGATTCAGGCAGTGGTTGATCTTGATCCGCTGCACCCAGGTCTTGAACATCGAACGCCGCTCGAAGGAGGGAAGGGCGAAGTACACCTTCACGAACACCTCCTGGGCCAGGTCTTTCGCCTCTTCCGCCGACCCCGAGAGGTAGCGGCAATTCGCGAGGACGCCCGCCTGGTGGCGGTGGACGAGTGCTTCGAACGCCCGGTGGTCCCCTTCGAGGGCGCTCTGGGCTTCCTCCACGAGAATCTCGTCGGGGCGTTCTTCTGGCTCCATGGGCGGCCTCGTTGACCCGTCGGCGGCGGCGGGAGTCACATGCCGCGGCCGGAAATGAGAAAAAGGCTGTGGCTGTCCGGGAGACGGGGTTTCGCCCCCCGAGTCGAGCCGAATGATAACAACGAGGATAGGCACATCCAAGGGTCATCGCCCATCCCTCTTCCCGTCCCCCCCCTGTCGTCATGAAACGTGTTGCAATGGATTGAGTTGTGCGGCGGCCTCGGGGCTGGTAGACTGAAAAAGAAAGAGCACACCGGCCGGCCCGATGGGCCCGGCTATGCGAGAAACCCCCGCCGGGAGGAGAGCCGAAGGGGGATCTCGGCAATCTAACCTTGATCCTTCATAAAATCTCGGCGGAGAACGCCATCACTCGCGCGCCGGCACACCATCCGGAACCGTACCCGCCTTCACCATGACTCCCCTATTGTGATATACGCCCCCCATGGTTCGGGCCGCGTGCGGCCCCTTCCCCCGGACTTCTTTGATCCTCTCCTCCTGATCGTGCCGGGGATGTTATGCCGATGTCCGAGGTTCCCGGAGAAAGGGGGGCGGGCGCATGAGAAAACCGATTGACCGGTAATGAGTTGGGGGTCTCGGCCCGCCGGGCTCCCTCCCGGATGTGACTTCCGCCGGGTATTCCTGTCCAAGGGGTGTCGCCTCGCGACGGGCAATTTGCGTATGGAATCGGGGGCGGGCTTCACCATCGAGCATTCACCATGACCGGGCCCGCCACCCGACTTTTCCCCGATTCACCGGTAAAGCGCCGGTACCGGGCCTTGCGCTCTGCCGGCGAGAAAGCAGGAGGACAGGAAATGCAGGATCTGTGGAATCAAGTCAGCGACATGGTGGTCGGCAAGGTGCCGCAGCTCGTCGGCGCCCTCGCGATTCTCGTCGTCGGCTGGCTGGTGGCTCTGGTCATGGCCGCCGTCGTTCGCGGCGCGATGCGCCGAACGGGACTGGGCGACCGGATCGGCCTCTGGATCCGCGGAAACGAGCCCGGCCGCGAGATCGACGTGCCTCGAACAACGGGGAAAGCGACGTTCTACATCCTAATGCTCCTCGTTCTCGTCGGCTTCCTCCAGGTTCTGGGACTGACGATCGTCACCGAGCCGATCAACGACTTCCTCGGCCGCCTGTTCGAGTTCCTTCCGCGGCTTCTGGGCGCGGTGGTGCTTCTGGTGGTCGCCTGGTTCGTGGCGACGGGACTCCGTCTCGTGGTATCCCGCGGATTGAGCGCGACCGGTGTCGACGATCGGGTCGCCGCCACCACGGGCCGGGACGGCGCCGCGGTGCCGCTCTCGAAGACCCTCGGGGACGTCGCCTACTGGCTCGTCTTCCTGATCTTCCTCCCCGCGATCCTTGGCGCCCTCGCCCTTCACGGGCTTCTCGATCCGGTGAGGAGCATGACCGCCCAGGTCCTCGGTTTCCTGCCCAACGTGGCCGGGGCGGCGCTCATCATGGTCGTCGGGTGGTTCGTGGCGAAGATCGTGCGGCGCATCGTGGCCGGACTTCTCTCGGCGGCCGGCGCGGACCGGCTCGGTGAAGGAGTCGGCCTCTCCACCGCCGCGGGCGGCACGGGGCTTTCCGGGCTCCTCGCCGTGGTGGTCTACGTGATGATCCTCGTGCCCGTGGCGGTTTCCGCTTTGGGCGCGCTCGAGCTCGAGGCGATCACCGGCCCGGCGAGCCACATGCTCGACGTCCTCTGGGGCGCGCTACCGAGCGTCTTCGGCGCCCTTCTCGTGCTCGCCTTCTCCTACGGTGTCGGCCGGATCGTGTCGAACTTCGTGTCCGGCGTGCTGCAAGGGGCGGGATTCAACAGGGTGGCGGTCCGGCTGCGTCTCGCCCGGGAAGCCACGGAGGGGGCGTGGAGCCCGTCCGGCCTGGTGGGGCGCCTGATCCTCCTCGTGATCATGCTCTTCGCCTTCACCGAGGCCCTGAACATGCTCGGTTTCGAGGCGGTGGGCGAACTCGTCGCCGAGGTCCTCGCCTTCACGGGTCAGGTCATCCTCGGTCTCGTGATCTTTGCGGTCGGCCTCTACCTCTCGTACATGATCGCCGACACGATCCGGGCGAGCGGGCTCACCCACGCGCCGGTTCTCGCCACGGCGGCGCGCACCGCCATTCTCCTCCTCGTGGGCGCCATGGCTCTCCGCCGGATGGGACTGGCGAACGAAATCATCCAGCTCGCCTTCGCCCTCGTTCTCGGCGCGGCGGCGGTCGCCTTCGCGATCGCTTTCGGCGTGGGCGGAAGGGAGTATGCGGCGCGGCAGATCGACCGGTGGCGCGGCTCCGCGGGAACCCCGGCCGGCGGCGGGCGGGAGTCGCGGTAAGAGGCGCGCCCCACTCGGTACCGAAAGTACGATTCTGGCCAGATAACCGGCCAAACGAAAAGAAGAAGAGCCCCCGCCGATCAGAGGCGGGGGCTCTCGTCGCTTCGGAGTGTCGGCTTCCTATCGAATGAGGACCATTTTTCGGATCTCCCTCAGTTCGTTCGTCTCGATGCGATAGAGGTAGATGCCGGACGCGACCTCTTTGCCGGAGTCGTTCCGGCCGTCCCAGAGGACGCGATGGCTTCCCGCGTCCCGTCCCTCGGCGGGGACGAGCGCGCGGATGAGCCGGCCGGAGATGTCGTAGACCCGGAGATCGACGACCGACGGTTTCGCGAGATCGAAGCGGATCTCCGTGGTCGGGTTGAACGGATTCGGCGCGTTGCCGACCAATCTCGTCCGTACCGGGGCGTCGCCCGCGACGATCGTCGTCGCCTGGTAGCCGCGGATCACGAAGTCGTCGAAGTAGAACCCGTCCTGGTGGATTGACGAGTCGGTCATGAAACGGAACCGGAACCGAACGTCGGTTTCGCTCTGCCACGGCCCTAGATCGACCACATTCTCGACCCAAGTCGTCTGGCTCCCCTCGAAGATCGGAATGCCGCTCGGGCGCTGCGCCCCCTGGCCGCTCGCCGAGTGGGTGTACGCCGTCGCCACCGGAGTCCAGATGGTTCCGCCGTTCGTGGAGATCTCGAGCTTGCAGCAGTCCCAGTTGTCCTCGATCTGCCAGCGGGCCCAGAAGCTGAGCGAGCAGCTCTCCGCCGCGGAGAGATCGACCGGGAAGGCCATGACGCAGTCGTTCGTGTCCTGGTCGGCGTAGGTGCCTCCCGGGCTGTCCGTCATGGAGTTACCCGGGCTGTGGCTCTGGGTCGACGTGAGGCCCCATCCACCGGTCCACTGGGAGGCGCCCCCTTCGAAGTCGTCCTCGAAGAGGACCGCGTAATCGACCACGTCGAGCTGGAAGTTCTCGGTCTCGTTCGCCTGGTTCACGGTGACGACCCGGTTCTGGGTGCCGTGGTCCGGGGCGCCGACGCGGAAGTTGTAGTCGCCGTAGTCCAGACCGACCGAATAGGCACCGCCGATTCCGCCGTCGCTCGAGGCCGTGGTGACGTATACGTCGCCCGGATAGGTGCGCACCTCGATGGTGGCGTCCAGTCCCGTGCCCGTTCCGGACTCGGTCACGGTCCCCGCCACCAGGCCGCTGCCGGCGGGATCGAGGGCCACGTTGATCACCGTCGCGGCCCCCCAGTTCACGGACACGCCGTACTCGGTGTGGGGGGTGTAGCCGGCGGCCGAGTAGGTGATGTCGAAGGTCCCCGTGTGGAGGAGTTTGTAGTAGTCCCCGTAATCCTGGTCCGTCGAGACGGACTTCGAGATCCCCGCCGCCGTGATCGTCGCGGCCAGAGGGAGTCCCGTGTCGGAGCCCGTGACGACTCCGTTCACGCCGTACCGGGCGGCCTTGATCCAGTGAATGAAGCTCTGCTTGTTGTCGTTCAGCCAGAGGTTGTCGAGGGAGCTCGCCGGCGGCTGATAGGAGTTCGAGAACTCGATGATCACGTGGATGCAGCCGGTTTCCTGGTACGACCAGTCCTGAATGCTCCCCCTCGTCACGTACCAGAGCGCGCCCCTCGTGATTCCGCGCGAGAAAGAGCCGTTGTACATGGGCAGGTTGTAGGTCGAGTACTCGAGGGCGAGCTTCTCAATCGCCGCGTCGTCCGGCGTCAGGTCGTAGATGTAGTCCCAAGGATAGTTCACGACGAGAGCGCCGCTGTGGCCGTCTTCGCCGATCACGAAGTTGTGGTTGAAGCTGTAGTTCTTGTAGTGGATGGTCTCGACCTGCTCCGTGTACGTGCCGTCGTCGCCGATGCTCCCGTCCGGAACGGGGAAGTTCCGGTTCAGGTCGACGCCGTTCGCGTTCTGGCGGGTCCCCGCGACCAGGCCGTCGACGTTGTGACAGGGAATGATGTGCATGTCGAAGTTGTTCACGAGGTACGCCGCGTCCGCGTCGGTTCCGTACTCGTCGGTCAGGAACTCGATCAGATAGAGCAGCATCTCGAGGCCGGGCGGCTCGTTGCCGTGCATGGTGCTCGACATGCGCACCTCGGGCTCCGCCTCTTCGCTCCCCACGTTGTCCGAAATGTGAATGCCCCAGATCGGCCGGCCCTGGACCGAGTTGCCGATGATGAATGTGTCGGCGATCGCCGGGTGGTCGAGCATGGTCTGGTAGAGGATGGCGCCGATCTGGGCGTGGGTGTGGTAGACGCCCCTCTCGCCGAGGGTGAGCGCGTCGCCTCCCCGCTCCGCTTGCTCCGCCCAGATGCGCTCGGCTTCCCTCCGGACCTCCTGCTCCTTGTCGGGCAAGGTCTCGAATGCGTAGCCGGCCCGGATCAGCTCCCGGGACTCCGCGGCGGTGACTCGGGTTTCGAAGACGATGTGATAGTTCTTCAGGTCGTCCCAAACGATGCCGACCTGCTCCCGGTGGAACGACGCGATCGGCACGCGGCCGAGGAGTTCAAGCAACTCCTCGTGGCCGCCGAGTTCGAGCCGCACGGGAAAGTCGTCGTACACACGGACCTCCCAGAGAGGCAGCCCGCGTTCGTCCAAGGGAATCCGGTCCGCGTCCGCTCCGCCGGCGGCGAGTGCAAGGACGAGGGCGAGGAGGACCGGTCCGATCGGAAGAAACGGGGGAGTCTTCCGGTGTTGGTCCATGCGCATTGCTATTCTCCTCATTCGGTTATGGGGGGACGGACAGGACCGCCGCCGCCGGGCGGCGGCCCTTGTCCTCGCTGCGTCTATGCCGGGCCTTCTACTTGAGAAGGACCATCTTCTTCGTCAGCGTCTTCTCGCCCGCCTCGAGGCGGTAGAAGTAAACGCCGCTCGAAACCGGGCGACCCTCGTCGTCCCGGCCCATCCAGACGACCTGGTGGCTCCCCGCGTCCATCGAGCCGGAGGCGAGGGTGGTCACGCGGCGGCCGGAGATCTCGTAAACCGAGAGTCTGACGTCGGTCCGGACCGGCAGGTCGAAGTGGATCGTGGTGGTCGGGTTGAACGGGTTCGGCACGTTCCCCTTGAGCGCGAGGACCTTGGGGGCACCGCTCTCGGCGTCGGCGACGTCCGTGGACACCACGATGTTGTGGGTGAGACGGACGCACCAGGCGTTCAGCACGCCTACGTCGATGCTCGCGTTGTCGCTGACGAAGAGGGTCCAGCTGCCGTCACAGGGGTCTCCGATGAAGTCGGCCAGATCGCCGGCCGGCGTCAGAGTTCCCGGATACCATCCATAGATGTTGTCCGCCGACGAGCCGCTCCGGTTGTGGAGGACGACGGTCGTCCCGCCCGGCGAGGTGAGCCGGACGATCAGGTCGCCGATGTAAGTGTGGGTGATGTTCACGAACACCTCGACGCCGCTCACGGTGGCGCCGCCCGTGTTCACCGTCATCACATCGGAGACGCCGGCCGGGTTGTTGTCCGGAATGGCCAGGTTCGGTTGGCGGCACGTCTCGGTGAGCCCGACGGGCGTCAGTTGCAGATCGATTCCGGTGGCATTCTCGCCGTCGGACAGGGTCACGTCGGTTGCGACCGTCGCCCAGCCGTCCTTGGAGGCGACGATCTGGTACGGGCCGGCGAAGAGGCCGGTGAAGGAGTACTCGCCGGACGGGCCCGTGATGACCGAGCCTCCGCCGGGGATCGCCCGCACCAGGATGCCCGAATGGTCGCTCTGGTCCTGGAGCGTCGCGTCGCCCGAAATCGAGCAGTTGCCGTATTCGGGGGTCAGGAGCCACTCGACGGCGTTCTCGAGAAGCGGGAGCTGCTCGGCGCAGTCCATGGCCGCGTAGTTCCACGCGAAGAAGACGATTTGTCCCCCCTGGGGCGCCGGATTCGGATCGTACACGATGATGCTCGCGTCGGTCGGATAGGTGGTCCACGAACCGATGCGGACGCCGTCGCCCGTTGCCACCATCGCGTCCTGGTCGCCGTAGCCGGCGTAGGTCATGGTGAGGGGCCCGAGGATCGTGTTCGGAACGCTCATGACGTAGTGGGACCCGTCGGCGACCGTGACGTTGCCGCTCTGGTCGTGGTTCCAGTCGGTCGAGTGGAGCACGTTGGCCGCAAAGGTCGGGTAGCCCGGGTAGGACGCCGCGTCGTAGCCGACCTCGCCCCCCTCGACGAGGAGATGGCCGCCGGCCGCCACGAAGGCTTCCACGTTCGCCCGGAAGGTCGCGTCCGCGACCGGCGCCGTGTTGTCCCCCGAAGCGATGATCAGGAGGTCGTAGTTCATCCACGTGAGCGGGTCCGTGGTTCCGACCGTCTCGGTGGTCGTCTCGTAACCGACGTCCTGGAGGTCCGAGGCGAGTTCCGCCGCCGACTTGCCGTCCGCCGGCGCGTACCCCGGCTCGATCACCATGCCGGTCTTCGGGTCGAGCTTCGCCGCGTTGTAGGCGAACTTGGCTCCGTCGTCGATGATGAGCAGATCGCCCGACGTCGGCTCGAGCATGAAGTGCTTCTCCACCACCGGCTGGTCGATGGTGATGTCGATGGTGACCGATTTGTGGTGCCACGACTTGATGTTCACCTGGTAGTCGAAATAGGGAAGCGAGGAAGTCGTGTAGGAGCCGTCGGTCGAGTCGGTCATGGTTTGGGCGTAGAGGGCCATCGTGTCGCTCCGGTAGACCTTGACGGTCGCGTAGAGCGGCGCGCCGAGCGTGTCCGTGACCGTCCCGGTCAGGACGCCGGCCGGAGCGGGCACGAGAAAGATGTCGTGGACATTCGCGCCGTAATTGACGAAGAACGGCGTCTCGTACGGCAGGTAGCCGAAGAAGTCGACGCGGATCGTGTAGTCCGCGACGAGGATGTCGTCGCCCACGTCGTAATCGCCCGAGGCGTTCGTCGTGGCCTGGAACACGAGGTTCTCGTCCGTGTTGTAGCCCCGAACCACGGCGCCCACGGCGGGCGAACCGTTCGCGTCGACGTGGCCCGTCAGGGTTCCGTACGCCTCGATGATCGGGAAGTCCTCGCCGTAGAGGTCGTACCCCGATGCGGCGATGATGCCCGTGATGACGCCCAGTTCATCGGGCGTGATCGACATGCTCGGCAGGATGGTCGACTGCTCGGTGCCGTCCGGAAGAATCGCCCAGAGCACGGCCGAGGGCTCGCCGGAAGTCATATTCAGCATGCCCGGCAGGTTCAGGGCGAAGGTGTCCGCAAGGCCCACGCCGGTCGTCACCCAGAGATCCGGCGTCGGCAGCGCCGCGGCGTTCACCGTGATCGATTCCCGGAAGAGGTTCCAGGTCTCGGCGGGGTCTTTCCCGACGATGTCCAGGGTCGGCCCGTACGGGTAGTCGACGGTCAGCGTACAGATCCCGGCGGCGTTGGTCAGTTTCGGCATCGTGGTGTAGCCGAGCCCGTCCGCCCAGACCGCGATCCCCGGCTTCGGCGTGACGCCGTCCGCCTCGAGGACCGTCACCTCCACGTCGGTTTTCACGTTCGCGTCGATCACCGTCGGGTTGATGATGATCGTGGCGGGCACGATCACGGGGAGATCGACGATGTAGGGCTCCTTGTCCTGGGCCATGACGACGAGCTTCGCCGTCCCCGGATTCAAGAGGTCCAGGACCGTCAGGTCGAGGGAACCCGTTCCGTCCACCGTGCCGGCGCCGTAGAGGACGCCGTTCTGGGAGAGGCCGACGTAGCTGTTCGGCACGGCCTCGATGGTGAACGAGGGGGTCGTGGTGAAGAGCGTCGCCTGATGCACGACCGGGTTCGCTTCCGGAACGCCGAGGAACGTGCTGATCGACGGGTCGCCCATCAAGTTGTAGATGTTCCAGTAGTAGGTGATGAGGCTCGAACCCGCCTCCATCACGGCCAGATTGCCGCAGAAGACGATGGCGTCGTTCGTGATGTACCAGTTCTCCATCGGCTCGCCGTACTCGTGGAAGAGCCCGTCGTAGACACCCATCCCCGTCGACTCGACGGGCCACGCCGTGCCGTCGATCTGCGACGCCGGGTGGTAACCGACGCCCCACCAGTAGTCTTCGTTCCAGTAGGTGCTGTTCGACCCGCCGATGTAGCCGACGGCGCCCTTGTTGGCCGCCCGGAGAAAGGTCTCGGCGAAGCACTCGGCGACCTCGAAGGAGCTCGTGAGGCAGCAGTTGCCGATGGCGAGGCAATACTCGCCGGCGTTCGCGAGGGAGTTGATGTTCGACTGGGTGAAGGCCGGGTCGGACCAGGATGTCTGGCTGCCGTGGGCCGTGTAATTGATGAAGGAAACGCCGTTGCTCACGTGCTGCACGATCTCGGCCGGCGCCGTCGGCGCGTCCGAGGCCGGATACAGGTACGTGTGGCTCAGGATGCCGTGGGCGGCGTTGAAGTAGTGCTCCGTCCCGTAGTTGATCTGCCCGTTCCCGTGGGTGGGGGCGTAGCCCGCGTCCACGCCTGCGATCATGACCACCTCTTCGAGGTAGCTCGGATCGGGCATGGTGAACTGGTCGTACATGAGCGTCTTGTCCAGCATCGCCTGGAGCTGGGACGGGTTGGTGGCGGAGAAACGCCCGTAGTAGATGTCGGGCACGAGGTCGCCCTCGACGTCGCAGTAGGGGCGGTCCGTGGCGTCGCCGCTCATGAAGAAGGTCGGGCATTGGGCCACGTCGCCGACGAAGAGCACGAAGCTCGGCGCCGGCAACTCGGGCGTCGCGTTGTCGTAAAGACCGTGGATGTAGCTCTGGATCGACGCGGCGGTGGTTCCCACCTCGGGCGTCCCGATCACGCCGGTGACGACGACGAACCCGCGCTGCGTCTTCCACGTGATGAAGTCCTGCATGAGTCCTTCGAACTCGGCGGGCGTGATGATGACGTACGTCGCCACGTCGCCCACCACGTCCGGATGGGTGTCGTGCTGGAAGGCGTCGTAGCCGCCGAGCTTCGAGTAGACGGGCTCGAAGAAGGGGCTGTAGGTCCGGGCCTTCAAGTCGGCGCCGGCGGCGTGGTCCGCCCCCTCGAAGACGACGCGGAATTCGATGGTCTCGCTGACGACGATCTCGCCGCTCCGCGGGAGGTACTCGACCGGCGAGACCTCGACACGCCCGATATCGACGGCGCGGAGCCGTCCTTGGCGGTCGACGCGCACGAGCTCCTGGCCCACCCGGTCGGTGAGGTAGGCGTCACGGTTGTAGATGAAGGGCCACGTCTCGGGGTCGGCGCTCTTCGGCATGCTCGGCTGGGCCGGCATGAGCGGATGATTGACTCCGAAGTCGGCGAGGGAGAGGGTTCGGCTCTGGGTCGAGAGAATCTCGATCCGGGTCGTCGCCCCGAAGGGAACCTCCACGAGGCGGTTCATCATGGGAAGCTCGGGGGAACCCACGATCTGGGACGAGTGAAAACCGGGAATCAGGAGGCGCGAGAACATACCCTCTTCGGTCTCCACGTCCATGGCCGCGATCTCCGCGATCTCGACGCGGAAGAGCATCGCGTCCCGGGTCTGGTCGATGAGCGTGACCTTTGATTCGGTCCCGCCGAGGGGGATCGTTTGCAGATCCGCCCACGCCAGTCCCGTTACGAGAAGCACGAGCGCGGCCGCGAGGAAGTGACCCTTGCCGTTTCGCATCATTCTGCCCTCTCCTGGATAGTGCAGGGTGAAACATCTTGCCCGGTGGGGAGTATCCGGGGCATTCGAATCCGGACATGCGTTCGAAGGCAAGGGAGGCGAAGAGAGGCTGCGGGCGAGACCCTGTGCAGGCCGGGGGGCCTCCCCTCAACGCCACGAGCGCATGGACAATCCGGCTTCGAATTCGGCGATTAACTTTGTTAACCAGTTTATCATACCGTCCCCGGGATTTCTATTTGAAAAACAAGGGGATAGGCGAAGCCCCCCTTCTCCGGGTCCCCAGCCCCTTTCCCCTCTCTCCCCCCCCGCTCCGCCGGGCCACCCCGAAAAACTCCGCAAACATAAGTCTCTGATTTCATGATTGTTAGTAGGGATTCCCCCTCAATCCCCCCGGGCGATGACCCTCCGGATGGATTCGGGGGCATCCCGGGTCTCCCCGAGCCCATTCCTCACAAAACGGATGATTTCGGACCAGGGCTAATGGAATCGGGTGGGTCCTGCCGATGTTTGGAGAGGGTCCCCCTCCGGGGGGGGGCGAATCCGACCGCCCATGGGTGGCTGCGGAAGAGACCAACGAACCAGCGATGTTCGATCGATCGGAGAGAGAAGATGATCGCTACGATTCGCAAGTACGGTCCCGCCTTCGCCGGGGTTCTGCTGATCGTTCTCGGCGGTGCCCCTCCGGGTCACGCCTATAAAGGGAACGGTCGGAGCGTCGGGAGCGGAGGTGGGTTCTCATCCGGCGGCGGGTACCGGTCCGTGGCCGCCTTCGGGATGAAGACGATGGGAAGCTCGTCGTCCGCCTCGCACACGCACCAGGAGGGCCTGCTCGCCCTCTACGGAAGGCCGGTCCTCTACTCCGAACCGGCGACGCTCGCTTTCGGGACGGTGAGCACCGAATCGTCCCGGCTCATGACGGCGACGATCGTGAACTACGGCGGCGTCGGTCTGCTCCTCTCCGATCTCGGCTTCGCCTCCGGCGGGGGCTCGGTCTTCTCGGTCGAGTCGCCGGCGGGTCCGGCCGTGGTCGGCCCGGGGGATTCCCTGGATGTGTCGGTCCGGTTCGAACCGGACTCGCAGGGGACCGTCCACGACACCCTCGAAGGGACGACCAACGACCCGGCCGTCCCCCTCTGGATTCTGGCCCTCTCCGGAACGGGGCAGAGCGCCAGCATCCAGGACATCGCGGTCGCGGTCGACACCCTCGACTTCGGTCCCGTTCCTGTCGATTCGACCGCGGAGCTCGTGTTCGCCGTCGAGAATGTGGGGGGCGCCGACCTTGCGGTCGGTCCGATCACGGTGACGGGCGGGGTCTTCTCGGTCACTCCGGACAGCTTCACCGTCGGCGCGGGGGGACTGCAATACGTGACGGTGCGGTTCACGCCGGACGGGGCCTCGACGTGGGAGGAATCGCTCTCGATCGCGAACGACGATCCGAACGAGGCGGGGCCGGTCATGGTCCACGTCACCGGGCGCGTTCCCGCCCTCCTGGCGCTTCAGGTGCCCGCGTCGGGCGCCATCCGCTTCCGGGCGGCCGAAGACGGGCCGCCCCCGGTCGATTCCGAGATCCGGATCCGGAACGACGGCGCCGAGACCCTCCACTGGCGTGCATTCCTGGAGAACGACGGCTCCTGGCTCGGCGCGTCGCCCGACTCCGGAAGCGTTCCGCCCGGCAACTCGACAACCATCGACGTTTCGGTGAGCCATGCCGGGCTCGCCCAGGGGAGCTACGAAGCGACGATCGTTCTTCTGAACGGGGACCGTCCCGAAGCGGACCGGGACACCGTGTCCGTCGGCCTCACGATCATCCCGTTCACGGTGACCACGAATCACGTCCCCCTCCTTCCCGATCAGGGACAGAACGTCCTGATGAAAGCGGCCACATCCGTCTCCGTCGATTCGGCCACCCTCTACTACCACCAGGGGGGCAAGGCCGGGTGGAACCGGATGGCCATGTCCGTCCACGGCGACACCGCGTGCGTGGCGACCATCCCCGGCGAGCTGGTCGGCATGCGGGGCCTCGAGTACTACGTACGCGTTCACGCCCAGGGGGGCGAGGTGGCAGAGCCGGAAATCGAGATCGAGACGCCCCGCCGGATCGCGGTTCGCATTCCGGAAGCCGTCTCCCTCACGATCAGCGCCGAACGGCACACGATGATCGGCGTGCCGATGCTGACCAGCGGCGCCCATCCGACGGATGTCTTTCAAGACGATTTCGGCGATCACGACATCAAGAAGTGGCGCCTCGGCCGGTGGTTCCCGGCGAGCGACGCCTACCTCGAGTACCCGAACGAACTCGGTGTTCCCGTGGAGGCGGGTTCCGGCTTCTGGTTGATCACGCGGGACATCTCCACCTACACGCTCTCGGGCTTCTCCACGCTGCCGCCGCCGGGGGACACGACCGTCAGCATCGGCCTGCCCGGCGGGGCGGGATCCTGGTGGTCTCAGATCGGCCATCCCTTCGCCTACCCGGTGGAGTGGAACCGCTGCCTGGTCCGGAAGGGGGACGGCCGGGTCTACCCGATCGACGCGCAGCCCGGGGATGGCCTCGTCGAGGTCGCCGCCTACACCTACGTCTACGCCGAGGAGGCCGGTGAATACAAGGAGGCCCCGGCCCTCGAGCCGTGGCACGGCTACTTCGTGAACAACATCTCGGGGGACGACCTGGAACTTCTCGTTCCCGCCCGGGAATCGGCTCCCGGGAAGATGGCGATCGCCGCCCTACCGCCCCTCCGGCCCGAGGATGGAGAGTGGGAAATCCGTCTCCGCGCCCGAAGCGAGGCCGGCGCCTCCGGAGAGATCGTCGCCGGGGCCCGGTTGGGAGCGCGGGAAGGATGGGATCCGGCGGATCGGCACATCCCGCCCGCCGCTCCCGGAGGAGGCCCGGGACTCGCCTTCGAGCCCCGGGACCCGATGCCGCGCCGGGGAAACCTCCGGGCGGACATCCGGCCTCCGGCGGCGGACCTCTGCGCCTGGGACGTCGGTCTCGAATTCCGCGGTTCCCGGGAGGCGGTGATCGAGGCGGGCGACGAGGAGACCTTGCCCGCCGGCGTCGCCGTCTTCCTGGTCGACGACGACGGGGGCGTCACCGTTCCCCTCCGTTCGGGCGCGGCCTACCGGGTGACGGCGGGCCGGGACGAGAAGAGCCGGGTGCTCCGGCTCGTGGCGGGCCCCGCCGCGGTTCTCGGGGCGTCGGGATACGAGGCGACCGCTGTCGTCACGGATCTCCGGCTCGGCCGGCCTTATCCGAACCCGGCGCTCCGGGGGGCTACGATCCGCTACGCCCTTCCGGCGGCGGGTCCCGTGCAACTCCAGGTATTCGCCATCACCGGACGGCTGGTCCGGGATCTGGTCGACGGCGTGCGCCCCTCGGGCGAACACGCCGCGGTGTGGGACGGAAGAGACGAGTCGGGCCGTGAAGTCGGGCCGGGTCTCTACTTCTTCCGGTTGGCCCAGGAAGATCGTGTACAGACGGCCCGCGTGGTCGTGTTCCGCTAGGCGGGGGGAAAAGAAGAGATGAAACGCACGATTCGTAACGGTCTCGCCGCGGCGCTCGTCTTCGCGGCGCTCGGTGCGCCCGCCCGGGCGGAACTGCCCGCTTTCATGCACGTTCAGGGTGTCCTCACCGACGATCTGGGGCTCCCCGTGAACGATACGGTCAGTATGTCCTTCTCGATCTATGCCGACACGAGCGTGTCGGCGATCTACGGGGATACGCAGCCCGCGGTGCCCGTGGTCAACGGCTTCTACGAAGCCTATCTCGACGTGAGTGTTCTCGACTTCGACGTGCCCTATTACCTGGGCATCGTCGTGGAAGGGGCGCCCCTGGGGCCGAAGAAACCTCTGGCGAGCGTTCCCTACAGCATCCGGAGCGCGAAGACGCGGGTGATCGCCGGAGACGGCCTGGTCGGGTCGGGCGACAGCTCGGTGGTCTCCCTCTCCCTCGAGGACGGGGGCATCACGGCGTCGAAGCTGGGGGATGGGGCGGTGATGGGGCAGAAGATCGCCGACGGGGCGGTGTCGCACGCGAAGCTCGGCGATGGCGCCGTGTGGACCGTCAATATCGACAACGGCCAGGTGACTACGGAGAAGCTCGCCGACAGCTCGGTGACGTCGGCGAAGATCGCGCACGGGGCCGTGGTGCGGAGCCTGAACGGCAAGACCGACGACCTGTCCCTCCTCGCGGGGAGCAACGTGACCATCACGCCGGGGGACGGGACCTTGACGATATCGTCGGTCGCGTCGGGAGCGGGGGCGGACGACGATTGGGTGGTGAACGGAAACAACGTCTACAGCCAGCAATCGGGGAATGTCGGTATCGGCACGGCCGCGCCGGCTTACAAGCTCGACGTGGACGGCGACGTCTACGCGTCCGGAAAGCTCCGGGCGGGCGCGCCGAACGGCACGGCGCCCCTTTCGGTCGCATCGAGCACGGTCGTGACGAACCTGAACGCCGACATGCTCGACGGGATTCACGCCGGGGGCTTCAGTCAGCCCGGCCACGCGCACGACGGCTCGTCGATCACGACCGGCACGGTCCCCTTCGCCCGGCTTCCCGTCGGCGATCTGGCAAACACGGTGGCGGCGGGGGCCCACGGCCACGACGCGTCGGCGATCAACAACGGAACCCTCGATTTCGCCCGTCTCCCCACCGGGACGGGCGGGAGCCAGGTGGCGATCGGAAACCACAGCCACGTGTTCGGAGACGACGGGGACTGGACGATTCTGGGGAACGATATTTACAGCACCGTGATCGGGAACGTCGGGATCGGGACGACGACCCCGGCGCGCAAACTCGACGTGAACGGAACCATGGGTGTCGACGGCGGCCTCTTCGCGCGGGACGCCACGGGGATCGGCCTCGCCGACCAGGGGGGCAACCTCGGCGTCTGGGTCGAGGACGGGGGCGAGGTGGGCATCGGTTTCTCGAGCCCGGCGACGACCATGCATGTCTACGAGGGGACCGGGAGCGCCGAGCTGCGGGTCGAGACCCCCGTGGCGGCGGCGCACGCGGCGATCACGCTGAAGAGCGACGGATCAACGTACAATCGGCTCGAAATCGAGCACAACAGCGCGAGCACGGCCAGTTCGACGGCGGGGATCCCACTCGCGAACGTCTCCCGGATCTCCACCGGAACGGCCGCGGGGCCTCTCCTCCTTCAGGTGATGACCGATACGTGCATGTACTTCGTCACGAACCAAACGGAGCGGATGCGGATCACCGGGGACGGTCTCGTGCGCGTGTGGGACGATCTCTGGGTCGGCTCGGCGAGTCCGTCGGATACGGACCGGGTCTACTTCGACAACGGCGGCGAACACGTCTCATGGGATGACGGTCAGGGCCGTTTCGAGCTCAGCGACGATTTCGCGATCGGCGGCACGATTGCCGCGGGTGGGAGCACGATCCCTCTCGGAAGCGAACTCGGTTACAACATCTTTTCGGCCAGCTCGTCGCCTTCACCGGTGTCGGGAGACATGTCGACCTCGGGCGACGTGTACGTCTACTTCGATCTCGAGGTGGGGAGCGACATCTACTACTCGGGCACCTTGACCGACCTTTCGCCCGCGCCCCCATTCAAGGACGGGCGCGTTCCGGAGGAGGTCGGTTTCGATCGGGCGATGGCCGCTCTCGCGTCCCTTCGCCCCCGGGTCGTTCCCGTGGCGGAAGAGGAAGAAGGAAAGACGTTCGTGGAAACGACGAAGCTCGGATTCCTGGTCTCGGAACTTCCCGACATGGTGAAGAACGAACAGGGGAACGGGTACCGGCCCTTCGACATCGTGGCGATCCTGACGAAGGTGGTGCAGGAGCAGCAGAAGACGATCGATGCGCGGGATGCGAAACTGGCCGATCTGGAGGCCCGCCTTCTCGCGCTGGAACAGAAGACCCGTTGACCCGGGGCGAGGAGTTCTGATGAAGCCCGGAATGTGCTTCGTTCTACCGGCGGTCCTGGCGGTCGGTTCGATTCCGGCGCCCGGTTTCGGGCAGGCGCCCCCGTTCATCCACGTTCAGGGGGTGTTGACCGACAATGACGGGATTCCGGTCACCGATACCGTCTCCTTGGCTTTCGAAGTCTTCGCCGACACGGCCGCGGCCTCCCTCTGGTCCGTGACCCTCCCGGCGGTGATCGTGGTGAACGGGTTCTACGAGGCCTATCTGGACATGGGGGCCCTTCCCTTCGACGCCCCCTACTTTCTCGGTATCGCCGTGAACGGGGCCGCCCTCGGGCCGAAGAAACCCCTGGCGAGTGTTCCCTACAGCATGCGGAGTGCCCGGACGGAGGTGACCGCCGGTCCCGGTCTGACCGGAAGCAGCGACACCATGACGGTCACGCTCTCGATTGCGGCGAAGGGCGTGACGACGGCGATGCTGCAGGATGCCGCCGTGACTCCGGACAAGATCGCCGCCGCCGCCGTCATGACGGGCCATCTTGCGGACAGCTCGTTGACCTCGGCCAAGATCGCCGCCGGCGCGGCGGTGCGGAGCCTGAACGGGCGGACCGGTCACGTCTCACTCCTCGAGGGGAGCAACGTGACGATCACCGACGGGGTGGGCGGCCTGACGATTTCCGCCGCGGGGGGGGGCGGTGGAGACGGGGACTGGACGGTGAGCGGCGACGACATGTACTCCGCCGTGGCGGGCAATGTCGGAATCGGTACGGCGACGCCGGTCGCAAGGCTGGATGTGGAGGGCCCCATCGCCCTGAGCGGCTACATCCAAGGAAGGGACTACTTCGGGACCGGGATTCTGGACAGCGCGGGCGCGGTGGGTGTCTGGGTCGAGAACGGGCGCGTCGGAATCGGAACGGACCAGCCCTCCAACGATTTCTCCGTCCTGGGCTCGGCGGGGATCTCGGGGAACCTCACCGTCGGGGACGGTTCCTCGTCCGATTCCGACTACGTCTACTTCGACGATTTCAACACGGATTGGCTGATGTGGGCGGAAGGGAGCGATCGATTCGAGTTCTCGGGGCCCCTCAGCATAGGCGGGGCGCTCGGGGTCGGCGATGGGGCTTTTTTCCGGGCGCCCACGGCCTACAGCACCTTTCAGTTGGGAGTGGAAACGCCGGTGCCGACCTCGGGGGAGATGGACAACTCGGGCGATGTGTACATCCAGGACGACCTGGAGGTGGACGGTGACGCTTTCGTGGACGGCCAGATCATCACTGCGAACAACCTGGTGGTGAACGCCGACATCCTCTGCGACTCGCTATTCGCGTGGGACCACATGTACTGCGGGTACGGCAACTCCACGGACGACGACTACATCTACTTCGACGGGACGGCCCGGAACGACTGGCTCAAGTGGAAAGAGGTCGCGAACCGGTTCGAGCTTTCGAACGATCTCTCCATCGGTGGCGTGATCGCGGCGGGGCACGGGACGATTCCGAACGCGCCCATCTATCCGTACAGCTACATCACCCTGAGCGGGCAGCCGTTCCCGCTCTCCGGAGACATCAGCACGGCGGGCGACCTGTTCATCGACTACGACATCGAAGCGGGTTCCGACCTGTATTACGCGGGATCCCTCGTCGACGTCGGGGGCATGGCGCCGGGTAAGGGCGGAAGCCCGCCCGCGGAGGTCGATGCGGAGGCCGCGCTCCGGGCCTTCGCGGGTCTCCGACCCCGGGTCATTCCGATCGCGAAGGAAGAGGCGGGGAAGGCGGGCCGGGTCGTTTCGAAGATCGGGTTTCTTCCGTCCGAGGTTCCGGAGATCGTGAGAACGGCCGAGGGGAACGGCTATCGGCCCCTCGATCTCGTGGCGATATTGACGAAGGTCGTGCAGGAGCAGCAGAAGACGATCGATGCGCTCGAGGCGCGGGTGCGCGTCCTCGAGGAGGGAAGATAGAACGCCGGGAACGGCGGGTTCGTAGGGGAAGGGCGTGACGACATGTTGATGACGAAGCGATTGGTTCTTCTCGTGAAGATGGTGTCCGCCGCCGGTCTGGCGATCGTCTTCCTGTCGGGGAGTTCGGCCCATGGTCAGGAGCCGGCGGCGTCGACTGCGCTGAACCAGGCGATCGATCTTTACTGGGAAGGGATGTTCGAGAAGGCGGTGACGGAGCTCGAGGGAATGATCGAGGGGCTCGAAGGGGAGAATCGGGTCACGGCCTACGAGTATCTGGCCCGTTCCTACATTCGTCTGGATGACGGGGCGAAGGGGAAGGCGGCCTACAAGGAGCTGCTCCGGATGGCGCCGGAGTGGAAGCCGGACCCGAACCTGGTCGCCGGTCCGGAGATGAGTTTTTTCAAGACGGCCCTCACGGAGTACGAGAACGAGAACCTGGGCGGCGTCAGCGTACGGACGGAACCGACGCGGGCGAACGTCTACCTGGACGGAGAGCTCTGGAAGGAACCGACGCCGGTCACGCTCGAAAGGGTGCCGGCGGGTGAGCACGTGATCCGAGTGGCGATGGACGGGTGGGCGGCGGTCGACACGTCGATCGTCGTCGCGCCGGCGGACATCGCCACTCTGGATCTCGTCCTGGAGGCGGAGGAGATCGAGCCGGAGATTTCGAAGTCGTTCTGGAAGAGTCCGTGGATGCTGGGCGCAGGAGGCGCCCTCGGTCTTGGGCTGATCATCGCCATCGCGGGCGGTGGGGGCGACGGCGGTGGAGACGACCCGGGCGTCGGAAGCGACCTCCCCTGGTTCCCGGATCCGCCGAAGTAGGAGTTTGTTCGAGGATAGTGAAGCGGACGGCCCTTCTCTCGGATGGGAGGAGGGCCGATCTGTATTCGGGTTGTCGGACGGGCGGGTCGGGGACCGGCATCAGCGGTAACCAGGGACAGTCACCGGTCTTCTGGAAACAGGGGGGGACACAATACCGAATTCCGTAACAGGGGGACACAATACCGAATTCCAGTTCAGTATCGTGTCCCCCGACAAACCAGTTCAGTATCGTGTCCCCCGACAAACCAGTTCAGTATTGTGTCCCCCGGAATTCCGAGTTCAGTATTGTGTCCCCCGACAAATCGTGTCCCCCGACAAATCAGCGGAACAAGGACTTCACGGAGCCCCAGCTCGTCTCCTCGGTTCCCCGGCCGGCCGCGGTCTTCCCGAAATTGATCGGTTCTTGGTCGACCTGCTTGTACACGACCCAGAGACTCTCGTCGGCGGGGTCGGGGCGGACCGTGAAGATCTGGTCCGAAGCGACGACAAAGTTCATGATGCCGGCGGGATCGTTCGGGTCTTCCACGACCACCAGGAGGTCGATCAGCGCCATGACCTTGTACCAGGTCTCCCCCGGCGGCTTGTCCGGGTAGTTCGTGTTGTCCACCGCGATCGACCGCTCGGTCATCTCGAGCGCGATCCGGTCGACCCTCTGGCCGTCGTCGTTGTACCGGGCGTTGAACATGTTCCCCGCAATGCCGAGCTCTTCTTCGAGGTCCCACCACGGATTCGGATCACCGGGGTCGACATCGGACGGCAAGAGTTCGAAGAGATATCCTTCGTCGAGAGCCGCCGCATAGGAGGCGCTGTCCATTCGGGAGTATGCCTGGGGCAGGTACTCCGTGACGAGGAGCGTCATGGTCGCTCGGCCGAGGTCCGAGAGGCCGTGGGTGACACCGGTCGTCACATTGGAAAGCCCCGACCGGTTCCCCTTCTCGTCGGCCGTCTGGAGGGCGAAGTAGTATCTCGTGCCGGATCCGAGTCCGCCGACGGTGATGCCGTCCGTTCCTCCGGGGGCGCTCGGAGGCGGCGCATCCGAGACCGGTGTCACGATCGCGGCGCTGTCCCAATTCGCGGTCGTGATGGAATCGGTTCCGTACCGGATCTCGTACTCGGCGGCCGTCCCTTGCGTGCCGTCGTCTCCCGGGGCCGTCCATGCGAGGGTCACGGACGATTCGGTCACGGCATCGACCTCCAGGTTCTCGACCGCGGCGGGCGGGACCGTGTCCTGAACGCCCACGGCCACGACGTTGGAGAGGCCCGACCAGTTCGGGACGTCGTCGGCCGTCTTGAGCGCGAAATAGTAGACCGTGTCCGCGGCGAGAGGGCCGACGAAGAGGCTTTCCGGCTCCCATGGCGCCAAAGGCCCCGCCACGCTGTCGACCGCCGTCGCTCCATCCCACCAATCGGTCGCCGTGCTCGGGACGAGGGAATACCGGACATCGTACCGCGATGCCGCGCCTTCCTGGCAGTCGTCCCCGGGCGCCGTCCACGCGAGCGTGACCGACGTGTCGTTCATGGCGATCACGGAGAGGTCGGTGACGGCCATGGGAGGCATCGTATCTCCCGGTCCATCGTCGTTATCGCTGCAGGAGAAGCCGAACAGGATGGGGAGCAAGAGCGGCAGCAGGCGCAGGCGTCTGAGATCGCGGCATGTCAAGGTCATTTCATTCTCCTTGATGAACGATGACGGAGCCGTGCAAGAGAAATTTTACGGTATGGTTACGGTAGCACGGGAATGAAAGATGGGTAAAGGAGAAAGTGGGCGGATCGGATCGCCGTCCACCCCCGGTTCTCTTTAGAGAGCCTGTCGCCTCACGCGCTTATCCCACAGTTGAACTCTTCGGTCGGACTAGCCCTGATCTTTCATGAAATCTCGAGATCCAACGCGTGAGAGTGCGTCAGCCGGGGCCGCACGTAGCCCGAACCATGGGGAGCGTGTTTCACAATACGTGAGCCATGGTGAGGGCGAGTACGGTACCGGATGGCGTGCCGGCACGCGAGGAACAGCGTTCTCCGCCGAGATTTTATGAAAGATCAAGGTCAGTCCGCGCTCAGCGTGAACGCCAGCTCCACGGTGTTTCCGTCGCGGATGGCGGCTTCGACGATGCCTTCGGCGACGGCGAAGCCGTCTTTCTTGACGGTGATGCGGTGCCAGCCGGGAGTGATGGGGAGCTTTCGCTGGGGAGTCCACTTCTCGGTGGGAACGCCGTCGATGTAGATCTCGGCGGGGATGCGGTTCGTTGTGACCGTGATCCACGAGCCCTTGGCCTGCTCCGTGAAGTCGTGCTGGAGCTTCATCGTCTCATCGGTGGCGACGGCGACGCCGGTCCACTCTTTCGTCCCGTAGAATGGATTGTCGAGGACCACTAAGTACTCTCCGGGCGGGTAAGTGAGGGAAACAACCGAGACGTCTTCCGCCACGGTCCGTCCGTTGACGACGATAGTCGCCGAGGGAATGGCCCGCACTTCGAGCGTACCGTTGACGATGGCCGGCTCGGGTGCGGTGGTTTCCCGCCGCGGCTCGAGTTTCGGCGCCGGGACCTCCGCCGGGCGCTCGTTCTCGATCACCGGCGGCTCGGCCGCGGGCCCGTTCTTCTTCGTCGCGGGTTCTTCCTTCACGCCGGTTTCGACGGGGGGACCTTCGGCCATTGTCGTCCCGAGGAGGGTCTCCGTCTCCGCCTTCCGTTCGTCCGGGGAAGGATTGTCGGGGACCGCAGGCGAACGCTCTTCTCCCGTCCCGGCGGGTTCCGGTGTCTCCGTCTCGCTCCATGCCGAGCTGTTCGCGGCGGCGGCCGCCGCCGGCCTCGGCGCCGTCCCCGCGACCCGCGCTTCCGGCGGGGGCGTTCCCTGCCAGAGGCCGAGAAGGAACCAGGAGACGGCGAAGAGCACGACCGCCGCGGAAGCGGAGACGAGGGCGATGCTTCGCCACCGCACGGCGGTCTTCTTCGCTTCCGCCGCGCGGTGCTCCTTCGACAGGCCGCCCGGTTTTTGCGCCTTCAGCTCCTCGAGATTACGGGTGACCTCCGTGTTCTCCGGATCGAGGTAGCGGGCCCGTTCGAACTCTCGGATCGCGTCGTCGATCCGTCCGAGGCCCATCGCCTTGAACTGGAACGCCCGATTCAGGTGGTCCTTCAGCTGTTTGCCGTGCAGGCTTTCGGTCACCTTTTCGGGGTCCGTCAGGTATTCGGCGATCAGATCCCTGCCGCGGGTGATCTTCATGTCGTCGATGATGAGCTCTAGGTCCCGGCGCACCTGGTGGGCGCTCTGGTAACGCTTCTCCGGGTCCTTGTGGAGCATTTTGGAGACGATGTGCTGCAGCTCCACCGTGACCAGGGGGTTCAGGTTCTCGAGGGGGAGCGGGTCGACGGTGATGATCGCGTTGATGACGCTCGCCGAGCTGTTCCCCGGGAAGGGGCGCCGCCCGCCGAAGAGCTCGTAGGCGACGACGCCGAGGGAGAAGATGTCCGACCGCTCGTCCACGTGCTGGCCCGTCGCGTGCTCGGGCGACATGTAGGGGACCGTGCCGATCATGGCGTCGTGCACGGTAAGCACCGTCGACTCCTGGGTCTGTTTCGCGAGTCCGAAGTCGGCGATCTTCGGGACGCCCGTCGGCGCGAGCATGATGTTCGCCGGCTTGATGTCCCGGTGGATGATGTGGTGCTCGTGGGCGTGATGGAGACCGGCACACAGGTCGTAGAGGATCAGTGTCGCCACTTCGACCGGCGGCGATCCGTTCTTCTCGATCCACTTCTTGAGGTCCCAGCCGCCGACATACTCCATGGCGATGTACCACATCTCTTCGGCCTGGCCGTAATCGATGATCTGCACGATGTTCTCATGGCTCATCGTCGCGGCCGCCTTCGCCTCCCGCTCGAACCGGGCGACGAAGGTCTTGTCCTCCTGAAGATGCTCGTGCATGGTCTTCAGAACCACGGTCCGGTTCAGCGATTTCTGTCTCGCCGTGTAGACCGTGGCCATGCCGCCCACGCCGATCTTCTTGATGATCTCGTAACCACCGAAGTCCTGATACATCATGGTTCTTGGCGCCCTTAATCAGGGACAATCCCCTGTTTCCGCCGGTTCCCCCGCTTCCATCGAAAGTGAGCAAGACTGGCGGCCGTCCCTGCTTCCCGATCGGGGTGAACTTCTCCCGTCACACGGAGTTTCGGCCGGAGGGGTCGATCGCTGTACCGGGAGGGGCCCCACCGGACGGCCCCATCGGGACATCCACCTGCTTGCGCCATTCGAGGCGCCCCCCCCAAGTAGGCACTGTCCCTTTTGACTGTGGAACAATGTCGGGCGGATAACCGCAACCCGTTGTTGTGGTGTGTGTTAGGTCGCCTTGCGGAAGGCGTCCACCGCCGCCCGGATCGCCGCCGTGTGAGCCGGGGTCGTGCCGCAGCATCCGCCGAGAATGGATACCCCGGCGCCGAGGAAATCGAGGGTCCGGGCGCCGAAGAGGTCGGGCGTCTCCATATACAGGGCGGCACCCTCCCGGATCTCCGGAAGTCCGGCGTTCGACTGGATGATGAGGGGCAGGTCGGTGAGATCCCGGAACTCCCGGGCGATCTCCACCATTTTCGCCGTTCCATTGCCGCAGTTCGACCCGACGATCTCCGCCCCTCCATCCTCGAGCTGTCGGATCGCCTGCTCGATCGACGTGCCCATGATGGTGTAGAACCCGCGGGGGGTCTCGTCGAAGGTCATGGTGGCCGCCACCGGAACGGAGTCGTCCTCCTCCGCGGCGGCCTTCACCGCCATCGCCGCCTCCAGCGGGTCGGTCATGGTCTCCACGACGACGAGGTCGACCCCCTCCCTCATGGCGGCGGCGATCACGCGGCGGAATCCGGCGGCGATCTCCTCCGGCGCGGCATCGCCGTAAGGTCTCAAGATCCTGGTGCTCGGCCCGACGGAGAGAAACACCGCCGCCCGGTCCCCCGCCGCACGGCGGGCGACGCGGATCGCGCTCCCCACGATTTCCTCGCACCGGTTCTCGAGGCCGTACCTCGCGAGATTCGCGGGGTGGGCGCCGAATGTGTTCGTCTGAACGAGGTCCGCCCCCGCCAGGACGAATTCACGGGTGATCCGCTCCACGATCTCCGCCCGCTCGAGGTGGATCGCCTCGAGGGGCGTTCCGGCGCCGAGGTCCTCCTTCATGAGGGCCGTCCCCATGGCGCCGTCGGCGACGAGAACTTCACCGGCCGCCAGCCGTTCCCGGATCGACTTCATCTCACCCCTTCGCATCCATCAAGGCCCTCACACGGTCGACCGCGCTCGCCGCGTCGTAGGCGTACGCATCGGCGCCGATCGCTCGGGCGAATTCGTCGCTCACCGGCGCGCCGCCGACGATGACGAGCACCTTCTTGCCCAGGCCCCGCTCTCTCAAGAGGTCCACGGTCTTCTTCATGTTGGTCATGGTCGTCGTGAGAAGGGCGGACATGCCGATCACCTTCGCCCCCTCCTTCTCCGCGGCGTCGACGAAGTCCTCGGGGGAGACATCGTGGCCGAGATCGATGATCTCGAACCCCGCCCCCTTCAGCATGATGCCGACGAGGTTCTTCCCGATGTCGTGGAGATCCCCCTGCACGGAGCCGAGAACGACCCGCCCCCGCTCCGGAGCGTTCTCCTTTATGAGGAGAGGCTTCAACTCGTCCATCCCCGCGTACATCGCCTTCGCCGCGAGGAGCACGTCGGGGAGGAAGATCTCGTGGTGCTTGAACCTTTCGCCCACCACGCTCATACCGGCGATCAGCCCGTCGTTCAGGATCGTCACCGCGGTGATTCCCCCCGCGACCGCCTCTTTCACGAGGGCGAGCACTAAGTCCGCCTCTCCCCCCTCGAGGCTCCCGGCGATGCGCTTCAGTATTTCCTTCATGCTCATGCTCATGTTCGTGCACTCCTTCGGTCCGCCGGCGCGGCCGCCCGCGCGTCTACTCTTTCAAGCCCGCAAGCCGGGGCCGGCACCCATGGTCCGGGCAGTCGCGGCAAAACGGGAAGTTCGGATCGAACCGGTGAATCTCCGGGGGCCCCGCGACGAGCAGGCCGGAGACGCTCTTGATCGGATCCATGAGGAAACTCTCTCGAAGGGTGATCCCGATGTCGCCGGGCCGGAGCCTTTCGAAGAGACGCCCCTGCCCGGAGACGTGCCATCCGCAGTAGCCGGGGCTGTAACCGAGCACGCGGGTCTCGGTATCCGCTTTCCCGTTCATGACGAGATGATCGCGATACCATGCCTCCGCGGTCGCCGCCATCCGGTCGGCAGCGCCGCTCGCCGCGGCGTCGAGCATGCTCCCTCGGGGGAATTCGTTCTCCCCGAAGAGGCGCCCGATCTTCTCGGAGACCTCTCCGCCGAGGGTTGCGGCGTAAAGGGCGAGCCCCTTCGCCTTCGGGAAGATCGAACGGAGCGGGCCGTCCGGCTCGTTCATCCCCTCCCCCTCGAAGATCCGCGCGAAGTCATCCGCCCCGACGCCATCGACGAGAAGCGCCGGCGCCGCGAGTTCCGAGAGGAGACGATACGCTTCGTCGACGAGGTCCGCGATCCGCGCGGGCACCTCCGTGTCCGCCGGGATGCCCTGAGCCTCGAGCACCGCCCCCCGAGGGGGCAGGATGTCCTCTATGTCGGGCCGGAGAATCTCCCGCACGATCTACTCCCTCGGAGGCAGACGGTCCATGCCCGCCCTCTTCGCCTTCTCTTCCATGAGACGGACCAGTTCCTTCTTCACGCCGCCCTCCGTGGCCGGTGGCGTCCACGCGGCGATCTTCTTCTCCACCTCGTCGTGAGCTCTCGCCCACAGGGGGCGGCTCCCCTCCTCGATCCAGCGGGGGCGGTTCGCCCGGTCGATGGCCGGTCCCGGAAAGTAGTGCTCTTCCCGGAGGTGCTTTCTCGTGTGCTTCGCGATGAGGAGGTGCTTTTCCCGGAGGAGTTCCTCGAAGAGGGGAAGAGAGGGGAAGTCCTCACGCGGCTCGATCCCCCGCGCCGCCCGGAGCGCCATGCCGCAGATCTCGTTGTCCACGACCAGTTTCTCGAGACTCTGGCAACTCTCGAAATCGAGCATGCCGGGCCCCGAAATGTTGTTGATGCCGGAGAGGGCGGCGAGGGTCGCGCCCATGGACGATTCGAGGCCCGCCTGAGCGTCGAGCTCCTTCGCGTCCGAGAGGGCGATGTACGCCTGGGTCGGCATCCCGAAGCTCTTCCCGATCTCGTTGCAGGCGCAGTCGATCATCTGGGTCTCCACGGCGCCCATGGGGGTCGTCTCGTAGCGCACGTCGAAGGCCGCCGGCGATCCGCCGTAGAGCATCGGCGCCCCCGGCTTCGCGCACTGGGAGATCACCACGCCCGAAAGGGTCTCCGCCGTATGCTGCACCAGCGTCCCGACGAGGGTGACCGGCGCCATGAACCCCGAGAGGGGCATGGCGATGAACTCGACCGGGATCGACCACGCCGCGCAGTCGACCGCGTTCTGGCTCGTCACGTCGCTCCACTTCAGCGGCGATGTGGGACAACAGGAGAAGACGGTGAGGGGTTTCTCGGCAAGGGCCTCCTTCGATCCGCGCACGGCGAGCTGGAGATCCCGCATGATCTCGAACGCCTCGATGGTGAAGGTGCCGGTCACCACCGGCTTCTCTCCGTAGAGGAGGCCGAGAAAGAGCCGGTAGCTGTCGGAGATCTTCTCCGGCACGTCGGCGGGTATGAACGCCGTGCTCTGGGAGGCGATCGAATCGAGACCGCTCACGAGCTTCACGTAGCGAACGTAGTCCGACGTCGACGGCTTCCGGATCTTGTTCGTCTCGTAGTCGAGGACGTGGAGGGCCGCCGATCCGGGCGTGAAATGGACCTCGTGGCCCGAGAAGTCGTTGGTCTCCTCCCCGGCGGTATTGTAGAGACGGAACGACCGGGGGGCGGTCGCGAGGGCCCGGTCGATCAGGTCCCCCGGAATGCGGGCGCGCCGCGTCCGGGGGTCGATATCGGCGCCATGGTCGCCGAGAAGGCCGAGAACGCCGTCGTTCTGGATCTCCACGCCGAGTTCCCGGAGAAGGGTCCGGGCCTCGGAGACGATGCGCTCGATCAGGTCGTCGCTGAGGAATCGCAGGGTCGGCCTCAAGGGGGCTCCTTTCCCGGCTCGGGGCGGTGGCTGTCCGGAAAGAGCGTATCAGCTACCGCCCGAGGCCGCCATACCGTATAATTCCCGGGCGGAGGACCGAACCGTGGATACCGGGAAGACGATTCCGAAGGAGACCGCCATGCCGGACGAGACGGGTACGGACGGGCTGTCGATCGAAGCGCTGAGGCGCGACATCATCGGAAGCGCCTTCCGATTCTCCACCCCCTTCGGCGAGCGGCTGATGGTTTACGGGGACTACACCGCTTCCGGGCGGAGCGTTCGCTTCATCGAGCGCTATCTGATGAAGATCCAGGAGCGCTACGCCAACACCCACACCGAGGACGACGAGACAGGGCGGAGCACGACGGAGATGCTTCACGCCGCGGAGCGCACGATCAAGAGGCTCGTGAACGGCGGGCCGGAGACGTGCATCATCGCCGCCGGGACCGGCTGCACCGGCGCGATCCAAAAGCTCCAGGAGATTCTCGGTGTCTACGTCCCTCCCGCCTCCCGGAGGTGGCTCGAGACGGGGGCCGCACGGTACGCCGTGGTGAGCGGGACCGACGGTGCCGAGTTTGCGGCCTTCATGCACGGGCGCCGCCCGGTGGTTTTGGTCGGCCCTTACGAACACCACTCGAACGAGATCTCCTGGCGGGAGTCCCTCGCCCGGGTGGTGCAGATCCGCCTCGGCGACGAGGGGGGGATCGACCTGGTCGATCTGGAGGCGAAGGTCTCGGACCCGCGCTACGAGGGGGTTCTCAAGATCGGGTCCTTCTCGGCCGCGTCGAACGTGACCGGCATCCGCACGCCCGTCCACGAGGTGGCGCGCATCCTCCACCGCCACGGCGCCCTCGCGTGCTTCGACTTCGCCGCGAGCGCGCCCTATGTCGAGATCGACATGAACAGGGATGACGAGTCGTACTTCGACGCCGTCTATCTTTCGCCCCACAAGTTCCTCGGCGGGCCGGGGTCGAGCGGCATTCTCCTCTTCCGGCGGGACCTCTATCCGGTCGATCTCCCCCCCACGTTCGGAGCGGGGGGCACCGTCGACTACGTCGGCCCCAAGAACCACGACTACACGGCGGACATCGAGGCGCGAGAGAAGCCGGGCACGCCGGGGACCCTTCAAGTCATGAAGGCGGCCCTCGCCATGGAGCTGAAGGAGGCGGTGGGTCTCGATGTGATCGAGGCGCGGGAGGACGAGTACATCCGCCGGTTCATGGAGCGGTTCGGCGACCACGAGAAGGTCGAAG
Organism: Candidatus Eiseniibacteriota bacterium; assembly: GCA_043809585.1. GTDB lineage: Bacteria > Orphanbacterota > Orphanbacteria > Orphanbacterales > Orphanbacteraceae > JBDROZ01. The sequence continues at coordinate 162,712 of JBDROZ010000070.1, forward strand.
TCCTCGGGCGGCCGGAGCCCGGGAAGCACATCGCCGTCGTCTCCTTCAATATCCGACACGGCGAGAAGTACCTCCACCCGAAGTTGGTCACCCGGCTCTTCAACGATCTCTTCGGGATCCAGTCGCGGGCGGGGTGCTCCTGCGCGGGGCCGTACGGCCACTACCTGCTCCACATCGACGACGAGACGTCGGAGAAGTACCGTTGCCAGATCAACGCCGGCCACCAGGGCATCAAGCCGGGGTGGGTGCGCATCGGCTTTCACTACACCATGGACGACATCGACTTCGACTTCGTCTTGAGCGCCCTCGATTTCTTGGCCGAGAAGGGCCACCTCTTCCTCCCCCTCTACAATTTCAATCTCGAGACCGGAACGTGGACGCATCGGGAGGCGAAGGCGTGCGGCGTCAGGTTCGGTCTGGACGAGGCGCGGCGGCAGCGGAAGCTCCGGGAATCGCCGATCGAGAGCGACGAGGAGCGGGAGGCGGAGTACGATCGGTACCTGGCCGAAGCGCGGCGCTTAGCGGATGACCTCGAGAAGAGGGGCGCGCCCGACTACGGCACCCTCCCGGGCGAGTGCGAAGAGCTCACCTATTTCAGGTTCGTGAATCGGGATTAGCCTTGATGCTCCTAGAATCGGTTTCACAACCTCCTTCGTCGCGAGATCGAGCGAAAGGTCCGGCGGCAAGGATCAAGGGGGAAAACGCCCGGAGGTGGCCTAAGAAGGCCATTGAGGACGTTTTTACCCGAGTACGCAGCCGCCGGGCCTTG
>JBDROZ010000071.1:0-15692 GCA_043809585.1 Candidatus Eiseniibacteriota bacterium
CGCGCTCGGCATCATTCCCGAAGCCCTCGCCCCCCTCGGCGGGGAGTACGGCCGTGTTCTCCGGGAGGGAATGGATCCCGCGAACGGCTGGATCGATCTCTACCCCCACGAGGGGAAGGAGAGCGGCGCCTTCAGCGCGAACGTCTACGGCGCCCACCCGTACGTGAAGATGAACTACTTCAACGATTCGGACGGGCTCTTCACCCTCGCCCACGAATACGGCCACGCCCTGCACACCCATCTCGCCTCGACCCACCAGCCGTACGTGACCGCCGACTACGCGAGCTTCATCGCCGAGATCGCCTCGACGTGCGACGAGGTGCTCCTCACGGACTACCTACTCGCCCGCGCGAAGACGGACGAGGAGAAGCTCGCGATTCTGAACGAGCGGCTCGAGAGCATCCGGACCACCATCTACCGTCAGACCCTCTTCGCCGAATTCGAGCTCGCCTTCCACACGGCGGCGGAGAAGGGCGTCCCCCTCACGGCGGACCTCCTGGACAAGATGTACGCCGACCTGGTTCGCGTCTACTACGGCGACGGGCTGACGATCGGCGAGAACGACGGAATGGAGTGGTCGTACATCGGGCACTTCTACTACAAGTTCTACATGTACACCTACGCCACCGGCCTCTCGTCGGGCATCGCCCTCGCGGAGAGGATCAAGTCGGGGGACCCGGAGGCGGTGGAGGCCTACCTCGGCATGCTGAAAGGGGGATCGTCGAAGCCCCCCCTCGAGCTCCTGAAGGGGGCGGGCGTGGACCTGACCAAGCCGGACGCGGTGGTCGCCGCCGCCCGCCTCATGGACCGGACGATCACCGAGATGGAGAAGCTGCTCGGGCTCTAGATGCGCGGCTCCGTGGACGACCATCCTCGCGGCGGAGGCGGCCCGAGGCCGTTGGCCGGGATCCCGCCGCCGCGGGAATCACCGAGGGCTTCCGGACCCGCGCGCGTTAAGATGGCCGAGGCCGATCAGGGGCCCGGCTCGGATGGGGCCGGCGGCGAAGAACCCCGCTCCGGCCGGCATCGGGAAATCGGTGACCGTTCCCGTGGACCGCCGGGAGGAAATCATGAGAAAAGCGCTCTGGGTGGCCGGGGCGATCGCGATCCTCGGTCTGGTGGCGTGGCGTGTCGGTTTCGGGGGCGGGGAGCCCGAGAACTCCTACCTCTTCGTCCCCGTCGAGCGGGGGGACCTGGAGGAGGTCGTTTCGAGCACCGGCACCCTGGGGGCCGTGACCACGGTTCAGGTGGGGACCCAGGTGTCCGGCATCATCTCCGCGATCCACGCGGACTTCAACGACCGGGTCGAGGCGGGCCGGGTGATCGCGAAGGTGGACACCACGCTCCTCGCAAGCGCCGTCCGGGACGCCGAGGCCTCGCTGGAGAGGAGCGAGGCGGAGCTCCGGTATGCGGACAAGGAGTTCCGGCGGATCGACGACCTCCGGGCGGACGGTCTCGTTTCGGACGCGGACATGAACTCCGCCCAGTACGCCCTGGACGTCGCGAATGCTTCGGTGAAATCGGCGAAGGTCACCCTCGAGCGGGCCCGCCGGAACCTCGGTTACGCGACGATCCGGGCCCCGATCTCGGGAACCGTGATCGAGCGGAACGTCGACGTCGGGCAGACGGTGCAGGCAAGCTTCTCCGCCCCCCAGCTCTTCCTGATCGCCGCCGATCTCTCCCGCATGCAGATCCTGGTCTCCGTCGACGAGAGCGACATCGGACGGATCGAGGAGGGGCAGACGGCGCGCTTCACCGTGCAGGCCTATCCCGACCGCGTCTTCGAGGGGATGGTCCGGCAGGTCCGGCTTCAGTCGCTCACCGAGGACAACGTTGTGAACTACACGGCGGTGGCGGACGTGGACAACCCGGAGGGGGTTCTGCTCCCCGGAATGACCGCCACCGTCGACTTCCTCGTGGAGAGAGCGGAGGACGTGCTCAAGGTGGCGAACGCCGCGCTCCGGTACCGCCCGACCGACGAGATGCTGGAGGCCTTCCGTGAGGAGAGGCGGAGCCGTCGGCCGGCGGGAGAAGGGGGCGAAGGAAACGCCTCCGGGGGGAGCGAAGAAGAGGGGCATTTCAGAAGCGGCGCCCGCCCCACGCTCCTCTGGTACGTCGGCGAGGACGGCGCCTTGGCGGCGGCTCCGGTCCGGTCCGGCATCAGTGACGGGAAGTCGACCGAGGTGAGCGGCCGGGACCTCGCGGAAGGGATGCAGGTCATCGCGGGCGCCACGGGGGGGAGCAGTCGTCCGAACGGCCCATCCAGCCCGTTCCAGCAGAACCGGCCGTCCGGCGGGCCGCCCCGCCCGGGCGGATTCTAGGAGACGCCGTGGCCGGGAACGACGTCATCCGCACCGCCGGCCTCCGGAAGGACTACGTATTGGGGAAGACCGTGGTCCATGCCCTCCAGGGGGTCGACCTCGTCGTCCGGGCCGGCGAGATGGTGGCGATCATGGGGGCGTCGGGATCGGGGAAGTCGACGCTCATGAACATCCTCGGTTGCCTCGATCCCCCTTCGGCGGGGGTCTACGAACTGGACGGGATCCGGGTGGAGAACATGAGCCGGGACCGGCTCGCGGACATCCGAAACCGGAAGATCGGGTTCGTCTTTCAGGGGTTCAATCTTCTCGCCCGGACGACGGCCCTCGAGAACGTGGAACTCCCCCTTCTCTACGACCGGAGCGGGGAGCGGATCGACACGAGGGCGCGGGCCGGAGAGGCCCTGGGCCGGGTGGGGCTGTCGGATCGGGCTGACCATCTGCCGAACGAACTCTCCGGGGGGCAGCAGCAGCGGGTGGCGATCGCCCGAGCCCTCGTGACCCGCCCGTCGATCCTCCTCGCCGACGAACCGACGGGGAACCTCGATTCCCGCACCTCCCTCGAGGTGATGGCCCTCTTCCAGGAACTGAACGACCAGGGAATGACCATCTTCCTCGTCACCCATGAGAAGGACCTCGCCCGCTACGCCCGCCGGGTGGTCGAGCTCCGGGACGGCGAAGTGATCCTGGACCGGCCGGTCCCGGGTCGGGGGAGTGCGGCGGAGGACCGGGAGGCCATGAGCGTCTCCGGCGGGGTGTCTTGAGATGAAGGCGCGGAAGCTCGTCGGCATCGCCGCGAAGAGCATCGTCAAGACGAAGATGCGGAGCCTGCTCACCATGCTCGGCATCATCATCGGCGTGGCGGCGGTGATCGTCATGGTGGCGATCGGCCAGGGGGCCCAGAGCCGGATCGAGCAACAGATCGCGGACCTCGGCACGAACATGATCGTGATCACGCCGGGGACGAGCAGCCAGGGGGGCGTCAGCCGGGGGGCGGGCAGCTTCAACCGGCTCACCCTCGAGGACGCGGAGAAGCTGGAACGGGAGAGCCTCCTCCTCTCGGCGGTCTCGCCGGTGATCTTCACCTTCACCCGCGCCCGGGGGGGGGATCAGAACTGGCGATGCCCGATCAACGGCGTCTCCCTCGCCTACGCCGAAATCCGGGACTGGAACGTGGCGGCGGGGCAGTATTTCACCGCCGCCGACGTCCGGAGCAAGCGGAAGGTCGCCGTAATCGGGAAGACCGTGGCCGAGGCCCTCTTCCCCGACATGAATCCCGTGGGAGAGAGGATCACCCTCCGCCAGGTCCCCTTCACGGTGATCGGGGTTCTCGAGGAGAAGGGGCAGACCGCGGACGGCTCGGACCAGGACGACACGGTGCTCGCCCCGTACACGACGGTCCGGGACCGCCTCGCGGGGCGCCAGTTCATCGGGCAGATCCTCGCGTCCACCTACACGCCCGACGAGGTCGGGAGCGCCCAAGAGGAGGCGCGTCTGATCATGCGTGAATCCCACGGCCTCGCCGACTGGGAAGAGGACGACTTCACCGTCCGCAATCAGACACAGATCGCCGAGGCGGCCCGGGGGACCACGGAGGTGATGACCTGGCTCCTCGGCGCGATCGCGAGCATCTCCCTTCTCGTCGGCGGGATTGGCATCATGAACATCATGCTCGTCTCCGTGACGGAGCGGACCCGGGAGATCGGCATCCGGCTCGCCATCGGCGCCCGGGGCGGCGACGTGCTCACCCAGTTCCTGGTGGAGAGCATCGTGCTCAGCCTGCTCGGCGGGGCGATCGGCGTGGGCGCCGGTTTCGCGGGGGCGGCGCTTCTCGGGCGCGTCACCGGGTGGGACACGGCGATCACCCCCCCGCAGGTGTTCCTCGCCCTCGGGTTCTCCGCGGCGGTGGGTATCTTCTTCGGCTACTACCCCGCCCGGAAGGCGTCCAGGCTCAACCCGATCGAAGCGCTCCGGTACGAGTGAGCGGAGGAGGGACGATCCCGTGATGAAAACAATCGCCGTCTGCGGGAGCAACGACGCGTCGCCCGAAGAGGAGGCCCTCGCCCACGAACTCGGCCGGGCCCTCGGCGCCCTCGGCCTCGCCGTGATCTGCGGCGGCCGCCGGGGGGTCATGGAGGAGGCCGCCCGGGGGGTCCGGGAGGCGCGGGAAGAGGGCGGGGGGAAGGGCATCGTCATCGGCATCCTCCCCGAGGACCACAAGGGCTCGGCCAACCCCTATCTCGATGTGGCGCTGCCGACGGGGCTCGGCTTCCACCGGAACGGAATCGTGCCCCTCGCGGGGGACGCGGTGATCGCCGTCGGCGGCGGCGCGGGCACCCTCTCGGAGATCTCCTTCGCCTGGATGTACGGGCGGCCCGTCGCCCTCCTCGGGAAGACCGGATGGGCCGGACGTCTCGCCGGCGTTCCCCTCGACCATCGGAGGGGGGAACCCCTCCCCCACTTCACCGAGGTCGAAGGAGTGGTCCGGTGGCTCCGGGGAATCCTCGATCTCTAGCCTGGATTATGCACAAATCTCCTACTGCGATCTCGGATCGCCGCCTGCGAAGCCTCCTTTCCTTCGCCGCCTCCTCGATGTAGTGCATGACTACACCTCCGGTGGCGGCTCGTCCAAGTCAGCTTCTCGTCAGGCGATCCGAGTCCTCGTGACGGAGATTCATGCATAATCCAGGCTAGCCTCGATCTTGCAGAACCGGCGGCCCTGAATTCGGTGGGCGGGAGAGAACGGGAAAGGGCCGGGATCGGCTCCCGGCCCTCGAAATCGTCGCGGCAGGTCTCTTCCTTACCGGTACATCTTCTTGATGGTGCCCCAGCTCGTCTCTTTCGTCGAGGTCACGCCCGGCTCGATGCCGCAGATGTCCATGACGTAGTCGAACTCGAAGGGCTGGGCGGGGCCGGTGAAGGTCTGGGGACCGACCCAGAGCCAGTAGACGGCGCCCGGCGTGGTCGGGAAGTTCATGTTTCCCGGGGCGCACGGCCCGGCGACCTCGCTCATCTCGACCGCGACGTTCGCGCAGTCTTGCGGCGACAGAAGAAACATGTAGACGGGCTGCTCGGCGTCCACGGTCCAGTCGATGGAGGTGCCCATCGCGGTGACGATGAACCAGTCCGTGTCCCGAAAGTCGGCGTCGTAGTAGTACCAGCCGCTCACGCCACAGAAATTCAGGCATCCCTGAGCGTCGCCCCAGAGAGTCTGGAAGACGGGGGGCAAGCTGTTGCAGCCGCCGTTGTACGCATCGGTGTAGTAATTGACGAGCGTCGGCTCCCCTTCGGGAGCGCCCGCGCACTCGAGGGTGCAATCCTCGTGCCCGGTGACCGCCAGAAGATACTCCCCGCAATCGCCGCCGTACCCGTCGATCACGATGTAATAGGTGTTGCCCGACGTGACCGGCATACCGAAAATGGCGGAGACGTACGTGCCGCAGGTGGCGTCGAAGTAGTAGTCATCGTTGCACGCGTAGAGCGACCCGCAGGCGTTCTCGTAGACATAGACCTTCGTGTCGTAGAACGAGCCGCACAGATCGATGTCAAGGGTCCCCGTGAAATTCGCCGTCCAGGAGTAGACGACGTCCGGAGAGGTCGAGCCGCTATAGGGGCAGACCGCGTCGTAGTCGTTGCTGTTGTCGCAGGTCGCGCCCGTGTCGTTGAACGGCAGGCTGGTGATGACGTAGGCGCTCGCGCACGTCTCGCCCCCCTCCCGGCCGTCCGACACTCCCCGGTTCGGCTGCACATGGGCGTCCGTCTTGATCTCCGTCCGGTGGGTCCCGAGGTCGAAGGCGAAGGCGCCCGACGCGAGACCGAGAATCAGGAGACCGGCGATCAGTCGATGCATCGATATCCTCCTTGGTTAAGGGCCTACCGATAAATCGGCCATATCCGGGATTTCCTTGAGGGGGGGATCCCGGCCAACGGGAGGCTTCTGCACGGGATCGGTGTGTCCGGATGGCCACCCCGCCGATAACTTCGCCCATCACACGAGATCTTCGACATATCGTCCTGCAAATAAAATAGTTGGTAGAATACAAATATCGTACTGGGGTGGGGGGACTGTTCGGCCCGGTCGGCTGGATCGGCAAAGAAAGACCCCCACCTCGCATGGAGGCGGGGGTCGTCGCTTCCGAATCGAAATCACCTATTTCTTGGTCATCTTGTCCACTTCGGCGCAGGTCTTCTTGACGGCGTCGACCGACTTCGCGAGGGCCGCCTTCTCCTCCGCGGTCAGATCGACCTCGATCACCTTCTCGACGCCGTTCCTGCCGATGATCGCCGGCACGCCGACGAAGAGGCCCTTCACGCCGTACTCCCCGTCGAGGAGGGCGCAAACGGCCATGATCTTCCTCTTGTCGAAGGCGATCGCCTCGAGCATGGCGAGGGCGGACCACGCCGGGCTCACGAAGGCCGAACCGCTTCCGAGAAGGCCGACCACCTCGCCCCCCGCTTTCCGGGTGCGGGCTTCGATCGCCTCGAGCCTCTCCTCGGCGACGAACTTCTCCACCGGCATCCCCGCGACCCGGCAGGCGCTCCGGATCGGGACCATCGTGTCGCCGTGCCCGCCGAGGACCATGGCCTCCACGTTCTCCACCGACACGCCCGCCTCCTCCGCAACGAAGTAGCGGTAGCGGCTCGAGTCGAGCATTCCCGCCATGCCCATGATCTTGTTCTTCGGGGGTTTCAGGCGGTTGTAGAGATGGTAGACGATCGCGTCGAGAGGGTTCGCCACGGAGATGACGATCGCGTCCGGGCAGTACTTCTTGATGCCGTCCGCGACCGCGTCGGTGATCTTCAGATTGGTCGCGAGGAGTTCCTCCCGGCTCGGGAAGGTCCCGTCGGGCCGGACCGTCCGGGGAACGCCGGCCGTGTTGATCACGAAATCCGATCCCTCGAGAACGTCGAACTCCTTGCCCGCCTGGAAATGGAAATCCGATCCGATGACGGGCGAGCCTTCGGCGATGTCGAGCATCTTCCCCTTCGCCAGGTCCGGCGGCTTGACGTCCACGAGACCGATGTTCCGGGCGAGCCTCCGCTCCGCGATCACCGACGCGAGCACACCGCCGATCTGGCCTCCACCGATGAGTCCAATCTTGTGCACCATCCGCCTTCTCCTTGTCTTCTGGAAATGCGGGAACCCGTGCTCCGTACGGCGGGCCCTGCCCGTTCCGGCGGAAGAGTCCCCTCACACGACAAACCGGGGCTTCGAATCACCGAGAAACGGTACCACCGATCGGATCGAAAGACCAGGATTTCGAGGGGACGAACCTCCCGGCGAATAGTTTCGCCTGGTGAACAATCGAGGACACGCGGGATCGGTCGAACATCGAGGAATGTCTGACGAATCGCGGATCCCTCTGCTATATTCGTTCCATCCTGCCCACCGCGAGTCGGCCCACCGACGGGAGGCGCCCCATGAACGACAGACACCATCCCACACGAAGAGAGTTTCTGATGACCGGCGCCGCGGGACTCGCCGGCGCGGCGTTCCTCGGCTCCGCCGGGGGCTGCTCCCGCTCGGAGGAGAATAGGGAAGGGGCGCGCAAGTTCGTCTACAGGACCCTCGGCCGGACCGGCCTCCGGGTGCCGGTCGTGGGCATGGGCGCGATCTACGCCCCCAACCTGGTGCGGGCGGCTCTCGAGGAGGGCGTCGCCTATCTCCACACTTCGAGCGGCTACGCGGAGCGTAACCACGAGAGGATGCTCGGCTCCATTCTCCCCTCCCGGCCCCGGAACTCCTTCGTGATCACTTCGAGTCCCGATCTTCCCTACGAGTACATCAGGAGCCGGGGGCGCTCGTCCGATCTTGGCCTGTCGGCGGATCCGGAAATGATCCTCGGGTCGATCGAGGGGACCCTCGAGCGTCTCGGGCTCGAGTTCGTCGACGTCTACAACCTCCTCTCCGTCGGCCGGCGGGAGACAGTGCTCCACGAGCCGTACCTCAGGGCCTTGGAGAAGCTGAAGAGGGACGGGAAGATCCGGTTCGCAGGGATAGGAACCCACGAGAACGAACCGGAGGTGATCCGGGCGGCCGTGGAGAGCGGCTTCTATGACGTGGTTCTGACGGCGTACAACTTCCGGCAGACCCACCGGGAGGAGATCCGGGAGGCGATCGGCGAGGCCGCGGGGGCGGGTCTCGGTGTGGTGGCCATGAAGACCCAGGCCGGCGTCTACTGGGACCAGACACGGACCCGGAAGATCAACATGCAGGCCGCCCTCAAGTGGGTCCTTCGGGACGAGAACGTGCATACCACGATCCCCGCCTTCTCCAACTACGACGAGATGTACGAGGACCTCGCGGTCATGGAGAACTTGGGACTGACGCCCGAGGAGCGGGCCGACCTCCGGATGGGGGACGACCTCGGCTGCACGGGGAACTTCTGCCAGCAGTGCGGCGGCTGCCTCGCCCAGTGCCCGGAGGGGATGGATGTCCGGGCCCTCATGCGGGGCTCCATGTACGCCTTCGGGCACCAGGAGCCGAAGAAGGCGAGAGAGACGCTTCGGTCGTGGACCCCCGAAGACGTTCTCTGCCTGAGCTGCGACGCCTGCGCGGTGGAATGCGCCCTCGGGCTCGACGTGAAGAGCCGTGCCCTCGGCATGGCCCGTCTTCTCGAACTGCCCGTGGAGTTTCCGGGTTAGCCTTGACCAGGCAAGAAATCCCGGTGCCCATCGCCGACGCTCGCGCGACTCGCCCCCCCCTTCGTGCTATGTGCTATAATGATTGCGCAATCGCCAGTATCTCCCATCACGGCATCGACGCCCCCCCCGTGGTCGACCGGGAATTGCAGGGTTTTTCCTGAAACGAGGAGCATTCCGTGGAATCTCGTCTTTCCTCCGCTCGTCGCGCACGGCTCTGGGGAGTCTTTCTTCTCGCGGCCCTCCTGTTCATCGGGGGTTCCCCCCTCGCCGCGCCTCCCCCCGGTTACTACGACACGGTGGACACGACGAGCGCCGCGGCGCTCCGCGCCACCGTTCACGACGTGATCGACGGTCACACGAAGATCCCCTACACGTCGTCCTCCACGGACACGTGGGACGTGCTCGAGCTCGCCGACCAGGATCCCCTCGATTCGGGGAACATCCTGGATGTTTACCGGAACCGCAGCTTCGACAAGTTCGGAGGCGGGAACACCTTTTACAACCGGGAGCACACCTGGCCGAACGGGTACGGCTTCCCCGACGACGGCCCCACGAACCTGCCCTACACGGACTGCCACCACCTCTTTCTCTGCGATATCGGGTACAACAGCGGTCGGGGGAACGCCGTCTACGAATGGTGCTCCGCGGGGTGCGGTTCCTATCCCGCCGACGATTACAACGGAGAGAGCGGCGTGAACCGGACCCGCCTCGCGACGCCGGTCGGGTTCTGGGAGACGTGGATCGGCCGGCGGGGGGACGTGGCGCGGGCCCAGTTCTACATGGACGTGCGCTACGAAGGGGACGCGGGCGCCGAGCCGGACCTGATCCTGACAGACGATACCGCCCTGATCGCCGCCTCCTCGACGGGGAACAACGAGGAGGTCGCCTACATGGGGATCCTCTCGACGCTGCTCCAGTGGCACCAGGACGACCCGGTGGACGACAAGGAGCGGGCCCGGAACGACGTGGTCTACACGTTCCAGGGGAACCGGAACCCCTTCATCGACCATCCCGAATGGGTGGACATCGTCTTCGCCGGCATCGACACCGACGTCGCTTCCGGAGAGGCTCCGGGCCCGGACGCGGGCGCCCGGATCTCGGCGGTCTACCCGAACCCCTTCAATCCGCGAACCACCCTGGTCTTCTTCCTCGCCCGGCCCGGTCCCGCGCGGCTCTCCGTCTACTCGGTCACCGGCGCCCTCGTCCGGACCCTCGTCGACGAGCGATGGGAAAGCGCCGGCGAACGCCCCGTCTCCTGGGACGGCACGAACGACGCCGGCGCAGCGGTCTCGAGCGGCGTCTACTTCGCACGGCTCGCGAGCGGCGTCGATGTCGCCACGGAGAGATTGGTGCTGGTGAAGTGAATTCCGGACATCGGGCGGAGACGGGCGACTGGGCCGTCGATCGTCTCGAGTCCGTCCGGAACGACTGGTCCACGAACGAGAACAACTCGATGAGTGTCTTCGATCTCAGACTGCTGTCGGAATCGGAGCCGTGTATCGTCTACATGAAACACATCGATTCGACCGCCGTGCAGACGGACTCGCTGTTTCTTGCCCCCAGGAACGGTTCCGGCTGGACCAAGGAGTGCGTCGCGGCTACCTCGGTGCGATCCGCATCGCTGGTCTTCGACTCCTTCGGCACGGCCTGCGTGCTCTTCTCCGGCAAACCGGCACAGAGCGGCACTCCGCTCAGACTTCTCTACATGGCGAAACGAAGCACTTCCACCCACGCAGAGGACCGACGACCTCCCGTGGTATGGCCCGGCCTCGTCGTTTCGCCAAATCCCTCCACGGGAGAGGTGTCCCTCCGCCACTTGCTCCCCACAGCCACGCCCGCTCCCATCCTCGTCTACGACATCCGTGGGCGTGTGATGAGGTCGCTGGTAGCTGGCGAGTCTACGGGAACCCTGACGTGAGATGGATCAGATACCACTGGCCGCCGAGTGGCTCCGGGGGTGTACTTCGTGAGGGTGTCTGACGGACAGACCACCGAGACAAAGAGGATAACTGTTGTGAGGTAGAGCACCTCCGGCACCCCCGCCGAAAAGGACTCACAGAGCGGGATGAAAAGGAGGGGGCGCTGAGCCGGAAAACGACCCAACCACCAATACTGCTCGGCCTTGCCACGTTGTGCCTCCTTCATGGCACAAAGCCATAGACCGCAGAGCTTTATCTGTGGTATAATGTCGTCTAGACACAGCAACGTGATCTGCGCCTCCCCGGCGCAGAGCCTGCCCGCCACGATCTTTCAGCCGAGGGGATATGTCGTGCGTCGTGCCACACGGCCCATGCTCGCTTTGCCATTTCGCTGGTGACCGCCGCGGCCACGGGTCGAGCCTGGCATGTCCTGCCCGATGATCCTGGGGGTGCGCGGACCATGCGGGCGTCTTGTGACTCTTCGGCCGACGGAGCAACAACCAACATCTTGCGCCGTCTCTATTCAGGTCCCGGCAACCGGGTTTTCCGCCACTTCGGCAAGGCCGTTGCTTCTCGATGTGCCGGGCGGATGTTTCTTCCCACAAGACTACAATGGAGGCTCGAAATGGGACAGCCAAGCAGGAACATGACATGTTTGGGAGGGTGGTTTCTGGTTCTCGGCGTGCTTCTGGCGCTCGTGTCGGGCGGCCGGGCTCTCGCGGACTGGCAGATCACGACTTATGGCGACACGGATGAAGATCCCAGCATCGCTTGGAACGGCGACCACTACCTCGTCGCATGGAGCCGCAGTCGCAACGACACCAACTTCGTCTACGGGCGGAGGGTCACGTCTTCACGGGAATTCGTCGGTGGCGAGATTCCCGTTTGGGACCCCGTCCTGTCCAGTTCTCCGGGTGGGGCCCTATATCCGCGGGCGGCGGCCGGCGGCGAAGGCGGATCCAAGTGGCTCGTCGTTTGGAGAAATGAATACGGCGGTGTCATGGAGATCTTGGGAAGGTTCATAAACGCGGATGGCACGCCGGACGGAAGCGTGGTGACATTGGGCACCACGAACTACTTCAGCCCGGTCCCCGTGATCGCCTGGAACGGCTCCCAGTGGTTGGTCGTCTGGGAGGGCTATGAGACGTATCGGTACATTCAGGGCCGATTTGTCTATACCGACGGGACCATGGGATCCGTGTTCGACATCGACAAGGAGACCGGCGTCCAGAAATACCGTGCCCGGGTAGGCGCGATCGGCTCCGACTTCTTTGTCGCGTGGATGGACAATGGAGAAGGCACATACGACATCTGTGGCAAGAACGTGGATGCCAATGGCGACCTTACCACGAAGCTCGTCGTCCATCGTTGTGAGGGAACGGATTACACGAATACCGTCTCCGGCGGCAGTTCCCATTTCCTCGTGACGTGGAGGTGTCTCGGCTCGGCGGGCAATGCTCACATCTGGGGGCGCCGGGTGAACGCCGCCGGAACGTCTCCCGTGGGAGCGGAGATCGAAATCAGCTCGGACCAAATCAACAACTCGGGTGCGGCCGCGTGGACGGGGTCCTACTTCAAGGTTGCCTATGATCTGATATCGCAGGGGCCGTACTATCGGCCCGTCTACGAAGACGGGAGCATGGGAGACGAAACCGATCTGTCGACTCTGCTCTCCACGGGGGTGGGCACATACGTGGCGAATGCCCAGGGAGATACGAACTGCCTGTGCGTTTGGGAGGCAAACATCGGTAACCGGGACATCTTCGCGGACGGGATCGGGGATGTCACTGCAATTCCGGCCGGGGGCGCACCCTCCCGCTGTTTCCTCGCCCCCAATACACCGAATCCGTTCAATCCTACGACGACGCTACGCTTCGGGATTCCGGAAGAGGGACACGTTCTCCTGGCCATTCATGACGTATGCGGACGCCGGGTTTCGATCCTCGAGGACGCTCCGCGGAGCGCGGGTGAGTTTTTCCGAACTTGGGACGGCCGAGACGAGAGCGGAAGGGACGTCCCCTCCGGCATCTACATTGCCCGCCTTGTGGCCGGCGACTTCACGGCGACGAGGAAGATGGTGTTGTTGAGATAAGGGCATATGTCCTCCCAGTTGGCTTGCCGGGGGGTGGGGAATCCGGATAGATTCTGGACATCCCCGCATCCTCGGCGGGTTGGGAAGGAGGGCGCGATGGCCAGGAGCGCGCCGCTTCGACTACGGCCAGAGCGACGCGACGGCGAATCGATACGGTCTTAAGGCTGGCTTTTCGATCTTCCCCCTCCCGTTCGGGGGGAACGGGAAGGACGGACGATGAAGCGGCGGATGAGCATCCTCGTAGGTGGCGCGTTTGTGTTCCTTCTCCTCACCACCGCCGCGCGAGCGGAGACGGCATCCGATTGCGGGGGAGGCGGGGGCCTTCTCTTCGGGAAGAACCAGGGCAAGACGACCGTGACCTTTCCCCACGTTCAGGGAGGACTCCGGTTCCTCGTGGGCGACGCCGCCTCGCTCAATACGGGTTTTTACTACGAGCGGCTCTGGAACGACGACGAGGGGTACGGGATCGACGACGGGGAGAGGGACGAGTTCGGATTTCTCGTGGGGATCTCGGTGTTCGCGAAGGGATCGCCGTAAGCGGGGTTCGGTGAGTGGTACGTACGCGTACGCGTACGCCTACCCCCCCCCCACCTCCAGCCGCTCCACCTCGATCCCGGCCTGATTCAGGAGATCGATCGAGTCGCGAAGACGGTACTCGTGGGCGTAGTAGACCCTCTTCACGCCGCCGAGGTTGATGAGGCGTTTGGCGCACATGGTGCAGGGAAGGTGGGTGACGAGGACGATCTTGGCGGTCTCCCTCGGCTCGGTGCAGTTGATGACGGCGTTCTCCTCCGAGTGGAGGCAGCCGCAGTTGCCGGGCTCTTCCCGGTCGCACGTGTTGGGGAGGCCGGTGGCGTTGCCGTTGTAGCCGACGGCGAGGACCCTCCGGTAGTCGGCGCAGCAGATCACGGTGCCCACCTGAAGGCGCGCGCATGTGCTCCGCCGGGCGAGCTGGAACGCCATGGACATGTAGATCTCGGGAAAGGTCGGGCGGGGTCGCTCGGTGCCGGGACCGGGCCCCTCATTCATCCCCGACGCCTTCGGGAATCGCCGCGGCTTCCGGCACCGCGAGCGACGAGTCGGGCGGGACCGGCTCGATCAGCTCCTCGGCGGGCTTGATGTAATTCAACACCCGCGACGAGGAGACGAGGTAGAGGACGTCGTCGGAGGATCGCTTCACGTAACGCATCCCGGAATCCGGCTTCTCCGCGCCGATGAGGAGCGTCTTGACGCTTTCGTCCTGCAAGATGATCCGCACGGTCCCCGCGGGCTCGGAGAGACCGGCGAGGGCCATGTCCGCGGCGGGGGGGAACTCGTTCGCCGTCAGCCGCGTCAGGCCGGCCGGCATGCCTTGGATCACGGGGCTCTTCGCCCGGTATCCCTCGGGAGAGGTCACCACCCACCCCTCGTCCCCGCGGTACTCGACGCGGATCGTCCCTCCGCCGCACTCCATCTCGAGGGCCGCGATCTTCTCCTCGTCGATGCGGAAGAGGGCCCGGTCCTTCCAGGTCCGGGTCCCCCGGTCGAAGACCCCCTTCAGCGCCTCGGGCTGGAGGAAGACCTCGTCCCTCGCCCCGTCCCGGAGATAGGTGCTCCGGTAGTCGGCTCCGCTCTTCCCGATGTAGAACCGTGCCGATTCACTCTCCTCCGCGCCGACCGCCACCTCCACCGCCCGGGCGCTGTCGAGCTCGAAAAGATCGTATTTCTCGGGCTTCCGGGAAACGACCTCGTCCGCGCGAAGCGAGGCGAGGGCCTCCAGGATGCGCGTCACGCCCTCCGGGTCGGCAGCGAAGCCGTCCTCGCTCGCCACCACCCAGGCCGAACCCCCGCGTGAAAGGTCGACGAGATTCTCCCCCGCCCGAATCGTGATTCGATCGACCGAGGCCGTGTCGAGGGCGGGATAGAGGAGTCCCGCCCGGGCCTCCTCCTTCTTCACCGGGCCGTCGTCGCCGCGGACCAGGAGAAGGATCACGATCACCAGGCCGAGCAGGACCCCGACGAGGGCGAGAGGGTTCTTCGGCATCACGCGCCCCCTTTCGACTCGGCGAGCCGCGCTTCGGCGCGGTGGTTTCGTAGCCGCACGTATCGGACGACGCCGTAGAGAATCACGAGGAGGGGCACGCCGAAGATGACGAGGAATTTCGCGATCGACTTCCACCGCTCCGAAATCTCGCGGACCGGGCGGTCCACGGCGGCCCGGGAGCGGATCGCGATCAGTTCGTCGCCGAGGGTGAGCCAGTCGACGGCATTCTGGAGGAGCACGACGTTGTTCGGAAACTGGCCGATCATGTCGTCCATCACCATGTTCGCCGTGCCGAACACGACGATCTGGGTCTCCGGACTGACCGGGACGATCTCCCGCCCCTCGTCGGCGGGGGAGACGATCCCTACCTCCCCCCCCTCTCCGTCCGCGGGGGGAACGGTCTCTCCTGCGAAGAAACTGGGGAAGGTCCCGCCGGCCGCCACCGCGAGGGGGAGCCTCTCGACGGCTTCCCGCGGCGCATCGGGGAACCGCTGCTGGGGGTTCAGGTCGTAGGTCCCCGTCATGGTCCACCCGAATTCGGTGGTGAGCACCAGGGTGTCCACCGTCACCGACTCCGGAACGGTGTCCGCCGCGGCCACCGTCGACGTCCAGGGAAGAACCATTCCCGAGAGCTGGTTCACCATCGGGTTCTCTTCACTCACATTTTCCGGCGCCACCTTCACCCAGTACGGATA
>JBDROZ010000072.1:0-96535 GCA_043809585.1 Candidatus Eiseniibacteriota bacterium
GGAGCCCGGCGAAGGAGGAACGCCTTCGCAGCCCCTGATCCCGAGCCGCAGTAGGAACCGGACGAGGTCGTCGGGCCCTAGTTCTTGCCGATCAGGAGGGCCTTCCGGGAGAGGCGGACCTTGCCGTCTTCGTCGACGTTGATCACCTTCACCTGGATCTTGTCCCCCTCGTTCACCACGTCCTCCACCTTGGCGACCCGGCGCGTGTCGAGCTCCGAGATGTGGACCAAACCGTCCTTGCCCGGCAGGATCTCGACGAAGGCGCCGAAAGGAACGACCCGGCGGACGATGCCGTCGTAGACCCGCCCGATCTCGGGCTCCTCGACGATCGCCTTGATCATGTCCATGGCGATCCGTCCCGCCTCTTCGTCCACGGAGGCGACCTTCACGGTTCCGTCGTCCTCGACGTCGATGCTCGCTCCCGATTCCTCCTGGATCTTGCGGATCATCTTGCCCCCGGGGCCGATGATCTCCCGGATCTTGTCCGTGTGGATCTTGATCGTCAGGATCCGGGGCGCGTAGGGGGAGAGATCGGCCCTCGGCTTGTCGAGGACGGCCGTCATCTTGTCGAGGATGTAGAGCCGGCCCCGCCGCGCCTGCTCGAGGGCCTTCTCGATCACCTCGAAGCCGATCCCCGCCGTCTTCAGATCCATCTGGAAACCGGTGATTCCCTCGCGGCTTCCGGCGACCTTGAAGTCCATGTCGCCGTAGTGGTCCTCCTGCCCGAGAATGTCGGAAAGGACGCACGCCTTCCCCCCCTCGAGAACGAGGCCCATGGCGATCCCCGCGACCGGCTTCCGTATCGGCACGCCCGCGTCCATGAGGGCCAGAGCGCCGCTGCAGACCGAAGCCATCGACGACGATCCGTTCGACTCGAGCACGTCGCAGACGATCCGGACCGTGTAGGGGAAAGTGTCCGAGTCGGGGATCATCGGGGCGACGGAGCGCTCGGCCAAGTTGCCGTGGCCCGTCTCCCGCCGGTTCGTTCCCCGGATCATCCGGACCTCGTTGACGCTGAAGGGGGGGAAATTGTAGTGGAGCATGTACTTCTTGAACCACTCGCCTTCGATGTCGTCCATCCGCTGCTCGTCGGAAGTGGTCCCGAGCGTGATCGCGGCGAGGACCTGAGTCTGGCCCCGCGTGAAAAGGCCGCTCCCATGAACCCGGGGGAGCACGCCCACCTCGCAGGTGATCGGCCGGATCTCGTCGAGCTTCCGCCCGTCGATCCGCGTCCCCTCCGAGAGGATCCGCTTCCGGGCGTCCTCGCCGACCAGATCGTCCATGGCGGACGAGATCAAACGGTCGCACCCCTCGAACTCGGAGGCGAGGGCCTCCTTGACCTCGTTTTCGAGGTTCCCGAGGAAGATCTTTCGGTCCTCCTTGACGACTCCCATCCGGTTGGCCTCGGTGATCCGTCCGCCGACGATCTCCCGGACCCGCTTCTTCAGGCGGTCGGGCGTGTCATCGGTCTTGACCGTCCACTTCTCCCTGCCCGCCCGGGAGCGCAGATCCTCGATGCCGTCGATGATCTTGATGCACGCCTCGTGGGCCACTTTGAGTGCCGCGACCATCTCGCCTTCGGAGAACTCCTTGCCTCCCCCTTCGACCATGAGGATCGAATCCCGGGCGGCGGCGACCACGATCTCGATGTTGCTTCCCTCTCTCTGCTCGCGGGTCGGATTCACGATGAATTCCCCGTTCACCCGTCCGACCCGGACTCCGGCGATCGTCTTTTCCACGGGGATCGTCGAGAGGGCGAGCGCCGCCGACGCCCCGGTCAGCGCGAGAACGTCCGTACCCCCCTCCTTGTCCGTCGAGAGGACGGTGGCGATGATCTGGACCTCGTGAAGGAAGCCCTTCGGGAAGAGGGGACGGATCGGACGGTCGATCAGCCGGGCGGAGAGGGTTTCCCGGTCATTGGGCCGCCCCTCGCGCTTGAAGAAGCCGCCGGGAATCTTCCCCGCGGCGTAGGAACGCTCCCGGTACTCGACCATGAGGGGAAAGAATCCCCGGTCCTCCACGGGTTCGGGAGTGGCGACCGCGGTCACGAGAACCATGGTGCCTCCCGACTTGACGGTGACGGATCCGTTCGCCTGCTTGGCGATGTGGCCCGTCTCGATCTCCAGCGTCGACTCTCCGACCCGGAGTTCCAGTCGTTCTACCATGCCTGATTGCTCCTAATTGCAATCCAGCCGTCCCCGAGTGGAATGAGTGGGTCGATGTTCACGGGGTGAACCGTATCGGGACGGACGGACTGCGGCGAGTGCCACTACTTCCGGAGACCCAACTCCTTGACGATCGCGCGGTACCGGTCGATCTTGTTCGCCTTGAGGTAATCCAAGAGGCGACGGCGTCGACCGACGAGACGCAAGAGGCCCCGGCGTGAGTGGTGGTCCTTTTTGTGGACCTTGAAGTGATCCGTAAGGTAGGTAATGCGCTCGGTGAGGAGCGCGATCTGAACCTCGGGCGATCCTGAGTCCTTGTCGTGGATCCGGTATCGACCGATGATCTGTTGCTTGGATTCTCTGGTCAACGGCAACAGAAACTTCCTCCTGCTTTTGACCCGCGGGCGCCGCGGATCGACGAACTTGCCTTTTTTCCGGAAGTTACGCTTTTTCTCTTAGACGCACTCTCCCATTCGCCGTAAATCTAGCAAACAGTCAAAATCGTGTAAAGACAAATTTTCGGGAACCTTCCCGGAGGGCGCCCCGCCCCTCCTCCCGGTCCCGCCCGATCTGGGCGGAGAGCTCCTCGGGGGAGGCGAAAGCCCTCTCCCTACGGATTCTCCGGACGAAATGGAGCGCGAGCCTCTTTCCCACCAGATTTCCCTCGAAATCGAGAAGATGGGCCTCCACCTTCCGCTCCCCCCCCTCCCCAAAGGTCGGCCGAACGCCGATATTGACGAGGGCCGGATGCAGTTTTCCGGGTCCCTCCGCGAAGGCCGCGTATACTCCGTTGGCGGGCAACAGCTTATCAGGCGGCCACCCCTCGAGGTTCGCCGTCGGGAACCCGAGGGTTCGCCCCCGCCCGTCCCCGGCGACCACGGTCCCCGCCAGAGAGTGATGGCGCCTCAGGAGCCGGGACGCCCTTTCCACCTCCCCCGCCTCGATCTCGTCCCGGATCCAAGTCGATTTGACCGCACGGCCGTCGATTTCGTACGGCCCGACATGATCGACCGAAAACCCGTACTGTCCGCCGAGCTCGCCGAGGACCGTCCCGTTCCCCTCCCGGCCCCGGCCGAGACGAAAGTCGTACCCGACCACGAGCCGGGCCACCCGGAAGCGGGCGACCATGCGGGTCCGCACGAATTCCTCCGCCGGAGTCCCCGCGAACCGCCGGGTGAAGGGGATGACCACGAGGATGCCGACCCCCAGACTCTCGAGGATGGCGCTCTTCTCCTCCAGTGTGGTCAGGATTCGAGGGGAGCGGGGCGCCTGGAGAACGGCGCGCGGGTGGGGATCGAAGGTGTAGACGACCGGCGCGGCCTCCGTGGGGACCGCGCCGTCGACGAGGCGCCGGATGATCTCCCGGTGGCCGGCGTGGACCCCGTCGAAGACGCCGATGGCGATCGCGACGCGGCGGGCGGGCCTCTTCCATTCATCGAGGGAGCGGATGATTTCCATCATCAGTCCAGGGTGAGCACCTTGCGGAGCCGGCCTCCCTCCCCTTCCACCTCGACCACGCCGACGGGCCGGCCGCTCTTGTCCCGGATCCGGAGAAAGGCGCCGCCGGTCGGCGGGGAGTCGAGGGGTTCGAGGGCCTCGAGGGAGCGGGGGAGCGGGGGTCCGCCGTACCGTCCCGGCACGGCCCTGAGGATGCCCTCGGGGAGGGCGTCGACCGCCCGGCGGAGAGGCGTGTACATCTCCTCGATCCGTCCCTCGGCGGAGGCCTTTTCCAGCTCCTCGACGGTGGCCGCGTCCTCCACCCGGTGGGGACCGATGCGCACGCGGGAGAGCCGGTCGAGATAGGCGCCGCAGCCGAGTTCCTCTCCGATGTCCGACGCGAGGGTCCGGACGTAGGTGCCTTTCGAACAGACGATGTGGACCTCCGCCACGGGCGGGTCGTAGCGAACGAGTTCGAACGAACGGACCCGGATCGGGCGCGCCTCCCGCTCCACGGTCTCCCCCCGGCGGGCGAGCCGGTAGAGCCGATTCCCCCCCACTTTCACTGCCGAGACCATGGGGGGCGTCTGCATGAGATCGCCGCGGCGGCGGGAAATCGCCTCCCGGAGCATCTTCTCGGTCACGCCGGACGGGTCCCGCTCCTCCGTGACCTTGCCGTCCGCGTCCTGGGTGTCCGTCATCGCGCCGAAACGGAAGAAGCCGTGGTACTCCTTCTCGAGAAGCATGAAGTAGCGGGAGAGCTTCGTGCCCCTCCCGAGGCAGAGAAGAAGCACGCCCGTCGCGTTCGGGTCGAGGGTCCCCGCGTGCCCGATCTTCTGCTGGCCGAGAACGCGGCGCACCTTCGCCACCGCGTCGTGGGACGTCCACCCTTTCGGCTTGTCCAGGCTTAAGAGACCGTGGATCACGGGCCTTTTTCCTCGTCATGGATCCGGTCGAGAAGACGCTGGATCCGTTCGGCGTTGTCGAAGGAGGAATCCTCGAGGAACGTGAGCGTCGGCGCGTAGCGGATCTTGAGGTTCCGGCCGAGGCGTTTCCTCATCCGCCCGGCGGCGGCCGCCAGGATCTCGAAGGCCCGCTTCTTCTCCTCTTCCCCCCCCCGGACGACGATGTACACCTTCGCGTGGCGGAG
The DNA here is from genome assembly GCA_043809585.1 of Candidatus Eiseniibacteriota bacterium. Lineage (GTDB taxonomy): Bacteria > Orphanbacterota > Orphanbacteria > Orphanbacterales > Orphanbacteraceae > JBDROZ01. The sequence continues at coordinate 4,753 of JBDROZ010000072.1, forward strand.
ATCGTCCGTGAGGTCCACGCCGGTGAACGTCACGAATCCGAGGTTCGGATCCTTCAGGTCCCGGCGCACGAACTCGACCACCTCCTGCAATAGGAGGACCGAAACGCGGTCCGATCGTCGATAGGCCATGGTCACGCTCTCGGTCGGATCGGCGAACGCCGCCCGGGGCGGCGCCTTCTACAAGAACTCCGTTTCCACGTCGATCATCTCCGCCCGGGGCTCGCTCTCCACGAACCGGATCACCGCGGCGAGAGTGCGCTCGGCGTGGACCTTCTCGTTCGATACCACGGCCACCCCGATGGTGGCCCGCTGCCAAAGGTCGTGATGATCCACCTCGGCGACCGACACGTTGTGCCGGTTCCGAATCCTCTCTTTCAAGCTCTTGACGACGGACCGTTTCGCTTTGAGGGATCCGGCCGCGGGGATGAAGAGGTGGATCCGGCACGTTCCGAGGATCACGCGGGGCCTCCTACAGCTTGCGCGCGATCTCCTCGATCTGGAAGATCTCCATGATGTCTCCCTGCTGGAGATCGTGGAACCCGTCCAGGATGATGCCGCACTCGTATCCCGACTGGACCTCCCGGACATCTTCCTTGAAGCGCCGGAGCGAGGCGATCCGGCCCTCGTAGATCACGTTCCCTTCGCGGAAGAGGCGGATGCGGGAGTTCCGGCTCACGCTCCCCGTTTGAACGTAGGAGCCGGCGACGACGCCGACCCGCCCGATCTTGAAGACCTCCCGGATCTCGACCTTGCCCGTGATCTTCTGCCGGAGCTCAGGAGCGAGAAGGCCTTCCATCGCTTTCTGCACTTCCGAGACGGCTTCGTAGATGATCTGGTAGAAGCGGATGTCCACGCCCTCTTCCTTGGCGAGCCCGGCCGCTTTCACTTCCGCCTTCGCGTGAAAACCGATGATGATCGCCTTCGAGGCGGCCGCGAGAAGCACGTCCGATTCGGTGATGCTCCCCACGGCCCGGCTGATCACCTCGACCGTGACCTGGTCGTTGGAGAGCTTCTGGAGCGAGTCGCTGAGGGCCTCCACCGACCCGTCCACGTCCCCCTTGATCACGAGCATCAGCTTCGGGACCGCGCCGGACTGGATCTGGCTGTAAACGTCTTCGAGGCTCATGCGCCTCTGGGTCCGGAGGGTTTGCTCCCGCTGTTGCTGCTGGCGTTTCGAGGCGATCTCCCTCGCCTCCCGCTCGTCGGCGACGACCATGAACGAGTCGCCCGCCTGGGGGGGGCCGGAACTCCCGAGGACTTCCACCGGCGTGGAAGGCCCCGCCTCGGTCTTGACCCTTCCCCGTTCGTCGAAGAGGGCCCGGACCTTGCCCTGGTAGGGGCCGACCACGAACGGATCGCCGATGCGGAGGGTTCCCTGCTGGATGAGCACCGTGGCGACCACGCCCCGGCCCTTGTCGAGAAGAGACTCCACCACGGACCCGCGGGCCTTGCGCCCCCGGTCCGCCTTCAACTCCATCATCTCCGCCGCGAGGAGAATCATCTCGAGCAGCTTGTCCACGCCGTCGCCGGTCTTGGCCGAAACCTCCACCGCGATCGTCTTGCCGCCCCATTCCTCCACCTGAATCCCCCGATCGGCGAGCTGCTGCTTCACCCGCATCGGGTCCGCGGCGGGAAGGTCCATCTTGTTGATGGCCACGATGACCGGAACGCCGGCCGCCTTCGCGTGGTCGATGGCCTCCACGGTTTGGGGCATGACCTGCTCGTCGGCGGCGACCACGAGAATCACCAGGTCGGTCACCTGGGTCCCCCGGGCCCGCATGGCGCTGAAGGCCTCGTGACCGGGCGTGTCGAGGAAGGTGATCCGGCCCGCCTTCGTCTCGACCTCGTAGGCGCCGATGTGCTGGGTGATGCCGCCCACCTCGCCGGCGACGACATTCGACTTGCGGATGTAATCGAGGAGCTTCGTCTTCCCGTGGTCCACGTGGCCCATGATGGTGACCACCGGATGGCGCTCTTGGAGCTTACCCTCCGCCTCGTCCTCGTCGATCTCCGCGCCGTATTCGGAGAGGAAGTCGACCTGGAAGCCGAATTCGTCGGCCACCATCTCGATCACGTCCTTCTCGAGTCGGCGGTTCATGGTGACCATGAGACCGAAATCCATGCACTTGGCGATCACCTGGCTCGGGGTCACGTTCAACAGCCCCGCCAGCTCGGAGACGGTGGTGAACTCGCTCACCCGGATCAGATTCCCGGGAATCTCCTCCTCGTCATCCGCCCCCCCCGATTTCCGGCGACGACGCCGGCGTTTTCCGATCTCCAGGCCGGCGAGGGTCTTCTTGACGCTCTCCCGGACCGCCTTCTCGTCGACCGTGCGGCGGCGGCGGCCTCTCCCTCGGGCGTCCCTCTCCTGAGGCTGGGCCGGTTTCGCCGGTCTTGACGGCGCCGCGGGCCTCGACGGTTTCGACGGCACCGGCGGCTTCACGATCTTCTTCCGTGCCGCCGCCGCGGCGCCATCTTCCTTGCCGCGGGCCTCCTGAAGCTCCCTCTTCCGGTCCTCTTCCTTCTTGACCGCCCTCTTCTCGGCGTCGAACTTCTTCCGGATCTCCTCGATCAGGGCTTCGTCGATCGAACTCATGTGGCTCTTGACCTGGATGTTCATCTCCAGAAGCAGCTTCAGCATGGCTTCGCTGGAGACGTGAAAATCCTTCGCGACCTGATAGACCCGCATCTTAGCCAAAACGTCTACTCCCAGGACTTTGGTCCGACTCCGGCCAGGCTATCAGATTTGATCGTCCGCGCCAAGAGCATTCACGATCGACCGGGCGATATCCCGGTCGTAAATGTAGAGAACCTCGCACCGTCCCCGCCCCGCCGCTTCGGCCAGGCCGGCCCCATCGAGGGGGCCGAAAACGGGAACGGGGATTTCGGCCGCCCATCGCCGGATCGACCCGGCTTTCCGGTCGTCCATGTCCGAGGCGACGAGGATCACCCCCCGGCCCTTCCGGCGGGCTTCCACCCGGGCCCCCGTGGGGCCCGCCACGATCCGACCGGTCCGAACGGCGAAGCGGATCAGGGTGATGATCCGCCGGGCCTTCCCGGGGTCCCCACGATCGCCCGGAGCCCTCTCACCGCCGCCGCCGCCTCCTCTTTCGACATCCACCGCGCGAGCCCCTTCTCGAGGCGGTCGACGCACGGACCCGAGGGGCAGACGTAGAAGCCCCGGCCGGGGAGCGACGGTCCGATGAAGAGACCCTCCCCGGAGGGGCGAACGAAACGGATCAGCTCGTCCCGGCGCCCCCGGCGCCCGCATCCCCGACAGGTCCGGATCGGGCCCATCGCGCGGTCCGCCCGCCTATCCTTCCTCCGGCCGGCCATCCGGCTCTTCTTCCGTTTCATCTTCGTCCGTTTCCGCCGGCCGCTCCCCTTCCTCGGAGACCTCCTCCTCCGCCTCGGCATCCTCGTCCGACCCGTCGTCGTCCGGTTCGCCCTCCTCCTCCTCGCCCGCTTCGTCGACCTCCGATTCCTCGTCCCCCTCCTCCGGGGCCTCCTCTTCGCCGCTCACCGTCTTCTCCACCTCTTCCATCATGATCTCGGCGGCGTCCATGATCTTCTCCGCCGTCTTCTCCCCGACACCCGGAAGCAGGCAGAGGGTTTCGAGGTCGAGCTTGAGAAGGTCCTGAACGAAGACGTAGCCCTCCTGAATGAGGCGCTGGGCGAGCTTCGGACCGACACCCGGGAGGTTCTCGACGCCGACGAGAGGAAGGCCCTTGTCGTCCACTTCCTTCACCTCGCCGATCTTCTCTTCCTCTTCCTTGACGAGGTCGATCTTCCACCCCGTGAGCTTCGCGGCGAGACGGGCGTTCTGGCCCTTCTTGCCGATCGCGAGGGAGAGCTGCCCCTCCGCGACGGAGACCCGCATGGTCTGCTCTTCCTCCACCATGACGATATCGGTCACCTTCGCGGGAGAGAGGGCCCTGGTGACGAAAACTTTGGGATCGCTCGAGAAGGGGACGATGTCGATCCGCTCGCCCGAAAGTTCCCGGACCACCGCCTGGACCCGGGAACCCTTCATGCCGACACAGGCCCCCACCGGGTCGATGCGGTCGTCGTTCGAGATGACGGCGATCTTCGAACGCATGCCCGCTTCCCGCGCGACCGCCTTGATCTCCACGATCCCCTCGTAGACCTCGGGAACCTCCATCTTGAAGAGCTGCATGAGGAAGGACGGGTGGGTCCGGGAGAGAATGATCTGGGGCCCCCGCGTGTTCTTCTGCACGTCGATGATGGCCGCCCGAATGGTGTCCCCCTGACGGTAAGCCTCGCCCGGAATCTGCTCCCGGTACGGAAGGAGGGCCTCGCTCCGGCCGAGGTTGACGACCATGTCCCCCCGGTCGACCTGTTGAACCGAACCGGTGATCACCTCGGAGACCCGGTTTTGGAAGTCGTCGAAGACCTTCTCCCGCTCCGCTTCGCGCACCCGCTGCACCACCACCTGCTTGACCGCCTGGATCGCGTTCCGGCCGAACTCCATGAGGGGAAGCTCGATGCGGAGCACGTGGCCCACGTCGATCTCGGGATCGTAGTCCCGGGCTTCCTCGAGGGAGGCCTCGAGGACCGGGTCTTCCACGTCGTCCACCACGTTCTTGAGCAGGTAGACGCCGAGCGTTTTCTTTTCCTCGTCCACGATCACGTCGACCTCCGCCGTGACGCCGTGCTTCTTCCGCACCGCCGCGACCAGACCGGCCACCAGAGTCTCGATGACGAGATCCTTGTCGACGTTCTTCTCCCGGGCAATCTGCCCGAGCGCTTCGATCACTTCGAAATTCATCGTTTTCTCCCGGAACCCGCGCCCCCCGGCCCCTCGAACCAGAGCCGCGCTTTCGCGATCTTATCCACGGGAATCCGTAACCTCTCCCCTTCTCGGTCGAGGAGGACCTCGTCCCCCTCGAGGCCGCCGAGGACCCCGGCCAGCTCCCGGACGCCTTCCCCGTTCACGTCGGCGTGGATCTTGACGGCCCGCCCCCGGAAGTGGTCGTACTCTTCCCGCCGCCGCAGCCTCCGATCGAGGCCGGGCGACGTGACCTCCAGGACGTATCGGGCGGGGGCCCGCCCCCACTCCTCGAGGTGGTCGCCGAGGGCCCTGTCGACCCGGACACAGTCGTCGATCGTCGCCCCGCCGTCGCCGTCGATGACGAACCGGAGGACCGTTCGGCGCCCGAGGGCCATCTCCACGTCGATCAGGGCCAGGCCTTCCCGTTCCACGACTCCGCAACAGACATCGTACAGTTCGTCGGCGATCTCCCGGGGTCCCACGCCACTCCCCCTCCTCGCGCCTCGGACAATAAATATGCCCTCGACCGGCTACGCCCGAGGGCAACCCAAAGTAAAGGAGGAAACTCCGTTTCTGTCAAGGGATTTCGTGGCCGCCCCAGACCAGGTGGGCCAGGAGTTCGCCCACGGCGCCGAGGCTCGCGGCATCGCAGATTCCGGGCCTGTCCGCCGTGGTGTGCCACTCGGGAAAGCCGGTTCCGGCGAGCACGATCGCCGGAATTCCCGCTTCGATCCAGGGAACGTGATCGTCGTAGAGCTCGACCAGCCCCGCTTCGGGAAACCGCTCCGGCGAGATCCGGGCGCCCGTGTCGTGGACCTTCTCGACGAGGCGGGCGCAGCATTGAAGAGACGCCCTCTCCCGGTAGATCGTGAGGTCCCGGTGCCCCACCATGTCGATCACCACACCGTATTCGGGCCGAAAACCGGTGATTGCCGCCCCCGCCGCCAGGGCCCGGGAGCCGAGGCAGTACCCCTCCTCCGATCCGCTCTCCCCCTGGTCCTCGAGGTCGAAGAGGAGGAGGTCCACTCCGACGGGAGGAGGATCCCGCCGCATCATCTCCGCGAGGACAAGAAGCACCGCGACCCCGCTGGCGCCGTCGTTCGCCCCCATCACCGGTTCCCCGCGGCGGAGAGGGTCGGGATCCCGGTCCGCGAGGGCCCGGCTGTCCCAGTGGGCGCCGAAGAAGATGCGCTCGTCCAAGTCGGTTCGGTACGAAGCGATCAGGTTCGTTCCGGAGAGGGCCTCTCCGGTCAGGGCGCTGACACCGCCGAAGGGCCGGATCGACACCTTCGCCCCCCGGGTTTCGAGTTCCCCTTCCAACCACTCCGCCATCGCCCCGTGGGCCTCGGTCCCGGGAACCCGGGGACCGAAGGCGACCTGGGTCTCGATCAGCCGGAGCGCCTCCCCCCCGTCGAACGCCGGGATCCCGGCGGCCGTGGGGGCCTCGGCGTCGCACGCGGCGGCCCCCGCGATCAGGAGGGCGGCCAGGGTGACGCTAAAATTTGAAAAGCGCCGAGATACTCGCACCGATCGTCCTCGTGCTCCGGTTCTCGTTCTTCAGATTCCGCCGCTCCCCGAACTGGAGCTCCAGGCTGCCCGACAGGTTCTGCAGCCACGTCCAGCTCACCCGGGGCCGCATGCTGAAGGAGCGTGTGTGCGCGTCGAGCCTGTACGGGCGCGTCTGCTCTTCCTTGCTCGTATCATAGCGGAAATCGAGAGAGAAGTTGGTGGTCGCCGTGAAAGACCCCCCCTTGGTCCCCTTGCCGAGAATCGGGATGTTCACGGTCTTCCGGGAGCTGGTCTTGTAGCTGAAGGAGGCGCCGATTCCGGAGGCGGTGGAGATCTTCTCCGAAGAGCCCCCCCGGAAGTTGCGGGAGACTTCCCGGGAGCGCTCGCTGGTCAGGCTGCTCCGAATGCCGTTTCCCCACTCCATGTCGATACTGAAGAGGGGATCCCAGCGGATCGACACGCGCTCCGATTCGATGTCCTTCAGGGTCTTGCCCGACTCCTCGGACCGCTTGTTGTATCCCACGTCGAGGGACGCGGACTTGAGCCAGTCCTTCAGCTTCCAGACCTCCTGCACCCCGTCCCACGTGTAGGAGAGGTCGGGCCACGTGGTGGTCCGGGTCTCCTTCGTGTTCCGGGACTGGTTCGATCTCCGGAGCGACGTGTTGTACGACCAGCGGAGGCTCATGGAGGGGACGAGGCGGAACGACGAAGAGGCCCGGGCGGAAATGTCCCGGCCCGTATTCGCCGTCCGGGACTGACCGGGCGTCCTCTCCTGCAGGAGGGAATCGATATCTTCGCTCAGCCCGAACTGATACTTCAGGCCGGGCCGGCCGACCAGGCGATCGTACCGCGAATCCCGGCCGAGGGAGAGGGACGCGGTCACGTCGCCGAACCGGCTGCCGAGGTCCCTCACGCCGTGAATCGCCGTCATGGGGCCGTACTTCGAGCCGCCGCCGCCGCTGTCGGATGGGGCGGGGGCGGACGGGGCGGGCAGGAGTTCGAAGATCTTCGCGACCCCCACTCCGAAGTCGAGGGACGTGCTGTTCTGATTCTGCACGTTGTGGATCGTCTGCACGGAAAGGGTGTCGCCCGTCTCCTGGTCGAACTCGATCTTCCTCTGCCCGACCGGCATGTTCTCGGTGTATTTCGTGTTGTAAGAGAGGCGAGGCTTGAACCACGCCAGGGCGGAGATGAACCGGGGAGAATAGGAGAGCTTCCCCTGGTGGCCGCGCTGCGTCTCGAACCCCCGGTTGACGGATGCGAGGAACGAGAGGGGCCTGCCGTAGAGATGGTCCCGGTTCGAATTGAAGCTGAAATCGGACGAGAAGGTCTCGCTCGTCACCGGCCGCATGGCGAACCCGAACGCGGAGTTCGACTTGCGCCCCTGCACCACCTTCCGCACGTCCGATCGGACGTCGAGGCTCCGGTTCTCCGAACGCTCCCGCGAAGCGGAGAGGGAGAAGCTCGACGGAAGGGGGTCCACCACCCAGCTCCGGAAGACTTTCAGGTCGCTCTTGAAGCGGGGCGCGTAGCCGTAGCTCCAATCGACGTTGTAGCTCCAGGTGGAGTCGGCCTTCGTCGGGTTCACGTTGCTGTCCCGGCGGCCCCCGAGACGGAGGGCCATGGCGTCGAGGCTGTAGTAGATCCAAGGGCTCCGGGCTTTACGGTTCCGGCTGATCGACGTGGTGACGCTTTGCGTCTTCCGCTCCGCTTTCTCCTTTTCGGGATCGGTGAGCACGATGTCCGACCCGGTCTGGAGCTCGGGCAGGCTCGTGCTCTTCGAGTAGGAGGCGTTGACCGGCATCCCGACCCCCACGACGTCGAGAAACTTCCCGAGCTTGACCGACCCGGAGACGGAGAGTTCCGTCTCGTCGCTCCCGTGGCGCGGGTTCTCTTCCTCGTTCGCCCCGCCTCCCCCCCCGCCGCTGATGTGCCGGAACTCCTTTCCCATCTTCCGGTAGTCGGTGGATACCGTAAGGAAGTCGGAGAAACCCACGTCCATCCCGATACGGGCGGCGTAGCCCGCGTCCCCCTTTACGTTCAAGAGCCGGAGATCGTTGACCCAGACCGACCCCGTCAGCTCCTTGTCCGGGGAGCGGTTGGAGATGCCGAAGGTGAGCCTCCGGATCTTCGTCATGCTCGGCCGTCCGACGGCGCTGAAGACGTGGCTCTTCGGTCCCCTCGCCGTCGATGCCACGAGCGTGTCCCGGCGGACCTCGAGCTTCCTTCCGTAGAGGGAGAGGGTGTCCGGCTCCTGTATCTTGATCTGGGTCAGCTTCGCGAGGTCGAGCACGATCTTCTGCCACCCGGTCCCGACAGCGCTGTCGAGAGTGGTGGAGAACTCGTAGAAGTTGAGCGAGTCGCCGCCGAACCGGAAGAAGAAATCGGGGTACGGCTCGAAGTCCGCCTCCGGGCTCCGCCTCTTCACCCAAAACTCGATCTCCTCGTATCGGGTGTAGTCCTCGTCGTCGAAGAGGGCACGGAAGACGGTCCCCGTGTGGCCCGGGGCGATATTCTCGTAGGTCAGGACGAGGGACTGCTCCCTTTCCGACACCCCCCGCTCTTCGATGATCTCCACCGGCGGCGGGTCGTAGTCCTCGCCGTCCTTGTTGTTAATCACGCCGGCGGCGAAGATCTCCGTCGGATCCGCGAACGCCGTGTCGATCAGGGCCCCCGAAGAATCCTGAATCCCCGCCTCGAGCCAGCGGTTTCCGGTCACCTCCATCGAGTAGATCTGGAACCGGGCCCGGGTGGTGTCCAGGTCCGTGAAAAAGAACCGGACGTACTTGACGCCCTTGTCGAAGGTGGGCTGGCTCAGGATCTGACGCGCCTCCGCCTTGGCCAGGGGGATCCGGAAGAGCCTCCAGTTCTTGTTGGGGCCGTCCTGGTTTCCCGTGGCGGCGAGGAACTCGTCGCTCCCGAGATCGATGCTGAAGCGGAAGAACGCCTTTTCGTCGTCCACGTAGCCGTTGCCGTTCAGGTCCTCCGTATCGAGGAACCCGTTGTCCTCGGTCCCGTTGATCTTCGAGTAGTCGTCGGGGTTCTTGTCGTCATAGGCCCAGTCGTCCCCCGCCGGATCCCCCCCCTCTCCCGCCTCGGCGGCGTTGAAGAGCCGGTCGAGCCCCGTGTCCTCGTCGTTCGGCCCCTTCGTCCCCGTGTCGTCGAGCACGCCGTCGAGGTTCCGGTCCTCCGTGTCGAGCTGGCCGTTCGGCCCCTTGCCGCCCCACATGGCGTCCTCGCCGAGGAGTCCCATGTCGATGTTCAGCCGTCCCCGATTCAGGTCGAAATCGTTGATCCAGATCTCGAGGAACTTCCGCTCCTTCATGTCGAGCCCGGTCTTGGACAGGAGGCGCATGATGCCCCCCCACGCCCCTTCCGCGGTCCCTTCCACCGCGGTGCCGTCCCGGAGGTCCACCTCGAGAACGGGCACGAACTTGGTCCTCTCCTCCTGGGAGAGGTCCGGATTGAGGTCCCCCCGGGTCGTGGAGTTCTTCGGGTTGTACCAGAGGACCCGCTTGTAGCGGTCCTTCGCGCTGATCCCCAGCGAGACCGAGTCGGACGGGATGGACATGGGGTTCCACTGGCGGCGGGTGATTCCGAAACTCGAGGTCTCCTCGGTCCCCTCCATGTCGTCGACGTAAACCGCGTTCTTCGTGTTCGGATTGGGGAAGGTGACGGCCGACTCCAGATCGATCCGGAACCGCGACTTCTCCCTGGCCGTTACGCCGGGAATCATGTCGGTCAGGCGGGTCAGGAACTCCGGCTCCCGCTCGGTCGAGAGGGAAAGGCCCCCCACCACGATTCGCGAGGGCTCCTGGCCGAGCCGGGGGCGCCGGTAGGGCGTCTTCTTCCCCTTGTAGAGCCAGATGCTCGACATCTTCGTCCGGTCCGAGAGATTGTAGGTGCCCGCGACGCCGGCGAGGCTTTTCTGCGCCTGGGAGAGGAAGGGGGCGTATTCGAAGTCGACGCTGATCTTCGCGTCCGGCGCGAGGGCCTCGTCGCTCAGGAACTCGATCTGGCCGATCTCGTAGATGATCCGGTAGTCGACTCCCCGGGTCAGGGTTCTCCCGTTCAGCTTCACCACCTCGCTCCCTTCGAGGATGTTCGAGCGGTTGAGCGAAAAGGAGGACTGGGAGGTGCGGTATTTCACCTCGATCTCGTACTTGGAGTCCGTCGGTTTCGGGTCGTGGTTGTCGTAGATCACCGCGTTCGTTTCGAGGAGGGAATCGGCCGGCTGACCGGCGAGCTGGTGGTTGTAGGCGGGGTCGAAGGGCCGGAGATCGGGGAAGTAGAGAAGCCCCGACTCGTAGTCGACCATGATCGTGGGCCGGAAGGGAAGGAAGGCGCCGTTCGGGACACCCTTCTTGTCATGGATCCGGTTCCCGTTCCCCCGGTACTCGATGTCGACCCGGTCATCGGGAGGCTCGCCGGGAATCGAGCCCTCCAGGTCGAGCCCCATCACCGTGAGGAGGAGCCTCCCCGCCTGGTTGTCGAACCGCTCCCCGGCGCCCGCCGCCTTGCGGAAGATCTTCAACTGAAAACCGTCCGGCTGGATCCCCCGGGCCCGGAGGTCGTAGACGTTTCGGAGCTGGTAGTACCAGGTGTCGCCGAACTGCGCGTCCGTCGGCTTGTAGAACTCCACGGGGGGCTTGATCAGCTTGAGCGTCGCCGCCACGCTCGAGTCGTACGAGGCCTCCTGGGGCACCCGGCCGACACCGCCGGTCGCGGTGCTGCACCAGACGGCGAGGGTCTGGTTTTCGGGGATGAACTTGTTCATGACGAGGATTCCGATCTCCCGGTTCACGAAGTAGTCGGTGGCCTCCTCCATCTCGTCGAACCACCCGCCCCGCTGCCCCGACTGGGGCGTGGCGAGGTTCGCGTCGGCGTTCACGTACGCCCGGGCCTGCACCTGGGAACCGTCGTTGTTCGTCACGTTGTCGTCGTCCACGAAAACCCGGATGTCGATGATCGAATCGTAGTCGTTGACCACGAAGTAGCGGTTCTTCACGAAGTCCATGTCGTTGATGACGAGGGAGTCCTCCCGGCTGCTCCCCGTGTAGCTCTCCCGGTCCGTCCTCCCCTGCTGCTGGGAGAGGATCGCCGTGAAGTCGAGTTTACCCGCCTTGCCGATCGCCTTGACGCCGAAGAGCCCCTGCTGCTGGGCGCTGAAGCCGACGAATTGGTTTCCCGGAAGAGAGAGGTTCGTGTTCCCCACCTCGATCTTCTGGATCACCTCGTCCTCGAAACCGTCGTATCGGAGCTTGATCCGGTTCTCGAGGGGAACCTGGGATTCCGAGTTGTGCTGGACTTCGACCTTCACCTTCTCGCCGATGGTGCCGGTCATGTTGATCTGGAGCTGCTGCCTCATGTCGAGCTCGGGGAATTTCCGCTGCCCGCCGCTCTCGTTGTCCCGCTGCTTGATGAAGTACTGGGTCTCCCCGGAGAAGGTGATCGACTCGCTGCCGGAGACCTGGATGTTCGCCCCCTGGCCGATAATGCGGGAAAGGGTCCGGGGAAACCGCACGGGCAGGTCGATGTTGAAGGCGCCGCCGGAGGTGCTGTCGCCCGTCAGGCGTTTGCCCCCCTTCTTCCCCCCGGCGAGGAGGTCCCGCTCGCCGAACCGCCTGAGGTGTTCCAGATAGACCCCGGTGCCGACGACCCAGGGATGGACGATGGGAATGCCGCGGTACTCCTGCTTCACGATCACGAGGGCCCGGTCCCGATCGATCCGGACCGTCGTGGCGCCCTGGGGACCGGCCCCCTTCAGCAGCGGTCCCCGCGCCTCCCGGTAGGGGGAGAAACCGAGACCGCCGAAGAACTCCGGATAGTTCCGATCAACGGGATTTCGGATGAGGGCGACGGGATTTCCCCGCTGCACGTCCGCCGGAAGGCCGAAGGCCGTCCCTGCAAACGCCGGGACCCCGAGGAGGATGGAAGACACCCCCACGAGAAACCGGCGCACCCGTCTCGTTCGCCCGTGCAGAAGCATGTTCCGGTCCATGAACGCGAAGAGGTGGAAGCCCTTCACGGGGAGTTGGGGAAAGGTACTTTCCGAACGAGCCGAACGCGGTCCCGGCTCGGGTGTGTCATCACAAAAGTCCCCCGAAGGGGCTTCAGTAGCTACCACGCAATCCCCATGCCACAATTTTCGTAGGATCCGCCCTCATCACCTACGAAACCGGCGAGAAGCCCGATACACAACCATATGATATTGAACATGTTGCAGTTGCAGGTCCTTTCGTTCCCCCACCGCCCCCGATTCCCCGGTCCCCCCGCCGTCCCCTCCCGGCGACGGCCCGTCCCCTCCGGTGGACGCCGGGGGGAAAGGTGTTGTGCCCTAACCCCCGTTTCGATAAGGTGATGGCCCGGAGGAACCGATGCGCCCGATTCTCAGTTTCTACGTTCTCCGCCGCCACCTCGGTCCCTTCATCTTCGCTATTCTGATCATCACGTTTCTTTTTATCATGGATCTCCTGATCGACTACATCGATCTCTTCCTCGGCAAGGGGATTCCCCTCGGCGTGGTGATCGAAGTTTTCTTCCTCAGCCTCGGATGGATGGCGGCGCTCACGATCCCCATGAGCGTCCTCGTCGCGACGGTCATGGCCTTCGGCGGGCTCTCGGGCCGGAACGAGATCACGGCCATGAAGGCGGCCGGCGTGAGCATCTATCAGATCGTCACGCCCCCCCTCCTCCTCTCCCTGCTCCTGGCGTACGGGCTCATCGAGTTCAACAACCGGGTCCTCCCGGAGAGCAACCACCGTCTCGCCGGGCTCCTGGTCGACATCCACCGCAAGCGCCCCGCCCTCGCGATCAAGCAGGGGATGTTCAACGACGTTCAAGGCCACACGATCCGGGTGGAGCGACTGAACGCCAAGACGTCCGAGATCGGCGGGGTGACGATCCAAAGAAAGGTGAAGGGCGAAGAGACGGAGACCATCGTCGCCAAGACGGGCCTCCTCGAGTTTTCCCGGGGGGGGGACGTGCTCACCCTCTACCTCCGGGACGGGGAGATCCACGGGGTGGGAGAAAAAAACGCGGACCGGTATCACCGCATCTCTTTCGAGACCCACACGATCCGGATCACCGACATCGGGACCGACCTGGTGCGTTCGGAGAAGAACACCCGGGGGGACCGGGAGCTCTCGGCGGCGGACATGCGGGAGCGCGTCCACGGGTACCGCGAGGAGTTGGAGGAGATCCGGGCCGAACACCGCGACGCCGCCAAGAACCATCTGGACGCCCGGTTCGGCCTCCTCGGGTTCGAGGGCCCCCGAGCGCCGGAGGGGGCGGAGGAACCGGAGGGCGTCGCCCTCGCCAGGCGCAACTACGCCCGGGAGCTCCGGAACACGGCGACCCGTCTCGGCGGCGTAGCGGGAAAGACGGAGGACCGGAAGAAGCAGATCCGCAAGTACATGGTGGAGATCCACAAGAAATACGCGCTGCCGGTCGCGTGCGTCGTGTTCGTTCTCGTCGGCGCCCCCCTCGGCGTCCGCGCCCACGGGGGGGGCCTCGGAATCGGCGTCGGCTTCAGCATCCTCTTCTTCGTCGTCTACTACATCTTCCTGATCGGCGGGGAGAAACTCGCCGACCGGGGCCACGTGCCCCCCGCCGCGGCCATGTGGGCCGCGAACGTCGTCATCGGCATCGTCGGCGTCATCCTGGTCCTCCGTTCCACGAGGGAATCGGGGGCGCTCCGCCTCCCGAGACTCCTCTTCCCCCGAGGGAAGAAGAGGTGATCCGGCTGCTCGACCGCCACGTGATCCGGGGATACCTTTTCGCCCTCCTCGCGGCGCTCTCGGCGTTCATCGCCATCTTCGTCATCCTCGATCTCTTCGAGAAGCTGGACGACTTTCTCGACCGGGGCGTGCCGATCCTCGCGGTGCTCCAGTACTACGTCTACCGGATCCCGGAAATCCTCCTGCTCATGCTCCCGGTGGGGATGCTTCTCGCCTGCCTCTTCGCCCTCGGCGCCCACGCGAGAAACAACGAGTTCGTCGCGACCACCTCCGCGGGCATCAGCATGAGGCGCACGCTCATGCCCGTCGTGATTCTCGCCTTCTTCATGAGCGCCGCCGCCCTTCTCCTCGGAGAGACGATCGCCCCCCCGGCCGCCGCCCGGGTGAAGGAGATCCACGACGGTCTGATCAAACCGGGGGGAATGCGGGCGGACCGGGTGCGGACCAATCTCTCCTACCTCGGGGAGGGAGGCCGGCTCTTCTGGGTCGGCCGGCTCGATACGGCCCGGGACCGCATGGAGGACGTGGTGGTCCAGAAACTCGCGGGCAACACGTTGCTCGAACGGATAGACGCGGAGGAGGCGGATTGGGAGGCGGGCGTATGGACGTTCCGGAGGGGCTACTTCCGCCGCTTCGAGGAGGGCGTTCTCGCCGAAGCGCGGCGCTTCGAGGAGCGGGCCGAGCCGGCCATCTCCGAGACCCCCGGGGATCTCGCCGAGGTTCAGAAGAACCCCCGGCAGATGAGCCATCGCGAGCTCTCGGCCTACATCGACCGGGCTTCGTCGAGCGGAGGCGAGGTCCAGCGGGAGCAGGTGGACCTCCACATGAAGGTCGCGTTCCCCTTCACCAGCTTCCTCATCGTCCTCCTCGGAAGTCCCCTTTCCGCCCTCCTCCGGCGGGGGGGAAACGCGGTCGGCTTCACCCTCGCCCTCCTCATCTGCTTCGTCTACTACATGGCGATCCGGGTGGGGCAGTCGTTCGGGTACAACGGGGTTCTTCCCCCCCTCCTGGCGGCCTGGATCGCCAACCTGCTCTTCTTCGCCCTCGGCCTCTTCCTCTTCCGGAAACTGGCGAACAAATGAAAAGGCCGCGCGCCCCACGGCGCCCGGCCCCCGGTGATTCGGATGTTCCCCCGGCCCTCAGGTTCCGGACGCGTAGTCCGTCAGGTACTTCACCTGGTCCGGGGTAAGGGCGTCGACGGAGAGGCCCATCGTCTTCAACTTGAGCGCGGCGATTTCCTGGTCCTGCTCGACGGGCACGTCGTAGACCTTCTTCTCGAGACTCTCGTGATTCTCGGCCATGAACTTCATCGCCATGAACTGGTTGGCGAAGCTCATGTCCATCACCTCCGAGGGATGTCCCTCGGCGGCGGCGAGATTCACCAGGCGGCCCTTCGCCAGAAGATAGAGGCGGCGGCCGTCCTTCATGACGTATTCGTCATTGTCCTTCCGGATCTCCCGATTCGACGCCGCGGCCATGTCGAGCTCGCCGATCTTGATTTCGCAGTCGTAGTGACCCGTATTGCAGATCACGGCCCCGTCCTTCATCACCTCGAAGTGGCGTCCCACGATCACGTCCTTCATGCCCGTGGCGGTGATGAAGATGTCCCCCCGCTTCGCCGCCTCGTCCATCGGCATCACCCGGAAGCCCTCGAGGGTCGCCTGGAGGGCCCGGATCGGGTTGATCTCGGTGACGATCACGTTGGCGCCGAGCCCCTTGGCGCGCATGGCACAGCCCCGGCCGCACTTGCCATAGCCGGCGACGACGAAGTTCTTCCCCGCGATGAGAATCGACGTGGCCCGGAGGATTCCGTCGAGGGAGGACTGGCCGGTCCCGTACACGTTGTCGAAGTCCCACTTCGTCTCGGCGTCGTTCACGGCCATCACCGGATAGCCGAGAGCGCCGTCCGCCGCCATCGCTCGGAGGCGATGCACTCCGGTCGTGGTCTCCTCGGTTCCCCCCCAGATGCGGCCGAGGCGTTCCTTGTGCCGGTTGTGGAGAGAGAAGATGAGATCGGCCCCGTCGTCGAGGGTGATGTTGGGATCGAGGTCGATGGTGCGGTCGATGCACCAGTAGAACTCCTCCACGTTCATTCCATGCCATGCGAAGATCTTCACCCCTTCATCGGCGAGGGCCGCCGCCACGTCGTCCTGGGTGGAGAGGGGATTGCAGCCGGACCAGGCGACGTCCGCGCCCGCCGCGATCAGCGTCCGGACGAGAACGGCCGTCTCCTTCGTCACGTGGAGGCATCCCGCGATCCGCGTCCCCTTCAGGGGCTTGGTCGCCGCCGAACGCCTGCGGAGTTCCATGAGAACCGGCATCCGCGACTCGGCCCACTCGATCTTCTTCCGTCCCTTTTCGGCGAGGGCGAGGTCCTTCACCTTGTAACTCAAGCTCGTTTCTGCGGGCATGTCCTGTCATCCTCCTCGAGAAAGGCGCTTTCCGCGCCGGAATGAAACGACGATCAAGTGTATCACGGGAGGCCGGAAAGGCCGATCCCTATCCCCGAAATCTAATCCGATCCGACTCGATCAACAACCTCCGATTCCCTTGGCTTGTCCTGCTTGTCGGCTCCATCGACCCGCGGACTCCTGTCCCGTCCACCCCGAATCGACCCGCAGACTTCTATTCCGTAGACTCCTATCGACCCGCGGACTCCTATCCCGTCCACCCCCATCGACCCGCGGACTCGTGTCCCGTCCGTCGCGAGGGTCGCGATCGCGAGGCGAGCCCCGTTTCGGACGAGGACGCTCCCGGAGGCGGGGCCGTCGCCCCGTCGAGGAAGCGGCTGAAGGAGAAACGGGGGCGGAGCCCGCGAGCGCGGTCCGCAGCAGGACGGGACACGAGCCCGCGGGTCGTCAGTGGAAATCCACTTCCGACGAGTCGCCGACGTTGAGGCGCTGGAAGTTTCCGCGCACCACCGCCGACTCGCCGACCAGGGAGCGGTCGAGGAGGCAGTTTTCGACCAGGGCGTCGTCGTTCACGATCGAGTCGCGGACGATCGAGTCCGTGATCACCGCGTTGTCCCCCACGGTGACGTAGGGCCCGATCACCGACCGGGTCACGTGGGAGGAAGGGGAGATGGCCACGGGGGGGATGATGATGGATCCGTCGATCTCGACCCGCGACCCTTCCTCCTCGAGGAGGAACCGGTTCGTGCGGAGCAGTGACTCCGGCTCGCCGCAGTCGAACCACCCGTTCACGGTGACCGCCCGGACCGGCTCCCCCTTCTTGATCATCTTCTCGAGGGCGTCCGTGAGCTGCACTTCCCCCTTGGTCGTGATCCCTTCGTCGATGATCTCGGCGAGGGCCGCGAAGAGCGAACCGGCCCGGATGAAGTAGTAGATCCCCACGATCGCCAGGTTCGACACGGGCGTGTCGGGTTTCTCCACGAGGCGGGCCACGTTCTGGTTCCGCACCTGCACCACGCCGAATCGGGAAGGATCCTCCACCGCCCGGACCCCGATCGCGCTCGTCGGGCCGCCGATCACGGACTCGAAATCGGCCTTGAAGATCGTATCTCCGAGAACGATCAGGATCGGCTCGTCCGGGTCAACGAGATCCCGGGTCAGGTGGATGGCGTGGCCGATCCCCCGGGCCTCCCTCTGTTCGACGAATTCCGTCTCGATTCCGCAGTTCTTCTCCATCCAGGCCCGGATCGGGTCGCCCATGTGCCCCACCACGAGGATCACGTGGTCCACTCCGACCGAGATCAGCTCGTCGAGGATATGGCCGAGGATCGGCTTCCCCGCCACGTTCAGCAGCGCCTTCGGGAGCGTGTAGGTCTGGGGCTTCAGGCGGTGCCCCGTTCCGGCGACCGGGATGATGGCCTTCATGAACTCTCCTTCCGCGCGGCGGCGCCCGGTCCGATCTCTCCCGGCGCCCGGCCCTTCGCGAGGCCTGCCTTGAGCTCGTCGATCGCCCGGACCGGGGTCGGATCGACCCCCCGCCGGACCGCGAGGAACCAGCTGACGAAATCGGCGAGATAGACGGCGGCGAAGATCCTCGCGAGGGGACCCTCTCCCGTCATCGAGATCCGGAGCACCCGCCGGGCCTTTCCGGATATCAGCTTCAAAGCCTCCTCCATGCCCCGCCTCGTTTCCGGGGCGTCCGTCTCGTTTTCGAGAACGAGCAGGGCGATCCGATCGATCGTCTCTTCCGGGTGCACCCACCCGACGATCTCGTTGTGATTCAGTTCAGGGAACTCGGCGCGATGGGAGAAGGTCTTCCCGTTCTCCGCGAGTTGGCCGCACCACCGGGTCGCCACAGGGGAGGACTCCCCTCCCCCGTGATAGATGACGGGCAGCGCCCCCTCGAGGGCGGCCGCGATCCGCGCCGGTTCGCTCTCCCGGGGGACCGTTTCGAGATCCCATTCGCGGCGGAGAGCCTCCAGCCGGCGGCGGGCTTCTCCGATCCCCAGATCGTCCCACGAACAGCCGAGGACGCCGGCGCCCCGAAGAGCGGCGAAGGAAGAGAGGGTGAGATGGCCGACGGCGGTCCGGGGGGGAAAGCCGGGCGGGACTTCGATGACCGGCTCCCCGTTCTCCCTCGCGTCCACCGCGAGCCGTCCTCCGGAGGTTACGGCGACGAGAGTAGCCCCCCGGCGCCGGGCGGCGCGCGACGCGGACAGGGTCTCCTCCGTGGTTCCCGAGTAGCTCGTGGCGACCACCAGGGTGCCGGGCCCGCACCAGGCGGGCACCCCGTACCCCCGATGGACCAGGAGCGGAATCGAAGCCTCGTCCGCGAGTCGGGCGGCGACGATTTCGCCCCCGATCGCCGAACCTCCCATTCCGAGGAGGAGCACGTTTCGGAAGGGCCCCGCCGGAAGGGGGCGATCGAATCCGCCCCTCATTCTCTCTTCCGCCTCGCCGATCTGATCGGGGAGGTCCCGGATCCGCTCGAACATCTCCCCGCCGTCGTGGGCTCTCTTCAGCGCCTCCCAGTCGCTCATCCGTCTTCCTCGGCTTCCTTCAGCTCCAAATCGTGAAGAAACTGCTCCGCCCGCTCCCGGACCTTGATGCCCGACGACATGCCCATCGCCTCCTTCGCCAGCGCCTCCGCATCGCCGATGGGGAGGAGGGAAAAGACTCTCTTCAGATCGGGAATCAGATAGGGATGGACCGAGAGCTCCCGGACGCCGAGGCCGAGGAGGAGGAGGACGCAAAGCGTCTCCCCCGCCATCTCGCCGCAGATCGAAACGGGGACGGCCGCCTCCCGGCCGGCGTCGACGACGAGTCGCACCATCGCCAGAATGGCCGGGTGGAAGGGATCGAAGAGGTGGGCGACCTTGACGTTGTCCCGGTCTACGGCGAGGCCGTACTGGATCAGGTCGTTGGTCCCCACGCTCAGGAAATCCACCTCCTTGGCGATGTGAGGGGCCAGGTGGACGGCCCCCGGCGTCTCGATCATGGCCCCGATCCGGATTCCCGGCGGCACGGAGACGCCGTCGAGCCGGAGTTCCTCTCGGGCCTCGGCGACCATGCGCTTCGCCTCGAGCACTTCCTCCAAGGTCGTGACCATCGGAAAGAGGATGGCGAGACGGCCGGCCGGCGCCGCCCGGAGAAGAGAGCGGATCTGGGTGCGGAAGAGATCCCGCAGTTCGAGGGAGATCCGTATGCCCCGCCACCCGAGCATCGGGTTCGGTTCGATCTGCTCGCTCAGAGGATCGAGGACCTTGTCCCCTCCCACGTCGAGGGTGCGGAACACCACCGGCTCGGGAGATACCCGGCGGAGGATTTTCCTGTAGATCGTGGTCTGCGCCTCCTCCCTGGCGATATCGACGTCCCGGAAGTAAAGGAACTCCGTCCGGAAGAGGCCGATCCCCCGGGCCCGGTTCTCCACGGCCAGGGGGACCTCTTCCGGAACATCCACGTTCGCCCGGAGGATGATTTCCGTTCCGTCCCGGGTGGCGGAGGGGAGCTCCCGGAGTCGGATCCTCTCCCGCGAGATCTCCCGGTAGCGGCGCTGCCGGTTCCGCGCCAGCCGGAGTTGCCCCGGATCGGGGTGGAGGATCACGAGACCTTCGCTACCGTCCACGATGATCCGATCCCGGTGTTTGGCGGCGGAAAGGAGTTCCTCCACGCCCACCACCGCCGGGATCTGCAGGGACCGGGCCATGATCGCCGTGTGGGAGGTCCGGCCTCCGTGCCTCGTCGCGAACCCCTTCACTTTGCTCCGGGGAAGCTGCACCGTTTCCGAGGGGGTCAGATCTTCGGCCACGATGATCACGTTCTTTTCCATGTGGGCGAACGAGCGCCGCCGCCCCCCCGCCAGGTTATGGAGAACCCGGCGCCGCACGTCCTTCAGGTCCTCCACCCGTTCCCGGAGATACTCGTTCTCGACCCGGGACATCTTCACGATCGCTTCGGAGATGATCGCCTGGAAGGCGGCGGCCGCGGACCGGTTCTCTTTGTGGATTCGATCGAGGGTGCCTTGGACGACGGTCTCGTCCTCCAGGATCAGGATCTGGGCGTCGAAGACCCGGACCAGTTCTTCGCCGATCACGCTCCGGTAGCGGGTCCGGATCTTCCGTATCTCGTCCCCCGTGTTCTCGAGGGCCCGGAGGAACCTCTTCTCCTCCCCCTCGATCTCTTCCGGGGAGAGGGCTTCCTCGTCCACTTCCGGGTCGTCGGCGCCCAGAATGAAGACCTCTCCCACGGCCACCCCCGGGGAGACGGCGATTCCTCTCATCCGCAACGAATCGGCCCGGCCGCTCACGGTTCGCCAAGCTCCTCCCCGAACCCCTCCCGGAAGAGGACGTCCATCGCCTCCATCGCTTCCGTTTCGTCCGGCCCGTCGGTGACGACGGTGATCTCCGTCCCGAGCCCCCCCTCGAGGGCGAGAATCCCGAGAATGCTCTTTCCGTTCACCTTCGTCTCCCCGTTCCGGAGGGAAACGGACGATCGGAACGCGCCCGCGGTCTGGGCGATCCGCTCGGCCGGACGGAGGTGGATGCCGTCCTTGTTCCGAATGAGCAAGATCCGTTCAGTCATTCTCGGGGCCCGTCACCGCGCGAGGCGGGGATGTGCGAGCTCAGGAAGCCTGCCCGGGCGACGGGGACTTCCGGCCCTCCCGTTTCAAGGTTCCGATCACGTTCTCGTTCAGGATCTCGGCCGGACGGAGACCGTGGACGCGGAGAAGGTGGCTCATGGCCACCACCTCCATCAGGACCGTGATGTTCTTGCCCGGAATGACGGGCATGGTCACCACGGGAATCTTCAGGCCGAGGATCGTGGTCAGCTTCTCCTCGAGCCCGAGCCGTTCGTACTCGATCTTCGCGCCCCACTCACGGAGGCGCACCTCCACTGAGATCCTCTTTTCCCTCGTGATCGCCCGAACGCCGAACATCCGCCGTACATCGACGATGCCGATGCCCCGGATCTCCATGTAGTTCCGAAGCTGCCCGTTCGACTCTCCGACGAGCTCGTTGTGGCGGCGGGTGACGATCACCAGATCGTCCGCCACCAGCCGGTGTCCCCGTTCGACCAGATCGAGGGCGCTCTCGCTCTTCCCGATTCCGCTCTCCCCGGTGATGAGGAGGCCGACGCCGTAGACGTCGACCAGGCTCCCGTGGATGTTGGTCCGAGGCGCGAACGCCTCCTGCAGATACTCCGTGAGCCGGTGGATGAAGGGCGTGGTCGAGAGGGGCGTCCGAAGGACGGGGACTCCCGCCTTGTCCCCCCGCTCGACCAGATAGGGCGGAAACTCGAGGCCCTTCGCCACGATGATGCACGGCACGTCGTGAATATAGAGACGGTCGATCGCCCGAAGACTCTCGAGGTCGCCGAGCGTCTCGAGGAAGAGCATTTCCGTCTCACCGAGGATCTGGATCCGGTCGGCGAGGAAGTTCTTCGTAAACCCCGCCAGCGGGAGGCCGGGCCGGTGCACGTCGCTCACCGTGATCGGCCGCGCCGATTCGATGCCGGCCGTCAGCACTTCGAGCTGAAAGTCGTCCCGCTTCTCCTCGAGAAACTGCTTGACCGAGATTCCGCGCACCTTCGCGCACCCCCCTACGCGGCGGTTCCCTCCCCCGAATGGAGGCGGGTTCCCGGCGGTCAGACTTCGACGACGCCGTAGTTGCCGTCTTTCCGTTTCAAGAGGACGTTCACCCTCTCCGAAATCGGGTTCGTGAAGAACAGGTAATCCTCGTCCGTGGCTTCGAGCCTGATGATGGCGTCCTCCACGCTCATGGGTGGCGCCTCCATCTCGCTCGAATGGACGATCTCGATACTCTCCGACCCCTTGCCGACGCTGCCCGAGCTCACGACGTCGAACCGGACGCTCTCCTTGTCCGGCGCGTGCTTGCGGCTCCGCATCTTCTCCTTCTGCCTTCTCACCTGGACTTCGAGCTTCTGGGCCACCATGTCGACGGAGGTGTACATGTCGTCGGACTCGGAAGCGCCGGTCAGGTGAAAACCGTTCCCGTGCAGGGTCACCTCCGCCTTGTGCCGGTACTTCTCGACCGCGAGAACGGCGTGAGCCTCCAGCAGGGAAACTCCGTACTTCGACAAACGTCCGATGCGCTCCGTCGTGTGCTCCCTGAGCCCTTCCGTCAGGTCGAAGTGGCGGGCCGTGATCGACACCTGCATCATTCCACTCCTTTCCGGCCGCCCCGGCGGGTCGGATCAGAACTCCTTGCGATATCGCGCGGAGAGAATGCCCATCTGCTCCCGGTACTTCGCCACCGTGCGCCTCGCGATGAGCAGTCCTTCCTTCTTCAAGACCTCCACGATCTTCTGGTCGCTGAAAGGCTTCTTCTTGTCCTCCCGCTCCACCATCTCCCGAACCCGGTCTTTCACTCGCTTCGCCGACACGTCCTCCCCCGAATCGCTCCGTATGGAGGAGGAGAAGAAAAACTTCAGATCGAAGACGCCTCTCGGGGTTTGGACGTACTTGCTCGACGTGACCCGGCTGACCGTCGACTCGTGCATCCCGATCTGCTCCGCCACCTGCTGGAGCGTGAGGGGCCGGAGGTGGCGGATTCCTTTCTCGAAGAATTCCCGTTGGTTTTCCACGATGGCGTTCATCACCTTGACCATGGTCCGGCGGCGGCGCTCGATCGTGTTGATCAGTTGGTTCGCCGCGTTCAGCTTGCCCCGGATGTATTCACGGGTCCCCTCGTCGTCGTCCTTCGACCGCCCCGACGTGAGAATGCTCTCGTACGCCTTCGACACCCGGAGCCTCGGGACGTTCAGGTCGTTCAGGTAGACCACGTACTCCCCCTCCACCCGGTCCACGATGAGATCGGGGGCGATGTACCGGGGGTCCTCCTCCGAGAAGAGGAGGCCGGGCCGCGGGTTCAGCTTGCCGATCTCCGCCGACGCCGCCTGCACCTCGCCGGGCGTGGTCTTGAGCTTCTTGGCGAGCTCCATGTACTTGTTCTGCACGAAGACGTCGAAATGCTCGTCCACGATGCGGTGCGCCAGGCTTCCCTCCCGCTCCTTCGCCTTCAGCTGCAGCAGAAGGCATTCCCGGAGGTTCCTCGCGCCCACGCCGGCGGGGTCGAAAGTCTGCAGAAGATCGAGGCCCTCCTGCACCCGGTCCAAGGGAGAACCCACGCTCTCGGCCACTTCCTCGAGGCTCATGGTCAGGTAACCCCGGTCGTCGAGGCTCCCGACGAGAAACTCCCCGATCCGGAGGATCTCGTCGTCCTCCGAAGCGATCCGGAGCTGGCCGAGGAGGTGTTCGGAGAGATGGACCGTCGTCGACGGCACCCGCTCGTAGTACTCGTCCGAGGACTCCCCTTCGTTCCTGCGGTAGTAACTGTACTCCTGGGGATTGTGAAAGTACTCGTCCCAGTCGATTTCGCCGTCGCTCTCACCGTCCTTCGAGGGTTCCTCCTCCCCCTCCCCCTTCTCTTCCTTCTCCCTCTCCTTCTCTTCCTTCGACGGCGTCTCCTCCCGGTCGTCGTCTGACTCGGCGTCGTCCACGAGATCGTCCACTTCCTCGAGGACCGGATTGAGCAGCAGCTCCTGCTTGAGCACCTGTTGGAGCTCGAGGGTCGGCATCTGCAGCAGGCGGAGTGCCTGCTGGAGCTGGGGGGTCATGACCAGCCTCTGCGTCTGCAGCATCCGAAGCTGGAGCCCCGCCTTCATCTCCATCGCCGCTTCCCTCTCCCCTAAAGCCGGAACCGCTCGCCGAGGTAGATCTCCCGGGCTTCCGGATTCTCGGCCAGGTCCTCCGCGCTCCCCGCGAGGAGCACCCGGCCCTCGTACATGATGTACGCGCGATTCGTGATCGAAAGGGTCTCGCGCACGTTGTGATCGGTGATCAGGACGCCGAGCCCCCGGTCCCGGAGGCCGGCGATGATCTCCTGGATGTCCTGCACGGCGATCGGATCGATCCCGGCGAAGGGCTCGTCGAGAAGGAGAAAGGCCGGCTCCGTCGTCAGGGCCCGGCTGATCTCGGCCCTCCGCCTCTCGCCGCCGGACAGAGTGTAAGCCTTCGACCGGGCGAGGGAGGTGATGGAGAGTTCCTCCATCAGCGCCTCCGCCTTCGCCTTCCTCTCCGCCTTCGACAGGGGGAGCGTCTCGAGGATCGCCATCAGGTTCTGCTCCACCGTCAGTTTCCGGAAGATCGACGATTCCTGGGGCAGATACCCGAGCCCCATGCGGGCCCGGCGGTACATGGGCAGCTCCGTGATCTCCCGGTCGTCGAGGAAGATGCGCCCCTCCTTCGGCCGGATCATGCCGACGATCATGTAGAAGGACGTCGTCTTCCCCGCCCCGTTCGGGCCGAGGAGCCCGACCACTTCGCCCCGCCTGACTTCGATGGAGACACCGTTTACGACCCGCCGGCCCCGGTACTCCTTGACCAGGCCGTCGGTCCGCAGGGTCTCCCAACCCCGGACGAGATCGCCGTCCTTACTCCCCACCATCACCCTCGACGGTGAAGGCCACCACGTCCCTCAGAATCTCCGTGTCCTCCAGTGCGGGATCCGCCCGGAGGCCCCAACCGGTGATCCGTCTCTTCCCTCGTATGATCGTCACGAACTCGTCGGTCGTGATGATCTCTTTCTCATCGTCCCAGCGGATCATCTCGCTCTCGAGCCGGGTCCCGTTCCGGGCGTCCACGACCACGTTCCCCCGGGCCGTCATATCGCTGGTGCCCCGGTCGATCGAGCCCGACGCCGCGGTGAGGGTCGACGCGTACTCCTCCCCGTCGTCGTAGAAATCGATCACCACGCCGTCCGCCTCGACCCGTTCGGGGTCCTGAAAATAGCGGACCACGTCCCCCCGGAACTCCCAGACCATCTTTCCGCCCCGGTACTCGACCCACTTCCGGACCTTCGTCTCCTGGACCGGAAGATCGCCCCCCTCGCCGGGCGAGTCCCGCTCGACGCCGCTCGGCTTGCAGGCCAGCGGGAGGACGAAGAGCGCGGCCGCCAGGGAGACGATCAGGCGACGCCGAGTCCCCAACGGTCGTGCATCCAGACCCACTGGGTGGGCGCGGCCCGGATGTAGCTTTCCAAAACGTGGATGCATTCTTTCGTGCACTCTTTGAAGTCGACCGCTCCGCCGCCGTCCAGGGACAGGTCGACGGGGCGGTCGATGACGATCCGGTATCGCCGGTCGTCGGTCATCCAACACGCCATGGGGAGAAGGACCGCCCCCGTGCGGGCCGCGAGGCGCACCGGCCCGACCACGGCCTTCGCCGGACGCCCGAGGAAGTCGATGCAAACTCCCTCCCCCCGGCAGCGGAGGTCCATCAGCAGACCGAGCATCTCCCCCCGGGCGAGAACTTCGATTCCCTCCCGGAGCCACCCCCCCTTCGACCGGACCAGGGAGTTCACCCCGTGCCTCGCCCGGAGCCGGACGAGACGCTCATCGAGCCGCCGGTCGAAAAGAGACCCCGCGAAGGCGGTGAGAGGCACCCCCCGGCCCCCGAGATAGGCGGCGAGCAACTCCCAGTTGCCGAGGTGGGCGGTGACGCCGATCACGCCCCGTCCGGAGCCGAGCGCTTCGTCCAACCTCTCGAGACCCGTCGCCTCGACGAGGTTCCTGATCTCTTCGGCCCCCGCCCTCTCGAGCCGCGCCAGGTCCGCCGCGTTCCTTCCGAGGTCGTGATAGACCCGGCGGGCGAGCCGCTCCGCGTCCGCCTCCTCGCCGTAGACGAGGCGGAGGTTTCGGCGCGCCCGGTCCCGTCCCCGCGGCTGGAGCATGTGGACCATCGTTCCGCCGGCGCCGAAGAGGCCGAGCGCCAAGCCCCGGGGGAGCCTGCCGCCGAGCCCCAAAGCGAGGCGGATCCCGTGAAACGCGACTCTCTCGGCCAGCGCCAATCGGCTCTCCCCGGTTACGCATCCTCTCGAACGCCGCGCCGCCCCGCGGGACTCCCGCAGGCTCCCCGACCATACGCGACCGCGGCGACCGGTGTCAAGCAAGGGGTATGCCAACGGTTTCTATTCCGCGATCCCGCTCCGGATGCAGTCATATTGGTGGAGAAGACCGATCGGTCTAGCCGATTGATCCACAACCAATAAGCACGTTATTATGCTTTTCGGGTTTTCGTGCATTTTCTTGAGGGCGTCCGCGACGAGGGCTTCGGGCCCGATGGTCTTCGGGGCCCGGGTCATGACCTCCCCGACCCGCAGACCGAAGACGTCCGGCTCCCGGAGCAGGATCCTCTTCAGATCGCCGTCGGTCAGGATCCCGGTCAGTTTCCCCTCGCCGTCGATCACGCCCGTGGCGCCGAGCCGCTTCTCGGCGATCTCCAGAAGGGCATCTTTGAGAAACGCCTCTTCGCCCACGAGGGGGAGTTCGTCCCCGGCATGCATCACGTCCCGCGCCCGGAGGAGCAGCTTCTTTCCGAGCACGCCGCTCGGATGGAAGCGGGCGAAGTCCTCGCTCTTCAACCCCCGGAGATCGAAGAGGGTGACCGCCAGGGCGTCTCCCATCGCGATCGAGGCGACGGCGCTCGCCGTAGGCGCGAGGTTCAGGCTGCACGCTTCCGGACCGTCTTCGATGGCGAGCACCACGTCCGCGGCGCGGGCGAGTTCCGAATCGGGCTTCGCCGTGATCAGGATGATAGGGAGCCCGAGGACCCGGAGAGAGGGGAGGAGGCCGATCAGCTCCTCGTTGGCCCCGGAGCGGGAAACCATGAGGACCACGTCTTCGGGATGGACCATGCCGAGGTCCCCGTGGACCGCGTCCACCGGGTGAAGGAAGAAGGCCGTGGCCCCGGTGGAACTGAAGGTGGAGGCGATCTTTCTCGCCACGAGACCGGACTTGCCGACACCGGTGACGACGATCTTTCCGAGACGGGTGCCCGCGGGATCCTCGGGGCGGACGATGGCGCCGTGGATCATCTCCAGGGCGCGGCCGAACGACTCGTCGACGTTCTCTTCGAGGTACCGGAGCGTCTCCGCTTCCCTCCGGAAGACCTCTCTCGCCCGTTCGATGCCGAACCGGATCGCCTCCCTGTCCGCCGGCGCGCTCATCGGGACTCCGCGTACCGCCGGGCTTCGTGGATCCGGACCAGTCCCTGGAGGAGTCCTTCGAGCCGGCGCAAGGGGAGTTGGCTCGAGGCGTCGCAGAGCGCCTTCGCCGGCTCCGGGTGGGTCTCGAGGAAGAGGCCGTCGCACCCGGCCGCGACGCCCGCCCGGGCGAGCAGGGGAATGTGCTCCGGCGTCCCCCCGTCCGGGTCCGCGCTCGGCCTTCCGTAGATCCGGACCGAGTGGGTCACGTCGAAGATCACCGGGTAACCGTGCCCGCGCATCACGGCGAGGGAACGCATGTCGACCACGAGCTGACGGTAGCCGAAGCAGGCCCCCCGCTCGGTGAGAAGGATCGCGCGCCCCCCCGCGGACTCGACCTTTCCCACCGAGTTCTTCATGTCTTCGGGGGCGATGAACTGTCCCTTCTTTATGTTCACCGCCTTGCCCGTCCGCGCCGCCGTCTGGAGGAGCTCGGTCTGCTGGGAGAGATAGGCGGGGATCTGGAGGACGTCGAGCACCTCCGACGCCGGGCCGACCTGTTCGGGCGTGTGCACGTCGGAGAGAACCGGGACGCCCACCTCCTTCTTCACCTTCTCGAGGATGCGAAGTCCCTCCTCGAGGCCCGGGCCCTCGAAATTCTCCGCCGATGAGCGGTTGTCCTTCCGGTAAGACGACTTGAAGACGAAGGGAAGGCCGAGCCTCCCCGCCGTCTCCCGGATCTTCTCCGCCGTCCGGAGAGTGATCTCCTCCCCTTCGATCACGCACGGTCCGGCGATCAGCGCGAGCGGGCCCTCGTCGCCGAACCGGACCCCCCCGACGTCGACCATGCGCACGGTCCCTCCCATCTAGGCCTCCTTCGCGCCGGGGACCGGCGCCACCGTCCGGTCCCGGGCGGCCTTCACGAAGCCGGCAAAAAGGGGCGCCGCCCGGAGGGGGCGGGATCGGAACTCCGGGTGGAACTGGCTCGCCACGAAAAAGGGGTGGCCCGGGATCTCCACGATCTCGACCAGATCCCGCTCCTCGCTCCTTCCGCTGTCCCGGAGCCCCTTCGATCGGAAGAGCTCCCGGTAATCGTTGTTCACTTCGTAGCGGTGCCGGTGCCGCTCTTGAATCCGGCCCTCGCCGTAGAGGGCGCCGGCCAGGCTCTCCTTGTCGAGGAGGATGGGGCTCGCCCCGAGCCTCATCGTGGCGCCCAGGTTCTCCACCTCCCGCTGCTCCGGCAGGAGGTCGATCACCCGGTGCTCCGCCTTCGGGTCGAACTCGCCGCTCGTCGCCCCCTCGAGACCGCACACGTTCCGCGCGAACTCGATCACCGCCACCTGGAGGCCGAGGCAGATCCCCAGGTACGGCACACCCCGGGTGCGGGCGAAACGGGCGGCCGCCACCTTCCCCTCGATGCCCCGCACTCCGAACCCGCCGGGAACGAGGATGCCGTCGCACTCCTCGAGCACCGATAGTTCCTTCGGGTCCGTCAACTTCTCCGAGTCGACCCAGACCGTCTCGACCCGCACTTCGTTCGCTATGCCCCCATGGATGAGCGCCTCGTGGATCGATTTGTACGCGTCCACGAGGTGAATGTACTTCCCGCAGACGCCGATCCGCACCGACCGCGTGGGCGCGTGAATGCGCTCGACCATCCGGGTCCACTCGCCGAGGCGGGGCGCCTCGAGGGAGAGGCCGAACTGCTCCACCACGAGCCGGTCGAGCCCCCCCCGGTTCATCGCCAGGGGGACCTCATAGATCGACGCGACGTCCCGAGACTCGATCACGCTCTTCTCCGACACGTTGCAGAAGAGGGCGATCTTGGCGCGCACGTCCTCCTCGATGGCGTGGCTCGTGCGGCACACGAGGATGTCCGGCTGGATGCCGATTCCGCGCAGCTCCTTGACGCTGTGCTGGGTCGGTTTCGTCTTCATCTCCTGGGAGGCGGGGAGATAAGGGAGCAGGGTGACGTGAATGAACGAGGTCGCCTCCCTCCCGCATTCGAGACGGAGCTGCCGAATCGCCTCGAGGAAGGGAAGGCTCTCGATGTCGCCCACGGTCCCGCCGATCTCGGTGATCACCACCTCGGCGTTGGTCCGCCGGCCGAGATCGACGATTCGCCGTTTGATCTCGTTCGTGATGTGGGGAATCACCTGGACCGTCACGCCCAGGTACTCCCCCTTCCGTTCCCGGGAGATCACCGTGTCGTAGATTTGGCCGGTCGTGGCGTTGTTGTGTCTCGACAGGTTCTCCATCGTAAACCGCTCGTAGTGACCGAGATCGAGGTCCGTCTCCGCGCCGTCGTCGGTGACGTACACTTCGCCGTGTTGGAAGGGGTTCATGGTTCCGGGGTCCACGTTGATGTAGGGATCGAGCTTGAGCAGCGTGATGCGCACCCCCCGGGCCTTCAGGAGCATGCCCAGAGAGGCGGAAACAATCCCCTTTCCGAGCGACGACACGACGCCTCCGGTGACGAACACGTACCGGGTCATGAACCCGATTCCTCCCCGCGGGTCGGGTCCCGCGCTTCGACGGTTCCATCATCCCCCGCGGAGGCTTCGGCTTCCCCCGCGACGATTCTTCTCGCCCGTTCCAGATCTTCCATCGTCTCCACGCCGTGAAACGCCACCGGCCACCGGCCGACGTGGATCGCCATGCCGTGATCGAGAGCCCGGAGCTGTTCGAGGGACTCGCTCATCTCCAGTTCGGTCCGGGGAAGAGAGACGAAACGGAAGAGCGCCTCCCGCCGGAACGCGTAAACACCGACGTGCTTCCAGCGGGCGGGCTCGGTCTCCCGGAAACGCCAGGGCACGGGCGCCCGGGAAAAATAGAGCGCCCCCCCCGACCGGTCAATGACCACCTTGACCACGTTCGGGTCGTGGAGTTCGTCCTCCCCCTCGAGGGGAACCACGAGGGTCCCGAGCGGGCGGCCCGTTTCGCGGTTCATTTCCTCCACGAGGAGATCGAGGGCGCCGGGGGGGAGGAACGGCTCGTCCCCCTGCACGTTGATCACGAGGTCCGCCTCCACGGAGCGGGCGGCCTCGGCGACTCGGTCCGTGCCGGTGGGGTGATCCGGAGACGTCATCCACGCCCGGTAGCCCCCCTTCTCGACCACGCGGCGGATCTCCTCCGAGTCGGTGGCGACGCCGACCTCGTCCACCCGCGCCGCGCGGGAGGCGGCGTCGCAGACACGGAGCACCACTTCGCGCCCCCCGATCCTCTGAAGCGGCTTCCGGGGGACCCGGGTCGAGCCGAGCCGGGCCGGCACGATCACGACGACCCGCGGATTCTCCCCCTCCATGACTTTTCTCCCCAAAGAAAAAAGAGGGGACAGAGGTCCCCTCTCCGCTCAGTCAGCTTACACTCGCCGGCTCGGGCGGTCGGATCATCCCTCCCCCGACACCGTCCGCTCTTCGGAGTATGCGTGAACGTTCACGACCTTTCGGTCCCGGCCCTTGCGGGCGTATTCGACGACGCCCGTCGCCTTGGCGAAAAGCGTATCATCCCCGCCCCGGCCCACGTTCTGGCCCGGATAAATCCGGGTCCCTCGCTGGCGGACGAGAATCTCGCCGGCGTTCACCCGCTGGCCTCCGAACCGCTTCACGCCGAGGCGTTGTGAATTGCTGTCCCGGCCGTTCCTGGAGCTTCCCACTCCCTTTTTATGAGCCATCGTTCTCTCCCTGCTTAAGAGGTCCCGGCCTAGGTCCCGATCGAGAGGACGCGAATCCGGGTGAAGTGGGTCCTGTGGCCGTGAATCCGGCGGTAGTTCTTGCGGCGCTTGAACTTCTGGACGAGGACCTTGTCCCCTTTCCCGTGGGCGACGACCTCGCACTCGGCGCTCGCGTTTTCGATGACGGGGGTGCCGATGGCCCGGTCCCCGCCGTCGTTCTCGATCAGGAGAACCCGGGAAATGGTCACTTTCTCCCCGATCTCGGCATCCAAACGCGGAACTTCGATCTCCGCCCCCTGGGTGACCCGGAACTGGAAACCGCCCTGTTCTACTATCGCGTACAACTCGTCTCTCCTCCGGGCAGCGCCCGGGTCGCTCCGATGCGGGTCCGGGCCGTACTACTCCATGTGAATCCAAGAATATATATCACCCCGGCCTCGGGGGTGTCAACCCCCCATATTCAAAAAAGTTGGGGGGAAGGGATCCTAGGAACACGGGAAGGGGGACACAATACTGAATAGCGAATCCTGGGGACACAATACCGAACTCCCTATTCGGTATTGTGTCCCCCCGGCTCCGGCAGGCCCGGTCCCACGGCCGCGAGCTCCGGCCGCAGCAGGATACTCCGAGCATCGCGGGTTAAAGGGTTAGAAGAGAACTTGGTCGGTCAGTTCCTTGCCGTTCTTCTGGGCGAAGATTCGGATCTCCTCCCGGCCGAGGTTCTTGTCGTCCTCGATTTCGACGGAGAGCTTGTAGCGCCTTTCGATCGCCTCGACCCGGCCCGCCCGCCCCTCGATGAAATAAACCGCCAGATCGGGGTGGAGCCGGACGACGACCTTCTTCTCGCTGCAGTAGGTCGAGACCCGGCGGAGGAGCCTCTCCACCTTCATCGCCAGGGAGGCGAGGGAGAGCCGCTTCCCCGTCCCTCCGCAGTGGGGGCAGGGGGAACTGAAGTAGTGGATCAGGCTCGGCCGCACCCGCTGGCGGGTCATCTCGACGAGGCCGAGCTCGCTCACCCGGAAGGTCTTCGTCCGGGAGCGGTCCCGGCGGAGCGCCTCCCGCAGGGTCTCGAGGACCTTATCCCGGTTCGCCTCCCGCTCCATGTCGATGAAGTCGATCACGATGATGCCGCCCACGTCCCGAAGCCGGAGCTGCCGGGCGATCTCCCTCGCCGCCTCCACGTTGGTCCGGAAGATCGTCTCCTCCTGGTCCTTCTCCCCCGTGTAGCGTCCCGTGTTCACGTCGATCGCCACGAGCGCTTCGGTCTGGTCGAGAATGATGTACCCGCCCGCCTTCAGCCAGATTTTCGTGGAGAGGGTCTTTTCGATTTCGCTTTCGATCTCGTAGGCGTCGAAGATCGGCGTCTCCTCTTTGTAGAGATGGACCCGGTCTTTCATTTCCGCCGAGGTCGATTGCAGGTACGTGAGGATCTGCTGGTGTTCCTTCTTCGAGTCGATGATCAGCCGGTCCACGTCCTCGTTGAAGAGGTCCCGGATGAGGCCCGTCGTGAGTCCCACCTCCTTGTGCAGGAGCGACGGGCAGGGCATGTGGCCCTGCGACTTCTGCACCTTCTTCCAGAGCTGGGTCAGAAAGCGAATGTCGGCGGCGAGGTTCCGCTTCTGCTTTCCCTCCGCCACGGTGCGGACGATGGTGCCCATCCCGTCGGGGAGGACCTCACGGACCGCCTTCCGGAGGCGGGCCCGCTCGTCCCGGTTCTCGATCTTCCGGGAGACGCCGACGTGGGGCGTGCCGGGCATCAGGACCAGGTATCGGCCGGCGATGGAGATCTGGGTCGTCACCCGGGGGCCTTTCGTGCCGATCGGCTCCTTCGTCACCTGGACCAGGATCTCCTGCCCCTTCTTGAGTAGCCCTTCGATGGAAACCCCCCGGGGGACCTTCTTGACCGGCGTGTCCGGAACGTCGTCGTCGAGGGAATCGATGCTGTCCGGGTCGGGCATCACCATGTCCGACACGTGGAGGAACGCCGTCTTCTCGAGACCGATGTCCACGAAGGCCGCCTGCATGCCCGGCAGCACCGCGTTGACCCGCCCCTTGAAGACGTCCCCCACCTGCCGGGCCGAGTCGGCCCTCTCGGCGAGGAATTCCACGAGTGTGTGGTTCTCGAGAATCGCCACCCGGGTCTCGTTCGGACTCGCGTTCACGATGATCTCGGTGAAGATCGACTTTCCCCGTGCCACCCTGCTACGTCTCCCCCCGCTCCCGGCGATACAGGCCCCGCTCTTCGATATAATGCCGCACGGCCTCCGGGACGAGGTACCGGATCGAAAGACCCCTTCCCGCCCGCTCGCGGATCACCGTCGCGGAGATTTCGATCCTCGGCGTGTCGAGCATCCGATAACGCCCCTCGAGGCGGGCGGAGACGTCTCTCGCGTCCGTTCCCGGTCTCGGAAAGACCACGACTTCCGACTCGCTCAAAATCGCCTCCGGGTCCTTCCATTGCAGAAGATCGGCCAGACTGTCCGCGCCGATCAGATAAGCGGGCCTGGCGCCCCCTCTTTCGGCCGCGATCTGCCGGATCGTGTCGATCGCGTACGACCGCCCCTCCCTCCCGAGCTCCACCCCGGAAAAGGCGAAGCGCCGGTTCCCTTCCACGGCGAGCCGGACCATGGCGGCCCGGTCCGAGGCGGGCGAGAGGTCCCCGGCGGATTTATGCGGGGGCCGGGCGGCCGGAACGAAGAGCACCGGCTCGCGGCCGAGAGCGTCGGCGGCGCACTCGGCCAGGATCAGGTGCCCCATGTGAATCGGATCGAAGCTCCCTCCAAAAACGATCGCCCCCGCCGCCCCACTCAATCCCCGCCCTCCCCGGCCCGGGCGATCCCGTCGTCGCCGAGCCGCGCGGCCAGTTTCGCCGTCCAGGAGGAGTCCGGGAATCGGGATCGAAGCTCGGCGAGGGCGGCGACCGTCTCTTCCCGGTGCTTCTGCTTCCGGTGGGTCTCCCCGATCCGGTAGAGGGCCTCCGGGACGTGGCGCGACTCCGGGTAGCTGTTCAAGATGATCTGAAAATAGTAGCGCGCCGCCCCCGGCCGGCGGAGCTTCGTGTACGTGATGCCGTTCATCAGGGCTTTCTCGGCGAAATGGTCTCTCGCCTCCGCGACTTCCTCACGGGCCCGCGGCGCGAGATCGCTCTCCGGGTAGCGGGCGAGAAAGTCCTCGAATCCGGCGAGCGCCTTCCGGTTCATCTCCGGATCGAGCTGGGGCTTCTTCCGCTGGTCGGAGTAGCAGAGGGCGCTCTCGAATGCGGCGTCGTCCACGTACTCGGACCGGGGAAACCGCCGGATGAAGGTCTCGTACAACTGGAGCGCCGTCGGATAGTCTTTCATCTTCCGCTGGGACCGGGCGATTCCGAAACGGGCCGCTTCTTCCCACTCGGTGCCGGGATAGGTGCGGGCGATGATCTGGAACGCCTCGAGGGCCTTTTGGCTCTTGCCATCCTCCAGATAGCCGGTGGCGGCCGCGACCTGCTCCGCCGGGTCGCCTTCCGGGAGCAGTTCGCCGCCGCCGCAGCGAAAGAGCGCGAGACCGCAGAGGAGATACAGGATCAGGACGCCCCGATGCACCGCCGTCCTTTCCCCGCCGGGGCGAGGCATCACTCCCCGGTTTGGTTCGCGTAGAAGAGCAGGACCAGGCCCCCGATGACCCCCGCCACAACGAGGGGTTCGATGAGACGGCCGTAAGAGCCCGCGGGCAAATCGGCCTGTGCGAAGGCGTACTGCTCGCTCTCGAGATAACGAAGGGCGCCGAAGGGGACGCGGTCCGACGCGTAATGCTCGGCCGTCTCGGCCCAGAAGATCTCCTCCCCCCGGCGGAGGCGGAGCTCGATCCGCATCCTCGCGTACCGGTCGACCCGCTTCCTTCCCAACCAGAAGCGCCGGCCCGCCTCGGGATAGCGCATCTCGATTTCGGATACCCGGTAGACGAGGCTCGAGGTCGTGCCGTCGATCGCGGAGGAAGAGGAGGCGACCGGCCCGGAGCCGGCCGATTCTTCTTCCTCGGCCGGTTCGTCGACGGGCACCTTCGCCTCGGCGGTCACGCCGTCGCACGCACCATCGACCGTCGGAAAATCGAACCGGTAGGTCACGAGGCCCGGTACGGGGGCGCCATCCTTCAGGGCGGGCGTGAACCGATATTTTGCGACCGCTTCCTCCACGGCGCTCCGGAACGGCTCCACCGCCCCCTCATCGATGAGGATGTTCGCCGCCGACCCGTTTTCGTTCACCACGATTTGCACGTCGACCCGTCCCGCGGCCCCCTCTTCGCACGTTCCGTCCGGATAGGGGACCCCGGGCCCCGAGGAGAGGACCGGCGCCACGTCGACCGGAAAATCGAGGACCGGCGCCGTCTTCTTCCCCCCGTCTCGGCGGGGCTTGACGATCTTCACGGACGGGCCGTCGGCCGCCCGCACGCGGACACCCCGCATCGAGAGGGCGGCGAGGATCTCGCTCTCCAAGAGCCAATCCGCTTCACCCGGCTCGGTGGGCCGGAGCGTGATCGGGCATTCGACGACCTCCGGGAACCGCTCCATGGCTCGGGAGACCGCGCCCCGGGCCACGAGCTGCATCATTTCGACGTTCGTCAGATAGGCGGTCGGCGGCGTATCGCCCGCGGAGATGCCCCCGGAGAGCCCGAGAAGGACCGTGATCATGAGTGCCGAAGCGCGCGTCCCGTACATCATCGGCCGCAGTTCCCCCATCGTCCGGGCCCAGCCCGGACGTTTCGTGCCTAACTCTAGGCGCCACGCCGAGTTCCCGTCAACAGAAAAGGCTCAACTTCCGGCGGGAAACTTCCGATCCTTCGGGGGAAGGACGGCACCGCCGCAGAACGGAGGAGATCACCGATGACCGGTACGAACGATATCATCCAGCAGATGTTCATCAACCTCGCCAAGATCAAACTGGAGCCGGACATCATCGAGAGGATGACCCCCGTCGTCGACGGGCTCATCCAGCGCCTCCGTGGCAATCTCGACCTCTCCACCGACGAAGGCTGGAACCGTCTCCGCATCGCCCTCTGCGGCATGCTCGCCCACGGGTGGGCCCTCGGCATGTCCCCCTTCAACAGCCCGGACCAGAACATCGACGGCAAAGCGATCGAGGTCCGGGTCTCCCGGGACATTCTCGCCCCTCTCGAAGTGCTGAAGTCGATCCGCTACGCCAAGAAGGACCCGACGGGCCGCATCCAGAAGGTTCTCTTCGAGCCGAGCGCGGATACGAAGGTCAAGGAACAGATCGATCGGATCCTGAAGGATATCGAGCTGAAGCACTGGAAGGGAAAGAAGTAGGGGAAGCCCCTTCGGTCCTATTCCCAATCGGGTTCGCCGCCTACGATCGACCCGTACCCACCGGGGCTCTCGACCTGGTACCGGCCCACTTCATCGATCCAGAGACGGAAGAGATCGCCCGAGCCGGGATCGACGAAGACGTCGACGTTCCTGACGTAGGGGGCGAGATCGCGGAAGCGCTCCGTATACTGTCCGTTCTTCCCGTAGTAGAGTTCCTGGGCCTTGGCGATCCACTTCATGTACTTCCGGCTCGTTTGCTCCTCCTTGATCGCCTGGTTCCGGTACATGATGGAGAGCTGAATGAGCCCGAGAAGAACGATGATCATCAGCACGACGGCGAGGTCGAGAAGGATGAACCCGGAGCGCCTGGAACGCGAATCTGCCAATCCCATGATCGCTGAATCCCCCATTCGAACCCGAATACTATAGCGACGGGTCCCGAAAGGCGTCAACCAGAATCCCCCTTCGAGTCCTCGATTTCCTCCCAGTCCGCGTCCTCGATTTCCTCCCCCGAGAGAGGGGATACCTCCGTCGGGCCGGGCGCTTCCGGACGAATCCCCTCCCGCCGGGGAAGGAACCCCCGGAAGAGGTTGGCGACGATCCGCGCCAGAAGGTAAACGAAGAGCGCTCCGAAAAGGATTCTGATCATGGCCGACTCGATCCGCCTCTCCCGCCTCCGCGGCGGTCCCGCCCAGTATACCCTCGGAGAGGGGACCGGGAAAAGGGCCTCACTCCCCTCTCCCCGAACCGTTCATCCCGGGGGGCCGCCCCGCCCCCTGGTATTTCTCCCGGAGGTCGGCCCGGTAGACCGGGGACCGGGGGTTCAGGGACTCGGTTTTGACCCAACCCGAGGCGTGCAGGAAATCGGACCCTCCGAGGGAGATGGCCACGTGATCGGTCTTTCCGGCGCCGAAGAAGAGGAGGTCTCCGGCCCTCCGGTCGGGGCCGGGGCGGAGGGGCTCGACGGCGCGACGCTGGAGGTCCGCGTCCCGGGGGAGGAGGATTCCGAAATGCCCGTAGACCCGCTGCACGAGACCCGAGCAATCGAAGCCCTTCGGCGACGTCCCCCCCCAGAGGTAGGGGACGCCGGCGAGCCTCTTGGCGGCCGCCACGATCTTCTCCGCCGTCGGGTAGCGCGGACCTTCCCCCGGCAGGCGGCATTCCCCCTCCTCGATCCAGCCGACGGCGCCGTCGGGCAGCTCCACTTGGATCCAGCCGCTCCGCCGGGAGCGCACGAGGAGCCGGGAGTCGAAGACGCCGTCCCTGACGATTCCCGGGCTCCGGGTCTCCGGAGTCGACCGGATCACCACGTCCCGGGCGGTTACCGTAAGGACCGGGAAGGTGCTCCAGCGCTTCCGCTCGACCGGGGGCGGCGCCGTGAGCCCCGAGCGGTCGCACCAGCCGAGGTACCCGTCGGCGGTCCGGACGAGGAACCACTCCCCCCGCGCGGTGAGACGTTCGAGATACTCGCCCAGCACGGCTTGGTTCCGGAGTTCGGCGCGGTGATCGGGGGCGCGGCGAAGGTGGGCGACGGAGACCACGACCTGCATCGCTTCCGGCCCGTCCGGGGCGACCTCGAGATCCTCGCGGGCGGGGGCAAGGCCTTCGGCCTCGAGCCTCTCCCGGAGCCGGCCCGCGAGGGCGGGGGAACTCGCGAAGCCCGTGAGGACGATCCCCGCGCCGCTCTCTCTGGCCGTCACCTCCAGAAGGTCGAACCTGTCGTCCAGTCCTTCCGCGAGTTCCCGGATGATCTCCCGGGCCCGGGCGGGTCGTTCCTCGGCGCTCAAAGATCGCCCCCCTCCCCCGCCGGGCCCTTCACGACGCGGTCGGCCGGTCTTCCGCGATCCTCCCGTCCAGGAGGCGGATCACCCGCTCCGATTTCCGGGCGATGTACTCCTCGTGGGTCACGAGAAGGATCGTGTTCCCCGCCCGCCGGATCTTCTCGAAGACCTGCATGATCTCCTCCCCGGTGCCGCTGTCGAGGTTGCCCGTCGGCTCGTCGGCGAGGATGAGCGAGGGCCGGTTGACGAGAGCCCGGGCGATGGCGATCCGCTGTCGCTGCCCTCCGGAAAGCTCGCTCGGGCGGTGATGGGCCCTGTCCGTCAGTCCCACCGCATCGACCGCCTCGTCCACCCGGGCGCGGCGCTCCTCCTTTCCTACGCCGGCGTAGACCAGGGGGAGCTCCACGTTCTGGAAGGCGTCCGCCCGGGGAAGGAGGTTGAAGGTCTGGAAGACGAACCCGATCTTCCGGTTCCGGATCGCCGCGAGCTCGTCGTCGGTGAGGGACGAGACCTCGATCCCGTCGAGCGAGTAGGTCCCGCCCGACGGGGTGTCGAGGCAGCCGAGCAGATTCATGAGCGTCGACTTGCCCGATCCCGAAGGTCCCATGATGGCGACGTACTCACCCCGCCGGATCCGGAAGCTCACCCCCCGGAGGGCGGGGACATCGAGCCGTCCGAGCCGGTAGGTCTTCTCGAGATCCGTCGCCTCGATCAGGACGCCGTTTTCTGTCATGCTATTCGCCGACCCCCATGGCGTTCGCGAGGGCCACCCGCGCCGTCAGATGCCCGTAGACCGCCTCCACCTTCGCCGCCCGTGCCTGGGCGAGGGAGTACTGGGCTTCGATCAGGTCGAGAATCGGCACGAGCCCGTGCTTGTACTTCCCCTGGGAAACCCGGAGGTCCTCCTCGGCGGCCGCGACGTTCCGGGTCGCCACTTCGATTCGTTTTTGGGCTTCCTCGATCAAGAGGAGCGACTCCTGGATCTCGAAGGCGACGTTCTGGCGGGTCGCCTCGAGATTGTACTCCGCCGAGTAGGCGTTCGCCTTCCACTGCCGGACCCGCGCGTAGGTCCCGACGTTGAAGATGGGAACGTTCACCGAGAGCCGGGCGGTCCAGCTCCGGTTGTCATCCCGGAAGAGATCGCCGCTCAGCTCATCGTTGTTCCAGTCGTAGGCGAAGGACCCGGAGACCGAGGGAAAGTACTCCCCCCGGGCCGACCCCACGCCGTCATTCGTCGCCCGCAGGTTGTACTCCATCTCGCGGAGATCGGGCCGGTTCTCGGCGGCGGTCCTCATGCACTCTTCGAAGTCGGGTACCGGCGCCGTCACCTCGCTCGGGCGCTCGACCTCGAGAGGGAGGGTCACGTCGAGACCGAGGTAGGCGAGCAGCGTGGCCCGCGCGACGGCGAGGTTCTTCTCCGCCGTGATCACGTCGAGCCGGTTCGATTCGACCTGGGCCGCCGCCTTGAGGACATCGGCGGTCACGCCGGCGCCGACCTCCTTCATCTTCTCTGCGAGCTTCAGCTGTTCCTCGCCGACCCCGAGGTTTTCCCGGGAGACTTCGAGAAGATCGGCGGTTTGCAAGAAGTTGTGGCTCGCCGCGCGGACCTGGTAGATCAGCTCCTGCCGGTCGGCGAAGTACCCCGCCCGTCCCGCCTCTCGGCTGTTCCGGGCCTGGTGGATCCCCTTGATCCCGGACCAGCTGAACAGGGTCTGGCGGAGGGAAAGCTGAACGCCGTGATTCGTGAATTCATCGGAATAGAGAGTCCGCCCATCGAGAATCACCCTCGAAGTTTTCGAGGCGCCGTACCCGCCCGACACTCCGGGCGTGAACGTGGAGTACGCATTCAGCACGCCACGCTCGGTCGCGCGGAACGACTCCCGGCTCGACCGAAGCGTCGGGTTCGCCTCGAGGGCGACCGCGACGCACCGGTCCACGGTGAGGGGCCGGCCCTCCCCGATCTCCCGGAGGGCATCCTCCGTCTCCGACGGGTTCGCGATTCCGGCCGCGGCCGAGAGAAGCAGAGAAGCGGCGCAGATGACGACTCGTGACGATTTCATGGGCGACTCCCTCGTTGACTGCGTTTGGCAGGAGCGCCCGGCCGGCGCTCCGGATCCCGTCCTCCCTCTCCTACGACAGGGTAGGGCGTTCGGTTTCCGCCGTCCAGCGGAAGACGCGTTCACCCGGGAGACGATCCGGAACCCCCTCTCGCTTAGAGAAGATGCAGACCCATCTTCGCCAACTGCCAAACAACCCAGGGAGCGAATACCGTCGCCGCCGCCCGGAGCCCCCTCACGCGAAGGAGGACCGAGACGCCGATCGCGAAGAGGGCGAGAAACCAGAGGGTGAAGAGATCGAGGG
Source organism: Candidatus Eiseniibacteriota bacterium (assembly GCA_043809585.1). Classification (GTDB taxonomy): domain Bacteria; phylum Orphanbacterota; class Orphanbacteria; order Orphanbacterales; family Orphanbacteraceae; genus JBDROZ01. The sequence goes on from JBDROZ010000072.1 coordinate 45,318, forward strand.
CCGAGAGGAGGGGGAACCACGGGCCGGCCCCTTCCTCGGACGCGAGGGCGGCGGGGCCGAAGAAGACGTCGGGGCCCCCCTTGGCGAGCACCAAGGGGACCCAGAGGACGAGATGCGGGATCTCGACGAGCTTCGCCCACACCGCGGCCCGGAAGATCCAGGGAAACGGCTTCTTCTCCTCCACGCCGCCGGAGAGGGAAAGCGCGAGGTAGACGCCCCCCGAATGGACGAGCAGCACGAGGAGGAGCATGACGGCCCCGGAGACGACGATCCCGGCCTTCATGGCGGGATGCCCGAAGAACCCGAGACTGGAAGGGTCGCCCCCCCGCTCCCGCATCGATTCCGCCCCTCGCTCCATCATCGTGCCCACGAGAACGTCGAGCGTGAGGAGCGTCGCGGCCACCACCACCACGACGAGAACGATCAGGGCCCCCCGGACACGGGGCCGCTCCCGGATCGACCCGAAGAGCGCCGCGGGAGAGAACCAGAGAAGGGGGACATCCCGGAGGAGACCGGCGCGGGGCGGAGAGTCCGGAGGGGCGGGCGCCTCGTTCATGAAACCCCTCCATGAAGGAAAAACCGCCGAAACGGCCCCTCGGGACCGGAGCCGGCGGTCACGGCCGAAAAGATGGGCCTTCTACCGCGCAGAGCTCGGGGTGAAGTTGAAAGTCATGATGATCCGGCTCTTCACCGGGATGTCGCGCTGCCTGGCCGGATAAAACTCGCTTTTCATGAGGGCTTCCCGCACGGGCTCGTTGAAAATCTCCGCGGGGGATTGCAGGATCTCCACGCGGAGGACCTGCCCCTTTTCGTTGAGGTACACTTTGGCGACCACCGTCCCATCGATCCCCGCCTGGTTGGCGAGTTCGGGGTACTTGGGCTTGAGGATCCTCTTCTCCTGTGGCGGATCGCTGAACGAGGTGAACTCCGCGTCCCCCTCGCCCGGATCGATGTAGTTCAACCGGGCGGCGGTCGGGTTCTCGATGTCCACCTCCGTGTCCATGATCGTCTCTTCCGGGTCCGCCTCGTCCGAGACCATCACCTCGGTGAACTCGGCGGCGATCGGAATCGACGGCCTGAGAACTTCCACGGGCGGGAGGGGAACCTCGACCTCCTCGGGCACCTCGATCACTTGGATCTCCTCTTCCGTATCCGGCACGTACGGGTCGGGCGTGTAGCCGGGCGTGAAGAGGAACCCGAGCATGTGGATGCCCGCCGCCGCGATGAGCGAGACGTCGAAGGTCTTCCGGAAGCCTAACTTGAATTTTACGTTTTCTGTCGCGGTAACGGCCATGTCTACCTCCTCCGCTCGTAGTCGGCGGTGAAGGAGATCTTCGTGGCGTTCACCTTCTTCAGTTCTTCCATGATGTCCGCCATGACCTTGTAGGGCGTGCGCTTGTCCGAGTTAAACGCGACGATGAGCGCCGGGTTCATCCGAAGCTTGTTCAGAATGAGACCCTGGATCGACTCCATGTTGACCAGGCGGTCGTTGATCGAGATCTCACTCCGCTGGTTCACCCAGATGTGGGCGAGCTTCTCCAGGGGGAACTGCTCCGTGGCCGCCGCCTTGGGCAGTTCCACGGGGAGGCCGTCTTCCAGTCGGAAGATGGTGGTCACCATGAAAAAGACGAGCAGGAGAAACGCGATGTCCGCCATCGACGACGTCGGCACCACGGCGGTCCCGCCTGCCTTGCGCTTGAATCGTCCCATGACCTATCCCCCACCGCCCAGGCGGAGGGTGATCTTGCCCGCCTGGGCGAGCTTCAACTCGTCCAGGATGTCCACCATGACCCCGTAGTAGGCCCTCGGGTTGGTTTCGATGACGCAGATCGTCTTGTCGTTTTCCAAAATCCTTCTTCGGACGATATCCTCGATATCGGAGACTCGGACCTCCTGCCCGTCGAGCATGATGCGGCCGGTCGCCGCGATCTTGATCTCCAGCAGGTTCTGTTTGTTGATCCGCTTCGGCGCCGTGTTCGAGTTCGGCAGAACCAGGTCCAGACCCTTCTCCACGTTGAAGATCGTCGTCACGAGAAAGAAGATCAAGAGGAGAAACGCCACGTCCGACATGGACGAGTTCGGGATCTCCGTTACGACCCTTGATTTCTTGACGATCCTCATCCTACTTCTCTCTTCATCGTTACTTTTCTCGTCACCCTACTTCTCTCGCTATCTTACTTTTCTCGTCATCTTACTTCTCTTCCAGGGCCAGGAGGTTGTCGATCATCTCCGTCGACGCCTCTTCCATCTCGATAACGAAACGATCGATCTGGGCAATGAAGAAGTTGTACGCCGCCTGGGCCGGAATCGCGATGATGAGGCCGGTCGCGGTCGTGATCAGGGCTTCCGAAATACCGGTCGCCACGAGCTTTGCGTTCACCTGTTCCGCGGCGGCGATCGCTTCGAAGGCGTGGATCATCCCGGACACGGTGCCGAGGAAGCCGAGGAGAGGTCCGATGGTGGCCACCGAAGAGAGGACGACGAGTCCGCGCTCGAGGAAGGACATCTCGATGGTGCCGGCGCTTTGAATCGCCTTCTCCATGTCGTCCCGGCCGTGGTGGGCCTTCATGAGCCCGGCGTGAAGGATGGCGGCGATCGGCCCCCGCGTGCTCTCGCAGACCCGTTTGGCCCCCTCGATGCCGTCCGAGTGAAGGGCGGCGACGACTTGCCCCACGAGCTTCCGAACGTTGGTCTTCGCCCGGAAGAGGGTGATCAGCCGTTCGATCAGCACGGCGAGGCCGATGAGGGAGAGGGCGAGGAGAGGCCACATGAAGTTGCCGCCGTTGTGGAACAGCTCGACGAGACCGCTGCTTGCGATCTTCCCGAGAAAGCTCGTGTCCTCTTCGAGATCGGCGAAGCCGGCGCCCGCCGCGAGGCTGTCGGTCGGCTCTTCCGAGAGCGTGTCCGTCAGAGCCCCGAGCGTGTCATCCAATTCGCTCAGGGCGCCCACCGCCCCGGGGGCGGCACGATCCTGCGCCGCCACGGGCTGGGCGCAAAGGAAGCCTGCAAGGATCATCCATTGCAGAACGAAAAACCACTTGTTCCTGCCGATCCGTGCCATCGACGTTCTCCTCCGCATACCGGCTTCTGCCACGGCCCTTCTCAACGATTTCGGTTCGGAACCGGCCGGGGCCGATTCCCGATCCGGTTGACAACTGCGCTCCAATTCAGGAGTTACACTTTACCCGCGGCCTCCAGGATTGTCAACCGTTTTTCAGTAGTCGGAGAGCTCCGAGCTCTCCACGATCCGGAAGTTCCCGTATCCCTCGACGTCGACGAAGACGAACCGCATGCCGAGCCCGGAGGCGACCTTGTGCTGATCTCCGAGAATTCGTCCCCGCTCGTTGTAGGTCCACACTTCGTACTGTTTCTCGCTCACGTTGATCCCCCCCCGCTCCCTCCCTTCCTCACCGATCACCGACCGGGAGCCGGGAAAGATCCGGGACCCCGGGACGAAGGACTGGTCGGCGAAGGCGGTCCGTATCTCGTCCGGCTCGCCGTAGCGGACGTAAACTCGGCCCCGATCCGTCTCGATCCCCTTCAGGCGGATCGACCGAAACCGGGTGTTCGCGAGCCGGATGCGGCGGTAGTGCTCCTCCCGGAGTTCGTTGACCGGAGTCCCCGGCGTCGGGTCCCGGTCGGTCCAGTACTCCTCGACCCAGGCCCGCCGCTCTTCATGGCCCAGGCGCTTCAGTTTATCGAGTTCCCCCCGGCCGAGGAGCATGCGCATCTCTTCCACCAGATCGTCGCCGGCCCGGTCCCCGAACTCCCAGGCCGGCTCCGTCTCCTCCCCCCCGGAGGACCGGGCGATGAAGTCGGCCGCCCTCCACGCCACCTCGAAGGCGCCTTCGGCGAGCGCCTTCTCCCCCCTCTCGGGGCTCTCCACGGTCACCCGGAGCCGGTAGGCTCCGGCGGGAAGACCGGTCAGGTCCATGGCGCCCGTCCGCCGGAAGAGGGAACCCCGCCCCCGCGCGGAAAGGGCCTGTTCCTCCTCGACCGCGACTCGATCGTCGGCGTCCAGAATCTCGTGACGCACCCGGTACGGCTCCCCTCCCGGATCCCGGCGCTCCGCGTGGTCGTAGATCTCGTAGTAGAAGGAGAGCTCCGGCATCAGGACTCCGAAGAGCCGATTCGGCTGGGGCGTAACGTCCCACGACCCCTTGGCGAACGTGCCCTCCCGATCCTCCTCGATCGCCCGGGAAAACTGGATGTCCGACAGGTCGAGCCCGTTCGGGTCGAACTCCTTCGCCCGATAGAAGCAGACGGCGTTCCCCTTCTTCGCGGCTCGACCGAAGAGATAAAAGAACCCCATGCCCCGGGACTTCCTGTCCTCCACCTCCACTTCGAGTCGGTACGGTCCCTCGGGGAGTTCGAAGGCGTGGGTGAGGATCTGCAGATCGGGGGCTTCGCCTCCCCCGGGGGCCGGGCCCGGCAGAAGGGCGTCCATTCTCCGATCGAGGATCGGCTCCCCTGTCGGCCAGCGACGGAACCGGAACCGGACACGGATCTCCGATTCCGGGGGGGCGTTCCCCTCCGGCGATTCGAAGCGGAGGTCCTTCGACGGAATGAGGAGGTAGATCTCTTCGAGGACCGCGGCACCGCGTAGGAAACTCGCCCGATCGACGATGAAGCGAATCTCACCGGAGGCCTGGACCGGATCGCCGCCGGCCGATGCCGGTCCTCCCCCCGCGAGGAGGAGGAGAGCGGCGGCCAGCACGGACCGGGCGACCCGGGGGGTTCCGGCCATCATATCGACCCACCCCCTTCCGCTGTCACACCCGCGCTCGATCCGGACCCGGCCCGCCGGCCTTTAGCCTGGACCATGCACGAACTTCCTACTGCAGTTCCGCCTCGCGGCCTCCGAAGCTTCCTTTCCGGCGCCGCTTCCTCAAGGTAGTGCCGAGACTACGTTTCCGGGAGCGGCTTGTCCAAGTCGGCTTCCCGCCACGCGATCCGAACCCTCGCTACGGAACTTCGCGCATAGTCCAGGCTAATAGCTGAGGATCACGCTGACCTGGTGCGACTCCCCGAGTTCGTTCAGATTCGCGAAGGAGTAGTTCACGTCCGCGGACGCGTTCGCGCTCGTCGGGAACCGAACCCCGAAACCGAGGGCGAAGTCCTGGATGTCCCGGTTGGCCATGTACCCGCCCCGGAGGGCCAGCGCGAACCGATCGAGCGGGGTGTAGACGTATTCGAGACCGAGGTTCGCCCGCTCCTGGTTGTCGCTCGGATGATTGAACTCGGCCGAGGTCAGCACGCTGTGCTGCTGCGATTGCAGCGCGTTCATCGCGACGCCCAACTTGAACGTCGTGGGCGGCGAGAATTCCTGGTCGATGAAAGTCATCGTCGAGCCGATGCTCTGCACCGTCATTCCGATCGTGATCGTCCGGAAGCCGGTGTTGTAGAGCGTGCCGAAGTCGAAATTGATCCCCTCGGCGAACTCGTCCTCGAGGCCCTGGTGGACCCACTTGACCGTCCCGCCAAAGGAGAACTTGTCCGTCAGGAACTGGGCGTACGAAAGGCCGATCGCCATGTCGCCCGCGTCGAACTGCTCGAGCTCGCTCGATCCCGGCTGGTTGATTCCATCGGGGTGATACTCGGTAGTGCGGATCATCGGGTCCATCTGGAGCACGTTCAGCGAAACGCCCATCACGCCCGGGATGCCCCCGTAGGTGAAGACGTATCCTGCGAACTCGTGACCGATTCCGGCCGGCCAGCTGGCATGGGAAAGAAACACGTGGCTCTTCCCTTCGAGCTTCGCGATCCCGGCCGGGTTCCAGTAGAGGGCGGACGGATCGTCGGCGATCGCCACGAACGACTCGCCCATCGCCGTCCCCCGTCCACCGACGCCGATCTTCAAGAACTGGGCGCCGATGGTCCCCACCTTCGCGAAAATGTCACTTCCCTGGGCTGCGCCGTGCAAAAGAAGGAGACCGACGAGCACCGCTGGGAGCCTGTTCCGAATCAAGGTTCGCTCCTCCCTTTCTTCCTTCTTATGAAAAGCCGCTCTCATCTTCGCTGCCTTCCTTGCGGTCATCGGATGATGACGAACCGGCCGACCTTTTCACCGACCGGGGATTCGATGTGATAGATGTAGACGCCGCTGACGACCTCCTGGTTGTTCCGGGTCACCAGGTTCCAGTATGTCAGGTCCCTTTCCGGGCTGAGATCATACCGGTGATGAATCGTCTGCACAAGATCACCGCCGAGGGAGTAGATTCGGATCGTGGCTTCCACCGGCAGATTCACGAAGTAGATTTTCCGGCCCGTGGGGTTGAAGCCGGAAGTCTCCTCGTCCCAATCGGCCCGTTCCTTGTAAGGGTTCGGAACCACATGGACGTTCTTCACGTCCGTGACGGTCCTCCGCCCCAGGACCTCTCCGGTCATGTCGTCCACATCGTAAACGTCCACCGCGTCCTCGAGGGACCGGGTCGGATTGAACCGCGGGTAGACGAGCATCTTGGACTGGGAGAACTTGCCGTACTCCGGATCGATGCCCTCCGCCGGGTCCCCGTGGTCGTACGCGGTCACCGCGTACCAGTAGGGGAACCCGTTCTTCACGTCCCTCGTGTCGAGGTACCGGTACTTCCCGACGCCCTGGGCGCCGGTATCGAAGTTCGAGAGTTCGCTCTTGTCGATGTCCGCGATCAGGAACCACTGCTCGTCCCGGGGCTCCGTCGCTTCCCGGCGCCACCCCACGGCCTTCCACACCTGATACCCCTGGAAGTCGAACTTCGAGGAGAGGGGATCGGGGGTGAGCTCGGAGAAGTCGTCCCACTCGATCGTCACCCGGTGGTCGCCGGGGATCACGCGCTGGTTCGGAGGCGGCGGCGCGGAGGCGGCGTTCCAGCCCCGGTTGAAGATCCGCTGCGCGGCGATGGCGTTGCCGAGCATGTAAAGCCGGACCTCTTCCGGATCGTCCCGGTCATAGCTGAGCGGGTCGAGCACGACGAACGCCGACTGGAACTCCAGTCGGTCCCCGGGACGGAGCTCGACGAAGGGCCCCGCGGAGACGAGCATCCGGTAGTCGTCGGGCCGCTCCTCCGCCGGATCGATGTGCTGGAGCCACCGGTTGCCGACGCGGTTCTCGCCGCGCAGGTACCGGTACCGCTCCCTGTCGTCCTCGGGGTCTTCGTCCCCCCCCGACCACGACCGGTACGCGTGGATCTCGACCCTCTCCGGCGCGGTCACGCCGGTCGAGTCGATCGTATGGCCGAGGAACATGACGCCGAAGAGACCGTCCGCGTCGGAACCGTCTTCCCCTCCCTCGGCGTCCCGCATGTAGCCGATGTTCAGCTCCAAGCTCTCGCTCGGGCGGCCCGGCACGATGATGGTCGTGTCGGCGCTGATGAAGTTGGAGAGGTCGTCGAGGTAGATGTCGTCCGACCTCTGAGTGTCTCCCACGTCCGAGTCGACCATGAAGCCCACGTAGGCGTCCTGGATCGACCGGCTCGAGATGTTCTCGATCAGGAAGTTGATGCCGACGAAGTCGTCCCAGCTCCGCCCGACCCACTGATAGCTCTCTTGGGTGACCTTGAGGCCGAGGGGGGAGTGCTTGCGCCGAATATCGGCGATGTACTGGTTTCGCACCGTCGACGTGTCGTAAAAAATGCAGCGGAACATCTGCTGGCCGATCGCGTAATGGTCCTCGTCGATCCGCGTGTCGTTCCAGGGGTCGTTGTTGACGCCGTCGATCGGGTCCTCGTCGATCTCCCCGTCGCCGTCGTCGTCCACGTTCCGGGCGCCGCCCGGGCGGCCCTCCCAGGTTTCGTAGATCGTCGCCACCGGATCGAACACGTCCGGCCGGAATTCGAACTGGTAGACGGCCGACGAAACGAGCGTGTCCTCCAGGGAAGGGTTATTCGCCCGGGGAACGACGGCGCCCACCCATAGCCCGGCCGCCCAAAGATAGTCGTGGGCGCTCCCCGGAGGCCACTGGCACGACGGCGCCACGTTGTAGCTGAGCTGCCCCATGGTCCCGAAAACACCGAAGTTGGAAACGTGGAGCACCATCCTCCCCACATCGTGATACGTGGAACCGAAGTTCGGCACGCCGGCGATGTCCATGTCGCCGAGGGGGCCGCTCCGCGCCTCCTCTCCGGCGCCCGCCCTGCCGAGCGCCTCGCCGGAGAATGAAACGAATGAAATGATGGAGAGTACCGCCGCGGCGGTCGAGAGCGTCCCGAAGGGCGCCCACGGGCGGGCGGGTCGTCCACCCGCCGTCATCCGGTCCTTGTCCCTTGCCCCCGTCATAAGTCGTCTCTCCCTCGATTCGAGTCCTCGGACTACCAGTCGATCATGATCCCGACTTTGACCCGCCGCATCGGATCGATCACGCGGGGGTCGCCCAGGGCCACGAACCGGTTGCCCGCCGAGGAATTCACGTCGTTGAGATTGTAGGCCCCGCCGAGTTGCCCCGTTTCGGTGTAGTACACCGTGTGATTGCCCTCGTTGGTCGGCCAATCGCCGGGGTTCAGGGTCCGGATGTTCGTCCGGTTCAGCACGTTGTCCGCCTCCACGAAGAGCCGGAACTCCTGACCGTAGATGCTGTAGAGCTTGTTCGCCCGGATGTCCATCCGGGCTTCGTCCGGGAGCCTTCCCGAGTTGGTCAGCTCCACCGGCACCGACCGCTGCTGGTAACGGCGGGGCGTGAACGGCGAGCCGGTCTCGTAGGTGTAGTCGAGCGAGACCTCCCAAACGCCCGGGTCGGTCATGATCAGGTTCAGGACCACCGCGTGGGTCCGGTCCCAATTCAGGGGCGACTCGCTGAGGGGCTTCCGGTCGATGACGCCGGTCCCGACCAGGGCCTGGGTGTTCTCCTCCGAGTGGGTGCCCGTCGCCCTCGCCAGGGTGTAGACGATGCTCCCGCCGTACTTGTCGTTCATGAGCCGCTTGTTCAACTTGAACTCGAGGCCCTTCACGGTGCCGTAGGCCTGATTGACGTACCCGACCGGCGCCTGGTTCCCGAAACTGGCGAGGCTGCCGTTCGTGATCTCGTCCGTGTCGATGAGGCCGAAGATGTCCTTGAAGAAGACGGTCATGTCGAGATTCAGGCTCTTGGTCAGCTGGTGGTCGACGCCGATCTCGTAACTGATGTTCTTCTCCGGATCGAGGAAGATGTTCCCGTACGTTCCGCCGTCCTGTTCGATCTGCTGGCCGAGCCCCTTGTACATCCTCTCGAAGACCGGCAGCTGGTAGAACCGGCCGTAGTGGAAGTGGAGCACGTCCCGGTCCGAGATCGGGTATGCCATGCCGATCCGGGGCGAGAGCTGGGTCTTCATTCGCGACTTCAGGCTGATGTCCGCGGGCTCCAGAAACGTGGACGCGAGGAATTCGTTGCCCAGTCTCGCCGCCCGGGCCCCCGGATCGTAGAAGTCGAGCCGGAGCCCCGCGTTCAGGACCATCCCCTCGTAGAGGAGCTGGTCTTGGACGTAGGCGGCGCCCCCCCAGGAATAGACATTATAGCGGTCCGGCCACGGCCCCTCGGGGTTCAGGGAGTCGGGGAACGTGGTGTCGAACATCTTGAGATCGTAGTACTCGAGCTCCAGACCGGTCTTCAGCCGGTGGCGCTGGGTGACCTGGCTAGTGAGGTCCGATCTCAGCGTGTACCGCTCGGTCCCGTAATCCTGGTAGTGAGGGTAGTCCCCCTGCACCACGAAGTAGCGGTTCTGGGGATCCACGTACTCGTCGCTGTTGTACGTCGGAATGTAATCGACCGGGTCCTTATGGCCGACCCGCTCGAGATAGGACGTGCTGTACCGGCTCACCTTGAGGGTGTAGAACGTCTCGGGCGACAGGGTGTGCGTCCAAAGCGCCTTCTGCTGGGTGTCCTCGGTGATGAAACGGGGCAAGTGATCCGGGCCCGAGTAGAAGACGTAGGTCGTGTCGAGGGGCTCGTACCACCAGCGCCGGTCCTCGGCGGACCACCATCCGACCCGGCTGTACGGGTGGTAGTAACTGTCCTGGAGACTCTTCGTGTAGAGGGCGTCCACGGAGAATTTCATCTCCGGCGAGAAGTAGTAGGTCAGCTTCCCCTGGCCCCGGTACTCGTTGTACATCCGGTCCTGGAGTGTGACCCCGAGGACCTCCCGCTTGCGGTACTCCTTGTTCGACTTCAGGTAGGTGTCGCTGAAGTTCGCTTCTCCGGAAACGTGAAACCGGAGGTCCTTCGAGACCAGCGGCCCGCCGAGCGAGAAGACGACGTCGTCGAAGTTGTAGTACGTCTTGTCCGGCGCGCCGTAGTCGTCGGTCATGTACTTCACGAGGCCGGAGAACTTCCGCCCCCCCTCGGCGCTGGTGATGTTCACGATCCCCGACGCGGCGTTTCCGTACTCCGCGTCGTACCCGCCCGAGAGGAGCTGGATGTTCGAGAGGGAGGCGAAAGAGACGTCCAGCGTGTTCTGCCCGACGAACGGGTCGGACACGGGCATCCCGTCGACGAAGAACTTCACCTCGTCGGATCGGCCGCCCCGAACGTGGATGTTCCCCTGGCCGTCGATGGTCACGCCCGGTTGCTTCGCCAAGGCGTCGGTGACCGTGTTGATCGTGCGGATCTTGAACTCTTCCTGGCCGATGTTCTTCTCGCTCGTGGAACTCTTGACGTTCACTTCCGCTTCGCCGGTCACCTCGTACACGCCGCCCTCCGCGGCCGAAGAGCCGAGCTCCGCGTGAAGGCTCGTCACCTGTCCGGCGACGATGGTCACTCCCTCGAAGGTCTGGGGCTCGTAACCCATCATCATCACGAGGACCCTATACGTTCCCGGCGGAACCCTTAAGATCGTGAACGTCCCGTTCTGCTGGGAGATCCCCCCCAACTTGGTCTCCTGGACAAGGACGTCCGCCCAGGCGATCGGCTTCTTGGTCTCCCCGTCCCTCACGGTACCGGAGAGGCTCCCGAGAGCCTGCGTATCTTGTGCATGCGCGCCCGCGAAGGGGACCAGAAGAAGACAAAGAAGAAGAGCAAAGGTGGGGCCGCTCCGAACTCGATCAGCCATGTTCACCACTCCTTTGCGGCGGCTACGTAACACCGTGAAGATCCGAGCCTAGGAATGCTGCGCCCAATGTACCCAAGGGGTCCCCGGGTGTCAAGCCCTAACCCGAACCGACTCCTCATGCTAGCTCCCCCCGGAGGGGTCGAAAAGGTGGCAGTTCACCGACCTTCCGGGGGCCGGTTCGAACCGGGCGGGGGGGTCGGTCCTGCAGGGAGGGAAAGCCTCCGGACAGCGGGGATGGAAGGGGCACCCCGCCGGGGGCCGGGCGGCGGAGGGGATCTCGCCGCCGAGCACCGCCCGGCGGCCCCGGCGGGCGGGATCGGGGAGCGGGGTGGCGGCGATGAGAGCCTTCGTGTAGGGGTGGAACGGCTCCCGGTAGAGGGCCTCCGTCGGCCCTTTCTCGACGATCTTGCCGAGATAGAGGACCGCCGTCCGGTCCGACGCATGCCGGACGACCGCCAAGCCATGACTGATGAGAAGATACGACAACCCCAGCTTCTCCTTGAGCGTGAGAAGGAGGTTCACGATCTGGGCCTGGATCGAGACGTCGAGGGCGGAGACCGGCTCGTCGGCGACCAGGAGGCGAGGTTCCACCGCCAAGGACCGGGCGATCCCGATCCTCTGCCGCTGGCCCCCGCTGAACTCGTGGGGGTACCGCCGCCGGTCCTCCCCCTTCAGGCCGACCAGTTCCAGAAGCTCCCGGACCCGCTCCCCCTCCCTCCCCGGGGCGATCCGGTGGACCCGGAGGGCCTCCTCGATCGCGCCCCCCACGGTGAGCCGTGGGTTCAGGGAGCCGAAGGGATCCTGAAAGACAATCTGCATCTCCCGGCGGAGAGAGCGGAGTTCCTGAGAGCCCATCGCGGTCAGATCCCGGCCGTCGAAAAGAACCCGCCCGGCCGTCGGCTCCTCGAGCCGGAGGACCAGCCGGCCGATGGTGCTCTTTCCCGACCCGCTCTCGCCGACGAGGGCGAGGGTCTCCCCTCCGGCGATGGAGAAGCACACGCCGTCGACCGCCTTGACGACCCCCCGGTTCCGGGAGAACGGCCCGGTCCGGAGAGGGTAGTGCTTCGCCAGGTCCCGGGCTTCGAGAAGGGGGCCGCTTCCGCTCACGGCCGGCCCTCCCCGGCGAGGAAACAGCGCACGCCCCCTTCCATTTCGGGATGGGCTTCCCGGCAACGGTCCTCGGCGATCGGACACCGGGGGTGGAACCGGCACCCGCCGGGGAGATTGAAGGCGCTCGGCACGCTCCCCGCCACGGAGCGGAGGGGCCCGGCCTCTCCCGGGCGCGGCAGCGACCGGAGCAGCGCCTCGGTGTACGGGTGCCGGGGGGACCGGAAGAGACTCTCCGCGGAGGCCTCCTCGACGATCTCTCCCGCGTACATCACCGCCACCCGGTCCGCCGTCTCCGCCACCACGCCGAGGTCGTGGGTGATGAGCAGCAGCGCCATGCCGAAACGCTCCTTCATGCCGCGGAGGAGATCGAGGATCTGGGCCTGGATGGTGACGTCGAGGGCGGTGGTCGGCTCGTCGGCGATGAGAAGCTCGGGGCGGCAGGCGAGGGCCCCGGCGAGGAGGACGCGCTGGCGCATCCCGCCGGAGAGCCGGTGGGGGTAGTCCCCCGACCGCTCTTCCGGGTCCGGGATGCCCACGATCCGGAGCATCTCCACCGCTTCCCGGCGCGCGTCTTTCTTGGAGAGTCCCCGGTGGCGGCGGAGCCCCTCGGCCACCTGGAGCCCGATGGTGAGGACCGGGTTCAGCGCGCTCATCGGCTCCTGGAAGACCATGGAGATCCGGTTCCCCCGCACCCGGCCCATCTCGGCCTCCGAGAGCACGAGGAGATCTTCTCCCCGAAAGAGAATCCGCCCGCCGTCGATTCGGCCGGGCGGATCGGGAATCAGTCGCAGGATGGAGAGGGCGGTGACGCTCTTGCCGCAGCCGGACTCGCCCACGAGCCCGACCACTTCCCCCTCGTTCACCACGAGAGAGAGAGAGTCCACGGCGCGCGCCGTCCCCTCCTCGGTATCGAACCGGGTGCGGAGCCCCTCAATCTCGAGCAGGGGCGCCTCCATCGCTCGGCTCCTCCCACCGAAGCCGGGGCCGGCGCGAAGCGAGGCTCTCGTTCACCCGCTTCACCGGAGTGGTGTGGGGCGCGGTGCGCACCATCTCCGGGTCCTCCCCGATCTCGACGGCGATCCGGTTCAGCGCCTCAGCGAACCGCTCGATCGTCTCCTTCGTCTCCGTCTCGGTCGGCTCGATCATCAGCGCTTCCTTCACGATGAGGGGGAAGGAGATGGTCGGAGCGTGGAAGCCGTAGTCGAGAAGACGTTTTCCGATGTCCCCCGCCCGCACTCTCGATTCCTTGAAGTAGCCGGCCGCCGTCGACACGAATTCGTGCATCGGCATCCGCGTGTAGGGAACCGGGAAGGCCTCCTCCACGAGGGACTTGAGATAGTTCGCGTTCACGATGGCGTTCTCCGTCACCTCCCGGAGGCCGGCCGCTCCGAGATGGCGGATGTACGCGTACGCCCGGAGGAGCACGCCGAAGTTGCCGTGATAGGAGTGGACCGGCCCGATGGAGTCGGGAAGGTCCGTCTCCCACCGGTAGCCTTCGTCCGCCCGAGCCGCCCGGGGACCGGGCAGGAAGGGGCGGAGGTGCTCCATCACGCCCACCGGGCCGGCGCCGGGGCCGCCCCCGCCGTGGGGCGTGCTGAATGTCTTGTGAAGGTTCGTGTGCATGACGTCGAAGCCCACATCCCCGGGGCGCACGAGGCCGAGCAGTGCGTTCAGGTTCGCGCCGTCCAGATAGATCTGCCCCCCCGCGCCGTGGACGATCTCCACGATCCGGGGGAGCTGGGTCTCGAAGAGGCCCACGGTATTCGGCAGGGTGAGCATGAAGGCGGCGACCGACTCGTCGCAGATCGACCGGAGCTCCCGGATCGAAACCTCCCCCCGTTCGTTGCTCTTCACCTCGACCGGCTCGAGGCCGAGGCGGCGGACCGACGCGGGGTTCGTGCCGTGGGCGGAGTCGGGGATGATCACCTTCTTCCGGTCCTCCCCCCGCTTCCGGTAGTACGCCTCGATGATCGAGAGGCCCGTGAACTCGCCGTGGGCGCCCGCCGCCGGCTGGAGGGTGAAGGCGTCCATGCCGGTAATCGCCATGAGGGCTTCCTCGAGTTCGACGAGGATACGGAGCGATCCCTGGCAGAGCGATTCGGGGAGCATGGGGTGGCTGTTCGTGAAACAGGGATAAGCCGCCACCCGTTCGTGGAGCTTCGGGTTGTACTTCATCGTGCACGACCCGAGGGGATAGAAATCCTTCTCCACGTGATGGTTCATCACGGCGAGACGGTTGAAGTGCCTCGCGAGCTCGAGTTCCGGCACCTCGGGGAGGAGAAGCCCCGACTTCCGGCGATGGGACGGGGGGATCGACCTCAGTGCCTCCTCGCGGGAGACCGACGGCTCGGGCAGGTGCTCGGCCCCCCGGCCCTCCTTGTGCAATTCGAAGACGACCGGATTGTCACGACCCATGTTCTTCCTCCCGGGCGACCGCGAGGAAGCGGGCCACCACGTCGCCGTAGCGCCGGATCGTCTCCGGACTGCGCTTCTCCGTCGCGGCCGCGAGCCACCCGTTCTCCATCTCCGGGTAATCCCGCTCGAGGGGGATGCCGGGGACGATCCCCGCCGCGATCAACTCGTCCGCGAGCCCCCGCCACCCGGCGGCCCCCGGGAATCGGACGGGGAACTCCCGGAAAAACGGTTCCCCTCTGAAGGGGATCTCCGCGCCGGCCTTCTCGAGGACGTTCATGAGTGTCATCGCCCTCTCCTGGGAGAGGAGCGCCGCCCGTTCGAGACCGCGTGGCCCGAGGGCGGTCAGGTACGCCGTCGCCGCGAGGGCGATCAGTCCCTGGTTCGTACAGATGTTCGACGTCGCTTTGTCCCGGCGGATGTGCTGCTCCCGGGTCTGGAGCGTGAGCGCGAAGGCCCGCCTCCCGTCGGCGTCTTCCGTGAGTCCCGAGAGGCGTCCCGGCATCCGCCGGAGGAACTCCTCCCGGCACGTGAAGAGGCCGAGCAGGGGCCCGCCGAAATTCAAGGAAGCGCCGAGGGCCTGCCCCTCGCCGACGGCGATGTCCGCCCCCGCCTCCCCCGGTGTCTTCAAGATGGCGAGGCTGACGGGCTCGAAGATCTGGAGAAAGAGGGCCTCCCGGGCGTGGGCGATCCGAGCCATCTCCTCGGTCTCCTCGAGGCGGCCGAAGTAATTCGGGTTGGCCCCGACCACGACGGCGGTCTTCTCCGACACCGCCTCCTCGAGGGCGGCGAGGTCGGTCCCCCCCCGGCGGCCGACCGGGATCTCCCGGATCTCGAGACCCGACACGGCGAGATGGGTTCGGAGCACCGCCCGGTAGCGGGGATTCACGGCCGCCGAGATGAGGGCCTCCGTCCTCCCCTCCTTCGCCCCCGACGCCATCCACACCCCCTCGACGAGGGCGGTCGCGCCGTCGTAGAGGGAAGCATTCGCGAGGGGCATGCCGGTCAGCCGGGAGAGGAGGGATTGGAACTCGAAGATGACTTGGAGGGTTCCTTGGGCGACCTCCGCCTGGTACGGGGTGTAGGCCGAATAGAACTCGGGCCGTCCCACGGTGGCGGAGACGATGGCGGGCACGTAGTGGTCGTACACGCCTCCGCCGAGGAAGGATTCCTTCTCCGACGCCGGGCGGTTCTCCCGGGCCAGTTTTCCGAACTCGTCCTCGATCTCTTTCTGGGTGAGCGGGGCGGGGAGCGGAAGGGCTCCCCGGAATCGCATGGCCCGGGGGATCTCCTTCAGGAGGTCCTCGACGCCCTCCGCCCCGAGGGTTCGGAGCATCTCCCGGCGGTCCCGGTCCGTGTGGGGTACGTAGCTCATGGTCTCTCCATGGATCTCCGCTCCGGGGATCTCGCCTCCGGGGATCTCCGCTCCGGCGTCCTCGGCTCCGGGCCGCGGCGGATCGCTCGTTTCCGGTTATGTCTCTTCGTCGATCAGTTTCGCATAATCCGCCGCGTCGAGAAGGTCGTCGAGCTCCTCCGGATCCTCCACGGCCACCTTGAAAAGCCAGCCTTTTCCGTAGGGATCCCAATTCACGTGCCTCGGCTCCTCCTCGAGCTCCTGATTCACCTCGATCACCTCACCGCTGACGGGAGCGAAGATCTCGATGGCGGCTTTATTCACCTCGATTTCACAAGCGAACAGGTCCTTCTCGATCCGCGTTCCCAACTTCGGCGGAGTGGCCAGTATGAGTTCGCCCGATTCCGATTGGGCGTAGTCGGTGATCCCCACGGTGCCCACCCCCTCCTCGATGAGAATCCACTCATGTTTGCGGGTGTACTTCAGGTCTTCCGGTATGTTCACGGATCACTCCTCCCCTTCGTCCTTCACCGAGGAAGGAACGAACGAACCGGCCACCCGGACGGCCGCCGCCTCACGGTTCCGGATGCGGATCGAGAAACCTTCCTTCTCGTTCGAAACCGCGGCGTCCACGTACGCGAGGGCGATGCCCCTCTCGAGAGTGGGCGAGAAGCCGCCGCTCGTCACGGTGCCCGCCTCCCGGCCCTCGTGAATCACCGGATAGCCCGGCCGCGGGATATCCCTGGGACCGAGCCGGAAACCGACGATCTTCCGGGCCGCCCCGTTCGCCTTGGCCGCGAGGTACGCCTCCCGGCCGACGAAATCCCCGTCCTTCTTCCGCACCGTCCATCCCAGCCCCGCCTCGACGGGGCTCGTGTCCTCGCCGATGTCGTTTCCGTAGAGACAGTATCTCATCTCGAGCCGGAGCGAATCCCGGGCGCCGAGTCCAATCGGGACCAGCCCCTCGTCCGCGCCCGCTTCGAGCAGGGCGTCCCAGATCTTCGGGCCCTCGTCCCAGGGCATGTAGATCTCGAACCCGAGCTCCCCCGTGTAACCGGTGCGGGAGACGAGGGCGTGGACCCCGAGCACCTCGGTCCAGAGGGCGCGGTAGTAGGGAAGACCTGTGGCGTCCGCCCCGGTGATCTTCGCGAGAATCTCCCGTGAGCGGGGCCCCTGCACGGCGATCTGGCTCGTTCTCGCGGAGCCGTCCTCCACCGTGACGCCGCCCCCGCACTTCCCCTTCACCCAGGCGAGGTCCTTCTCTCTGTTCGCCGCGTTCACCACGAGAATAACCGAATCGGGCATCTTGTAGACGAGGATGTCGTCCACGATCCCGCCCCGGTCGTTCAGGAGGAGAGCGTACTGGACTTCGCCCGGTTCCCGGTCCGAGATCCGGGCGGTGGTGATCCGGTCGACTTCCGCCTCCCGCCGCTCCCCCCGGAAGACGAACTCCCCCATGTGGGAGACGTCGAAGAGCCCGGCCCGTTCCCGGACCGCCCGGTGCTCCTCGAGGATGGAGGAGTAGTGGACCGGCATCTCCCACCCCGCGAAGGGAACCATCTTCCCCCCCGCGGCGAGGTGGCATTCGTAGAGGGCCGTCCGGAGCGGCCGTTTCGTCTCGTCAGGCGACACCCCTCTTCCACCTCCCTTCCCTGGCGAACAGGGCCGCGAGCTCGCGGCCCGTATGGGAATCCTTCACGCGGGCGACTTCCTCCGGCGTTCCCCGGGCGACCACCCGGCCCCCCTCGTCGCCCCCTTCGGGCCCGAGATCGATGATCTCGTCGGCCCGCTTGATCACGTCCATGTTGTGCTCGATCACCACCACCGTGTTCCCGGTGTCCGCGAGACGGTCGAGCACCTCGAGGAGCAGGCGCACGTCCTCGAAATGGAGGCCCGTGGTCGGCTCGTCGAGGATGTAAAGCGTCTTGCCGGTGGCCCGTTTCGACAACTCCGACGAGAGCTTCACCCGCTGCGCCTCCCCGCCCGAAAGGGTCGGCGCCGGCTGCCCCAGGTGGATGTAGCCGAGGCCGACCTGGGAGAGGAGTTCGAGCTTCCGCCGGACCGCCGGGATATTCTCCAACAACTCCGCCCCTTCGTCCACGGTCATGTCGAGAACCTCGGCGATCGAATGTCCCTTGTATCGGATCTCGAGCGTTTCCCGGTTGTAGCGCCGTCCCTTGCAGACGTCGCACTTGACGTAGACGTCGGGGAGGAAGTGCATCTCGATCTTGAGCGTCCCGTCCCCGCAGCACGCCTCGCACCGCCCCCCCTTCACGTTGAAGCTGAACCGTCCCGGTTTGTATCCGCGCACCCGTGACTCGGGGAGCTGGGCGAAGAGGTCCCGGATCGGCGTGAACGCGCCGGTGTACGTCGCCGGGTTCGACCGGGGCGTCCGGCCGATGGGCGACTGGTCGATGTCGACCACCTTGTCGATGTACCGGAGGCCCGTGAGCTTGGCGTGTGCGCCGGGCGCCTCCCGGGCGCCGTAGAGGCGCCGGGCGAGCCCCTTGTAGAGGATCTCCGTCACGAGCGTGCTCTTCCCGGAGCCGGACACGCCGGTGACGCAGATCAGCTTGCCGAGGGGGAAGGAGACGCGCAGCCTCTTCAGATTGTTTTCCCGGGCGCCGACCACTTCGATCGCCTCTCCGTTCCCCGTGCGCCGTCGCTCCGGGAGCGGGATCATGCGGTCCCCCCGGAGGTACGCCCCCGTAAGGGATCGCTTCGACTTCAAAATCTTCTCCGGCGGCCCCTCGGCCACGATCTCCCCGCCGTGGATGCCCGCGCCCGGCCCGAGGTCGACCACCCAGTCCGCCGCCTCGATGGTCTCCCGGTCGTGCTCCACCACGAGCACCGTGTTCCCGAGGTCCCGGAGCCGGACGAGAGTCGAAAGGAGGCGCTGATTGTCCCGGGCGTGGAGCCCGATGGAGGGCTCGTCGAGAACGTAGAGCACGCCCGTCAGGCCCGAGCCGATCTGCGTGGCGAGCCGGATCCGCTGCGCTTCGCCCCCCGAGAGGGTCCCCGCCGAACGGCTGAGGGTCAGATAGGAGAGCCCCACGTCGTTCAGGAACCGGAGGCGCTCCCGGATTTCCTTCATCACCTGGCGCCCGATCTCCTTCTCCCTGTCGGTCCAGGGGAGGGAGGAGACGACGACGTCCAGCTCCCGGATCGACAGCCCCGTCAGGGAGTCGATCGTCTTCCCGTGGAGGGTCACCGCGAGGGCCTCCCGGCGGAGGCGGGCGCCGCCGCACCCCGCGCAAGAGGCGAAGCTCATGAAGCCCTCGATCCACCGCCGGATGTGCTCCGAGCCGGTCTCCCGGTACCTCCGTTCGAGCCAAGGCATGACCCCCTCGAAGGGCATGGTCCAGACGCCCCGAGCCCGGCGGCCCTTGTAGTTCACCCGGATCTCCTCGCCGCCGCTGCCGCGGAGAAGCACCTCCCGCACCCGCTTCGGCAGCCGGCCGAAGGGGGCGTCGAGGGAGAACCGGTAATGGGAAGCGAGGGCCTCCAGGATCTGCCGGTTCCACGATCCCTCGGCGGGACCCCAAGGGGCGACGGCGCCGTCGTTCATCGACTTCCTCGGGTCCGGCACGACGAGCCCCGGGTCGATATCCCGGTTGGTGCCGAGGCCTCCGCAGTCGGGCAGGCGCCGTAGGGCGAGTTGAAGGAGAAGAGCCGGGGGCTGATCTCGGCGAAGGAAAAACCGCAGGCGGCGCAGGCGAGGTTCTCGGAAAAGACCTCCTCCTTCCCCTTCTCCCGAAGAAGGACGAGGACGCCTTCCCCCGCATGAAGAGCGGTGGCGACACTGTCCGTGAGGCGCCCCAGAACTTTCGGCGAGAGCTTGAGCCGGTCCACGACGAGATCGACGTCGTGTTTCCGGTTCTTGGCGAGCTTGACCTCCTCCTCGAGCTCCCTCTCCTCCCCGTCGACCCGGGCCCGGGTGTACCCGTCCCGGCGGAGCCGCTCGAAGATCTCCCGGTGCTCCCCCTTCTTCCCTCGGACCACGGGGGCGAGCAGGCGAATCTTCTCCCCCTCCGGGAGGGAGGCGATCCGGTCGACGATCTGCTGCACCGTCTGCCGCTCGATGGGACGACCGCAGTCGGGGCAGTGGGGCCTTCCGATCCTGGCGAAGAGGAGGCGGAAGTGGTCGTAGATCTCCGTGACCGTACCGACCGTGGAGCGGGGATTCCGGGAGGCGTTCCTCTGCTCGATGGCGATGGCCGGCGAGAGCCCCTCGATCGACTCCACGTCGGGCTTTTCCATCTGGCCGAGGAACTGGCGGGCGTACGTCGAAAGGGACTCGACGTATCGCCGCTGTCCCTCGGCGTAGATCGTGTCGAAAGCGAGGGACGACTTCCCGCTCCCGGAAAGGCCGGTCACCACGACCAGCTTGTTCCGCGGAATGTCGACGTTCACCGATTTCAGGTTGTGCTCCGACGCCCCCCGGATGCGAATCAAACCGCCCCCCGCCTTCCCGATCTCAGAACCGTCTCACGCCGTTCCCCGCCTCTCGGGAGGTCGCGCAGGATTCCCGCCCTCCCCCCCTCGTCTACTCGGTTCCGAGGGCGCGCGCGATCACGAGCCGTTGGATTTCGTTCGTCCCCTCGTAGATCTGGGTGATCTTCGCGTCCCGGTACGCCCGCTCTACCGGAAAATCCCGGGTGAAGCCGTACCCGCCGAGAACCTGGACCGCCCGGTCCGCCACCCAGACGGCGGTGTCGCCGGCGAACAGCTTCGCCTGGGCCGACTCCTTGGTGTGCACGACCTTTCGCTCTTTCATCCACGCCGCCTTGTAGGTCAGGAGCCGGGCCGCCTCGGTGCGGGTCGCCATGTCGGCGAGGTAGTTGCCGATGGTCTGGTGGGCGATGATCGGCTTGCCGAAGGTCTCCCGTTCCTTGGCGTACTTGATCGCGGCGTCCAGGGCGCCCTGGGCGATGCCGACCGCCTGGGCCGCCACGCCGATGCGGCTCTTGTCGAGAGCCTGGAAGGCGACGCGCATCCCCTTCCCCTCGCCTCCGAGCACGTTCTCCGCCGGCACCTCGCAGTTCTCGAGGACCAGGCTCACCGTGTCGCTCGAGCGGATGCCGAGCTTCTCCTCTTTCTTCCCCACCGAGAACCCGGGCGTCCCCTTCTCCACCATGAACGCCGTGATCCCCTTCGCGCCTTTCGCCTTGGAATCGCTCCGGGCGAAAACGATGAAGTAGTCGGCGATGCCCCCGTTCGTCACCCACATCTTCTCGCCGCTGAGTGCCCACCGGTCCCCCTTCTTCTCCGCCACGGCCGTCATGGCACCCGGATCGGAGCCGGCGCCCGCCTCGGAGAGGGAGTAGGCGGCGATCTTTTCGCCCGTGGCCATGTTCGGGAGATACTTCTTCTTCTGCTCCTCCGTGCCGTGATCGACGATGACCGAGGCGGTGAGGCTCGTGTGGACACTGACGATCACGCCGAAGGAAGCGTCCACCCGGGAAAGCTCCTCGATGACGATCGCTTCGGAGACGTCGTCCAAGGGAAGGCCGTCGTACTCCTCCGGGATGGTCATCCCGAGGAACCCGAGCCCGGCGAACTCCTTCAGTTCCTCGAGCGGCGGCCGCTCCTCGTGGTCCCGTTCCGTCGCGGAGCCGGCGAGCCTCTCCTCCGCGAACTTCCGGACCGTGTCACGGACCATTCTCTGTTCATCGTTCAGCGCGAATTCCATCTCGATCAACTCCCTTCCGGGGAAAAGGGTCCGCCGGCCGGGCCCCCTGGCGTCCGATTCCTTGGTGCGGGTCCTCCATCGAGGGTCCCCGAGTGTGTCCGCTCACCGTTGTCTCTCGCCGACCTGCCTTTCTCCGGGTTACGGGACGGAGGCGCGCGATTCGAATCCCCCGGCGGCCGGCCCCTCGATCGTGCCGGGGGCCGCCCCGGTCCCGGGAGAGACGATCAGGGGGGGCCGCCCGCCGCCGCGAAGCATTCGATGCAGGCTCCACGACTCGAACGACCCCGGCCGGCGGAGATCGAGGGGGCGGTCACGCCTCCCGCCCGCTCCTCCGCCCGCCGATCTCCTCCTCGAGATAAGTGACGATATCCTTCGTGTTCGTGCCCGGGCCGAAGAGCCTGCCGATGCCGAGGGCGCGGAGCTCTTCCTGGTCTTTCTCCGGGATGATGCCCCCCCCGCAGAGGAGGATGCGTTCCCCCCCCGCCTCGTGGAGCAGCTTCCGTACCCTCGGAAAGAGGGTCATGTGCGCCCCGGAGAGGATGCTGATGGCGACGACGTCCACATCCTCGTCGACCGCCGCCCCGGCCACCTTCTCCGGGGTCTGGTGCAGTCCCGTGTAGATCACTTCCATGCCCGCGTCGCGGAGGGCGCTCGCCACGACTTTCACGCCGCGGTCGTGGCCGTCCAGTCCCACCTTCGCCACCAGGACTCGAATCGGTCTTTCCATGACTCCCCCCGCTCCTCCTAGAACACCGCGGGTTCGCGGTACTGGCCGTAAACACCGCGCAGAACGTCGCACATCTCGCCGAGGGTGGCGTTCTTCCGCACGCAGTCGATGAGGACCGGCATGAGGTTCTCGCCCGACCCGGCCGCCCCTTTCAGACGGGCGAGCGCCCCCCCGAGCGCTCCGGCGTCCCGGCGCTCCCGGAACCGGCGGAGCCGCTCCACCTGGTCCCGTTCCACCTCCGGGTGGATCTCGAGGGTCGGGATCTTCTCTCCCTCCTCGTCCACGTAGTCGTTCACGCCGACGATGATCTCCTCGCCCTCCTCCACCTGCTGCTGATAACGCCACGCCGCGTCGGCGATCTCCTTCTGGAAGAAGCCCTGCTCGATGCCGGCGACCACCCCCCCGCGCTCCTCGATCTCCCGGAAATAGAGCTCCGCCTCCGCCTCCATCCGGTTCGTCAGGTCCTCGACGAACCAGGAGCCGCCGAGGGGATCGGCCGTGGAGGGGACGCCCGTCTCGTGGGCGATGATCTGCTGGGTCCGGAGCGCGATTTGCACGGCCTTCTCCGTCGGGAGGGCGAGGGCTTCGTCCATGGAGTTCGTGTGGAGCGACTGGGTCCCGCCGAGCACCGCCGCGAGGGCCTGGAAGGCGACGCGCACGATGTTGTTCTCCGGCTGCTGGGCCGTGAGCGTGCACCCGGCGGTCTGGGTGTGGAACCGGAGCGTCCAACTCCGCTCCTTCCTTGCGCCGTACTTCTCCCTCATGTGCCGGGCCCAGATGCGGCGGGCCGCCCGGTACTTCGCGATCTCCTCGAAGAAATGGTTGTGGGCGTTGAAAAAGAACGAGAGTCGGGGGGCGAAGTCGTCCACG
Source organism: Candidatus Eiseniibacteriota bacterium (assembly GCA_043809585.1). Classification (GTDB taxonomy): domain Bacteria; phylum Orphanbacterota; class Orphanbacteria; order Orphanbacterales; family Orphanbacteraceae; genus JBDROZ01. The sequence goes on from JBDROZ010000072.1 coordinate 68,477, forward strand.
TCCAAGCCCGCTTCGATCCCGGCCTCGACGTAGGCGAAACCGTCGGCCAGGGTGAAGGCGAGCTCTTGGACCGCCGTGGAGCCCGCCTCGCGGATGTGATAGCCGCTGATGGAAATGGTGTTCCAGAGGGGCATCTCCGCGGTGCCGTAGGCGAGCATGTCCGTGATGATCCGAAGCGAAGGCCGGGGGGGATAGATCCACTCCTTCTGGGCGATGTACTCCTTGAGGATGTCGTTCTGGAGCGTCCCCCGAAGTTTGGCCGGCGCCACCCCCTGATTCTCGGCCGCGACGATGTAGAAAGCGAGCACCATGGCCGCCGGGCCGTTGATCGTCATGGACGTCGATACACGATCGAGGGGGATCCCCCGGAAGAGGGTCTCCATGTCCTCGAGAGTGCAGACCGCGACCCCCTCCCGGCCCACCTCACCGAGAGAGAGGGGCGCGTCCGAGTCGAGGCCCATGAGGGTCGGCATGTCGAACGCCGTGGAGAGCCCGGTCTGCCCCTTCGCGAGGAGATAGCGGAACCGCCGGTTCGTGTCCTCCGGAGTTCCGAAGCCCGCGAACTGCCGCATCGTCCAGAGACGCCCCCGGTACATGTCGGCGTGGACTCCGCGCACGTACGGATACGCCCCCGGCTCGCCGAGGTCCTCCGCCGGTTCGAAGTCCTTCAGGTCTTCCGGTCCGTAGAGACGCTCCACCGGCAGACCCGAGAGGGTTTCGTGTCTCTTTTCCGCCGGCCGCGCCTTCTCGATCGGTACTCCGCTCATCGGCCCGTCCCCTCATCGATGTTCGTCGAGTTCAACAGGAGCTCCGCCTCCCTGTAGGGGGAGGAGTGCCCCGAGTCGATCCGCTCCAATCCCTCTCTCAGCGTGGGAAGAGCGCCCGGCCTCCTCCAGAAGCGGTCGCCGAGTTCCGCCCCGATCAGCTCCCTGATTCTCTGCTCCGCCCTCTCCCGTTTCAGCGCGCCGAGGGCGCCTCGCGCGGCCAGGTGGTCCCGGTGCCGCTCGATGCTCTCGATCAGCCCGTCCACCCCCTCGCCCCGGAGGGCCGAGAGGGGGAGCACCGGAGGGCTCCATCCGTCCGGGCTCGGCGGGCGGAGCTTCAGCATGTCCTGAAGGCCCCGGGTGATCCTCGCCGCCCCCTCGCGGTCCGCCTTGTTGACCGCGAAGATGTCGCCGATCTCCATGAGGCCCGCCTTCATCGCCTGCACTTCGTCGCCCGACTCGGGCACGAGTACGACCACCGTGGTGTGGACCGCCGCCGCCACGTCGAGTTCCGATTGCCCGACACCGACCGTCTCGACGAGTATCAGGTCCATGCCGAAGGCGTCCACGAGATCACACGCTTCGCCGGTGCGATAGGCGAGACCGCCGGGACTCCCCCGGGAGGCCATGCTCCGCACGAAGATTCTCGGGTCGCTCGGCACATCCTGGAATCGGATGCGGTCGCCGAGAAGGGCTCCCCGCGTGAACGGGCTTGATGGATCGACGGCGACCACGCCGACCCAGAGCCCCCGCTCCCACTGCTTGACCGCGAGCCGTCCGACGAGAGTGCTCTTGCCCGCTCCCGGCGGTCCGGTCACGCCGACGCGGAAGGCCCGGCCCGTCTTCGAGTACAGGCGGTCGAGCAACGCCTCCGCCCGGGGGGAACCGTTCTCCACGAGGGAGATCGCCCGGGCGAGGGCGACCCGGTCTCCCTGAAGCAGGCGCTCGGCCAGTTCGTTATTCTCTTCGTGGTCCAAAGCTGTCCCCGGACGAATCCACGGATTTCCCCGTCCTATCTGTCCCGGCGGGCCGCCGCGGGAGGCGGGCGAGAGGCCCGCCGGTTCGGGTGGGGTTTGCCGACGGCCGAAAGAGGCCGGCGAAGACCGATCTCCAGAATATACAAACCGTTAGGGGCTGTCAACCGCCCGGGGAGGGATCGAAGGGGAGGGGAAGTGATTCGTCATCGGCGGAGCAGGGTCTCGATCGAACGTTCCCGGTCCTGATCGACCCCCTTCTGGGCGAGTGACCACGAGAGGCCGAGGAACGCCGCCACGAGGAGTCCGACGCCGATGAGGAGGATCCGGGCGAGCAGGTCGGAACGGGATCGGGCGGCGGGGGCGGCCGCGCCTTGCCCCGGACCGGCGGCCGGGCGGCCGCTCACCGGAGGATGGGGAGACTTTTCGACGCCCTGCTCATGGAGCGCGTCGATGAGGTCGAAGAGAAGGTCCCGTTCGACGATCTCGTCGAGCCTAACGACCGAGCTCGCATCCTTCGATTGCACGGGGAAGGGGAGCCCGCCGAAGAGATCCTCGATCGTCTGACGGGGGACGGGGAGAGTGAGTTTCCTCCCCGAACCGTCCACGCGAAAGACCTCCCCTCCCCTCTTGGAGCGGAACGCGCGGCCTCCTCCCCCCTCCTTCTCGACCGAGAGCTCGGGGAAGCGGGTCTCGAGCAGATCCGGGTGACGGGCGTTTTTCTTCATCGAGGGCTCCTCTCCTACCGAGAATCGGCAAGGAGGGGACGTTCTTGAACGGACGGCGAGGGAATATCAGACGGATTCGATCGATTCTTTGGCCAGTTCCGCGGCGCCCCAGAGCCCGGCGTCGGTCCCGAGGTCGGCGGGGTGAAGCCGGAAGCCCTTTCGCTGGGATTCGAACAGGTTGTCCCGGGCCGTCGCCTCGGCGGGCTCGACGAGAAGATCCCGCTCCCGGGAGAGGCCGCCGCTCACGAACACCCGCTCGGGATCGAGGACCTTGACGATCGAGGCGATGCCGAGACCGAGGATGCGTGCGCTTTCGGCGATCACCTCCGACGCTTCGGCGTCCCCGTCGCGGGCAAGATGGAAGATGCCGTGGCACGACATCTCCTGCGCCTCCGGAACCCGGCGCACGTACGTCCTCTTGATCCCTTCGGCCGACGCATACGCCTCGAGGCAATCGAGGGCGCCGCATCCGCACCGGATCCCTTCGCCGCCGACGTAGATGTGTCCGATCTCGGCGGCCATGCCGTGGGCCCCGACCAGGATCTCCCCGTCTTTCACGAACCCGCCGCCGACACCGGTGCCGAGGGTGATCCCGAGGAGACTCGAGGCCCCGCGCCCCACGCCGCGGCGGTACTCGCCGTAGGTGGCGGTGTTCGCGTCGTTCTCGAGAAAGACGGGGACGCCGTACCTTTCCTTCAGGAGGTCCCGGAGCGGCGTCTTCCGCCACCCCGGCCGGTTCGGCGCTTCTTCGATCGTGGAGCGGTCCCGATCGAGGGGCCCGAAGGACCCGACGCCGATCGCCAGGAGACGGTGCCGAGGTTCTCCGCTCAGCAGCTCGTCCAGGATGCGGAAGAAGGGCTCCTTGTCCTCGGGGCCCGACGGTTCCCGGGAGTGGCGGCGCTCGATGCGGTTCCCGATTTCCCCTTCCATCGAAAAGAGGCCGGCCCGGCAATGGGTCGCGCCGAGATCGGCGCCCACCACGAATCGCCGGAATCGGCCGGGCTGGTTCATTCCCTCGCCCCGTCCTCTTCCTTGTCCGCGATGCGGTATTCGAGATTCTCGGAGGCCGCCTCGCGCATCGCCTGGTCCACGATGGGCCCGGGCCGCTCCCGGTCGCGAAGGCGGGGGAAATCGTTCAACTGGCGCGCCCGGAGCGCGGCCACCACCACCAATTCGTAAATGTTCTCTTCCTCGGGAAAGACCACGGAAAACGTCGATTCCGGTCGATCGTGGTTCATCGGTCACTACCCTTCGGGGCATCCTCCGCCTCCTCCCGCGGGCCGAGATGGAGATGGAGTTGGGGGCGATCTTCTTCCGCGCTCCGGGCCTCGCCGGGCCGGGGGCGCTCGAAAGACCGGAGTCGATCTCCGATCTCCTTCTGGATCTGGCGGATCTCCTTCTCGCCGTCGAGGCGAATCACATTCATGCTCTCACCGATGGGGCTCGCGGCGAGGCGGAGATAGTTCTTCCGGACCACGACCAGCTTGTCGAGCCCCCCGAAAAGCTCCGTTTCCCAGCGGGCCTTCTCGATCCGCCGGATGCAGACGGGGGCCGGGACGTCGATGAGAAAAGTGATGTCCGGAAGGAGCGCGTGGGCATTCACTTCTCGGACCCACTTCAAGTCGCATCCGAGGGACTGGTACGCGTAGGAGGAGAGGAGGTACCGGTCGCTGATGACCACCGTTCCTTCTCTCAGCTTGGGCAGGATCTCCGCGTGAAGATGATCGATGCGATCCGCCGCGAAGAGGAGGGCGAGGAGTTCGTCCGGAAAGGGGTCGAGGGGACGGCCGACGGAAGGGGACACGAGCCGCCGTTTCAGCACGAGCGAGATGAGATTGCCGACGGGACCCTCGGAGGGTTCCTTGGTCAGATGAACGGGGAACCCCTCCGATTCGAGGCGGTCCGCGAGGAGCCGCGCCTGCGTCGTGGTTCCCGCCCCGTCCAGTCCCTCGAAAGCGATGAACAGGCCCATGGGCCTCCGTCCTCGGGCGGCGCGGGCAGACGGCCACGTTCGGCGAAACGCGCGGGCTGCCCTTCGCCGGCCGGAAGTGTGCGAACTACGCTTCGTCCTGATTGATGCGGGTTTTCAGCTCCTTCGAGACCTTGAAAACCGGTACCTTGCGCGCCGGCAACGGGACCGGGTCCCCCGTTCGGGGGTTCCTGGCCGTACGGGCCTTGCGCTCTTTCACTTTGAAAGTCCCGAAGCCACGGATTTCGATGTGTTTCCCGTCTCGAAGAGCGCCTTTGATCGCCTTGAGGAATTCGTCCACCGCTTCGGCGGTGTCCTTCTTCGTGAGTCCGGTGCTTCCGGCGATCTGTTCGACCAGGTCCGCCTTCGTCATGGAGTTGCCTCCTTTCTCGGCGCCGCGCGCCGGGGGAGCGGGCTTCACCAATCAGAACAGGCTCATTGAACCACCCCGCCCCCCGCCTGTCAAGCGAAACCGCTTGGTTTTTCAATCGGTTCCAAGGACCCCCTTCAGGAGATCCGGAGGGCCGTCCCCGCCGCGGCCAGGAGGGCCGACGACGTGGCGGCGAGGAAGTTCACTTCTTCGTTCCCGAGGCGCCCCGCCCGCTCCGCCGTGGCCCCGAGAAGGCTGTCCGTCAAGGTCCCCGCAAAACCGGCGAGCGCCACCACCGGCAAGAGATCCGGGGGAATGACCCCCCAGGCGGCCGCCGCGAGGGAGAGAACGGCGGAACCGGCGGCCCCGGCGGCGGTTCCGAGAGGCGTCACTCCCCCGTCGGTCCCCGGAGCGACCCGTGCCCACCCGAGAATCAGCCGGGGAGGCCGGCGGGAAAGGAGCCCCACCTCTCCGGAGACCGTGTCGGAGAGGGAGGCGGCCAGGGAGGCCGCGAAAGCCGCCCGGAGGACCGGCCCGCCGGCGGCGAAGACGAGAAGGGAGAGAAAGGCGGGGAGCGAGAGGTTGGCGAAGGCGTGCCGGGCGCTCCGTGGCATTCGTCTCCCCCGCCGGAGCCGGGAAGCGGCCGATCCGAGGAGGACGAAGAGGGCCGCCGCGCCGAACCCCCCGGGCCCCATGCACCCGTAGATCAGAAGCCCAAGAAGAGATCCGACCACCGCCCCCGCCCGGTCCGTCGCCCGGAAGAGAATCCCGGCGAGAGCGGCCGCCCCCACGGCGAGGAGTCCGGCGGGAAGACGGCCGGCGAACTCTCCGAGCGAGCCCCCCTTTCCTCCTGCACCGACCACGAGAAAGAGGCCCGCGCCGAGAAGGAGCGCCGTCAGGGGAAGGGCGGCGTGGGCCCTCTTCCGGGCCCCTTCGCTCAGACGGGAGTCTCCAGTTCCCATCCCTCCTCCTCGGCGGTGCGGGCAATCCGGTCCAAAAGGTACCGGTGGATCGCGGGGTTCCCCGCCACGAGTTCTTTGCGCCGGATCATCTCGTCGCCTCCGAGAAAGTCGGTGACCACGCCCCCCGCCTCCCGTACGAGCAAGATGCCCGCCGCCACGTCCCAGGCGTTCAGGTTCATCTCCCAAAACCCGTCGAACCGGCCGGCGGCGGTGTACGCCAGATCGATGGCCGCCGATCCCCCCCGCCGCACTCCCTGCACCTCGTGAACGACCCGGCCGAAGATGGGCACGCCGTCCGGGATCCGGTCGGAGCGGACACAGGCGAAACCGGTCGCCACGAGAGAGAGGATCGGCCGGTCCACGGCGCTCACCGAAAGACGCTCCCCGTTCAGGAACGCCCCTTCCCCCTCCCGGGCGCGGAAGGTTTCTCCGAGCACCGGAACGTGGACCACCCCCAGGCGGACTTCTCCCTCCCAGGCGCGGGCGATGGAGACGGAAAAGAGCGGGTAGCGGTGGACGAAATTCGTCGTGCCGTCCAGAGGGTCCACGTACCAGACCGCATCCCCCCCCTCGCTCTTTCCCCCCTCCTCCTCCGCGACGATCCGGTCGTCGGGGAACCGCGCGGCGATGCGCTCCACGATCAGCCGCTGCGCCGCCTCGTCGGCGGCGGTGACCAGGTCCTTCTCCCCCTTGAAGCTCACGCCGCCGGGAATCCCCTCCCGGTAGTGTCGGAGAAGCAGTTCCCCCGCCTCCCGGGCCGTCGCTTCGGCGAAGCGGATCATCCCTCCTCCTCCTCCCCCCCCGGCGGCTCCTCGACTTCCTCTTCGTCCTCTTCGCCTTCCTCCTCCTCCGCCGCCTCCTTCTCCCTCCTCTTCCGGCGCTCGATCAGGATCGAGAGCCCGGCGGAGAGGAAGTAGAGTGCCGTGACCGGGATCCCCATCATCATCTGGGAGGCCACGTCGGGGGGCGTCAGGAATGCGGAGCATATGGCGATCACGACGAGGGCGAGCTTCCAGTTCCGGAGAAGCCAGTCCGCCTTCACCAGACCCGCGTAGGTCAGCATCGAGACCACGAGGGGGAGCTGGAAGACGACGCCGAAGGCGATGACCAGCTTCGTGACGAAACCGAAGTAGTTCCCCGCCGAGATCATGGGCTGGAGGTTGTCGGTCGCGAAACCGAGAAGGAAGCGGAAGGCGAAGGGAACGAGCACGAAGAATCCGAAGAGCGCGCCGGCGATGAAGAGGACCGTGGAGCCGACCACCACGAGGCCGAGGGCCTTCTTTTCCTTCTCGAAGAGACCGGGCGCCACGAAGCTCCACACTTTGAACAGCACGAAGGGGAGGGCGACGAGGAATCCGAGGAAGAGAGAGACTTTCAGCCGGAGCGTGAAGGCCTCGGCGGGCCCGAGGAAGACGAGCCGTCCCGCGGGGGCGGTCATGACGTCCACCGCCCCGGGGGCGACGAACCAGGCGACCAGGGCGAGGGCCCCGACGACGACGAACGATTGGAGGAGGACGCCCCGGAGTTCCTCGAGGTGCTCGAGGAAAGGCATCTCCTTGCCTTCCCGCTTCTTTCCCGTCTTCTCTTCCGGCGCCATCGGCCCTCCGCGCCTTTCCACCCGTTCAGTCGAGCAGCGACCGGACCTCGTCGAGGAACTCGCCCACGTCCTTGAAACGGCGGTAGACCGACGCGAACCGGACGTAGGCGACCTCGTCCAGCGTCCGGAGTTCCTTCATCACCGCTTCGCCGATCTCCTGGCTCATCACCTCCCGTTCCCCCCCCCCTCGCCGATGGCGGCCTCCACCCGATCGACCAGGGCGTCGATCTCGTCCCGGGAGACGGACCGTTTCTCGCACGCCGTGAGCACGCCCCCCGCGAGCTTCTCCCTGTCGTACGGTTCCCGCCGCCCGTCCTTCTTCACCACCGAGAGCGTGGAGGGCTCGACGTACTCGTAGGTGGTGAACCGGTGGCCACAGTCGGAACAGAGCCGCCGGCGGCGGACGGCCCGCCCCTCCCGCACGGAACGGGAATCGACGACCCGGTCGTTGTCTTCTCCGCACGAGGGGCACCGCATTCCGTCCTACCTCTCTCTCATCCCCGGTACAAGGGGAACCGTGCGCACAGATCTTCCACATCGGCGCGGACCGCCGCGAGATGTTCCTCGTTCTTCGGGTCCTCCACGACCCGGGCGATCAGGTCCGCGATCCGGTCCATCTCGTCCGTCCCCATGCCGCGGGTCGTCACCGCCGGCGTCCCGAGCCGGATGCCGCTCGTGATCCACGGCTTCCTCTCATCGAAGGGGACCGTGTTTTTGTTCGCCGTGATGCCCGCCTCGTCGAGGGCGATCTCGATCTTCTTCCCCGAAACCCCCTTGTCGGTCAGGTTCACGAGCATCAGATGGTTGTCGGTCCCCCCCGAGACGATCGCGAACCCCCGCTTCATCAGGGAGGCGGCGAGGGCCTTGGCATTGTCGATCACCCGCTGCTGGTACGCCCGGAACTCGGGGGTCATCGCCTCCCGGAAGCAGACAGCCTTGGCCGCGATGCAATGCTCGAGGGGGCCCCCCTGCATGCCGGGGAACGTCGTCTTGTCGACTGCCTCCGCGTGCTCCGCCTTGCATAGAATGAGACCCCCCCGGGGGCCGCGGAGGGTCTTGTGGGTCGTGGACGTCACGAGGTCCGCGAAAGGCACGGGGTTCGGGTGGAGCCCCGCGGCGATGAGGCCCGCGATGTGGGCCATGTCGACCATCAGGTACGCCCCGACGTCGTCGGCGATCTTCCGGAACGCCGCGAAATCGATGGTCCGGGAATAGGCGGAGTACCCGGCGATGATCATCTTCGGCTTTGCCTCCCGGGCGACGGCGGCGACGGCGTCGTAGTCGAGGGCCTCCGTCTCCCGGCTCACCTCGTACTGGGCGACCTTGAAGAAGCGGCCCGAGAAGTTCACGGGATGACCGTGGGTGAGGTGCCCGCCGTGGGAGAGGCTCATGCCGAGGATCGTGTCGCCGTACTCGAGGAGAGAGAAGAAGGCCGCGATGTTCGCCGACGCCCCCGAGTGGGGCTGCACGTTCGCGTGGTCCGCCCCGTACAGATTCTTCGCCCTCTCGATGGCGAGCTCCTCGGCGACATCGACGAACTCGCACCCGCCGTAGTACCGCTTGCCCGGGTAACCCTCGGCGTACTTGTTGTTCATCGGCGTCGCGAGGGCCTCGAGCACCGCCTCGCTCGCGAAGTTCTCCGAAGCGATCAGCTCGAGCTTCGTCTCCTGGCGGCGTCGCTCCCCGACCACCGCCGCGGCGATCTCCGGGTCCGCGGCGAAGAGGAACGACGGGTGGCCGCCCCCCGGCGGGGACATCAGATTCCCGCCGCCGAAGGCGGGGCGGTCGATCTCGTCGACCCGCCGCCCGTGGCGTCCTCCTTCGAATTCCACGGCGAGCCAGGCGTCGAGGATCTCCTCCGCCTCGCCGTCGGAGAGGAGCCTTCCCGGGAGGACGAGCACGTTGGCGTCGTTGTGGGCCCGGGCCAACTTCGCCATCTCCGGCGACGTGCAGAGGGCTGCGCGGACGCCGCCGACGCGGTTCGCCGCCATCGACATGCCGATGCCTGTGCCGCAGAGGAGCACGCCCCGCTCCGCGTCGCCGGCCCGGAGGCTCCGGGCGACCGCGTAGGCGTACTCGGGGTAGTCACATGAGCCGTCGCTCCGGGGCCCGAGATCGAGCACTTCGTGGCCGGCCGCGCGGAGCCACCCGGCGACCTTCTTCCTTCTCTCGAAACCCGCGTGATCCGATCCGATGGAGATTCTCATTTCGTCACCTTGTCCGTCGCGCGATCGGTCCTTCTCCGTGAGCCGCCGGGGCGTCCTCTCCTCGATTTCTGTGGCCGTCCTCCCGGGTCACTCTCCCCCCGGGGACCGCCGGAGGAGCCGCGTCAACCGCCGCCGTCCTTCGCTCAGGGCTTCCGCGATCTCGCGAAAAGTGGCCTGGTACTCCTCGAGAGATCCGCCGAAGGGATCGGGGAAGTCGGTCCCCGCCCGGGGGTCCCCCGGAGGGAGCAGATCCCGGAGAAGAAGAACCTCGGCTCCTCCGGACGGCAGAAGTCGGAACACCTCTTCCCGGTGGACGGCGGTCATGACCACGATCGCGTCCGCCCGCCCCGCGAGTTCCGCCGTCAACGGCCGGGCTCGGTGATTCCCGATATCGACGCCCTCCGCCGCCGCCGCGCGGACCGCGAAGGCCGACGCGGGCGCGCCCGGGGCGGCCTGAATCCCCGCCGAGAGGACATCGACGTTCCATCCCGGATCTTCGGAGATCAAGCGCCGGAAGAGACCCTCCGCCATCGGGCTCCGGCACGTGTTTCCGGTGCAGACGAACAGGAGCAGCTTCTTCATCTTCCCTTCCGGGCACTTCACCCCGGCGGAGCGCCGCCGCAGGGAATCCGCGAGACCCGAGCCTATCGGATCGCCGCAACTAAATCAAGAAACGGGAGGTAGGGCTATGGGGCGAATGGCACGGCGCCCGCGCGGACGAGCAGGGGCGGATCGACGGTGCCGTCCACCACCGTCGAGGGGGGACCGTCCGCGGGAAAACGGGGGCCCGCGACGAGAAGGTCGATCCCGCCCCCGAAGAGCGCGCGGAGTTCCGCCGGGTCACGAACGGGACCCTCGCCGCTCCGGTTCGCGGATGTGGAGAAGAGGGGGACGCCGGCGGCTTCGATCCACCGGCGAAGGGCGGGAAGATCGGGAACCCGGACCGCCACCTTCCCCTCCCGGGCGGCGACGCAGTCGACCCTCGCGGGCAGGAGGATCGTGAGCGGTCCCGGCCACCACTTTCGGGCGAGACGGCGGGCCGCCTCGGGGAACCGGGAGGCCACGGAGCGCCATCGATCCTCGTCGTCGAGAAGAAGAAGAAACGCCTTGTCCGACGGGCTCCCCTTGAGAGCGGCGAGCCGGACGGCGACGTCGGCGCGAAGACCGTCTCCGCCGAGGCCGTACATGGTCTCCGCCGGATAGGCGAGGACGCCTCCCGACCGGATCACCCGAACGATCCGGTCGACGCCCGGCGCCGCGCGCGCGTCGGCGAGGAGGATCTCCGCGGGTCCGGTCACTTCTTCTTCTCCCGCGCCCCCCCCCGGAGGGCGCTCATGTAGCGGGCGAGGCGGGTCCGGAGCGCCCCGTCGCTCCGCGCGAGCATGCGCGCGGCGAAGAGGGCCGCGTTCTTTCCCCCCGTCTCCCCGAGACCGAAGGTCCCCACGGGCACGCCCGACGGGAGCTGGACCATGGAGAGGATCGCGTCGATCCCCTTCAGATGTCCCACGGGCACGGGGACTCCGAGCACGGGCAGCTTCGTGTGGCTGGCGATCACACCGGGGAGCGCCGCGGCGAGGCCGGCCACGGCGATGATCACCTTGAGGCCCCGCCGCTCGGCCCCCCGGGCGTAGCGACGCACCTCGTCCGGATGACGATGGGCGGAAGCAATCACCACCTCGAAGGGCACGCCGAGCCGGTCGAGGATGGCCCCCGCCGCGTTCGCCACGGCCCGGTCGCTTTCGCTGCCGAGCACGATCCCCACGGCCGGTCTCCCCCGGCTCATCCCTGCACCCCCGGCTTACCGATGTCTCTCCGCATCTGTTTCCCCCGGAATCGGACTTTGTCCGCTTCTTCGTACGCCCGTGCGAGGGCTTCCTCCACGGAAGCCCCCCGGGCGACCACGCCGAGAACCCGCCCCCCCGCGGTGACCCACCTCCCCTCCCGCCGGGCCGTGCCCGCGTGCAGGTGGAGCACCCCCTCCGGCGGGCCGTGGTCCAGCCCCTCGATCGGATCGCCCTTCTCCGCCTTCGCCGGATATCCGGCCGAGGCGAGGACGACGCACGCCGCCGCCCCGTCGCGGGCGCGAAGGGGCGCCGGGTCCCACTCCCCCCGGGCGACCGCCGCGAACCGGGGGAGGAGATCGTCCTCCAGCCGCTCGAGCACCGCCTGGGTTTCCGGATCGCCGAAGCGGCAGTTGAATTCGAGGAGCTTCGGCCCCTCCGCGGTCAGCATGAGCCCCGCGTAGAGGATCCCCCGGTAGGGGGCGCCCCTCTCCCTCATGGTCCGGAGGACCGGACGAAACACCCGGTCCCCGATCTCCTCGAGAAAGCCGCCGTCGATGCCGGGGACGGGCGAGATCGCACCCATGCCCCCCGTGTTCGGTCCGGTGCCCCCCTCGCCAATCCGCTTGTAGTCCCTCGACGGGGGAAACAGGACGAAGTCCTCGTCCCGAACGAGGGCGAGCACCGACAGTTCCTCTCCCCGGAGGAACTCCTCGAAGAGCAAAGTATCCCCCGCTCCCCCGAGCGTCTTCCCCACGAGAAAGGCACGCGCCGCCGCCGCCGCCTCTTCCCCGGTCCCGGCGATGACCACCCCCTTGCCCGCGGCGAGACCGTCCGCCTTGACCGCCGCCGGAAGGCCGAGGGCGGCGATCGCGCCGGGGACGTCCTCCATCGATCGGACTATCACGGACCGCGCCGTGGGGACGCCGCTCGCGGCGACCACCTCTTTGGTGAAGCACTTGCTCCCTTCGAGCCGCGCCGCCTCCCGGGAAGGACCGAAGAGGGACATCCCCTCCGCGGCGAAGAGATCCGCCACGCCTTCGACGAGAGGCGCTTCCGGGCCGATCAGCGTGAGGTCCGCCCCTTCCCGCCTCGCCGCCGCGAGGATCTCGACGGGAGAGAGCCCCCCGCCCCCGGCGGCGACCCGGGCGGGCGGATCGAAACCCTCCCGCCCCGGATAGGCGACCAGTTCCGGCTTTTCCGGAGACCGGGCCAGAGAATGGAGCATCGCGTGCTCCCTTCCCCCGTTGCCGACGACCAGTACTCGCAAATCGAACCTCCCTTTTCTGGTTCCCGTTCCGCTCAGAATCCGTACCGAGAATGATCCGAAGGGACTCCTCCGCCCGATCAGTTTTCCAATAGCCGGTGGATGGCGGGAGGATTCGTCGCGAGGTCCAGGGGGAGGGAGGCGAGAGGGCTTTCCGCACGAGGAGCTCCCGGAATCGTAGCCGAAGCTACAATGAGGAAGCGACGTAGGAGGAAAGTTCTCGCAGCCCCTGATCCCGGACCGCAGCGGAATCCTACCGGGATCCACCGGCTACTTGAAGACCCATGAGAAGGAGAAGCGATGGGTGCCTCCCAGATCCGCCATGGAAGCGTAGGCGTAGTCGAACCGGTACCCCCGGATCTTCCGGAGGCCGAGCCCGAAGGTCAGCCCCGCAAGATCGCCGTCCTCGCTCCGGTCGCGGACCTCGGAGAAATGGGACCGGTAGCCGGCGCGGAGGAAGAAATCGGTCACCCCTTCCCATTCGACGCCGACATCGAGGCTGTTGTCCCAATCGACCGCCCAGCTCCACTCGCCCGCGACGAGGAGCCGCCGGTCGAAGAACGGGTAGGCGGCGGCGGCGGCGACCCGCGTGGGGAGAGGGTCGGCCTCCTGGAGGTAACCGGAGTTCACCGTGCCGAAATTACGGACCGTCCCCCCGATCCGGAGCCGGCGCCAGAAGTTCCTCATGAGCAGCCCGAAGTCGGCCGACATGGCGAGGGCGCTCTCCTGATCGATGGCGCCCGTGACGATCGCGCCCGAAGCCCCCACGAAGATGTTCCGGCCGAGCCGGTACGCCAGGGAGCCCTTGAGGCAGAGGTCGGTGGAGGTGAAGTCGCCGAGCCCGTCGCCTGTCGGATTCTCGAGGGTGGTCCGGGGGATGTCGCGGATCGAAAAGAAGCGGAGGGAGAGACCGAAGGTCGTTCTCCGTCCGACCGGCTGGGCGAAGACGACGGACCCCCCGTGAATGTCCTCGAGGTAGCTCATGTACTCGGTCGAAAGGGCGGCGTGGTTGAGCTGGCCGATCCCTGCCGGGTTCCACTCGAGCCCCTCGGCCCCTTCGGCGACCGCCGTGTACGCCTCCCCCATGCCGACGGCCCGGGCCCCGACGCCGATCCGCAGGAAGGGAAAGCTGCGCGTACCGACCTGGTCGTTCGCCGACACGCCGGCGGCGGTGAGGACCGCCCCGATCGCCATCGCCGAGAGCCCCGCACCCCGTTTCATCGAGAACTCCTCCTCTCAAGTTCGAAGCATACCCTATACCATCCGCTCCCGCGAGCGTCAACCTCCACGGTCTCTCCGCCGGACCTCCGGAGTGGCGTTCACGATCAGCCTCCGCAACCCATTGCCGGAGGACCGGTTCAGGTCCCGCTTCGGGCGGCCCCCGGAACCCTCCGCCGGGGCAGGGGGTATTTCCGTCGAAGCATGTGGAGAAGGCGCGGAGCGGTTCCCCCCGGGGCGCGGGCGGCGATCTTGACACGCCCGGCGGCACCTTGGTACGGTCGGACCGCTCGAATCGAAACGCCGTTCCTTCTCCAAGTTCACGGAGGTGTGAAGACATGATGGTGAAGCGATCGCCTCTGATTCTCGGAATCCTGGTCCTGCTCCTCGCGGGCGCCACGGCCGCTCTCGGGGTGAGCGAAGAGGCCTTTCAGCTGAACGAGGAGGGCATCGCCCTGATGGACCGGGGGAAGTTCGAACAGGCGAAGGAGAAGTTCCTCGCCGCCGTCGAGGCGGACGGCGAGTACTGGGATGCCCGGGTGAACGCCGCCCGGGCCGCGGAGAAACTGGAGGATTGGGTCACGTTGAAGACCCAGTATCTGACGGTCCTCGAGTACGACGAGGAAAACTACGACGCTCTCGTCGGCATCGGCCACTACGAGGTGGCGACTTCGAACTTCGCCGACGCGGAGAAGCACTTCCGCAAGGCGCTGGAGATCGAGCCCCGGAGCGCCAGTGTCCGTTACGGCCTCGGAAACCTGTACCACAAGATGAAGAAACCCACGAACGCCAAGGCGGAGTACGAGAAACTGATCGGCCTCGACCCGCGGGGTTACCCGCGGGCCTATCTCCGGCTCGGCCTGTACGAGTTCGACGGGGCCAAGCAGACCAAGAAGTACGACGCCGCGGCCGCCCACCTCGAGAAGTACCTTACCCTCGACGACGATCCGGAGGGCGTGGGACTCGCCCATTACCGGCTCGCCCTGATCTACTACCAGCAGAACAAGAACGAGAAGGCCCTCGCCCATTTCACCGAGGCGAAGAAGGCCGACCCGAGCGACTACCGGAGTTACTACTACTCCGCGGAGATCCACCGGAAGGCCGGGAACCGCGCGGCAGCGGAAAAGGAATACCTCGACGCGGTGAAGCGGAAGCCCGACCTCGGCGAGGCCCACTTCCAGCTCGCCATCATGTATCAGCAGGACTACCGGGACGAGGACGCCCTGAACCACTACAAGCAGGCGGCGGCGGACAGGACTTTCAAGCAGCGAAGCCAGGCCCAGGCCCAGGTGGCGGCCCTCGAGGAGTACTTCCGAAAGCTCCGGGAGGCGGAGGCGGCCAACCAGTGATTCCGGATTCGGTCCGGGCCTACCGGTCCCTTGGGGCCCGGGTTTTCCGGGTACGCCCTCCCGGGAACCCACCCCCCTCGCGGGGACGGGCCCCGGGGGAGTGAAAAAACGTGAGAAAAACGCGGGTTTCCGCGTTTTTTTTGTTGACACTCCCCCGGTCCGACGATAATTTACGGCCGGTTCGGAACCATTAACTCTCAACCCAGGGGGTGAGCCGTGAACAAAGGAGAACTGGTAGCGAAGGTCGCGCAGATGACCAACCTGTCCCAGCGTCAGACCCGGGACGTCATCGACGCCACGTTCGACACGATCAAGAAGAACACGAAGAAGAAGGAAGGCGTCCAGCTGGCCGGCTTCGGCAGCTTCACCGTGAGCCGCCGCAAGGCCCGCATGGGACGCAACCCGCAGACCGGCGAGAGCATCAAGATCTCGGCGAGCAAGAACGTTCGGTTCAAAGCGGGCAAGTCCTACAAGACCATGCTGTAGGACTCGGATCGATCGAAAGACCGCCGGGACCCTCCCGGCGGTTTTTTTATCGTTCCGGAGGCGTCGCGGGAACGAGCAGATCGCCGAGGGTGACGGAGAAGACCGCCCTCGCGCCGTCCGGAAGAATCAGAGCGCCCCTCTCCCCTTCACGGCGCGCGACGAACCCGGCACCCCCCTCGATGACGGAGACCGTCTCGCCGTCCGCTTCCACCGTCCACCGGGGCGTCACCTCTTCGTCAGGCGCGCCGGGGGGGAGAAAGGCGATCGCCTCCAGGTTCCCGAGGTTCCGGAGCCACGCCCGGGTCCGGGCCGGATCGGCGGGGAAGGTCTCTCCCTTCGTCACCGTCCACCCCTTTCCCGTTCTCGCGAGAGTGCACACTTCATTCCCCCCCTCGATGAGTCTGACACGATCCGCCTCCAAGGGATCGAGCCCCAGGAGCGACCGATCGAGGGGCTCCGCGGCGTGGGCGAAGAGGGAGTCCCGAACGTACCGGGGCAGGCGAAACAGACCCGGGCGGTCGGTGGCGCGGGCGAGGAGGAGCGAGGTCTCGGGAACGGCGTCGCCGATTTCGAGGGTCCCCTCTCCCCCCGCCCACCCCACGGTCACGCGGAAAGGCCTCGGCCCCTCCCGGAACTCCGTCTCCTCCGAGAACGAGTGGATCCTCGAGACGTTCACTGCCCGGACGACCCCCCACGGGAACTTCGGATCCGCCCGGAGCCCCGCCTCGGCGACGAACCACCGATCGTCCCCGCGCCGTTCGATCGTCCAGCTCCGGCCGCGTTGCTCCACGCTCACGCGGCGAACCTCGGAGGGGGGAAAACGGAGGAGTCGATGGTCCCTCAGGCGGCGAAGGGGAAGATCGAGAATCGGAGCCATCTTCCCCGTCGCGAGGAGCACCCGTTTCACGCCGGGTTCGGAGATGTAGACTCCCTCCCCGCCGGGGCTGCGGAGGCCGACGAGGATCTCCCGTCCGCCGACCGTCACCCGGGCCCGGGGGGGACGGAGCCCGTACGACCGGGCGAATGGGGGGTCTTCGTCCGCGATGCCCAGCACCGCCGCCCCCCGAAGACTGCGGATCAGCCCGTCGATCATCGACGAGTCCGCCCGGTCCTCGATGGGGGAGACGATCCACCAGACGCCGTCCCGGACGGCGAGGGCCGCCGTCGTCGAGTCGTTTTCGATGTCGAACCGGAGGATGGGATCGGGAAAGCGGGGAAAGACGAGGGCCCCGTCCTCTTCTCCGCCCCCCCCGCAGTGAAGGGAGAGGACGACAAGAAGCAGAGCAACTTCCGTTCTGATCCGGTTTGCATCAGCCACATCTATTCCCGCCCTGTCCGCACAGTCGTTTCCCCCCGAGTCCGTAAACGGAGCCGGAAGGCCGCGGTTCTCGCCAGTTTCCGTAGCGAGGATGTGGATCGGACGGCGAGAGGCCGACTGGGACGAGCCGCTCCCGGAGGCGGGGCCATAAGATCCTCCCCCCGGGCGCTAACACTTATCGCTCCTAACCGTCGCGATAAGTCAAAGCGCCCGACGGGCCCCGCTGAGGAAGCGGCGACGGAAAGGAGGCCTCGCAGCCTCCGAGCCGCGGCCGCAGTAGGAAACTGAAGAGAAACGCGGCCTAGCCGGTCTCCTTCAGCTTCTCCTTCGCAAGAGGCGCTTCGACGGACCCCGGAAACTCGTCGACGAGGCGGGTCAGGATCTTCCGCGCCTCACCCGGGTCCCCCAACTCGAGAAAGCAGGTCGCCCGCTTCAGCAGGGCCGCGGGAATCCGCTCCGAGTCCGGGAAGTCCCGCTCGATCCGGGCGAACCGTTCCGCCGCCTCCCCGGGCTCCCCTTCGGCGAGGTAGCACTCTCCGATCCAGTAAAGGGCGTCGTCGGAGAGGGAACTCCTCGGATAGGCCTGGAGATAGGCGTCGAATCCGGCAAGGGCCGCCCGGTAGTTTCCCCGGACGAGGTCGAGATAAGCGGCGTCGAAGAGCGGTTTCGGATCGACGACCACCGCGGCCTCGTCCGTCTGCCCGGTTTCGGAGCCGGCGGGAGGAGACGGCGCGGAGCCGAGCCGGTAACGTACCCGGTCCAGCTTCCCGTCCATCCTCTCCACCCGCTCGTTGGTCTCTCCGAGGCTTTGGTCGAGAGCGTCGATCCGGCCGAGCACCTCCTCCCTCCCCGCGGTGATCTCGGCCCGCAGGGCGCGGAGGATCTCCATCTGCTCTTCCGAGAGCCCCTCGATGCGGACCAGCCGCTCTTCGCCCTCCGCCTGCCCCTCCCGGAGGGCGGCGATCTCCCGGGCGTTCTCGTCGGTGGTGATGGGGCCCCGCACCAGCTGCTTGCCGTAGCAGCCGGCGCCGAGGAGGGCCCCGATCCCGAGAAGCGCGCCGATCCGGAACGGTCTCATCGATCCCCCTAACGACTCACATGAAACTCGGCGCGCCGGTTCTTCGCCCACGCCTCTTCGTTGTGGCCCGCGTCGACGGGGCGCTCCTTGCCGTAGGAGATAATCCCGATCTTGTCCGCCTTGACGCCGTAGCGAACGAGAAAGTCCTGCGCCGATTTCGCCCGCTTCTCGCCGAGGGCGAGGTTGTACTCGACCGTGCCCCGCTCGTCGCAATGGCCCTCGATCCGCACCGACCAGCCCGGGTTCCGCATGAGGACCTTGGCGTGCTCGGTCAACATGCTCTGGGCCTGCGGCTGCAGACGGAACTTGTCGAACTCGAAGTGGATGTTCTGGAAGTCGTACTTCTGATCGGGATCGACTTCCACCACCGGCTTCGGTTCCGGCACCGGCTCGGTTTTCACCGGCGCGGGAGCCTTCTCGATCGGCTCGGGCAGCGGAATCTCCTTCTTCGATCCGCACGAGGCGATGAGGGGTAGGATCATGAGCATGACCACCAAGATCGCGAACGGGGTTCTCTTCGACATTTCTGCCTCTCCCTTTCGTGGCCGCCGCTCTAGAAGCGGGGCCGTGGAGACCAGGACGGCGAGTAGTCCTCTCCCTCGCCCGGCACAAGAAGGCGGACACCGCTGCCGTCCGCCTGCATCACGTAGAGCCTTCTCTTCCCGGTTCGTGAGGAAGTGAAAACCAGGTGCCTTCCATCCGGGGACCACTCCGGATCCTCGTTGTTGCCACTCTGGGCGGTCAAAAGATACGATTCCTGATCGACCAGGTCAAGAACGCGGATTTGGAACCCCCCCTCCTCCCGGGAGGCGTAGGCGATCCGGTCCCCCCGGGGGGACCACTTCGGGGAGGCGTTGTAGTCCCCGCCGAAGGTGAGCCGCCGGACATCCGATCCGTCGTCGTTCATCCGGTAGACCTGGGGTCCGCCGCTCCGGTCGGAGACGAAGAGGATCTGCCGCCCGTTCGGCGCCCACGCCGGCGAGGTGTCGATCCCCCGGTGATGGGTCAGCCGCCCGAGACCGGTGCCGTCCCTCTTCATCACGTAGATCTCCGAGTCCCCGTCCCGGGTCATCATGAGGGCGATCCGCTTCCCGTCGGGGGACCAGGCGGGGGCGCTGGTCATGCCGGGGGAACGGATCACGGGGCCGCCGGTCCCCCGCTCCACTTCGCGCCAGAAGATGTCCGGGTCCCCTTCGGCGTAGGACGTGTAGAGGAGGATCCCCCCCTCGGGGGACCACTCCGGCGTCAGGTTCACCGTGCCGTCGGAGATCACCTTGCGGAGATTCGAACCGTCCCAGTCGACCACGCAGATCTCCGAGTTTCTCCCGTCGGAGCGGACGAAGGCAATCCGGGTTCGGGAGATTCCCCGCTCTCCGGTCAGATGATAGATCACGTCATCCGAAAAGCGGTGCGCCCCGTCCCGGGGACCGGAGGCGCCGAGGTCCTGGAGGGACGACGCGATCCGCTCCCCCCCCGGCGCCTGGTGGATCGACCCCTGCAGAACCCCTTCCCCGGCGTCGATGAAGGCGTCGACGGTCGCCCGGGCCCTCACCGAGTCCGCACCGTGGGGTGGGATCATGTCGAAGAACCCCGAGATCGAGAGGTCCCGGGAGACCACGGCGTTCAGGGTCTCGGCGAGGCGCTCGTCCCCCGTGAAAGGCCGGAGGATGATCGGGATCCGCTCGGTCCGGTACTTGGTGACGCCGAGCCAGACTTCCGTTTGCGCCTGGGCCGCCCCGGCGGCGGCGAATAGAACCGCCAAGACGACCGGCAGGCTAACCTCCAAACGTAAAGACAAAGTTCACCCCCAGCCGCTCCCCCGGGAATCCCTCCGGAAGAGGCGGAAAAGGATTGCACTCGTTCACCGCCCGGAGCGCCGACTGATCGAAAAAGGGAACACCCGACGAGACCGAAAGGTGGGCGCTCCGGACCGAGCCGCTGCGCTCGATCTCGAAGCGGACCGTCGCCTTCGGCATCCTCCCCCCCCCGACCAACCCCCGGGGGGGCATCCACCGACCGCCGATCCGGGCCTCGATCAGCGCCAGGTAGTAGGCGAAAGGAAAATCCTCCGCCTCCACGGTCACGGCGCCCGTGCTGGAGGTGACCCCCTTCGGCGTCTCCGCCTTCACGGTCTCTTTCATCGGCTCAGCCTTCTTCTCTTCCTTCTCGGGTTCCGGCTTCTTCTCCGGCTCCTTCTTCTTCGGCCGAGGCTTTTCGGGGATCCGCTCCGGGATCTTCTCCGGCTCCGGTTCCGGGACCATCTGCACTTCCGGCTCCGGGAGCTTCTCCGGTTCCGGCTCCGGGAGCTTCACCTCTTTCTTAGGCGCTTCGGGAACGGGAACCGCCTTCTTCTCCGGCTGCAGCTCGACGATGCTCACCCGGTAGACCGGAGGGCGGGGAACGGGGACCCTCGCCCGCACTGCGTTCACGTAAAGGAAACAGAGAAGCACATGGACGGCGATGGACAGGAGAACGAAGGGACGGAGGTTCCTACCGTCCACCGGCCGCCTCCTCCGGACGGGAGACGAGACCGACGTTCTGGATGCCCGCCCCCTTCAAGATGCCGATCAGGCGGACCACAGTCCCGTACGGGACCGCGCCGTCCCCCCGGACGTACACCTCCCGCGCTCCGGAGGCGACGACCCGGGTCTCGATCTCGGCGGCCATCTCCTCGAAAGAGAGTCGCCGCTCGTTTAGAAAGACCGAGCCGTCCTTCGCCACCGTGACCACCCACGAATCGCTCATGTCGATCCCCTGGACCTTCGCCTGGGGAAGATCGACGTCCACCCCCTCCGAGAGGAGAGGCGCCGTAAGCATGAACACGATGAGAAGAACCAAAGTCACATCGACGAGGGAAGTCACGTTCACCTGGGAGAGGGGCTCGTACTCATGCATCGGCATCGCTTCCCTCCCGGGTGAGACGGTCGGCGAGGGAAGACCGGAACCGCTCCAAGTCGATCGACAGGCGCCGGAGCCGGCCGAGGAAGTGGTTATAGGCGACCACCGCGGGGATCGCCGCAGCGAGGCCGGCGACGGTCGTGATCAGCGCCTCGGCGATTCCGGGACCGACGACGGAGAGGCTGGCCGATCCTTTCACGCCCATGGCGAGGAAGGCGCTCATCACGCCCCACACCGTGCCGAAAAGGCCGAGAAAGGGGGATACGTTCGCCGTGGTGGCGAGAAAGGGAAGGTGTCTTTCGAGAACGGCGAGCTCCGCGAGGGCGCTCCTTTCCATGGCCCGCTCGATCCGGTCCTTCCGGGCCCCGGGGAGGCCGCCGGGACGGTCCCAGACGGTGCCGGGGAGTTCGCCCGTCGCTCCCGCTCCGTGCCCTTCCCGGAGGCCGGCGATCAGCAGGTTCCGGAGGGGGGTCGCGGCGTAGGCGGCGGAGGTGCACCGTCTCAGGGCGGCGCCGAGATCGCCCGGTCCGTCGTACACGGCCCAGAAGCGGCGCGACCCGAGCACCAGGGACCGGAACCGGAAAAGCTTCTGGAGCATGATCGCCCAGGAGACGACGGAGAAGAAGAGGAGCACCAGAAGCACGGCCTTGGCCACCGGCCCCGACTGCATGATCAAGGTCGGTATGCTCCGCTCCATGTCGCCGGACAGCAGGATGTTGGAAACCGGCATGCCTTCCTCCCCCTCCTCAGACGCTTCGATGGCCTTCGAGGTTCTCGTTCTGTCGAATTCGGCGCGAGTATAGGCAAGGGGATGGGGAGTGTCAACGCGACGTGGGCAATGCGGGGAGAAAAGAGAAGCGCCCACCGCGAACGGTGGGCGCTCTCGTCGGACCTCGTTCGTCCGGCCCTACTTCATCACGTATTCGCGGTACATCTTGTTCGGAGTGAACTGAACGGTCTTCGGGCCCTGCACGTAGGTGTACTTCTTCGTGCGGGAGTTCCATTTGCGCTTCGGCTTGTCGCCGACGCACTTGAAGTTGCCGAAACCGGTCAGCTTGATGCCCGTGCGGGACTTCGAGTAGTACTTGATCCCGTCCAGGGTCCAGTCGACGGCCCACTTCGCCTCTTTCGGCGCCATCTTCGTCTTCCGGCTCACATAAGCGACGAGCTTCGTCTTGTTCATTTTCTTCCTTTCCCGGTTCGCCTCCCCCGGTTCCAAACGCCTCGAGCGCCGAGCGCCACGTCCGGGCGGCGGAGACATCACGATCCATTGCGCGGTCTTAGCATCTCCCATGCCAACACAGTGAAATGGGTTGGGCTGCCTAATGGTATTTTATTATATTACAACGAGATACCGAGTTTCTTCGAGAGGTCGGAGGAGCAAGAGGGCAGAGGCCCGATCGAGCGGATGCGGGTCCTCATATGGCATGTTTTTGGGCGTTCGATCAAAAACCGTGCGGGGCTCCGGGGGAGAGAACCGACCGGAGGAAGCGGTCGAGCGCCTCGGTCTGCCGGGGGAAGGAGAGTTCTTCGATGCCGGGCCGGTCCGGATCGTGCCGGAGGGTGCCGGAACGCCAAGCCTCGTAAGCGGCCGCCAGGGCGCCGGCCACCTCGTCGGGCCGCGTCACCTCGGCGCGGGCGCCGAGACGGAGTCGCTCCACCATGACGCGGGCCTCGCCGGGAGGGCCGATGGTGAGCACCGGCCGGCCGGCGGCCATGTATTCGTACAGTTTTCCGGAGACGATCTGCTCGCTCCCCGGACCGGCGGCGATGACCTGAAGGAGGAGGTCCGCCGACGCCATCCACGCGAGGCTCTCCCGGTGGGCGAGAAAGCCGGTGAACTCCACGTCCTTCTCGAGGCGAAGTTCCCGGGCCGCCTCCCGCACGCGCTCGCTCTGAGCGCCGACCACGACGAGCCGTGCCTTCCCGCGGTCGATCCGCCCCGACTCGAAGCATCGCCGGAACGGTTCCAGCAGGAGGCGCGGATCGGTCCTCCGATGAAAGGTGCCGACGAAAACCATGGTGAACCGGTCCGACTCGATCTTCCGGAGGCCGTCGAAATCCTCGGGGTCATAGCCGTTGTGGATGGTCGTGAAACGCCCACCCCGCCCCCCCGCCGCTCCCGCGAGGATCCCGCGGATCGTGTCGTTCACGGCGACCACGCCGTCCGCCTCCCGGAGGACCGATCGCTCGAGCCTTCCCGAGAGGAACCGGTGGAGGGGCGTCGGGGCCGGAAGGTCGGGATTGGCGGTCCAGGCGTCCCGGAAATCGGCCACCCACGCCACACCCGTGGCCCGCTTGATCGCCCGGCCGATCAGATGGCAGGTCTGGGGGACGTTGATCGTGTAGACCAGATCGATCTTCTCCTCCCGGACGAGGCGCGTCCCCGCTCGGGAAGCGAAGGGGAGCCAGCCGATCTTGTTGTCGGGGACGAAGAGCCAGGTGTTCACGCCCTTCGCGGCCCGGGTGATCCGGCCGAAGAGCGGGTCCTTCCCGGCGCCGTCGGTGGCCGATTCTTTCGAAGGTCGTTTGACGCGGCCGAAGAGTCGGAACGGATCGAGGCTTTCCGTCCGGATCACCCGAACCGATTCGTCGATCTCGCGGGAGAGCGTCGGGTCGATGCAGTAGTAGTAGGCCGGCTCGGGAGTGAGCACCCACGGCTTCCAGCCGAGGCGGGGAAGGTATCGTGCCAGCTTCAAGGCCCGGAAGGCCCCCACGCCGCCGAGGGGGGGGAAGTAGTAGGAGACGAGAAGGACTCTACGTTCCATCATACCATCCCGCCCCGTGGCCATCGGCGTTCGGGATCAGACCAGTTCGCGCTCGGCGAAAAAGAAACCGATTTCCCGGGTCGCGTTTTCCGGCGAGTCGGACGCGTGGACCGAGTTGCGTTGGATGTCGACCCCGAAGTCCCTCCGGATCGATCCTTCCCGCGCCTTGGCCGGGTTGGTCGCCCCGATGAAATCCCGGAGGGCCGGAACGGCGTTCTCCATTTCCAACACCACGGGGACGACCACGCCGGAGATCATGTATTCGACGAGCTCCCCGTAGAAGGGGCGCTCCCGGTGAACGGCGTAAAAA
Source organism: Candidatus Eiseniibacteriota bacterium (assembly GCA_043809585.1). Classification (GTDB taxonomy): domain Bacteria; phylum Orphanbacterota; class Orphanbacteria; order Orphanbacterales; family Orphanbacteraceae; genus JBDROZ01. The sequence continues at coordinate 92,521 of JBDROZ010000072.1, forward strand.
CTCTCCGCTTCTTCCTTCCGGAGCCGGAGCGCCCGAATCCCCCGCACGTGGAATCCGGCCCCTTCGAGGCGCCCGAGAATCCTGCCGGTGAGGTTTCTCTCCGTGGCGTCGGGCTTCACCATGAGCAGGGTACGACTCACCATGATCATCTCTTCCCGGCGGCCTTCTTCTTCGCCGGCCTCACGATCGCTTTCTTCTTCGTTGTCTTCTTCGTCGTGGCCTTCCTCTTCGTCGGCTTCGCGGCCGCCTTCTTCTTTGCCGGCTTCTTCGCGGCTTTCTTCTTTGCCGGCTTCTTCGCGGTTTTCTTCTTTGTCGGCTTCTTCGCGCTTTCCGGCACGACCTTCTTCTTCGTCGACCTCTTGGATCTCTTCTTTAGGGCTTCCTTCATCAACGGACCGATCTCGGACGGGATGGGGGCCACCGGAATTCCCGCCGCCTCGAGGGCCTCGATCTTCTCCGCCGCCGTTCCCTTCCCTCCCGCGATGATCGCGCCGGCGTGGCCCATCCGCTTGCCCGGAGGGGCCGTCTGCCCCGCGATGAACGAGACCACCGGCTTGGTGACGTGTTTCTTGATGTACGCCGCCGCCCGCTCCTCTTCGGCGCCGCCGATCTCGCCGATCAGCACGATCCCTTCCGTCTCCGGATCCGCCTCGAAGAGGGGAAGGAGATCGAGGAAGTTGGATCCGACGATGGGGTCGCCGCCGATGCCGATGCAGGTCGACTGGCCGAGCCCGACCGCCATCAGGCTGGCCACCACCTCGTAGGTGAGGGTGCCGCTCCGGGAGACCACGCCCACCGGGCCCTTCTTGTGGATCCGGCCGGGCATGATTCCCACCTTCGCCTTTCCGGGCGAGATGAGCCCCGGGCAATTCGGGCCGATCATGCGGACGCCGTTCCTCCGGAGCGAATCGTACACGCCGATCATGTCGAGGGCGGGCACCCCCTCGGTGATCGCCACGACGAGGCCGATCCCGCCGTCGATCGCTTCGTACATGGCGTCCGTCGCGAAGACCGGCGGCACGAAGATGACCGACACGTTCGCCCCCGTCTCCTTGACCGCGTCGTGGACGCAATCGAAGATCGGCACGCCCTCGAACTTCGATCCCCCCTTGCCGGGGGTCACGCCGGCGACGACGTTCGTCCCGTAATCCATCATCTGTTTCGTGTGAAAGGAGCCGTCCCGCCCCGTGATCCCCTGGACGACGAGTCTCGTCTTCTTGTCGATGAGGATGCTCATGACTACGCCTCCCCTCTCTTCGCGACCTTCACCACGGCTTTCACCGCGTCGTCCATGCCGGTCACGCTCGTGTAGCCCGCGTCCCGGAGGATCTTCTTCGCCACCTCTTCGTTCGTCCCGGTCAGGCGGATGACGATCGGCAGGCCCGTGGGCCTCTTGGCGAAGGCCGATTTGATGCCGTTTGCCACGTCGTCGCACCGGGTGATGCCGCCGAAGATATTAAAGAGGATCGCCTCCACCTTCGGGTCCCCGGTCAGGATGCCGAGGGCCGCCTCCACCTTCTCGGGAGAGGAGCTCCCGCCGATGTCGAGAAAGTTGGCCGGCTCGGCGCCGTAGTGTTTGATCACGTCCATGGTCGCCATGGCGAGGCCCGCCCCGTTCACGATGCAGCCGATGTTGCCGTCCAGGGGCACGTAGGAGAGTCCGTTCTCCCGGGCGAGGATCTCCGCCGGGAGCTCGGCGTCCGGGTCGCGCATCGCCGCGATCTCCGGCTGACGGAAGAGGGCGCTGTCGTCCACGTTGATCTTGGAGTCGATCGCCCACACATCGCCGGATGGGGTGGTGATGAGCGGGTTGATTTCGGCCAGCGAAGCGTCGCTCGCGAGGAACGCCTCGTACAACTTCCGGATGACGGACGCCGCCTCCTTGATCTGTTTCGGATCCGTGTAGAGCTTCGCCGCGAGCCAGCGGGCCCCGTAGTTCCGGAGCCCCGCGGTCGGGTCCACGGTGTAGCGGAAGATCTTCTCCGGCGTCTCCCGGGCGACCTGCTCGATGTCCACTCCCCCCGCCGGGCTGACGAGGAATGTGAGCCGCTTCGTGTCCCGGTCGAGGATCATCCCCACGTACGCTTCCGTGGCGATGTCCACCGCCTTCGAGACGAGGACCTTCTTCACCGTGAGGCCCTTGATGTCCATCCCGAGGACGGCCCCCGCCGTCGGCTCCACGTCCGCGAGGTTCGCGACGTACTTCACGCCCCCCGCCTTCCCCCGGCCGCCGACGTGGACTTGGGCCTTCACCATCACCGGCGCGCCGATCCGCTCCGCCGCGGAACGGGCGTCGGCCGCCGTGGTGACCGCCTCGCCGTCCGGCACCCGGACCCCGTGCCGGCGAAAGATGTCTCTCGCCTGGTACTCGTGAATCTTCATGACTACCTGCTCCGTTTCTTCGAGGTCCTCTTGCGCCCGGGCGCGCTCTTCGAAGCCTGCTTCCAAAACCGGGTGATGACTTCCTCCAGGTCGGGCTTGCCGATCTCCTGCAGGGAGTAGGTGACGCGGACCGTCGGGAGCGGGATGTCGATGAGCCGGGAGAGGTCGATGGGCGTGCCGATCACGACGACTTCCGCGTCGGAGGCCTTGATGGTCCGTTCCAGATCCCTCACCTGCTTCTTCCCGTAACCCATCGCCGGGAGCACCGGTCCGGTTTCCGGGTATTGCTCGAAAGTCCGGGCGATCGTCCCCTTCGCGAAGTCCCGGGGATCCACCGCCTCGGCGGCTCCGAATTTGAGGGCCGCGACCATGCCGGCGCCGAACTCCATCTCCCCGTGGGTGACGGTCGGGCCGTCCTCGATGATCAGGACCCGCTTGCCCGGGAGCAGCTCCGGCCTGTCCACCGAAACGGGCGAGGCCGCGTCGATGATCACGGCGTTCGGGTTCGCCGCCCGAACGTTGCGGCGGACCTCTTCGATGTCGTCCGCGTCGGCCGTGTCGATCTTGTTGATCACGACCACGTCCGCCATCTTCACGTTGGCCTCGCCGGGATGGTACGAGACCTCGTCCCCGGGCCGGTGGGGATCGACGACGACGATGGCGAGATCCGGCTTGAAGAAGGGCATGTCGTTGTTCCCGCCGTCCCAGATCACCACGTCCGCCTCTTTCTCCATCTCTTTGAGAATCGCCCCGTAATCGACCCCGGCGAAGACCGGTGTCTTGTTCATCAGGTGCGGTTCGTACTCCTCGCGCTCCTCGATGGTGCACTCGTGCTTCTCGAGGTCCTTGTACGTCCTGAAGCGCTGCACCGCCTGTTTCGCCAGGTCGCCGTACGGCATCGGGTGGCGGGCCACCGCCGGCTTGGCGCCGAGGGCCCGGAGGATGTCGACGACCCGGCGCGTGGTCTGGCTCTTTCCCGATCCCGTCCGGCCCGCGCAAACCGAGACGACCGGCTTCGTGCTCGGAATCGCCGTGGCCTTCATGCCCATCAGGCGGTAGTCCGGCCCGGCGGCGAGCACCGACGAGCCGATGTTCATCACGTACTCGTGGGGGATGTCGCTGTAGGCGAAAATCACTTCGTCGATCTTCTTCGCCTCGATGAACTCCAGGAGTTCCGACTCGGCGATGATCGGAATGGGCGCGTCGTAGTGGGGCCCGGCCAGCGCGAGCGGGTAGGCGCGCCCGTCGATGTTCGGGATTTGGGTGGCCGTGAACGCCACGACTTCGCTGTCCGGATCGTTCCGGAACACCGTATTGAACGTGTGAAAATCTCGGCCCGCGGCCCCCATGATCACCACGCGTTTCCTCTTCATTCTCTCCCGTCCTTCATGCGGTTCTCGTTGACTCGGGACCGGCGGAGGCCGAACCGACTGAGGCCTGGGCCCCTGGAACACGGATGCCGATTGTAACACCTAGCCTGGATTATGCACATATCTCCTACTGCGATCTCGGATCGCCGCCTGCGAAGCCTCCTTTCCTTCGCCGCCTCCTCGACGGGGCCCGTGGCGCACTTTCATCTTCTCGCGACCGCTCGGAGCGAGAAGTGTTAGTGCGCCGGGGGAGCCCCCCGGGC
>JBDROZ010000073.1:0-111584 GCA_043809585.1 Candidatus Eiseniibacteriota bacterium
CCTCCCCGTCGCTGTTCCGCTCTCCCCTCTTCGGTCGGGTCGGGGCTCTCTCATGTAGCGGTCCTGATTGGGGGGCGTTGGGACGCTGGTTCAAATCCAGTCGCCCCGACCATCTTGATGTCTCTAAAAGACAGTCGGGACCAAGAGCTGGTTCCCTTCCAAGACATGTCGCCCTTCGATCCACCGCCTCCTTCCGTTCGGCGGCGTTCAGGGCGAACGGTGAGGAGACTCCTCGCCGACCGCTCGTCTGGAATCGCTTTGCGGAAGTCCCAGGAAGCCCGCCCATGAGTCGTTCCACCTCCAAGAGCGAGCTCCTCGGTGACATCATGTCTTTTCCCATCTTCAGAGTCGGGCCAGTGCCGACAGGGGCGGAGCCTCCATGCGCGTTCTCGTTCTTATCCCGGCCCTGAATCTCGCGGACCGGATCGGTAGTCTGCTCCACTCGCTCCGGACCCTCGCGCCGGAAGCGGAGATCCTCGTCGTCGACGACGGGTCCACGGACGGCACGGCCGGAGCGGCCCGAGCCGTGGAGGGCGTGCGGGTCCTGGTCCACCCGGAGAACCGGGGGAAGGGGGCGGCCCTCCGGACCGGTTTCGAGGTGGCCCTGCGGGAGAGGTTCGACGCCGTAGTCACCATGGACGGGGACGGCCAGCACCCGCCGAAGTGCGTCCCCGAATTCGTCGGCCATGCCGAGGCGACGGGGGCGGACCTCGTCGTCGGAACCCGGGAAAGACGGGGGACGAGAATGCCGCTCCATCGGCGGATGTCGAACAAGATGAGCACCTGGTTCGCGTCTAAGGCGGCGGGGACGAAACTCCCCGACAGCCAGTCCGGCTACCGCCTCGTCCGCACCCGCGTGATCGAGGCGGTCCCGACCAGAAGCGACCGATACGAGATGGAGACGGAGTTCCTGATCGGCGCCGCCCGCCGGGGGTTCCGGATCGAGGGGATGCCGATCCCCACGGTCTACGCCGACGAGCGGAGCCACATCCACGTCCTCCGGGACACGGGGCTCTTCCTGAAACTTCTCTGGTCGATGCGGGGGGGGAGGTCGTGAAGATGAGGGACCTTCAGGTTCTCGTCACCAACGACGACGGTATCGGGGCGGAAGGGATCGCGCTCCTCGCGCGGGTGGCGGGGTCGATCCCGGCCGTCGCGGGCGTCACCGTCGTCGCCCCCGCCACGCAGCAGAGCGCGATGGGGCACGCCCTCTCGATCCGCGAATCCGTCCGGTTCCGGCGCGTGATGGACGGGTGGATCGCCGTGGCGGGGACGCCGACGGACTGCGTCTTTCTCGCCCTGAGGGCGGGGGAGCATCTCGGCGTGCCGGTGCCCGACCTGGTGCTCTCCGGAGTCAACCACGGAGCGAACATGGGGGACGACATCACCTACTCGGGCACCGTGGCCGCCGCCATGGAGGCGACGCTTCTCGGCGTTCCCGCCATCGCCTTTTCCGTCCCGGGGCGGAAGGAGATCGACTTCGGAGCCGCGGAGCGCTGGATCCGTCCCATCGTGGAAAGGATGATCGGCGCCCCCCCGAAGCCGAAGAACTTCTGGAACGTCAACTTCCCGAACCTCCCCGCGGAAGGGGTCGGGGGGATCCGGGTCACTCATCTCGGGCGGCACACCTACATCGGCTCCGTGGAGCCCGATCCCGAGCGTGAGGACTCGATCCGGATCGGCGGCGGGAAACTGTCGTGGGAGATCGATTCGGAATCGGATTTTCACACGGTGCTCGAGGACAGCCTCGTGTCGGTGACGCCGATCCGTCTCGACCTGAACGACTACGAACAGCTCACGGAGATGCGCCGATGGCGGTGGGAGGAGGACCGATGAATCCGTACCGCGGAGTCGGGGCGTACCGGTCCTCCCGGGAGCGCATGGTGAAACGGGAGGCGGAAGAGCGGGGGATCAAGGACCGGGCGGTTCTTCGGTCGATGAGGGAGGTGCCCCGCCACCTCTTCGCGGACGACGCCCTCGCCGGGCAGGCGTACTCGGGGCACGCCCTGCCGATCGGCTTCGGCCAGACCCTCACCCAGCCGTACATGGTCGCCCGCATGACCGAGGCCTTGGAGGTGGAAGGGGGGAAGCGGGTGCTCGAGATCGGCACCGGCTCGGGATACCAGGCGGCGGTCCTCGCCCGTCTCGGCTGCGCGGTCTTCACGATCGAGCGGATCCCGGAGCTCGCGCGGCGGGCGCGCCGCGTTCTCGACGAGATCGGCGCGTCGAATGTTCTCGTGCGCGCGGGGGACGGGTCCCGGGGGTGGAGTGAATACGCGCCGTACGAGAGGATCCTCGTCACCGCCGGCGCCGGGGAGATACCCGCGACCCTGCTGGGACAGCTCGCCGACCCCGGCATTCTCGTGACGCCCCTCGGCGAAGAGGAGCAGGACCTCGTTGTGGTGCGCCGGGAGAACGGCCGGGACCGGACCGAGTCTCTCGGACCATGCCGTTTCGTGCCCCTCCTCCCCGGCACGGCTCAGCCCGGCGGGAACGGGACGGAAAGAAAAGGCGGGAACCATGAGTGATCGAGCGATTTCGAGGGAGGGCGCCCCCCCCGGGGAGAGCGCTCTCCTCACCCTCCTGAAGGGGGGATTGATCGGCGTCGCCAACATCATCCCCGGCGTCTCCGGGGGAACCTTCGCCCTCATCCTCGGCGTCTTCGATCGGCTCGTGGGCGCTCTGAACCGCCTCGGGGCCGGCACGGTCCGGGTCTTTTTCCGGGCGCTGGTGGCCGGCTTTCGGGGGGAGCGGCGGCGGGAGCTGATGGAGGAGCTTCGGCGCGTGGACGCGGCGTTTCTCGCGCTCCTCCTCGCCGGGGCCGGCGTCGTGATCCTCGCCTCGTCGTTCCTGATCGACTACCTCCTCCGGGAGCAGTACTCACCGACCCTCGCGTTCTTCGTCGGCCTGATCCTCCCCTCCGTCGCCGTCCCCTGGGGGATGATGGGGCGGAAGCGGGGCGCGGCCCTCCTCTGGGCGGTCCCGGGGGTGGCCCTCACGGTGGGCGTCTCGCTCGCCATGCCGGACAAGGGGGCGGGTTCGGAGAACCCCCTCGTCGCGATCGGGACCGGCGCCATCGCCGTGAGCGCCATGATCCTCCCCGGCATCAGCGGGTCCTTCGTCATGCTCGTCATGGGGCAGTACCAGAATGTGCTCGCCCAACTGACCAGCCTCCAGATCGGCCTCGCCGAGGGGCGGGTCGAGTGGGGGGCGGGATTGTGGCTCGGGTGCCTGGCGGTGGGCTTCGTCATCGGGCTTCTCGTTTTCGCACGGCTGCTCCGCTTTCTCCTCGTCCGGTTCCGGTCGGCGACCATGGCGTTCCTGATCGGACTCCTCGCCGGGAGCCTCTGGGTGCTCTGGCCCTTCAAGGAGATCGGGGCCGGAGCGGAAGTGACCGACCATTCGGGGGAGGTGAAGGAGGAGGTGCGGATCGCCACCGCGCCCAACCGCCTCCCCGAGAATGTCCGGGAGACCGCCGTCCCCCTCGCCGCCCTCGCCGCAGGCCTCGTCGGCTCGGCGGGCATGATCCGTCTTGGGGGCAAGAGGGGAGGAAAGGGCGACACCGAGTGAGTCGAAAAAAAACGGTTCGGGGCTTTCCCCTCGGCATCGGAGCCCGTATAATCCAGGTCGGTCGGGTGGGGCTCGATTCCCGCGCCCGGATGCGGATCGGCAGAGAGCTTGTAGTAGAATCTGGAAGTACTCTTCCGCAACGTGAACTATGATTTCGAGGTCGGGGCGTAGCGCAGTCAGGTAGCTGGATCCGACTCGTGCGACCGAATTCTACTCCGGCTCGGGATCGCGGGCTACGAGGCCCCTTCTCCATCGCCGCTTGCTCGCCGTAGCTATGGCTACGACTCCGCGAGCGGCTCGTCCGAAAGGACCTCTCGCCGCGCTCCCCCGGGAGCCTCGTGGCGAATCCGTTCGCGCTCGGCGGATCGGGAGAGAATCTGTAGTAGAATCTGGAAGTACTCTTCCGCAACGTGATCTATGATTCTCGAGGTCGGGGCGTAGCGCAGTCAGGTAGCGCACCTGCTTCGGGAGCAGGGAGTCGGAGGTTCCGATCTTGCAGTCGCCGCCCGAAGGGCGGCTGAGAGGATCCGTGCCGCGAAGGCGGCCGTTCCGGCGGAACCGGAGGAAGCGCGAAGCGCGGCCTCCAGCTACAATGAGGTTCGTCCGGCCGAAGGCCGGGAAATCCTCTCGTTTCCGATCGCCGGTCAGGCGGAGGATTGTCCGAGCGAATGTTCGAGGTCGGGGCGTAGCGCAGTCAGGTAGCGCACCTGCTTCGGGAGCAGGGAGTCGGAGGTTCAAATCCTCTCGCCCCGACCATTTTTGAATCGCCCGATGACGGGAAGGGCCAAGAGGAGGTTCCGTTCCTACAGGTGCCGCCCGAAGGGCGGCTGAGAGGATTCGTGCCGACGAAGTCGGCCGTTCCTACAGATGCCGTCCGAAGGGCGGCTGAGAGGATTCGTGCCGCGAAGGCGGCCGTTCCTACAGGTGCCGCCCGAAGGGCGGCTGGGATCGTTTCGTCCGGCCGAAGGCCGGGAAATCCTCTCGCCCCGACCATTTCTTCATCCGCGCACGCAGCGAATCCGGGCCGCTTCGGGCGGCCCTTCTCGTCGAACGGGTCTTTCTCCTTCCGATCCTCGATCTCCCAAAGGGAAGGGGCATGAGCGAGAACGTCCGAATTCGAGTATTCGTCCGGGGCGGCGTGCAGGGGGTGAGCTTCCGGTATTTCACCCGTCGGGCGGCTTCGAATCTCGGCCTATCCGGCTGGGTGCGCAACCTGCCCGACGGGGGGGTCGAGCTCGAAGCGCAGGGGCCGAGGAAGGACGTGGAAAGTCTGCTCGAGGAAGTGCGCACTGGGCCCCCCGCGGCCGAGGTGGAGGGCACGGATGTCGAACCGATCCCTCTCCAAGACGGGGAAAGCGGATTCGGCATCCGGTACTGAGCCATGAAGAAGAAGCCGATCGACAAAGGGCGGCTGGCCGATCTTTCCGAAGAGAGCCGGAAGCTCCTCCGCAAGGGGGCGGCGCGGGGGCACATCCTCTCGGAGGAAGTGGACGACCTCGCTTCCTCCGGCCGGATCGAGGAGGAGGAACTGGAGACCTTCCTCGAAGCCGCCGAATCGCTCGCCCTTCCGATCGAGGACGCCGAAGAGGTCCGGGACCGGGGCGACTACGAAGGCGCGGCCACCGAACCCCTCCGCCTCTATCTCGACGAGATCGGCAGGATCCCGCGGCTCACCCCCGAGGAGGAGGTCGAGTACTCCGCGCGCATTCACGCGGGGGACGAGGAGGCGAGGAAGGGGATGATCCTCGCCAACCTCCGCCTGGTGATCACCATCGCGCGCCACTACTGGAGCCGGGGGATGTCGTTCCTCGACCTGATCGAGGAGGGGAACCTCGGCCTGATCCGGGCGGTGGACAAGTACGAAGGTTCGAGAGGGTACCGGTTCAGCACCTACGGGGCGTGGTGGATCCGCCAGGCCATCTCCCGGGCGATCGCGAACCGGGGCCGCGTGATCCGTATTCCGATCTACGTGATCCAGCTGGTCGGGCGGTACGAGCACGCCCGGCGGCGGCTCCGGAACGAGACGGGGAACGATCCCACGCCGGCGGATGTGGCGGCGGCCCTCGAGATTCCGGAGAAGAAGGCGTTCATGGTCTCGAGGCTGATCGAGAGCATCCGCGCCCTCGACTCGGTGGCGAGCGTGGAAGTGATGCAGCGCATCGTGAGCCAGGTGCCGGACCGCCAGGACCCGACGGCCTACGACCTCGTCGATCTCCAGATCGAACATGAGAGGCTCGACCGCCTTCTTCGCCGGCTCACGTCGAAGGAGGAGTCAATCCTCCGGATCCGATTCGGGTTCGACGACGGCAACCCGAAATCCCTCGCCGAGACGGGGGACGCCTTCGGCCTCAGCCGGGAGCGGATCCGCCAGATCGAAGGCCGGGCCCTCGAGAAGCTCCGCCGCCTCCTCGAAATCACGCCGGAGGCCTGACGTGGACGACGAACCTTCGCGGTGATACTCTGGCACGCGGATAGGGAGGTCCGGTCATGGATCTGAAGTCGCGCATCCGGGAGGTCCCCGACTTTCCGAAGAAGGGGATCGTCTTCAAGGACATCACGACCCTTCTCGCCGACCCGTCCGCCTTCGGGGCGGCGGTGGAGAGGATGGAGGAGGTGCTCCACGGGAGGCGGGTGGACAAGATCGTCTGCGTCGAGGCCCGGGGATTCCTCTTCGGGGCGCCCCTCGCGCTCCGCCTCGGCGCCGGACTCGTCCCCGTCCGGAAACCGGGCAAGCTCCCGGCCGAAACGATCCGGGAGGAGTACACCCTCGAGTACGGCACCGACTCGGTCGAGATGCACCGGGACGCGATCAGGAGCGGCGACCATGTCGTCCTGGTCGACGACCTCCTCGCCACCGGCGGCACCGCCGCCGCCGCGGCCCGCCTCGTCGAACGGGCGGGCGGCACCGTCGAGTGTCTCCTCTTCCTCATCGAGCTTTCCTTCCTAAGCGGGAGACGGCTCCTCGGGGGGAGGGAGATTCTGTCGCTGATCGAGTACGGGGGGGAGTAGGGGGGGAGGGATTGAACGTCCTCGGTCTGATCGGCAGCCCGCGCAAGGATCGAAACAAGAACCTCCTGATCGATACCCTCGGCAGGAAGCCGCAGCCCATCCCCCGGCCGATACCCGCCTGTGCTACACTCTTCGTCGCTCATGTGCCCTCCGGGGCGAAAGGGGTATACAATACTTAGCGATTCTCGCAGAAACGAACGGACATTGACGGCGTAAGTCCTTACGCCCCCGTAGCTCAGTTAGGATAGAGCGCCGGTTTCCTAAACCGGGTGCCCAAGTTCGAGTCTTGGCGGGGGCATTTTCAATCGGTTGGGAGGGCATGGATTGAATCTGAAGCGGCGGGAAGAGCGGGGCGTGGTGATCCTCGACCTGGAGGGGAAGATCCTGGGCGGGGAGGACTCGGAGGCGCTCCGCCGGGAGTTCGAGAGGGCGATCGGGGCGAGGACGCCCCGGGTGCTGGTCAACCTGGCGGAGGTTCCCTGGCTGAACAGCTCGGGACTCGGCGTGCTCCTCTCAGGGTATCTTCGTCTCCTCGAGAAGGGGGGGACGGTGAAGTTCGTGAACGTGCAGGAACGGGTCCGAGGCATCCTGATCACCACCAAGCTCGTCCATGTCCTCGAGGTGTTCGACGATGAAAAGGAGGCCATCGACAGCTTCGTCCCGGATGGATTCGGAGCCGCCGATACTCCGAGACCGTAGCCGGATCGTGATCGGCCTGATCCGGGTCGCTCTTCTGCTCTCCGGGGCGGTCATGCTCGGGTACGCTCTTCGCGTCTACTTCGCCGGGATTCACGCCCGCCTCCCCGCGGGGTCCTTCCGGATTCTCTTTCCCGCCCTCTTCGCCGCCGCTCTCATCGGGTTCCTCTTCGGGGCGATCCGCGAGATCGGCCGGATTCGCCGGGAATGGACCCGATGACGGGATGGGGGGGACCCGGCCGGGGAACGATGCCCGGTGATCCGCCCGGGCACGGACCGGAGGGGGGCGCTGGAGGGGGGCCGCCGGCCGGCCTATCATCGGCAGGAAGACCGTTTCTCCCCGACCCGGGGATGGACGATGGCCTCACCGGTCGGGGCGGCGACCTTCCCGGAGGACGGGGAGGCCCCGCTCGGCACCGCCGACGAGGCGGTCCGCCGGGCGAGAGGGAAGAGAGGGGGCGCCGCGACGGCGTGACGCCCGACCGTACGGACTCACCCGGGGCCCGCCCGCGCGGTCCCCTTCGGGACGGCCCATGACACTCAAAGAGAAGCTCGAAAAAAGATCGGCCAAGGTCGGCGTCATCGGTCTCGGTTACGTGGGGCTCCCGCTCGCGGTGGAATTCGCGAAGGCCGGGTTCGACGTGACCGGCATCGACCTGAACGAAGAGAAGGTTCGCCTCCTGAACGAGGGCGTCTCGTACGTGCAGGACGTCTCGGAAGGCGAACTCCGGGAGGCCGTGAAGTCAGGAAGGCTCCGGGGCGTGACCGGCTTCGACGCCATCGGGGGGCTCGACAGCATCAGCATCTGCGTGCCCACGCCGCTCAGCAAGACGGGCGACCCCGACATCTCCCACATCCACGCGGTGGTGCAGGAGATCCAGGCGCGGATGAAGCCGGACAAACTGGTGATCCTGGACAGCACCACCTACCCCGGCACGACGGACGAGGTGATCCTCCCGATGCTCTCCCAGGAGGGCCTCCGGGTGGGCGTCGATTTCTATCTCGCCTTCTCCCCCGAGCGGGTCGACCCGGGGAACCCCGTCTACAAGACGAAGAACATTCCCAAGGTGGTCGGCGGCGTGACGGCGGCGTGCACCGAACACGCCATGCTTCTTTACGGCGCCTGCATGGACCGGCTCGTACCGGTCTCGTCCACCATGGTGGCCGAGATGGTCAAGCTCCTGGAGAATACATTCCGGAGCGTGAACATCGGCCTCGTGAACGAGATCGCCCTCATGAGCCACGCCCTCGGCATCAATGTGTGGGAAGTGATCGACGCGGCGGCCACGAAGCCCTTCGGTTTCATGCCCTTCTATCCCGGGCCGGGTCTCGGCGGGCACTGCATCCCGATCGACCCGTTCTACCTCTCCTGGAGGGCCCGCCAGTACGGCTTCGAAGCCCGCTTCATCGAACTCGCCGGACAGATCAACGGCTACATGCCGAACTTCGTCGTCTCCCGGATCGCCGACGCCCTGAACGACCGGGTGAAGAGCATCCGGGGCTCGCGCATCCTCGCCCTGGGTGTCGCCTATAAGGCGAACACGAACGACATCCGGGAGTCCCCCGCCCTCGACGTGATCGACCTCCTCCTCAAGAGGGGGGCGATCGTGGAGGCGTGCGATTCCCACCTTCGGCTGGAGGACGTCGAGACCGTCGGCTGTCCCCTCCGGGAACTGACGGCGGAGACCCTCCGGGAGGCGGACCTGGTGGTCATCCTCACGAACCACGAGGACTTCGACTACGAGATGATCCTCAAGGAAAGCGCCGATATTGTCGATACGAGGAATGCGTTGAAAGGCTTCACATCCAAGAAGATACACCTCCTCTAGGGCTCCCTGCCCCGGGGGACGGAGAGACCATGGGACGCATCCTGATCACCGGCGGCGCCGGCTTCATCGGTTCCCACGTCGTCCGCCTCCTCGTCACGACGGGCGACTCCCCGCTCCGCGTGCTCGACGACTTCTCGACGGGCCGGAGAGAGAACCTCGCGGGACTCGAAAAAGGCGTCGAGGTCGTGGAGGGGGATGTCCGCGACGAGAGGGCCGTATCGGAGGCGATGGACGGGGCGGACGCCGTCATCCATCTCGCCGCCGTCGCGTCGGTCCCCGAGTCGATCGCCGACCCGGCGACGACGAACGCCGTGAACGTGGGGGGGACCCTGAACCTCCTCGAAGGGGCCCGGAAAGCGGGGGTCCGGCGCTTCGTGTTCGCCTCCTCGACCGCGGTCTACGGGGAGCGGGAGAAGCTGCCCGTCTCCGAGGAGGATCCCAAGGAGCCTCTCTCCCCCTACGCCGCGTCGAAACTGATCGGCGAGATCTACGGGTTCGCCTACCACCGGCTCCACGGCCTTCCTTTCACGGCCCTCCGCTACTTCAATGTCTTCGGGAGCCGGCAGGACGAGAACTCTCCCTACGCGGCGGTCATTCCCCTTTTTCTCGGGCGGATCGAGAGAGGGGAAGCGCCGGTGATCTTCGGGGACGGGAAGCAATCGAGGGACTTCATCCACGTCTCGGACGTGGCGGAGGCGAACCGGCTCGCCCTCGAGCGGGACGAGGCGGTCGGCCGGGTCTTCAACATCGGGCGGGGGGAGGCGATCGACCTGAACCGTCTCGCCGCCCTGATCGGCCGGGCCGCGGGCCGGGAGATCCCCCCCCGGCGCGAGGCGCCCCGGCCGGGGGACATCATTCGCTCACGGGCGAACATCGAACGGGCCCGGCGGGAACTCGGCTTCGAGCCCCGCACCGGGCTGGAAGAGGGGCTCCGGGAGACCCTCGCGTGGTACCGGCGGGAGGTCGCCGGGAGGGGCAAGGAAGCCCTCCGGGACCGCCCCTGAGACCGGGGAAGGGAAGGGGAAGTGGCCACGCCCATCACCCGCCGGAAAGCCGCGACGCCCGAGGAGATTCGGCTCGAGAGGGAAGTGATCGGGTCGCTCCACGTCGGGCTCGTGACCCTCGGCGCCGACGGAAGCGTGCTCGACATGAACCGGGCGGCGATGGCCCTGCTCGGCCTGCCGGCGGGGGATCCCACCGGACGGCCCTGGCGGGAGGCCCTTCCCCCCGGAAGCGTGGTGCGCGACGTGGCGCGCCGGACCCTGCGGGAGCGGCGGGCGGTGCCGGAGGCGATCGGTCCCCTCGGCCTCGGTGAGGGGGCGGGGACGGCCCGCTGCATCAGTTCTCTCCTTCGGGATGAGCGGGGGGAGATCGGGGCGGTGGTGATCGAGTTCCACGACGTCACCTCGCTGGTCCGCATGGAGGCGGAGGTGCGCCATCTCGACCGCCTCGCCACGGTGGGCCGCTTCGCGTCCGCCCTCGCCCACGAGATTCGCAACCCCCTGACCGGCATTTACGCGGGGGTGCAGTTCCTCGAAAAGACCCTGCCCGCCGAGAACGACGCGCAGACGAAGACCTACAGGATCATCCGGGAGGAGGTGGAACGCCTCAACCGGATGGTGGAAGACATGCTCGGCTCCGCCCGCTTCCCTGAACCGCGGTATCAGGAAGTCGACCCGAACGATCTGATGAGCAAGGTCGCGGCCCTCCTCGGGGAGAACGCGGCGAAGGGGGAGGTTACCATCGTCCTCGACGCGGACGAGACGCTTCCGCCCATCCGCCTCGACCCCGACCAGATCTGCCAGGTCCTCCTCAACCTCGGACGGAACGCCGTCGAGGTGAGCCCCCCCGGGACGGAGGTGACCCTCGGGACCACGGCGTCCACCGGCGCGCCGGCCCGGGGCATGCTGCTCCCCGGGGGGTCCGTGCCGGGCGTCGAGTTCCGCGTGCGTGACCGCGGTCCCGGGATCGCGGCGGCGGAACGGGAGAAGATCTTCGAGCCTTTCCAGTCGAAAAAGAAGGGGGGCACGGGCCTCGGCCTGTACGTCGCCTTCCAGATCGTGGAGCGCCACGGAGGCTCCCTCTGGGTCCGCGCCGAGGAAGGATCGGGGGCGGAGTTCGCGGCGTGGGTTCCCTACCGCCGGCCGGGCGGCGAGAGGGGGAGGGAGGCGTCCGATGCCTCAGGGTAACGTTCTTCTCGTCGACGACGAGCGATCGATCCGGGAGACGCTGAAGGCCATCCTCGAGGCGGAGGGGCACTCGGTGACGACCGCCGGCAGCGGGGAGGAGGGGCTTCGGGCCTTTCGGGAGCGGGATCCCGACCTGGTGCTCCTCGATCTCGGGCTCCCCGACATTCCCGGACTCGACGTCCTCGAGCGGATGCGAAACATCCGGAGCGACGCGGCGGTGGTGATCGTGACCGCCCAGACCGACGTGCGGTCCGCCGTGGAGGCGATGAAGCGGGGCGCCGCCGACTTCCTTCCGAAGCCGGTGGACGCGGAGCATCTCGGCCTCGTGGTCCGGCGCGCGCTCCGCCGGGAGCGGGACGCCCTGGAGCTGGACCACCTCCGGAAGACGCGGGCCCGGGAGTACGGCATCGACTTCGTGATGAGCGAGAGCGGCCGAATGCAGGAGCTCCTCGGCATCGTCCGCCTGGTGGCGGAAAGCGACTCCACGAGCGTGCTCATCGAAGGGGAGAGCGGCACCGGCAAGGAGTTGGTCGCCCACATCCTCCACAACCTCTCCGCCCGCGCCCCCGGCCCTTTCCTCGACATCAACTGCGCCTCCCTGCCCGAGGAACTTCTCGAGAGCGAACTCTTCGGCCACGAGAAGGGGGCCTACACCGACGCCCATCAGATGAAAAAGGGGCTCTTGGAACTCGCCGACGGTGGAACCCTCTTCCTTGACGAAGTGGGGGAAATGAGTTTGACTATCCAGGTCAAGCTCCTCCGGGTGCTGGAGAAGATGACCTTCCGCCGCGTCGGCGGCGTGAAGGACATCCGGGTGAGCGTCCGCATCGTTTCGGCGACGAACCGGGACCTGATCACGGAGGTGAGGGAGGGCCGTTTCCGGGAGGATCTCTACTACCGGCTGAAGGTCGTTCCCCTGACGCTGCCGCCGCTCAGGGAAAGGCCCGAGGACGTGCCCCTCCTGGCCATGCACTTCGTGAAGACCTTCAATGTCCAGTTCCGTCGCTCCTTCCGGGGTTTCACGCCCGGGGCGTCGGAACGGTTGCTCCGCTACCCGTGGCCGGGCAACATCCGGGAGATGCGGAACGTGCTCGAGCGGACGATCCTCCTCGCCCGAAACGGGGATTGGATCGATACGGAGATCCTCCAGCTCCCCGCCGGTACCGGCGACGCCGGGATGGCGCCCGTGGAGGTCCTCGCCGAAGCCCTGCGGGGCCGGGTGGGGGAGGAGGGCATTGATCTGGAGGTGACCCTCCAGGAGATCGAGAAAGAGCTGATCCTCCGCTTTTCGGAGAAGGCCGGTTGGAACCAAACCCTTACATCCAGGCTCCTCGGCATGAACCGGGACAAGCTCCGGTACCGGATGAAGCTCTACGACATCCAGCGCCCGGAGCCGGCCCACTCGTCCGCCTGATCCCGGGGATTCTCCTCATCGGGTTTCTCGCCTGCGGCTACGGTGTTTCGGGAAAGACCAATCCCCACATCAAGACCATTGCCGTGCCGATCTTCCAGAACGACACCCTCGAGAAGGGGATCGAGGAAACCCTCACGGCCGAGATCATCGACGTCCTCCAGGAGAACCGGACTCTCACCCTGACCCAGGAGAGAAACGCCGACTCCGTCCTCCTCGGCCGTATCGTCGATTACAAGCGGACACCCTACTCGTACGACACGTCGGAGAACGTCCAGGAATACAAAGTCGACATCCTCATCGCCGTGGAGTACGAGGACCGGAAGAAACGCAAGACCCTCTGGAAAGAGGACCGCATGCACCAGTGGGCGACCTACTTCGTCGTCGCCGCCCCGGGCCACGACGTCGAGGAAGAGGAAGACGCCCAGCTCCGGGCCATCCAGAAATTCGCCCAGGATATCAAGACCAAGACCGTCGAAGGCTGGTAGACATCGCTCGATCTCCCGCGCCCTAGCCGATGGGACTGTTGGGTTTCACCTTCCTGGTCAAAGCCCGGCCTCCGCGTTTCCTCCAACACCAGCCCCCGGCCGCCATCCCCGCCGCCACCGGCGGGTCAGGACCTCCCCTTTGCAACCATCTCAAAAGCAACGACTTTCCTACACAAAAGGGGAGGGGATGCGCTCCCGTCTTGTTATCCACCGCTGTATCCCCACCAATTCGTAGTTTACATAATATGGATTCTGCGACACTCCGTGAATGAGACAATCGGTGGATAAGTGCCCCGGCGGGCCATCGGATGGCTCCTCACGAACGTCCAGGCCCCCCGATGACCCTTCGGCCCCCCCGATCCTACTCCCTCTGCCCACACCGTTCCTGGATTGTCCGGTGACCGGTGAGGGCGCTCCTTACATAGACGCGGCCTGCTCTGCCGGTCCCGTCGATCATCGCCTGCTGTTTCGGCCTGCCGCCGGTCCGGGAGATCACCCTCCGGGACCGCCCTGATCCCGAAGGCGAGCCCCTCGCGGTCCCCATGGTCCGGATCGTTCGCATCGAGGCGACCCGGCTCAGCGGCGGCATGACAATCGGTTTCACCGTCGTGGGTTCCGCCGATCTGCTGCTCGGGCTCATTATTAGGGGCATGAGTAGGGCATGAGAGCGATCGAGTCTTCTTGCGGGTCCGAAGGATCACCGCTCAAAGAGATCCGGTTAGGTGCGATCAAACAGGATAGAGATTGAGTGAGTTTACATAATCTTGGGCTTGCAGCGGCAGACAGAGAATCTGCGTGAATGAAAAAGCCCAACCCTTTTTCGTCATGGCGGTTGGGCCGTGGCTTCACGTAGTTTCGAGGCCGATCAGGGGGTTGCGGCGATCTTGCCACCCTGACTCAGGTTGAAGTCGATCTCGGTCCGGATCCGCTCGAGATTCGCCAGGTCCAAGGGGTCGAGCGATGCCTCGTCGATCCTTTCGAGGAGAGCGTTCGCCTTGCTGTAGTCCCCCCCCTGCCCATAGGCACGGACCGCCGAAAAGAGCATGTGGGCTTTCGCCGTCTTGTTCTCGTGCATTCCCGCGAGGTCCTCGTAGATCCGGGCCGCCTCCACGGAGCGTCCGAGCCCTTCCTCCACCGACGCCAGGCCGGCCCGGGCGCCGAGCCAGATCTCGGTCCCTTCCTTCGATTTTTCGAGGGCGGTCCGGTAGTAGCGCCCCGCATCCTCCCAGCGGCTCAGGTAGAAGTTCGCATCGCCGCAGAGGAGCGCGGCGTAACCGGCGTCCTTGTGCCCGGAGTGACTCTGGAGAAAGGTGGAGAGACGGTACGCCGCGTCGGTGTAGTTCCCCGCTTGGAACAACCCGACCCCCTCGCTGAGGGCGAATTCCGTGCCCCGGCGGGAACTCGCCTGGAAACGGACGAAGAGAACAAAGACCAGCGCCAGGAACAGGGCGCCCGCGACCGCCAACATGACCTGGGTCCGATGGTGCTGGAAGTACCCCGCCATCTGGAACGTCGTGGTGACGAACTGGTCTTCCTTCAGCTGCTTCTTCTTCAGTCTTCCCGTTTTCGTGGCCAAGATCCCGTGGTCTCCTTTCCCGTCTGGCTGAGCCCCCGTACGCTATCACAGGTCGCGAGGGGCCGCAACCTTGGAATGGACGTTCGGGCGCCACGGGGTGGTCGACCCGATTTCGCTTGACAGGGTGATTCATATCTTCTTATTCTCTGGGCACTTCCGGACCACGACCCGCACCCCCGGGGATCCGGGGTCGGAACCAGCCGCATTGGGGGAGCCATGAACGGAGTGAGCCGCCCCCGCCGGGGCATCGGTCACGCCATCCTGATCGTCCTCGCCCCCGTCGTCGTTCTTTACGCCGTCGCCACCTTCCTCGCCATCGACAGGACTCCGAACTTCGGAATGCGGGTCCGTTTCTTCCGGGTCATCCAGGTGATGTCGGGGGGCCCCGCGGACAGGGCCGGATTCCGGGTGGACGATCAGGTGATTACCCAGAACGGGATCTCCCGGGACGACATGCTCACCCTGCTCCGGGAGCACGGGCGGATCCGTCCGGGGGACGAAGTTCGATTCACCGTCGACCGGCAAGGCGAGGAGATCGAGCTCGTCGTGACGACCGCGACCATTGGCCCCCGGGACCGAATTCGCGTCATCTCGAGAACCGCCGTGGCCCTCTGCTTCCTTGCCGTCGGGATCGTGGTTTACCGAAACCGGTTCGACCGGGTGGCGAAGATTTTCTACCTCGTGAGCGTCTTCTTCGCCTTCTATCTGATCGAGCCCCCCGCCACGGGGGACGTGAGGCTTCAGATGCTGATCAAAATCGCCCGGGACGCGGCGATCCTCCTCCTCCCCCCCCTCTTCCTTCACTTCGTTCTCCTCTTCCCTCACGAGAAGAGGGTTCCCCCCTGGATGTTCTTCCTCCGCCCCCTCGGCGGCGGCCGGATCCGCTTTCCCCTCTACGCCGCGAGCCTCGTCCTCTTCCTCGTCGCCTCCCTCCTCACGGTGCTGATCTACACGACGGGAGAAACGAGCCCGGCCACCCTCGCCCTCTTCCAGCTTGCCGTCGTCCTCTATCTGTTCGGCTGCATCGTTGCCGGCGTGGGGGCGTTCTTCCACAGCTACGCGAAAACCCGCTCCCCGGTGATGCGCCGTAAACTGCGGGGCGTCCTCGTCGGCACGACGGTCGCACTCGTCCCGATCGTTTTCTTCAATGTCTGGCAGCAGATCCATCCGGAGGTCGAATTCGCATGGAGCGGGGCGGTCTTCCTCCTCGCCGCGGCGCTCCCGATCAGTTTCGGGCACGCCATCGTCCGGTACCGCCTTCTCGACATCGAGTTGATCATCAAGCGGAGCATCCTCTATACGCTGCTTACCGCGTTTCTCGCGATGACCTATCTCGTCTTCGTCGAACTGGTCAGCCGGGTGCTCCGGCAGGTGGCGGGGAGCAGCGACATCCCCGCGACCCTCCTCTCCCTCTTCCTGATCGCCCTCCTCTTCTCCCCCACCCGGGAGCTGATCCAGAGATGGGTGGACCGGACGTTCTACCGAGAGAAGTACGAGCACCGGCGGACGCTCCATGAGTTCAGCACCGCCCTGACGTCGATCCTCGACCGGAACATCCTCCTCCGGCAGATGACCGAGCGGATCTCGACGACCCTTCACGTGCCGAAGGTGGCCGTCTTCCTTCGGGACCCCGCGGGTCCGGGGGGCCTCGTCCTCCAGGGGGAGACCGGCCTCGGAGGGCTCGATCCGGACCTCACCCGCTTCGACGAAAGCGACCGGATTCCCGGGCTCCTGAAGGCGAGCGCCGACATCCTCCCGGTGGAGCAGATGAGCGACGCCGAACGGGCCGAGTCGATGACGGCGGCGGAGCGGGAGCGGATCGGACGGCTCGATTCCGCCCTTCTTCTCCCCCTCCTCTCGGGCGAGGAAATGGTCGGCCTCATCTCCCTCGGCCGGAAACGGTCGGGGGAGTTCTTCTCTCACGAAGACCGCCAGCTCCTTCGAACCCTGGCGAACCACGCGGCCCTCGCCATCGAGAACTCCACGCTTCACCACAACACAATCGAGAAGGAGCGGCTCGAACAGGAGCTCCGCCTCGCCCGGGAGATCCAGCTCGGGTTCCTGCCCGCCGCCCCCCCCGACCTTCCCGAGGTGGAACTGGCCGCGAGAAACGTGCCGTGCGAGGAGATCGGCGGCGACTACTACGACTTCATCATCACCCGCCCCTACGGGCTCGGCATAGCGATCGGCGACGCCACCGGGGACGGCGTGCCGGCGGCGCTTCTGATGGCGAACCTCCAGGCCTCTTTCCGCGTGGAGGTGGCGGTCCACCCCTCCCCCTCCGAGGCGCTCGCGAAGGTGAACACATTCACTTACCGGCAGACCCAGGACACGCGGTTCGTGACGTTCTTCTACGGCGTGATCGATCTCAAGACGGGCCTCTTCCGCTACGCCAACGCCGGTCACAACCCGCCGATGCTCGTCCACCCGATCGGGACATGGCGGTATCTGGACCAATCGGATCTGATTCTCGGAGTCGACCCCGGAACGGTCTACCGGGAACACGCGATGCATCTCTCCGAAGGGGACATGCTCGTCCTCTACACGGACGGCGTCACGGACGAGCCGAACGGGGACGACGAGAGCTTCGGTATGCTGCGGCTCGAGCAGATCGTGATCCCCAACCGGCACCTCCCCGCCGCCGAGCTGTGCGATCTGATTCTCCGGGGGGTGACCGAATTCATGGGGGAGGAGCCGGGGGACGACGTCACCCTCATGGTCGTGAAACTCCGATAGCCCGGAGGCCACCACCGGTCCGCTTTCTTCCGATCGCTCAATTTCCGAACAGGCTTGCCCGTCGTTTCCGTCACCGCAATCCTCTTGCATCCTCATGTTTTTGCGAGAGTTAAGTCGATTTGTCCGGTTTGGCATCCATCATGCGGGTTCCTCCCTATTGCGGCTCAGGTTTCGACAGTCTTTTGCCGATCCTCAGTAGGAACCCGTGCCGCGGAAGAAACGCGGAGGGAATACCCAAGGGAGGTGAGGCCTATGGGTGCCATCGACGTCATCTCGGATCCCTAACATCGGGAAATAGGAGGTGGCAGATGTTCCCGTTCCTTTGGACGTTTTGGGGCATGTCGGACATTTTCTTCTGGATTCACTAATCACGAGGCCCGCGGCGGAAAGCGGGCCGCTATCAGGGGGTCGAACCGGTGAAGTACTTGGCGGCCACCATCGGAATCAGCGTTCTGACACTGCTCGGAGTCGGTTCCGGCCTGTGGTTCTGGTATTCGAACGGCTTTCCAGGGAACAGCGCCGGGATCCTCTTCTGACCTCGCACTAAGGGCTGGGGAGGCGCGCCGCCCGGCGTACCGACCTCGGGGCCTCCCCAGCCGTCTTTTCATCCATGACATACTGTCGAACCGGAGTGAGCGGGGGGCTGGTTCCGCCCGAGCCCCGGGCGGAATGCGGGGGACATGAACTCGTTTCGTGTTTCCCGTATTCCTCCGGACGGGTATCACCCGCGAGCACAACTGTTCCAGAGCGCAGAGGAGGAGTCCGCGGAAGCCGCCGGCTTTGGAACGAGTACCTACTTCATCACCGCTGGCAAGGCGAGGAGCCAAGAGGCGCCGCGGTCCCGCACGACCAGACGGCCCCGGTGCCTCTCGAGGAACGACCAGGTGAGGGCCTGGCCCGCCCGGTGGGGGGTTCGGTGACGCCGGTCGGCGGGTCCCCGGCGCTCGAGTCGGACGAAGATCTCCTCCCCCTTCCGCGCGGCATCCACCGCGATCCGGCAGCCCGGCGCCGAGGAAAGCAGCTGCTCCCGAAGGGCGAAGCGGAGGACCGCGCGGGTCCATTCGCGGACCGCGCGCACTTTCAGGGGCTCGCCCGGAAGGTGCAGGTCGAGGACCATTCTCCTCTCCCGTGCCCGCGCCCCCTGCTCGTCCGCCACGTCCCAGATGGGAAAGCGTAGGTCGAAGTCCTCGTCCTCGAGACGTCCCGCCTCCTCCTCCTCGGCGAGACCGACGAGAGAGACCAAGGCCGAGAGAAACTCGGTCGCCTCCACCGCCGCCCGGAGTTCCTCCCGCTGAACGCCCGCGAGCGGTCCATGCCCCCCCGCGAGAAGCAGTGCGATCCGGCGCTCTGCCTCGAGAAGGGGCGTGCGGAGTTCGTCGCAGAGAGAGAGGCCGGCGCGGCGTCTCACCTCTCGGAGAGGAGCGAGGGAAATGGAGCCGGTCGCGAGCCCCCCGTCGATGACGTCCCAAGCGGGAAACTTGGCGGAATGATGTGTCACGCGATCCCCAAGGCGACGCGGGCGAACTCCCGCTTCTCGTCTTCCCGCTCTCCGACCACCTGGGCGAGGGCCCGGGTTTCGTCCTGAGCGGAGCCCAGGAGTTCCGAATCGGCGCGCAGGCGCGCCCGTAGGCGGCTGATCGCCTTGGTGTGGATCTGGGAGACCCGGGACTCGGAGACGCCGAGGATCGCCCCGATCTCCTTCAAGGTCATCTCTTCGTAGTAGTAGAGGATCAGGACGAGGCGCTCACGCTCGGGAATGTGATCGAGCGAGTCGTCGAGGACGCCGCGCATTTTCTGCACTTCGAGAATGGCGATCGGATCGATCAGACTGCGGTCCGGCACCGTGTCGTGGATCTGGTTCGGCGACTCCTCGTCCCCGCTCGAGCAGGACTCGTTCAGGGAAAGAAGCGTGGCTCCCCGCACGTCCTCGAGAAGCTGGAAATAGTCGCGCAGGTCGATTTCGAGGGCCTTTGCCAGTTCCTCGTCGTTCGCCGGCCGTCCGTACCGGCTCTCGATCTTGCAGTGGGCGTCCTCGAGCTGGCGCGCCTTCCGGCGGACCGACCGGGGCACCCAGTCCATGGCGCGGAGTTCGTCGAGCATCGCGCCCCGGATGCGGGAGATGGCGAATGTGGAGAACTTGTTCTCCATGCTCGGATCGTAGCGCTCCACGGCGCTCATGAGACCGAGCGTTCCCGAGCCGATCAGATCCTCGATCTGGACCGACGAGGGAAGGCCCACCGCCAGACGACCGGCGACGTACTTCACGAGAGGCATGTACTCGAGAATGAGCCGGTCCCTCAGCCGCTTCGTACGACGGATCTGAAACTTTCTCCACACCGTTTCGATCGAATCCATGAAACGCCTCCTGCCGCTCAAGACGCGTGCATCCCTGTCGCTCAACCGGTCGAGGGCTCTTCAAGGGGGGGACATCGTTCGCCCATCGCCGCCGCGTGCCGTCCACCCGCCTCGTGGGTAGGCCTGTGGAGGCCCGACGGGAGCATCTTCTCCACCTGTTTTCCCGCGTCATCGGGGCGAGACAGGCAAGAGCAACGGTCATGCCACGGGGTCGGCGCCGAGCGGACGCTTCTAACTAGTTGTTCTTAATGGAGTTGGAAAGATGGGCCCAGATCGGCTCCCGGAGCCGCGGAGGACCGGGGAAGAGCAACAAGTGAGCAGGAGATCGTTAACTGCCGATTCGAGAACAAGATGGAGTGAATCTGAATGGTGGTTGATTACTGATCAGTGACCGGTTTCTGATCGTACCCATGGGGATTATCGGGAACGAACAGGCGAGAAAGAGGAAAAATATTCCCGTCCGTCGTCTTTCCGGACTATCCCGAGGACTTGCGGGCCTCGTACTGGCGGAGCTTCTCCCGGAGGGTCTGGCGCGAGATCCCGAGGGTCTTCGCCGCCTTCGTCTTGTTCCCCCGGGCCCATTCCACGGTCTTCAGGATCTGAACGCGTTCCGCCTCGGAGAGGGGGATCGGGATGAAGTCTTCGTCCTTCTCCTCGATCTCGAACGACTCGGTCATTCCCGCCGAGATCTCGAGAGGCAGGTGCTCGAGCAGGATCAGGTCGTCGCTCTCGAGGAGGATCGCCCGCTCGATCACGTTCCGAAGTTCCCGCACGTTCCCCGGCCAGGAATACTCCTGAAGCCGGGCGCGGGCCGACGGAGATAGCCCGCGAATGTTCTTCGTCAGCTCCTTGTTGAAAATGTCGATGAAGTAAGTCGCCAGGATCGGGAGGTCCTCCGCCCGCTCCCGGAGGGGCGGGATGTAGATCGGCACCACGTTCAGCCGGTAATAGAGGTCCTTCCGGAAACGCTTCTCCGCGACCGCCCGCTTCAGGTTCTGGTTCGTCGCGGCGACGATGCGGAGGTCGACTTCGATGTCCTCCGTCCCCCCCACCCGCTTGAACCGCTTCGTCTCGATCACCCGGAGAAGGCCGGCCTGCAGATCGAGGGGCATCTCCCCGATCTCGTCGAGGAAGAGGGTGCCCCCCGTCGCCATCTGGACGAGCCCCTTCTTCTGGACCTTCGCGTCCGTGAACGCCCCCTTCTCGTGGCCGAAGAGTTCGCTCTCCAGAAGGTTGGCCGGCAACGACCCGCAGTTGATCTCCATGAAAGGTCCGGTGCGGTTCGGCGTACCGTGATGGACCGCCTTGGCGATCATCTCCTTGCCCGTACCGCTCTCCCCCTCGATGAGCACCGTGGACGCGGGGCTCTGGCTCACGCGCTCGACGATGCGGAACACGTCCCGCATCTTCTTGCTCGTGCCGAGAATGAGCCGGTCCGTTTGCCTGTTGCCGATCACGATCGGTTCGATCCGCTCCGCTTCGTGGCGGATCTCCGAGTCGGCCATCAGGTCCATGATTATGGTCACCAGCTTCTGGGGATTGATCGGCTTCTCGATCGAGTGGCAGCCGCCCATCCGGGTCGCCTCCGAGGCCGCCTCCGCGGTCTTCCGAGACGAGAGGACGAGAACGAGGGCCCCTTTCTCCGCCTCGCGAATCCGCCGGAGACACTCGATCCCGGGCATGTCGCGGAGTTCGAGATCGAGGACCACGAGGTCCGTCGGAGTCGCGATGACCGCCTCGAGTCCTCTCGCGCCTTCGCCCACCTCTTCCACCGCGTATCCGGCTTCGATGAGGGACGATCCGAGGGACCAACGCAGGCGTTTTTCGCCGCCGATCAGTACGACGCGGGAAGGCTTCGTTTTCACCAAGAACCCTCCTCGGCTCAAGGGTTGCGGACGTCCGGCGGGGGGGCCGCCTCGTCCGGCGCACGGAGCAGTGTGTTCAAGAGGCGCTCCCGAACCGACCGGTCGAGGACGTCGATACGGAGGGTGACGGCGTAACGCTTCGGGTGTTCGGGGTCCCGGGTGACCCGGGCTACCCGGCCTTCCACGGGGAACGTCCCCCCCTCCGGATCCTCCAGCTCGACGACGAGGTCGGTGCCCAAGTCGAAGGGCTCCGGCACCCGGCGAAGCTGGATTGTCCCCTCTCCGTTCCGCTCCGGCGGATCGGCGCGGCGGAGGGTCCGCTCGGCGCGCACCTCGTACTTCGATTCAATCTCCGCGAGCACGATGGCCCGGGCGGTGCGTTCCACGGGCGTCAGGTCTGCCGGCCGCCGGATCACGAGATACGGCGACGAATCCTTGAAGTGCTCGGCCAGCTTGGAGGATCCGAGGTGAGGTTCGCCCTTCCAGTAGGTGCGAAGCGTGATCCCGGTCCCCTTGAGCAGGTCGACAAAGCGGAGCGGATCGAACCCGGGCACGTGGAGCACCAGATTGCGCTCGTCCGCCTGGCTCACCTGGGCCCGGTAGATCTTGTTGTCGATCCGCTCGCCGATGGAGATTTCCATGATCTGGCCGGCGAGGAAAGGACCACGATTCATCGACCACCCGACCCCGGTGAGAGAGAACTCCTGGCTTGTATTGTAGGTTCGGAATGCCTTCCGGTCAAAGGGTTTCTCCGCTCGGAGGACCCAAGAACCGTCCCCCGGTGGAGTTACGGCGTCCGGCGCGGTCCGTGCCCGAGGAAGGCCTCGAGGAGGGCCTCGACGATTTCCGCTTTCACTTCGGGACGGTCGTAGTAGCCCTTCTCGATCCGGCGCCGGATCCGTTGGATGCGCCAGAGCGATGCGCGCAGGTTCTCGTCTCGCTCCGTCCGGCCTGTCGTTTCTTCCGCCATGATGTGGTTCCTCGGGCCGAGCGGACGGGGACGGGGCCCCACCGCTGCCGCCCGCCCGTTCCGGTGAGAACGGGCGTTCCTGGGCCATGCCTCGGGAAGAGAAGCAGGCATACGCGGGGGCAAACCCCCGCTCAAAGAATCGACCGAAGGGGGTAAGCCTTGAGGAGGCGGGGTCTCAGGCCTCGCGGGCGTTGCAGAGGCGCAGAACGGCGTCCATCCGGCCCTGGAGGAGCTTGCTGTCGGGCCGGCGGGCGAGGGCCATGCCGTAGGCGTCGGCGGCGGACCAAACGAAGCCCTGCCGGAGGAGCAGGTCTCCCATGCGGGCATAGCCCCGGGGGCTGTTCGGCCGGAGGTGCTGGTAGTGCTCGTAGAAGCGCATCGCCTCTTCGAAGCGTTCCCGGATGGCGAAGAGATCGGCGGCGCGCAGGAGGAGCGACGGCTGGGCCGGCTCCATCTCCAGGCTGGAGAGGAGGCACTCGATTGCCTCGTCGATCCGGCCTTGGAGGAAGAGGCATTTGCCGAGACGGGCGAGCAGGCCGGGGGATCGGGGGAACTGCTCGAGAGCCTCCCGAAAACGTTCCTCCGCCGTGAGATATTCCTGCCGGATCTCTTCGCCGGGCGTCATGGCCGCTCTCCCCTCAATCCTCTTCCTCGATCGCCTCGAACAGGTCTTCCACGCCGGGAATCCGGGAGAGCGTCGCCTTGTGGTTCTCCGCGGCGACCGCCTCGACCAGCTCCCGGGGCGCGACGGTCACGGAGCCCGGAACCCAGCAACGAAGCCGGACACGGCCGCCCTTCATCGACTCGACGAGCACCTCGATGGAGTCGCCGATCAGAAAGCTCTCCCCCGCCCGGCGCTCCACGGTCTTCTCGCGGCATGTGCGGCTCATGTCATCACCGTTTCCGCTTCCTGCCGCCGCCACTCCTCGAGAAGAGAAGCCCGCACCGAGAGACGCTCGTCTTCGAGAATGACCTGGGCCCCCACGCCGCTCTCGATGTTCACGAGCAGAGGGGCACGGAAATCCACGGTGATTTCCCGGGGATCGTCGGGCACCGTGGCGACCACGAAGACCCGGGCGTGTGCCCGGTCTTCGATCTCGAGCTCCTCCAGGAGATCGGGGGCGAGACGCACTTCGTAATCGGGAAGAATGACCATCGGCTCCAGGAGAGAGAACCGGATCTGGTCCCGCTCCTCGCTTTGAAGCAGATGAAAGGGATTCTCCTCGCCCCGCCCGATCAACCGGTACCGGGTCAGTCCGGGGAATCCGATCATGCCGTGAGGGATCCAGACCGCCGTCCCCTCTCGTTTCTTTGTTCGGGTCATGGACCGTGCACCTCCTTCCGGGTCCTACTGCATGGCCCATGCCACCCCTCCCGGGGGCGCCTCGACGATGGCCTCCCTGACCCAATCCTCTGCGGGTGAAGCGGATCACGTAAAAACGGAGAGAAGCGCGCCGTGCGGCCGGCCCCCGGGCCTGCGGTCGAATCCTGATCACCGCACCGGAATGTACCGCGGAGGCCGTCTACCTTTTGGTCGCCGGGAAGGAGAGCGGAGAGCAGACCATGGTGGGGTAAGCGCCTCGTGCCCGGGAGGGGAAGCCTTCTCCCCCTCGCGTCCTCGGTGATCCTCGCGGTTTCAATCAGGGGACGGAAAAAGCCACAGGGGCAACGGAGAGCACGAAGAAAGGGAAATCAGGCGCGGTTGCCGATGACTCGGCGGGGGAGCTCTGAGAAGGGGGAGGGCCCCAAATCGGGGGCCTCCCATCCCCGGCCGTCCTCCTCTTACGACGCCAAGTAGCTCTTGAGGGCGGTACCGTCCGCCGACCGCAGGCGCCGGATCGCCTGATCCTTGATCTGACGGATCCGCTCGCGGGAGAGGTTCATCCGCTTTCCGATCTGCTCGAGAGTCTGCTTCTCCGGCGAATCGAACCCGAAGTAGGAGCGGAGAACCTGGGCCTCTCTCGGATTCAGAGAACGGAGGGCGCGGTTCACATCCCGCTGCATCCGGCTCTCGATCAGATCGTGGTCGGGAGCGGGCGAGAGCTTGTCCTCGAGGAAGTCGCGAAGGGAAGACTCGCCGTCCGGTCCGGACTCGGGGGCGTCGAGCGAACGGGCGATGGACGCCGCGTTCATGGTCTCCCGGATTTCCTCCTCCGAGAGGGCGATCCCCTCGGCGACCTCCGAGTCGCTCGGCTCCCTCCCGAAGACCTGGCGGAGCCGCTCAGTTTCCCTCAAGATCTTCTGCACCGTGCCCGACCGACCGAGGGGGAGCCGCACGAGCCGCGCCTGCTCGGCGAGCGCCTTCAAGATCGACTGCTTGATCCACCAGACTCCGTAGGAGATGAACCGGTTTCCCCTCCGCTCGTCGAACCGCCGGGCCGCTTCCAGGAGCCCCAAGTTCGCTTCGTCGATCAGGTCGGAGAATGACAGCCCCTGATTGCGGTATTTCTTCGCCATGGAGACGGCGAATCGGAGATTGGCCCGAACGAGGGCATCCCTGGCCTCCTCGTCTCCTTCCCGGCTCCGCCGCGCGAGACCGACCTCCTCCTCACGGCTGAGCAGAGGAGTCTTCGCGATCTCCCGCAAGTAGTGCCTGAGGGACGAGTCGTCCCTTCCGTCTCCCACTGTGTCCCGATATCCCATAACCTGCTCCCATCTCTCGAAAGAACCTGATCTCCTCCGATTTCGAAGGAAACCAATGGATATCTCTCCTTATTCAAATCCCGTACCAAAGGAGCCCGCCGGACTCGATTTCTTATCTCGCTCTTCTACAACTGGTTACACTTCAGGTGAGAGAACGTTCCGCGAGTGCCGGTGACCAAGGCGCAGTCGTTTCCTGCCTGATTGGCAGAAATCGCCGATTCGGCGGGTCGAAGGTGCCGGTAGAATCACCTTGCGAAGCGGTTCGGTCAGCCCATCGCCTTCTCGGCGAGGAAGTCCAGGTAGCGCTGCAAGAGGTTCTTCTCTTCGTCCTCGAGGGGAAGGAACGAGCACCCGATCTGGTACCCGTCGATGCCCGGGATCTCCGCCTCCGGGTCGGTCCAGACGACGACCATATCGACCTCGAGGATCTCCTCGTTGATCTCGCCGCCGTTTCCCTCGGCGGGCAACGGTAGGATCAGGGTCGCCCGGAGTTTCGTCATCATCGGGATGAAACGGGGTACCCGGCAGTAGATGCCGCCCATGCTGATATTCAGGCCCTCTGTGGCGAAGGGCTCCGCCCGCTCGTCGGGGCCGAGCTGCAGCGAGAAACGCGTATCATGGCGGTGGTGTCTTCTTCGATCATCGTGGGACGCCATTTTCACCTCCCCCTCTCGGGTACGGCCGTATACTGCCATGGATCGGCCAAGAGGTCCACGACCTTCAACGCTCTTGCGCTCTTGACCAGATACCCCATTCCCTAAAGTATCCCCGTCACCCCGATATCAGAGCAACGAGGAAATAGGGTATCTGGCCAAAAAGAGCGGGGCCCCCGAAGAAGCCCCGCTCCCGAAAAATCGAATGAACCGCCCGGGCTCTAGCCGGCGCGGACGCCGAGGGCGTCGGCGCTGATCAGGCACTCGCCGCTCTCGGTGGTGAGCAGACAGCTCGTGGCGCCCGACCTTGCCCAGGACTGCCACTTCTGGTAGACGTTCTTCGCCGCTTCGCCGTTCACGTCCATGTAGAGACCGTCCTTCGCCTCGTGAATCTCGCCCTTCATCCGGTGCTCGGTATTGAGCACGGTGGCGCTCTTCTCGAGGAAGTTTCGGCCCGACGTCTTGCAGCCGACGGTGACGACGCGGAAACCGCCGTCGGTCGGAATGAGCTGGACCGTCCCGAGAACCTTGCCGGTCTTCGAGCAGGTCATGGCCTGGCAGGAGGCGGAAGCCGCGGAGGTGCACAAGGAGCCGGCGGCCTGCTGCATCACGCCCTTGCCGGCGCAGCCCGAAGAGGTCTGCTGCACGGCGCCCTTCGAAGCGCAGCACGGCTTCGTGCAATTCGCGGAGCAGGAGGCCGAGGCCTGCTGCGCTACGCCCTTCGACGCACAACCGGAGGAAGAGGCCTTCTGAACTCCGGTCTTGTTCCCATCGCAGGCGTCGGCGACCGAAGTCACTCCGGCGACAAGGAACGTCATGCAGAACGCGACCACAGCGATACGTCCTAGATGCTTCATCGAGGTCTTCTCCTCACTTGCCAGGGTTTCACTTTCAGCGGCGCTCCGGGTCCTCCCGGCCACCGCCGACTGTCGATCTCGCCAGATACTTAACTATAGTAAACCGTTCTGGCCGAGTCAACCGTGCTCCGTCGGGGGGATACGGGTTCTTGCACCCTCTGAGCCGGTCGGGGTTCCCTATCGCGACTTGGTTTTTCGCCCACCCGAAGACGGGGACCCGCTCCCCCGGGAGGGGGCGGCTCGTGAGCTACCGGAAGAGCGGCTCGGCGCCGGCCGGGAAACGCTCGAATTGCCGCTCCGGCCCCGCGGCGCCGACCGGACCTCGCTCTGGGTCTGCGGCGCCCGGCGGGTCGTGACCGTCGACTTGGAGCCTTCCGAACCGCGGGACCGAGCCGTGGAGACGGTCGATCCCCTGGCAGTCGCGCTCCCGGGACGGCCGTAGGTCTTTCGGGTCGAGGTTCGCGAAGGGGTCCGGACTTCGCTCTTCGATCGGGTTTGGTAGGCGCGGGTCCCGGAGACGGCGGCGGTCGTCGTCCCCCGCTTCACGGTCTTCTTCTTCCACGTTCCGGCGCGGGAGGCGACCCCGTCGTGATAGGAGGAGTCGTGGTAGTAGTGGCTGGTGTAGTGGTGGCCGTGATGGTGGTGGCCCCCCCAGCCGGCGTAATGGTAACCGTACCAGCGGTATGGATTCCAGCGCCACGAGAGGTACCAGTTGGAATGCCATCTCGGGTAGTAGTTGTACGACACGTAGAAGGGCGTGTCCCACCACCACGGGTCCCAGTACCAAGGATCGTAGTCGACGTAGACGTAGCGAACGTTCGGCACCGACCAGGGGACCATGCGGACGTCTACGTAGGTCGGGCTCTCGTAACGGTAGAATCCGAGATGAGCCGGAACGGCGACTTCCGCCGCCTCCTCCGCATCCGCCACTTCCATCATGGACCCGTCGCCGCCGCCGGAGAGGATCATCGCCTCGAGGATTCGCTCGCTCACCCCCATCTCCTCCAGTTCAAGAATGTCGTCGGTGGTGAGCGCAAAATCGGACCCGCTCGTCTCGATCTGGGCGACAATCAGGCGCTCGCTGACGCCCGCCTCGATCAAGGCGAGAACATCCTCCCTGTCCATATGGGTGCCGCCGAACGCGATGGCCGGCGCGAGAAGGATCATGATCAGTGCGAACCCCGGTCGGCGCCTCATGGCGATTCCTTTCGAAAGGGGTAGGAACCTCTGTCTCTTACTAAGGTTAACCGATTCTCTCCATTCTGACAACCCGCCGGATGCATTCGGGTTCCCCTCCCCCCCGTCCGGCCCGGGCGGGGGGGAGGCGATTCCGCCGGGGGGGGCTGTGATTTCCTTTGAACGGAACCGGCATCTCGTGATATTTATTCAAGTTGGTGGATGGGCACCAACCCTCCCGAAATCATGACGATGCGTCCTTTTGCCGTCTTCCCCGCATCCCGGGAAAGGAGTCCGAATATGGTAGGTATCATCGGCTACGGGGCTTACATTCCCCGGCATCGCATCAAGGTCGAGGAGATCGCCAAGACCTGGGGTGCTGATGCGCCGAGCTACAAGAAAGGGCTGATGCTGAGCGAGAAGTCGGTCCCGGCGCCCGACGTGGATACGATCACCATGTCGGTGGAGGCGTCGCGGCACGCCGTGAAGAGGGCCGGCATCGACCCGAAGAAGATCGGAGCGATCTACATCGGGTCCGAGTCCCACCCCTACGCGGTGAAGCCGAGCGGCACGGTGCTCGCCGAAGCGCTCGGCGCGACGCCCGAGTGCCACACCGCCGACTTCGAGTTCGCCTGCAAGGCCGGCTCCGAGGGCATGTTCGTCGCCATCGGTCTGGTGCAGGCGGGTCTCATCGAGTACGGCCTCGGGGTCGGCGCGGACACATCCCAGGGCGCGCCCGGCGACGCTCTCGAGTACTCCGCCTCCGCCGGAGCGGCCGCGTTCCTCTTCGGGAAGGAGAAGATACTCGCCGAGGTGGAGACGACCTACGCGTACATGACCGACACGCCCGACTTCTGGCGCCGGGAGCACCAGTTCTACCCGCAGCACGCCGGACGATTCACCGGCGAGCCGGCGTACTTCAAGCACACGATCGGAGCCGCCGAGGGCATCTTGAAGAATGCGGGCGCCGGGCCCGGCGACTTCGCTTACGCCATCTTCCACCAGCCGAACGGGAAGTTCCCCCAGCGGGTCGGAAAGATGCTCGGCTTCACGAAGGAGCAGCTCGAACCAGGTTGGCTTTCGCCCTGGCTCGGGAACACTTATTCGGGGGCTTCGCCCATCGGACTCACCGCGACGCTGGACGTCGCCAAGCCGGGGGACCGCATTCTGATGGTCTCCTACGGCTCCGGCGCCGGCAGCGACGCTTTCATCTTCCGCGCCACCGATCTTCTGCCGGCGGTGCAGAAAGCGGCGCCCCAGACCCGCAAACAGCTGGACGAGAACAAGACGTACCTCGACTACGGGACTTACGCGAAGTTCCGTGGCAAGATCCGGAAGTCCGGTTAGGAGGATCCCGATGAGAGATGTAGCGGTCATCGGTGTCGGCATGACCAAGTGGGGCGAGTTGTGGGAGAAGGCCCTCCGCGACGTGTACGTGGAGACCGCCCTCCTCGCCATGGACGACGCCGGTGTGGATCATATCGATTCGATGTACGTGGGGTGCATGTCGAGCGGCCTCTTCGTGGGCCAGGAACACATTGCGTCCCAACTCTCCGATTACCTCGGGCAGAACCCGGTGCCGGCGGTGCGCGTGGAGAGCGCCTGCGCCTCCGGCGGGCTCGCGTTCCGGCAGGGCTTCATCGAAGTGGCCTCCGGGATGAGCGACATCGTCCTCGTTTCGGGAATCGAGAAGATGACCGACGTGGACGGCGGCGCGGCGACCTATGCCCTCGGCACCGCGGCGGACCAGGAGTACGAGGTCTACAACGGCATCACGTTCCCGGGCCTCTACGCGATGATGGCCCGGGCGTACATGAAGCAGTTCGGCATGACCCGGGAGGAACTCGCCTGGGTGGCGGTGAAGAACCACGAGAACGGTTCGAAGAACCCCCACGCCCAGTTCCCGATGAAGGTCACCGCCGAGCAGGTGATGAATTCCGTGGCGGTGGCGGACCCTCTCCGCATCCTCGACTGCTCGCCGATCACCGACGGCGCCGCGGCGGTCATTCTCTGTCCGCTGGAGAGGGCGAAGGAGTTCACGAAGAAGAAGCCGGTGAAGGTGGCCGGTTCGGGCCACGCCACGGCGAGCATCGCGTACCACTCCCGGAGCGATCTCACCTGGCTCGAGGCCGTGGAGATTGCCGGCAAGCGCGCCTATGAAATGGCGGGCGCCGGGCCGAAGGACATCGACGCGGCGGAGGTCCACGACTGCTTCACCATCGCCGAGGTGATGGTGATCGAGGCGCTCGGTTTCGTCGATCGGGGCAAGGGGGGCGGCGCCGCCAAGTCGGGGCTCACCGCTCTCGGCGGCAAAATCCCCGTCAACACCAGCGGCGGCCTGAAATCGAAGGGACACCCGGTCGGCGCCACCGGCGTCGCCCAGATCGTGGAGCTCACCGAGCAGCTCCGCGGCGAGAGCGGCGACCGGCAGGTGAAGAGCGCGAAGCGCGTTCTCGCCCAGAACATGGGCGGATCGGGCGGATCGTCCCTCGTGCATATCTTGGAGGTGGCGTAGCATGTCGGCAAGGTATTGGAGAGAGATTCCGCAGCGGTACCGCATGGAGGCGGCCAGGTGCTCGGGATGCGGCTACGTGGCGTTTCCGCCCCGGCTCCTCTGCCCGAAGTGCAAAGGCCGGAAATTCGAGCCCACCGCGCTCGCCCCCGAGGGAAAGATCCTCACCTACACGGTGATCCACGTCCCGGCGGCCCAGTTCTCCGACGAGGCGCCCTTCGCCATCGGCGTGGTGGAGCTGGACGGCGGCGTCCGGATCACCGCCCAGATCGTCGATTGCGACACCGCATCGCTCGGCATCGGGCAAAGAGTGCGGACCGAATTCCGCAAGATCCAGGAACAGGGCGACGCGGGCATTCTCTGCTACGGATACAAGTGCGTCCCCGCCTAGAACGGCGGCCCGGTTCGACGGAACCTGCGTCGTCGCGGCACTGAAACCGGGGTCCGCGCGTCCCGCGAAGGACGCGCGGGCCCGCTTCGAACTCCGAAACGTCATCCCCGGAAAAGGTGGTCCTCCCCGTGTACCGAATCGAAAGCAAGGCGGCAACGAGCGGCGACGAGTACCGGAAGAACCGGGAGGCCATGACCGGCCTCGTGGACCAACTGAAAGAGCGGCTCTCCGAGGTCCGCAAGGGCGGTCCCCCCCACGCGATCGAAAAGCACGAGAAGAGGGGGAAACTGACCGCGCGCAAGAGGCTCGAACTCCTCTTCGACAGGAACACGCCCTTTCTCGAACTGAACGCGCTCGCCGCGTGGGACATGTACGACAACTCGGCCCCCTCGGCCGGAATGGTGACCGGTGTGGGCGTCGTTCACGGCCGGGAGGTGCTCGTCGTCGCGAACGACGCGACCGTCAAGGGGGGCACTTACTTCCCCATGACGATCAAGAAGCACCTCCGCGCCCAGGAGGTGGCCCTCCAGAACCGCCTCCCCTGCGTCTACCTCGTCGACTCGGGGGGCATCTTCCTCCCCGAGCAGGCGGGCACGTTCCCCGACAGGGAGCACTTCGGCCGCATCTTCTATAACCAGGCGCGGCTCTCCGCCGAGGGGATCGCCCAGATCGCCGTGGTCCAAGGCTTCTGCACCGCCGGCGGCGCCTATGTGCCGGCCATGAGCGACGAGACGATCCAGGTGCGGAAGCAAGGCACCATCTACATCGGCGGACCGCCCCTCGTCAAAGCCGCGACCGGCGAGGTGGTGAGCGCCGAGGAACTCGGCGGCGCCGACGTGCACTGCCGCATTTCGGGCGTCTCCGATCACTACGGCCTCGACGACGAGCACGCCATTTCGGTGGCGCGGAACATCGTCGAGAACCTCGACCGCCCCACCCCCTTCCGTCTCGACCGGCACGAGCAGGAGGACCCCCATTACGACCCGGCGGAGCTTTACGGAATCATCCCCCGGGATATCCGGCAACCCTACGACGTCCGGGAAGTGATCGCCCGCATCGTCGACGGGAGCCGGTTCCACGCGTTCAAAGAGCTCTACGGCACGACTCTCGTCACCGGTTTCGCCCGAATCATGGGCTACCCGGTCGGCATCGTGGCGAACAGCGGCGTCCTCTTCTCCGAGTCGGCGTTGAAGGGCGCCCACTTCATCGAGCTCTGCACCATTCGCAAGGTTCCTCTCGTCTTCATCCAGAACATCACGGGGTTCATCGTCGGCAAGCAGTACGAGCACGGCGGCATCGCGCGGGACGGCGCGAAGATGGTCCACGCCGTGGCGAACGCCGACGTGCCGAAGTTCACCGTCGTGGTGGGCGGGTCCCACGGCGCCGGCAACTACGCCATGTGCGGCCGCGCCTACAACCCCCGGCTCCTCTGGATGTGGCCGAACGCGCGCGTCTCCGTCATGGGGGGCGAGCAGGCGGCGAATGTCCTCCTGCAGGTGAAGATGGAGCAGATGGAGGCGAAGGGCCAGCCGCCCATGCCCCCGGAGGAACAGGAGAAGTTCAAGGCGCCGACGCTCGAGAAGTACGAGCGTGAAGGGAGCCCGTACTTCAGCACGGCGAGGCTCTGGGACGACGGCATCATCGATCCTGTCGACACCCGGGGCGCCCTCGCCCTCGGGATCGCCATGTCCCTGAACGCGCCGATCCCGGACCAGAAGTTCGGCGTCTTCCGGATGTAAGGAGGAAGGGCGTGACCACGCAGGAGACCATCCGGGTCGAACGCTCCGGGCCGGTCGCGACGGTCGTTCTGAACCGGCCGGAGATCCACAACGCCTTCAACGACGTCATGCTCTCCGAGTTGACCGCGGCCTTCGGCGGGCTGGGCTCGGACGACGGCGTCCGGGTCGTGGTGATCACGGGCGAGGGCAAGTCGTTCTGCGCCGGGGCGGACCTCGAGTGGATGAAACGCATGGCGGAGTTCACCTACGAACAGAATGTCGAGGACTCGCGCCGTCTCGCCGAGTGCATGCACCGCCTCGACAGGCTCCCGAAAGCTACGGTCGCGAAGGTGAACGGCGCCGTCGTCGGAGGGGGCATGGGGCTCCTCGCGGCGTGCGACATCGCCGTCGCGTCGGAGCGGGCCAAGTTCGGACTCTCGGAGGTGAAGCTCGGGCTCGCGCCGGCGGTCATCTCCCCCTTCGTCATCCGGAAACTAGGGCCGTCGAAGGCGCGGGAGCTTTTCCTGACGGGCGAGCGGCTGGACGCCCGAGGGGCCCTCGCGGCCGGACTCGTGAGCCGGACCGCTCCCCCCGAGGGACTGGACGCCGCGGTGGACGAGGTGGTCGCGTGCCTCCTCTCGAGCGGACCCGAGGCGATCCGCGCCTGCAAGGAACTCGTCGCCCGGGTGCCCGGCATGGACACGGAAGAAGTGATGGAATACACGGCGGACCTCATCGCGCGGCTCCGGGCGGGCGGAGAGGGCCGGGAGGGCATGGGCGCGTTTCTCGAGAAGCGAGCCCCCTCATGGCGGAGCGGCGCCTAGCCGACCGCCTTCCCAGGGAGAACGAGATGATCCGCAAGATACTCGTGGCGAACCGGGGCGAAATCGCGGTGAGGGTCCTCCGCGCCGCCCGGGAACTCGGGATCGGCACCGTGGCGGTCTATTCCGAGGCGGACCGGAACGCCCTGCACGCGCAAATCGCCGACGAGGCGATCGAGATCGGCCCGCCGGAGGCGGGGAAGAGCTACCTCGACTTCGATCGCCTCTTCGACGCCGCCGAGAGGAGCGGCGCCGACGCGATCCACCCGGGCTACGGCTTTCTGGCGGAGAACCACGAGTTCGCCGCCGCATGCGAAGCGAAGGGGCTGGTCTTCATCGGATCCACCCCCGAGTCGATCCGCCTCCTCGGGTCGAAGACGGAATCGCGGGTAACCATGCTGGGCGCCGGCGTGCCCGTCATTCCCGGCATGAATGCGGGGGGCGAGTCGTTGGACGAGTTCGTCGCCGCCGCCGCCGAAGTCGGGTTCCCGGTGCTCATCAAGGCGGCCGGCGGGGGGGGCGGCAAGGGCATGCGGGTGGTCCGGGAGAGGACCGGGCTCGAAGAGGCGGTGAACGCGGCGAGGCGCGAGGCGGCCTCCGCCTTCGGCAACCCGACAGTCTACCTCGAAAAGCTGATCGAGAAGCCCCGGCATGTGGAGTTCCAGATCCTCGGCGACAAGCACGGAAACGCCATCCATCTCTTCGAACGGGAGTGCTCGATCCAGCGGCGGCACCAGAAGATCGTCGAGGAGAGTCCGTCGGTAGCGGTCGACGAGGACCTCCGGCGCCGGATGGGCGAGACGGCGGTGAAGGTGGCGCTCGCGACGAACTACACGAACGCGGGGACCGTCGAGTTCCTTCTCGCGCCGGACGGGAGCTTCTTCTTTCTCGAGGTGAACACCCGCATTCAGGTGGAACATCCGGTGACGGAGATGATCACGGGGATCGACCTGGTGAAGGCCCAGATCCGGATCGCCGCGGGCGAGCGGATTCCGTGGAAGCAGGAGGAGCTGATCCGGCGGGGGCACGCCATCGAGTGCCGGGTTTACGCCGAAGATCCCGAGAACCGCTTCCTGCCGTCGGCGGGGACCATCCTCTTCTCCCGGGAACCGTCGGGTCCCGGCGTCCGCGTCGACTCGGGCATCCAGTCGGGCTACACCGTGCCGATCCACTACGATCCGATTCTCTCGAAGGTCATCGTCCACGCCGAGACCAGGGACGAGGCGATCGAGCGGATGAAGGGCGCCCTCGCCGATTACCCGATCCTCGGCATCAAGACCATGGTCCCCTTCCTCCTCGCGGTGCTCGATCATCCCGAGTTCCGGGCGGGGAACACGTACACCGATTTCATCGAACGGCACCTCGGCGATTGGTCTCTCGGCGATCCTCCCCCGGAGGATCTCGAGGCGGCCCTCGTGGCGGCGGCCCTCGAGACGGGGCGGCCGCGGGGGCGGGGAGCGGAGGGCGAAGGCCGCTCCCTGCCCACCCCATGGGACACTCTCGGGCGATGGGAGATCGCCCGCTCCGGATAGGCGGGATTCATGGACAGGGAACTGATTTTCGAAGCGGCCACCTACCGGGTGGTGCTCGAGAAGAGTGAGGGGCCGACCGCGGGGCGCATCGACGAACGGGAGATCGCCGCGGTGATCACGCGCCCGGCGCCCCACGGGGTGACGGTCGAGATCGGAGGGCGGCGGCACCGGGCTTGGGTCGCCCGGACGGACGAGAAGGTTTTCGTCCATCTCGGAGGGCGGGTGTACGAGTTCGAGGAGGCGGGCGCCCGGGACGCGGTCTCGGCGGGGGCCGCCGGGCTCGGAGGCGACTCGGTCTCTTCCCTCATGCCGGGGAAGGTGGTGAAGATCCTGGTCGCCGTCGGGGACGAGGTGAAGGAGGGTCAGTCCCTCGTCATCGTGGAAGCGATGAAGATGGAGACGCCTCTCGCCGCGCCGGCGGCAGGGACGGTGAAGAAGGTCAACTTCGCGGAGGGGGACCTCGTCGACGCCGGGAAGCCGATCGTGCAGTTGGATGTGGGCGAGGAGGAGTAGGGGGGCGCACGCACGGACGGACTTCCTACCATGCGGGCTCCTCATCAGTCCAACCGCGCTTATGGCCTTGGAATGAGCGGGGGACTGGTTCCGCCCGAGCCTCCGGCTCGGAAGACATCAGTCTTCCCTCAGCGGTACCTGTCCCACGAATGAGATTCCCCAATTCCGCCATCCTCGATCACCATTCCAGAGTGCAGAGGAGGAATCGGAGGAAGATAGCACTTCGGAGCGATCCCCCCAAAACACAAACGCGCTGGGGGATCCCCCAGCGCGCTTCTCACAAACCGTGTTCGAAACCCCGCCCCCTACAGGTCGGACGGCTTCAGGGTCTTCCGCTTGTTGGCGATGGCGCGCTTCTCCGCCTCGCCGATCATGTCGCGGACCTTCCGGTCGAGGGCGCCGTAAAAGTCGCTCGAGACGTTGCACTTCTTCGCGCTGGCCTTGGTCCGGGTCTTGGAAATGATCAGTTCGGCGCCGGCGGCCTTCTTCACCTTCTTCTTCGTGGCCATTCTTCTTTCCTCCTGAGGGAAGGGACATTAGGGGGCCTACCCTGTACCGCCCGTGACTATACGCCCGATCGAAAGGGTGTCAACGGAAAAAACGCGGGGAGACGGCCTCTCCCGCCCGATTTCGGGGGGTTGGGGATCAGGCCCCGTCCGGGCGGCCCGGGGGACGGCTTCGGAGAAGGGCGAGAGCGGACGCTCCGAGGGCGAGGGCCACGCCAACCGTGAGCGGGCCCGTCTCCTGGAGGCGCTCCCACCATCCCTCCCCCCGGGCGCCGAGGAGGGTGAGGGCGTTGTAGGCCCCGTGGAGGAGCATGGCCGGGAAGAGTGACCGGGAGCGGATCACCACCGCCCCCGCCGCGACGCCGAGGAGGGCGGTCGGCAGGAGGCGATAGATGCTGAGGTGGAAGAGGCCGAAGAGGAAACCCCCGAGGAGCACGGCCCGAAGCGGTGAAAGGACGCGGCGGTGTTGCCCGAGGATCAGCCCTCGGAAAAAGACTTCCTCGCATATGCCGGGAGAGAGGGCGACCGCGAAGAGAAGCAACCCGACTCCCGCCTCCCCC
This sequence comes from Candidatus Eiseniibacteriota bacterium, assembly GCA_043809585.1. Taxonomy (GTDB): domain Bacteria; phylum Orphanbacterota; class Orphanbacteria; order Orphanbacterales; family Orphanbacteraceae; genus JBDROZ01. The sequence continues at coordinate 36,577 of JBDROZ010000073.1, forward strand.
CCGCCCCCGAGCCGCTCGAACCCCTCCAGGAACTCCTCGGGGACCGGGAGAAACCGCCCTTGGACCCGGAAGAGGAGCTGGGCCGCCACGAGGGCGAGCGGGGCGAGGAGCAGGCCGGCGAGGGCGTGGCGCGCCGACGGCGCCCGCAGGGAGAGATGGCGCCGAAAATCGAGACCGTACGCCCGGGCGAAGACGAGGGTCGGCACGAGGAGGAACCCCCACAGGGTCAGCAGGAGGCCGGGGATCAGGCTCCTCGACTGGACGAGGGAACCGGCGTAGTAAAGCAGGAGAACCTCGAAGAGGTAGAATGCCATCACCTCCCGAACCCGCACGGGGTCCGCGCCGGCGCTCATCCGCTCGGGCGGGCGCCGCCCGCCTCCGATCACGGCCGCTTCGCTCGCCAGGTACGCCGTCGCCCGCCGGAGAACCAGGGCGGCGTAGAGGGCGTTGGAGAGAACCACGACTCCGAGGAAGAGCCACGGGTAGTTGCCGACGAGCGCCTCCCGGACCGCCACGGCCACGTTCGCGATCGGAACGACGGAAACCACCGATTCGAGTTCCACGCCGGGCGCGATGGAGAAGGCGGCGGGAACCACGGCGATGAGAAGGGCGGGGAGCAGGAGGGTCTGGGCCTCCCGGTACGACCGGGCGTGGCTCGAGACGAGCACGAGAACGGCGGAGAGGAAGAGGGCGAGGGGAAAGGTGACGACGAGCACGACCAACGCCGTCGGGAGGGAGACTCGAAGTGACTCCCCCGTCCCCGGGCCCCCGATCCATCCGACCTTGCTGAAGAGGGCGCTCGACAGGAGAAAGAGGAAGGTGGCCGTGACCGCCGCCAGGACGACGGCCGCGAACTTGCCGGCCACCACCGCCCCCCGGTCCGCGAGGGAGGTGAGCAGGGTCTCGATGGTCTTCCGCTCCCGCTCCCCCGCGAAGAGATCCACCGCGGCGAATGAGGCGCCGTTCAGGAGAAGAAAGACGATGAGGAACGGGACCATCCTCCCGAGTTTTCCCCCGGCCATCCGTTCCTCGCTCGCGACGTTCCGGATCTCCACAGGAAGGACATCCCGGAGATGGGCCGCGCCGAGCGCCTCGAGGCGCTGGTCCCTCACCGTCTCCCGATAGGCCTCGAGCGCTTCGACCACCCGGTCCTTGGCGGTCCGCGAGAGTTCACGGGAAGCGGTGAAGAGAACCGTCACTTCCGGCGTTTCTGGAGCGCCGGCCTCCAGGGCTTCCGGAAGAAGCAGCGCCACGTCCGTCTTCCCCTCCTCCACGGCACGCCGGGGATCAATGGCGGAGACGATTCTCACGCCGGCCGCCCCGGCGATCGCCTCCCTCATCGGCGCGTTTCCGCCGACGAGAACGGCGGAGATCGACTCCCGATCGAGCTTCTCTTCGCCGTAGTCGGAGAGGCGGGCGGATCCGAAGATCAACACCGGGTGGATCACGATCGGGAAGACGAACATGGCGATGATCGAACGTCGGTCCCGGAGGAGATCGACCATCTCCTTCCGAAGAACGACGAGGGTATCGCGGAGGTTCACGGCCGCTCCCCGCGGACGAGGGAGAGGAAGATCTTCTCGAGGAACCGCTCGCCCGTCCGGTGGCGGAGATCTTCGAGGGAGCCCGTGTCGAGGATCTTCCCCCGGTGGATGATCGCGAGACGGTCGCAGAGCCGCTCCGCTTCGCTCATGACGTGGGTCGAGAAGACCACGCATTTGCCGTGGGTCCGGCAATCCTCGATGTACGTCAGAAGGGCGTCGGCGACGAGAATGTCGAGGCCCGCCGTCGGCTCGTCGAAGATGAGGATCGGCGGGTCGTGGACCACCGCGCGGGCGATGGAAACCTTTTGCTTCATCCCCGTGGAGAGTTTCTCGCAACGGACGCCGGCGAACTCGTGCATCTCGAAAAGAGCGATGAGGGCGTCCACCCGGGCCGGGAGCTTCTCCTCGGGGTAGTGGTTCAGGCGGCCGAAGTAGAGGAGGATCTCCCGGGGCGTCAGCCGCCCGTAGAGTCCCGTCTCGCCGGAGAGGTAGCCGATCGAACCGCGCACCGCCCGGGCCTCGAGGTTCACGTCGTAGCCGTTCAGGAGGGCCGTCCCGGACGTGGGCGAGAGAATCGTGGCGAGCATGCGAAGCGTCGTCGTTTTCCCCGCGCCGTTCGGGCCGAGGATCCCGAAGATCTCCCCCTCCACGCACTCGAAGGAAACCGAGTCGACGGCGACCACGTCACCCCGCCTCGGGTCGTTGTAGATCTTGGTCAGCCGGTCGGCGGCGATCATCTGCGCCATGGTCAGGAACCTCCCCGGGCGAATCCGAAGATCCGGGCGAGGCTCTTCTTCCGGCCCCCCCCGCCGAGGAAGAACTCCTCCCTCCCCATCACCCGCTGGGCGAGCCCGAGGGCCGCCGCGAGGTAGAGGGCGAGGGAGAGGAACGTGAGAAGCGCGGGGGACGCGGGAATGCGGCCGAGCAGGGCGGCGCGGAAGAGGAGCGTCACGTTGGTGAGGGGGATGAGCGCCGTGGCGTTCGTGAACTCGAGGCTCGGGACGGAGCCCCCGATGGCCGGCACGAGGCATATCAGATAGAAAGGCGTCAGGTAGCCCTGCCCCTCCTTGAAAGTGCGCGCGAACGAGGCGATCAGGATCATGGACGCGGCGAAGAAGGCGCCGAGAAGCAGGCCCCCCGCGAGCACGACCGGGATCGCGCTCCACGGCACGCCGATGGAGAGCTCCTCCGCCCCGCCGAACAGGCTCGCCTGATGGCGAATCGTGAAGACCATGCTCGTCAGATTCGCCGTGAGGGCGGCGAAGGAGGCGGTCAGGACGACCAGGAACTTGCCCGCCACGAGACTCGCCCGGGGAGCGCCGGCGGCGAGGAGCCCTTCGAGGGTCCCCCGCTCCTTCTCCCCCACGAGCACGTCGATGGCCGGGTACATGGCGCCCATGGAGAGCATGATGACGAGAATCATCGGAAGGATGAGGGCCAGGAGGAACCGGCCCATCTCCTCGGGAGAGGCGACATTGTCCTCTTGGATCGAGAAGACCGCGAGAGTGGCGTCGGTGGCGCCGTAATCGCCGAGACCCTTCTCGCGCAGCTCCCGCCGAAGTGCTCCCCATACCTCCTCGAGCCGGTCCCGGGTCGTCCGGGAACGGTCCCGGGAGAGGTCGAAGAGCGCCTCGATCCGCGGACCCCCTCTCCCGTCCTCGGTCGCGCGGAGAAAAGCGTCGAGGCTCCCCGTGCCGACCCCGTCTTCGCCGGCCGGCCCGGGGGCGACCTCGAACCGCGCGTCCGCGCGGAGCCGGTCGAAAAGCAAGGGGAGGTTCCCTTCTCCCTCCCACGCCACCCGGGAAATCTGCTTCTCGAGGGCGCCCATCCGGTACTGGTAACCTTGAGAGAAGAACCAGATCAGCGCGGGATAGAGAAAGATCGGCAGGAGCAGGGAGTAAACGACGACATGCCGGTCCCGGAGGGCCGACCGGAGTTCGGTCAGGAACACGGTTCCCGTCAGGGAAAGGTCGCGCAGGTTCACGTCGGATCCTCGGGTCGGATGCGCCTTCCCCGGCGCGTCACGGCCGGCGGCCGGAGTCGTCGGCCCATGGCCCTCCCCGCCGCGTCACAGAGAGAAGTTATCGCCTTCTTCGGCACGGGATCAAGGGGATTCCCCGGCGGCCGGCGGGAGAGGGGCGAAGAGATCGCCGAGGCCCTCGAGGGAGAGCAGCCTCTCCTTCAGCGAGGGACCCGCGGAGAACCCGCCGAGGTGGCCGGTCTGGGCGATCACCCGGTGGCAGGGGATCACGACGGGGATCGGGTTCCTCCCGAGGGCGCCGCCCGCGGCCCGGTGGGCCTCCGGCCGGCCGGCCGCTTCGGCGATCTGCTTGTACGTCCGGACGGAACCGTAGGGGACTCGGGCGACCGCGTCGAGCACGGAGGCCTGGAAGGTCGTGGTCTCCACGAGCCGGTAGGAAAACGTGAACCGCTTCCGGCGGCCCTCGAAGTACTCGAGCAGCTCCCGCCGCGGCCTCCTGAGGGCTTCCGGGTCGCGGACCACGCGCTCCGCGGCCCCGCCGAAGACGGCGGCCCAGCCGCGCTCCCCCCGGCGCCCGAAGCAGGTTCCGACGACCGTACGGTCGATGGCCGCCACCTCGAAGGGACCGAAAGGGGTGTCGAAAGCGTCGAAGAGAAGGGTAGCTCCGGGCGGCGGCATCTCCCGGAGCGCCCGCTTTTCGAGGCGCCGCCAGTCGGGTTTCCTCAGCACCCTCCCCTCGAGGAGACGGAAGCTCTCGATGGCGCTGACGAGGTCGCCGTGGAATCTCTTCCCTCCGCGGCCGGGTCCGGTTCCGGCGAACTTCTCGTCCGCGAGGACCCGGGCGAGCATCTCCCCGGAAGCCCAGCCTCTCGGCGAAACGGCGCTCCGTCCCCGGCCGTCGATCTCCTTTTGGAGAGCGAGCAGTCCCCGCTCGGCCCGTCCCCAAAGCTCCTCGGGGGCGATCCCGAGAGCGGCCGTCATCTCGTCTTTTTCGGCGAAGTCGCCCAGGCGGAGAACGATCGAGGCCCGGCCGGAGAAGGGAACGCGGTGCCACGCCTCCCGGGTTCGGGAGGACGGCTCCCGCCGATCGGGCGATTCGTCCGCCACCTCGATCGGATGATAGGCGCTCCGCCCGCGCCGGCGGCGGTGGGCGCGAATCAGGGTCGCCGCCGCGGCGGGAAGAGCGGCGGGGCCTCCCCGGTCGCGAGCGAAAAGGGAGAGGAAGAGATCCTCCGCGTCGAGGGGATCGGGCAGAAGCAGGTAGAAGAACCGGGCCAGGCATTCCCCCCGGTCTCTGAGAAACTGCCTGAGATCCCCTGAGCTTTCCTTTTGATCCATGGCGGGTTCCCTCGGTCCCTCAATGTAGCGAATCGGAGGAGCCGGGCAAAGCAAAACGTCTGGCACAAACGTAATTCTATTCGGAATAACCGATTAGGAGACTGATCTCGAGTCGATTCGATGCCGTTTTTCGCCGGCTCCTTGGATGAATGCGGTCGACGTTACCCGCGGAAATGTGTATAGTGTGAAGAGCGTAGTTGCGAAGAACACTTCGGCCCCCGAGTCCATGGTCCTGAAATGCAGGAGCGGGCCCTCCCCATTATGCCCGCCGTTTCATCCGTCACAACAAGAACAACGAGTCGATCGGCCGGTCGGCGGGATCGACTTCGAGTGCGGCCCCTGCGGCTGCCGTGACCCTCGGTGCCCGGCCCAATGACGGTGCTTACCCCCTGGTTGTGAGGTCGAGGGAACCACGAAGCGTGCGGGGGCCCTTTTCCGTCAATCCCCGTCCCGGCGGCGCGCCCTCTCCCGGCGTCGAAGATCTTCGAGCCCGTACTTCTTGAAGAGATGCCACATGCTCCGCTCGCTGATCCCGAGCCGGCGGGCCGCTTTGGCCTGCACCCAATCCGTCTCGTCGAGAGCGCCGACGAGGACGCTCTTCTCGTAATCCCGCACGCGGCCGCGAAGCGAGAAAGGATCTTCCGCCCCCCCCTCCGCGGGCCGGATCGCCTTCAGGACCGTAGGGGGCAGGTCTTCTCTTCGAACCAGGTTTCCTTCCCCGATCACGACGGCCCGTTCGATGGCGTTCTCGAGTTCCCGCACGTTCCCCGGCCAGGAGTAGCGGGCGAGGGCGTCGAGGGCGCTTTTCGACACCCGCTTTCTCGGCAGACCGTTCTCCCTGCAGTAGTAGGAGACGAAGTGATCGGCCAGCGGCTCGATGTCCTCGAGCCTCTCCCGGAGGGGCGGAATCCGGATGGTGATCACGTTCAGCCGGTAGTAAAGGTCCTCCCGAAAGCGCTTCGCCGCGATTTCCCCTTCCGGATCCTTGTTGGTCGCGGCGATGACGCGCACCTTCACGCGGATCGGCCGGGAGCCCCCCACCCTCTCGAACTCCCTCTCCTGCAGGATTCGGAGGACCTTCGACTGGGTGAGAAGACTCATGTCGGCGATCTCGTCGAGGAAGATCGTCCCGCCGTGGGCGAGCTCGAATTTCCCGATCCGCATATCCACGCTGGTCGCCACGTTCTTCTCGATCCCGAACAGTTCGCTCTCGAGAAGGGTCTCGGGAATGGCGGCGCAGTTCACCTTCACGAAGGGTCTGCCGAGGCGGACGCTCTCGTGGTGCACCATCGAGGCGACCAGTTCCTTCCCCGTGCCGCTCTCCCCGAGGATGAGGAGGGACGAGTTCACGTTCAGGACTTTGCGGGCACTCTCGAGAACGTTCTGGATTCCCCGGGAGCGCCCGAGGATCGGGCGGGCGATGGCGTGCCCCCCCTCCTCTCCGGACGCCGGGGCGGGACGGTGGTGCGCCGCGCCGGAGCGTCCGATCGGAGCGCAGGCGAGCTCGACGATGTAGGGGAGCGCCGCGAGGTCGCTTTCCGGCACGTGGGTCCAGGCGACGCCGTCGCCGTCCTCGGCGAAACGGCCCTCTTTCGCCGGTCCGATGTGGACCATCGGGAGATCGGCGAGGCGGGTCTTCCGCCATCGCCGAAAGAGCGGATCCCGGGCCATGTCCCCGCGGACGATAACCACCGAGAGGTCAGGGCGGGGCAGGATCTCGAGGAGCCGGTTCGCCTCCTCGATGACCAGATAGCGCAAGGGAACCCGTGTGCGCTCCTCCAGGAGCGATCGGATCTCCTCGGCGCCGGCGCCGCAGATAAGAACGCGAGGTACGCTCATAGTGACCACCGGGCGTGAAAGAACAGCCTCGGGCGGGGGGCAAAGCCGTCGTCGGCGGGGAGCGGGGCTCGTCCTTCGGCATACTGCAGTGATTAAATGATAGTATAGAGGAAGGGGGGCAGCGTTGTCAACGTTCCGTGAGGGGCGCCCCCCGCTTTTTGTAGGGCGGGGGCGGCGTTGACAGCCCGGGGCGATTCCTATATGTTACTCCAAGTCTGCGAGGCGTCCCCATCGTCTAGCCTGGCCTAGGACACCGCCCTTTCACGGCGGCAACACGGGTTCGAATCCCGTTGGGGACGCCAATCGCTTTTCTTCCTGCCCTCCAACACCACCGGGACCGCTTCCTTCTCCGCGATCCTCCCGTAGTCCCCTGTCCGGCCACGGAGGATTTCGGTCCTGGGGCGAATGGGTGGTCGGACGACGATTGAGGTGAGCGTGCCGCTTCCATGGCGCCATCTGCAGAGGATCAAAGCGGGTCGCTCTTCGGCAAGCGAGACGTCGACCTCCGTCACTCACACCCCTTGCCCCTGCGGATCCGTATCAACCCGGTCACCATGAGCACGATGGAGAGGCCGAGGAGAACTCCCGACATCCCGGCGACAAGACCCTCGGCGAAATCCGAGGACGTCAATCTCGAACCGAACCGGGAAAGAACGATACCGAGAACGAGGCAGACCTGGCCGATGGCGATGCGCCTCCGGGGATCGGCGATGTGGCGCCGGAGCAGCATGGTGGGTCCCCTTTCCCGTCAGTCGATATTGCGGTAGTAGACCATGGCGCCCAGCTTGATCGCGGCCATGATCAGAAGGATCACGAAGAGATCCCAGCGGGCTTCGTGCTTGATATAATAGAGGTAGGCAAACCAGAGCCCCAAGGAGACGCCACCCACGACCCCCGCGAGGCTCGTCGACTTCAACCGGTGCATCAGGAACCGTTCATCGACCACGTTTCCCCCCCTTTCTCCGGAACAGATCGTCCACGGTACATCCGAAAAAGGCGGCCATACGGAACGCGAGCATCAGACTCGGGGTGTACCGGCCCCTCTCGATGGAGATGATGCTCTGCCGCGACACGCCGAGCTCCCGGGCCAGATCCTCCTGGGTGAGCCCCTCCGCCGTTCGGTGCTCCTTCACTTCGTTCACGATGACTTCCTTCACGGGCTCTGTCCCTTTCCGGATGCCGAGTAACCTTGTCGTCAAGCTACCTTTACAAGGATAACCCGACGGGGCTCCGGTGTCAAGCCACCTTTACCCAAAAAAAAGAAGTGACGGTCACCGGTCTCGAAAAGGGTGACCGTCACCTTACCATGCCCGTGCCCCAGTCCGGGACACCCGGAGTTCCCCCGAGCGGGCCGCCTAGCCTCCCTGAATCACGCGCCTCACCCGCATCGGCTCCCCCATCGGGGAGGGCTCCGCCTCGCCGAGGGCGCCGGTCCGTCGCGATTCATCGGTCATCCCCTGGGCGTAGTGACCGCGGAGCATGACGGGGCTTCCGCTCTCGTCCGTCACCACCTCGAGCCTGAACCCCTCGATCCCTTCGAGCGTGAAGAGCGCCGGCGACAGTGGGGTCATCCGGCGTTCCGGCATCTCGCCCCGCCGGTAGAAGAGCGTTCCCTCCCGGTTCTCGATCACCCGGTCCTCGTAGACGCCGGCATAGGAGGCGAGCACCTCGTCATCGATCTCCACCTCTTTCCCGCCCAGCTCCAGACCTTGGATCGCCCAGTCGAGCCTCTCGGCGTAAAGGGGATCGTCCGTCCTCTCCCGGATCTTCTTCAGCGCCTCGAGATGGGCGACGTCGAGGGCCCGCTCTGCTCCGATTTCCATGTCAGGCAGCACGCCGACGCCTTCCCAGTTCGTACCGGTGATCGGATTGACGGCCCGGCCGAAGGGGATCTGAGCGCCCACGTGCAGGCTCTTCCAGACGAATCGGTCCACCGGGTGCGCCCCCCCCCACGTTGACTCGCCGATCAACGTTCCCCGTTTCAGGGATTGCACGTTGTAGGCGAACTCCTCCGCCGCCGATCCGGTGCGAGGGCCGATCAACACGTAGAGGTCCACCTCCGCCAGGCTCCCGCCGGGCGCGTAGGGGGAGGACCAGAACTGGTCCGTCCGGTCCTCCTTGCGAATGTAGAAGCTGTTCAGGTGGGTCGGCTCGCCCAAGAGGTACCCCATCATCAGCTGGATCAGGCTCGGCGAGCCCCCCCCGTTCTGCCGGAGGTCGATGATGAGGGCGTCGCAGTTGCCGAGAAAGTTCATCGCCGCCACCGCGGTCGGCCCGGAGAGGCGGGTGTCGATGAAGTTGTCGAGCCGGAGATACCCCACGTTCCCATCGAGGATCTCGACCTTCTTGAACCGGAAGTTCTCCCGGCGGAGCGTCGCCCGCATCTCCTCCGTCCGGCGGGCCTCCTCCTCTTCCTCTCCCTCCAGCATCCTCGCGATCTCCTCGTCGGGCATGAAGATGACCCCGAGATGAAGATCGTGGCTCACCCCCCGGACGTCGTCCATGAGGAGCATGGCGAACTCGGCGATCGTGGCCGTCCCGTCGTACTTTCCCTTCTTCAGATTGCCCCTGATCTCCTTTTCCATCTTCGCCGCCACCTCGGGGAAGACGTAGGTTTCGTTCAGCGCGGTGGAGAGGGAGTCGACGATCGCCTGCCGGAGCGCCCCGTCCACGGGGAGATCTTGGTCGGGGCGAACGACGATCGGCCCGCTCTCTGCCGAAGCCGGAGCGGCCAAGAGCCAGAGAATCAAGAGAGCGATCAAGAACGGCATGGAGCGTTTCATGGCATTCCACCTCCCTCGGACGGCCTCCGGCCGCCCTCCAGTTCCAGAACCATGCGGATCGTGCATCGGGCGTAGGGGATGGGCCCCCACCGCTTCGAACGGTCTCTCCGGAAACCGAGGGAGCGGTATAAAGCCCCCGCGGCCCGGAGGTCCGGGCTCGTGTGCAGGATCACGGCCGAGGCGCCCATGCGCTCCGCCCGCGTCAGGGCGGCAAGGGCGAGCGCGCGGCCGATCCCCCGGCCCCGGGCCCCGGCCGTCACGGCCATCTTGGCGAGCTCGACCGTTTCGCCGTCCACGGGAATGAGAGCCGCCGTCCCGACCACCTCGCCGTTCACTTTGGCGAAGAGGATCCCCCCCCCCCGCCGGAGGATCCGCCCGTTCGGGTCCCGGAGAAGCCGCTCGTCGCCCGGCTCCACGGAGAAGTACTCCTCCAGCCACTCCCGATTCAGCCGCTCGAACCACTTCTTGTAGGCGGGCCGGTACTCCACGATCTCCGGGTTCACGACCCGGAGCTCCGGCAGGCCCTCGACGATCCGGTCGTACATCTCCCGCTTGTCCAAGAGCCCTTCGATCCGGTCGAGGGTTCCGAGGAGATCGACGCCCGCCTCCCGGGCTAGGTCCTCCCCCCGTTCCCTCACCACCCGCCAGACCGGCGCGAGGCGATCGGTAAGACGCCGCCCCTTCGCCGAGAGTCGGAGGAGCCTTCGCCGTTCGTCCCCCCGGCCCTTCCGGGAGGTCACGAGCCCCTTCGACTCGAGGACCGCCGCCGTCTGGTGGACCGCCGGGTGGGTGAGCCCGAGGGCGCCCGCGATCTCGGTGATGGAGAGCGAGTCGCGCCGCGAAAGAAGGTGGAGGACCGGGAACCAGCGAGGCTCAACTTCGATCTCCAACTCCCGGTAGATGCGGGCCACGCCCCGGTAGAGACGGTCCGAGAGGCGTTTCAGCCGGCTCGCGAGGGCGAGCCCGCCGAGTCCACGCATGTAGTCCACGAGTCCCTCCGATCCCCCCCTCCCGGGGCTCTCACTTTTTTACGTAAGTACTTACCCAAAAGATGCCTCATCGGTTCCGAAAACTCCAACAAAAAAAAGAACGGCCCGCCGGCCGTCCCTCCCGCCACTCGTCGTTATTGCGAGCTTTATCCGAAAAAGACCGACGCCACGTCGATCAGGTCCTGGGTCACCCGCCTCGGCTCCCGGATCGCCTTCTGCACGGGGACGAGCTCGATGTTCTCCCCCTTCAGCGCGACCATCTTTCCGAACTCGCCGTCGTGGACCGCTTCCACCGCCTTCACGCCGAACCGGGTCCCCAGGATCCTGTCGAACGCGGTCGGTGTGCCCCCCCGTTGGATGTAGCCGAGCATGGTGACCCGACACTGGATGCCGGTCCGCTCCTCGATCTGCCGGGCGAGGACCGAGCCGACCCCGCCGAGGTGCACGTGCCCGAAGGCGTCGAGCTTGTGGGACTGGACCACCGGCTCGTCTTGACCCCGCTCGGTGGCCCCTTCCGCGACCACGACGATCGAGAAGGGCTTCGACTCGTGGCGCTTCTTCAGCGCCCCGCAGAGTTCGTCGACGTCGTAAGGGATTTCCGGGATGAGGATCGAGTCGGCCCCCCCCGCGAGACCCGACATCAGCGCGATCCAGCCGGTGTGACGCCCCATCACTTCGACCACCATGATCCGGTGGTGGGATTCGGCCGTCGTATGGAGCCGGTCGATCGCCTCGCTCACGATGTGCACCGCCGTGTGGAACCCGAAAGTGTAGTCCGTCTCGCCGATGTCGTTGTCGATCGTCTTCGGCACACCGACCGTCTTGCCCCCCAACTTGTTGAGGGCGTAGCAGACCTTAAGCGTATCGTCCCCCCCGATCGGGATGATCGCGTCGATCTCGTGCTTGGCGATGTTCTCGAGAATCAGGTTCATCTGATCCTCCTTGCCGATCGGGTTCGTGCGCGACGTACCCAGAATCGTCCCCCCCCGGGGCAGGATGCCGGAGACGGTGGAGAGATCGAGTTCCATGTAGTTGTCTTCGAGAACGCCCTTCCAGCCGTTCCGAAAGCCGATGACCGTGTCTCCGTACGACACGATCGCCTTTCGCGTCACGGCGCGGATGACCGCGTTGAGCCCGGGGCAGTCTCCCCCACCCGTGAGGATTCCGATTCTCATCCTCTCTTCTCACCTCCCGATGGTTTGTCATCAAGCCCACCTTAGCGGGCTCATTGCAGCCGACAATCCCGCTAAGCGTACCGATACGGTTCGCTCCGGGCAACCTCGAAATGAAAACGCTTTCCTCCCCCCTCTCCCGGGGGGGCAGCGGCTCAAGAGACGGGATAGGTGCCGGCACCGTCCCCGTCGGAAAGGCCTTCGAAGAGGAGCCGGAAGAGACCTTCCGGGCCGTCGACGACATGAAGCGCCTCGAGCCCGGCTTCCTCCCGCACCCGATCGGGCGTGTAGTCGTCGATCAGGAGCCCGTTCGCCCGGGAGACCATTTCCGCGGGGATGGCCAGAGCCCCGGAGACTCCCCCCTCCCGGCTCGCCCGGACCAGATCCCGGCCCGAGACGAGGCCCGCCACGGTGACCGCCGAGCCCAGATACCCGTTTGTCACCGGAAGAAGGGGGAGACGGACACCGAGCTTCTCCTCCGCCCCCCGCAACATCGGGGCGAGAGGGGGAGCGAAGAGCGCGCCGGTCGCCACCGTCAGGTCCCGGATCCGGGGCCTCCCCTCACGCTCCCTTTCCATCTCCTCGCCGAAGAGGTCTTCGAAGTTCCGGATCATTCCGATCCCGTCCTCGAGCATCCCGAACTCCTCGTACGCCTCCGAAGGGGGCAGGGGAAGCTCCGCCTTCAGGTAGAACTCGTCCCCGCCGAAAACGAATCTCGTGCCCCCCCGATCGAGAAGGCGGTCCTGCCAATCGTGGATCCGCCGGAGCGCTGCCCGCGCGATCTCCTTCGTCACGGACCGGAGCAGGGGATCGGGCTTCCGATGGTCCGAGAGGCCGAGCGGGACCACGGCGACCCCCTGGAATCCGGGATGACGCCCGAAGAGGGTTTCGATCGTGTCGTCCAGAACATCCCCGTCGTTCACGCCGGGGCAGAAGACGATCTGCCCCCAAACCTGGATGCCTTCGGAGAGCAACCGGTCGAGGGTCGGCAGGAGCGGCCGCTTCGGCTTCCGGCCGAGCATGACATGCCGGACGTCGTCGTTCGTGGCGTGAACGGAGACGTACAGGGGCGAAAGGCGCTGTTCGACGATCCGCTCGATATCCCGGTCCTTCAGGGTCCCGAGGGTGACGTAGTTCCCGTGGAGGAAGGAAAGACGGTAGTCCTCGTCCTTCACGAGGAGCGACGGGCGGACGCCGGGGGGGAGCTGGTCGATGAAGCAGAAGATGCACTGGCTGCCGCACCGCTTCGGCCGGATCTCCTCGAACCGCGCCCCCCGAAACGGATAGGACCGCTCGGGAACCCGGAAGCGGAGCTTCTCCCCCCCGCGGTCCACTTCCAGGTCGAGGTCGCCGAGCGCCCCGTGGAAGCGGACGTCGAGATGGTCCTCCACCTCCCGGCCATTGATCGAAAGAAGGCGGTCTCCGGCGCGGAGGCCGTCCCGCTCCAACGGCGAGCCCCTTTCGATCTCTTCGACAAGAACGCCCCGAGGCATCTCCGGCATCCCCCCTTCCTCTTCCTCCCTGAGTCTAGTCAGGGAGCTTCGCTTTCTGCAAGCGCCGGGCCGCCCATCTGCAACGCCCCCGGGCGCCCCCCTGTTCAAGAACTCACCAATCCTGATCGGGAACGGGGCATTTCCCCCCCCGAGGTCCCTCGACGCCGGAGGGACGGAATCCGGAAACCCTCGAAGCCCAGCGAGATAGCGTAGGGTCCCGTCGGGAGCCCCGTCATTGGCATACCCTATGCGTCATCCCCGAATCCGTACCTCGAAACAACTGGGCTTGCGCATCTCGAACTATGGAGGGATCTACCATGATCAAGTGGAAAAGGATGATCGCCGTCATCACGCTGGGGGTTCTCCTGCTCCCCTGTGTCGCCGTCGCCGGACAGGCGCCCGGCGTTCAGGACCGGCCGAACCTCGGAGGTTCCGAACTCGACGTCAAGGAGGGCGTGGGGGCCCAGTACGAGATGCGGGGAACCGTCTCCTGGTTCCAGAACCTCTTCTGGTACCAGATCTACGCGCTCCTCCGCTGGGTCGACCGCTGGTCGGTCTTCATCTAAAGAGCAGGTCCTCACCGGACCCGACAATCCCCGGACGCGCGAAGGCGGTGGAGCCCGGCCCCACCGCCTCGCGCTTTTCCGCCCTTTTGGCCGTCCCTTGACAACGTCGTTCCATATCAGCGAAGCAGCGTCATTTTCTTCGCGATCTCCCCGTCGGCGCTCCGAAGACGGTAAAAGTAAACGCCCGATCCGGCAGGCCGGTTCCCGTCGTCTTTCCCGTCCCAGCTCACCCGGTACGCGCCCGCCGTCTGAACATCGTCCACGAGGGCGCGAACCCGGCGGCCCCGGACGTCGAAGACCGCGAGCGAGACCTTCCCCTTCTTCCCGATCTCATAGGCGATCGTCGTGGTCGGGTTGAACGGGTTCGGGCGGTTCTGGGCGAGGGCGAAGGCCCGGGGAACGCCGCTCCCCGCCTCGGCGTCGGCCACCGAGGTCGACACGTCTCCGGCCGTGAAGATCCGAAGCTCGTCCACGGCCGCGTGGACTCTCGTCGGGCTTCCCGTGTCGGCGGCGGTGAATCGGAACCGGACGGAGCCGAGCGACGGATAGAGGACGGAGAGATCGGCCTCCACCTCGACCCACGATTCGGTCCCCACATTCGTGTTTTCCAGTGATTGCCAGGACGCGCCGCCGTCGTTCGTGACGTCCGCGTTCCAGTAGTCGTCCCGCCCCTGGAGCGGAGCGACGGCTTCGAAGTCGTTCGAGTACCAGCGGGAGTAGCGGACCGTCACGTCCGTCTTCCCCGAAAGATCGAAGACCGGCGAGTAGAGGGTGGTCCGGCCGTTCTTCACGTTGCTCGTGTTGCCGGTGACGAAGCAGATCTCGCCGTCTCCGGGAGTCCAATCGTACTCGGGCCGGGTCAGGTTCCCGACCGGCTCGTCGTTGATCCAAACGCCGTTGGTCGCGTCGTCGGCCGTGTCTCCGAGGGTCCACGCGCCGAGGCTCTCGCACGGATCGTACAGGAAGGCCACGTCGTAGGTGTGCAGCCCGAGCGGTGCTCCCCCCGGGCTCCAGTTCACGTGGAAGGACGAGTCGGCGGCTTCGATGTAGTACTGCACCCGGGAGTTCATCGGCGCCGCCGGCAGCGTCGCCTCGTACTCGTCGGCGCCCCCCGCCGGAGTCATGGCGACCTCCGCGAAGGCGGCCCCGTCCACCCGGTAGAAGAGCTTCACCGAGTTCGGGTCGATGCCGGTGGTGAGGCCTTGGGCCACGGCCGTCACGACCCGCGGCGAGAACTCGTCCTCCGTCGACGGGAGCCCTCCGTGGGTGATTTGGACGCCGGCGCTGATCACCGGCACGGGGAATCCCTTCTTCGTCGCCGCCGCGGAGAGCTCGGGGAAGTTGGGGGTGCCCGTGTCCAGGTCGCCGTCATTGTCGTCGTAGATGAAGGTCCAGGTCACCTGGTCCTCCATGTTCGCCGGATGGCCCGACTTCCGGGAGAAGTGCCAGAGACCCGCCACGATCGAGTCGGCCGCGGGGACGCCGTATCTCGTGATCAGGTTCGCCCGGGAGGCCCAGAAGTACGCCGCGATCAACTGGCCGTCCGCATGTCCCTCTCCCGTCAGGTCGTCCGGGTACATGAGCGAGTTATTGGACGTGCGGATCCCCTGGTTGCAGCTTCCTTGCCCGAACCCCGTCCCCAGCATGGAGTTCGACAGGATGATCATGGAGATGACGTCCGAGTTCCCCTCGCTCACCGCGCCGTCGTACCCGAAGCCCCCGTAGAGGCGGCCGGTCACGCCGTGGCCGTACTCGTGGTAGACCACGTCGCCGAGGCTCGCCGTGTTGGCGAACCCGCCCCCCTCGAGGCAGAAGTTCATGCCCTGGCCGTCCCACCAGGCGTTCCCCGGGCAGTACCCGTCGACCCGGTTCACCCGCACCCGCATCCGGTAGTCGAGGCCCGTAAACGTCGGGTCGAGGGTCTTCATGAAGTTCCGGACCGTGTAGGAGTGCTTCCATGAGTCCCGCTCCGCCTTGTCCGAGTTCGCATCGTCCCAGAGCCACTCGACGGGCTCGCCGGGGAGGACCATGATGGTGTCCTTCGAATCGGTCCCCGTGAAGTAGTCCACGTTGAAGTCGGGGCCGAAGAAGCTCGACCAGAGGCCGATCGAATCGACGCCGGCGTTGGTGACTGTGAAACCGCCTGCCGAATCGCAAATGACGCTGGCGCCCCCCACGAGGCCCACATTCGCCATCTGGACGTCCTGGGTCGAAGTGCCGGCGCAGTAGCTCGGCTCGTTCACGATGGACCGGAGCGTGCCGGTCACATCGGTGAACTCGTACCGGTTCTCCCGCCGAAAGATCTCCCCGGTCCGGGCGTCGATCCACGACTCCCAGAGGCCGAGAGGCTCCTCGACCTGCTGCGTCACCCGCCAGGCCAGACGATAGGCGTATGCCCCGTCCCGCTCTTCGGGATATACGAAGAGCTCCGCCCCCCGCTGCTCGTCCCGGCCGTCGAGGAATCCGAGGTCACCCCCCGCGATCGCCGTCGCCTCCCGTTCCGTGAGGGAAGGAGTGCCGTCGATCGCGATGTCCGGATGAAAGTCGGAGCCGACGGCGTAGACCCGACCCTTGTCGGTCATCACCACGTGTGCCCGGCCGCCGAGGACGCGGACTCCCTCGTACTGCTCGGGGTAGAGGACGACCCACTTGCCGTGCCCGCCGGTGGTCTTGGACGCCCCGAGCCGGTCCGGATCGATCATCAGGAGATCGGCGTGCTCGGCGAGAAAGGAGGAGGCAATCTCCGACGCCCGGGCCTCGGTGTCGATCGTCTCGTTCACGAAATCGACGCCGCTCCCGAGCAGGTGATGGGGCGTACCGAGAATCGGGTCCCGTTGGATCGCCCAAACACCGCCGACCCGCTCGCGGAAGAGATCGAGGCCTCCGTCGACGTTCTCCTCGCTTCGCACGAAACGTCCGTAAACGCGGGGCGTCTCGTCGGCAAGGCCGATCTCGAAGAGGTGGTTCGGGCTCTCGGGCGGAACAAAGCCCGAGGCGGCGCTCGCGAGGCCGAGAAGAACGGCGAATGTCGACAGAGCAGTACGGGATACCTTGCGATTCATGCCTAACCTCTTTCGGGGAGCGATGCCTTAAGGAGATGTCCACGGCCGCCGGGAGGGACGCCGCTGCGGTGAGAGTCACTTAAATTATATCAAATCGAGCGGTTGGAGGCAATGGTCTCTTTCCGGGGGGTCATTCCAAGTAACCGAGAGCGCGGAGCCGCTCCCGGGTCGCCTCGTCGATGACGATTGTGTCGACCCTTGCCGGAGCATATCCGGAGATCTCCTTCACCAGGGCCGCGAGCATCTGCCGATGGTCCTCGGCCTCATCCGTCAGGTCCCGGATGGCGTTCCTCATCTCCGCCGGATCGGCTTCGAGATCGAAAAACTGGTCATCCAGATCCCGGGCCCCCTCGTACTGAAAGGTCATCACGTACTTGTACCGCTCCGACCGGAGCCCCCGGAGGTCATATGGCCCGTAGCGGTTCAGGATCTCCTCGCAGTAGGCCCGTCGCTCCGGTCCGGGATCGCCGGTGCCGAGCACGAGAGATGCGAGGCTCCTTCCCCGGACGTTCGGGTCGGGCATGATCCGGAGGTACTCGAGAACGGTCGGAACGATGTCCACGCTCGAGGCGACGTCGCCCACCACGCCGGAGGCGCGCTTCATTTTCGGGAGCTTCACCGGGGGCGGGAGTGAGATCACGAGGGGCACGCCGATCGACTCCTCGTAGAGGCTCCTGTTGTGCCCCCAGTAGCCGTGCTCCCAGAACTCCTCCCCGTGATCGGATGTGTAGAGGAAGATCGAGTTCTCCCAGAGTCCCCGTTCGTCGAGGCCCGCAACCAGCTTTCCGAGTTCGGCGTCCCAAAAGGCGATCGCCCCGTCGTACTGGGCGATTATGTTGCGGAGTGTGGGCGGGTCCGGCTTGTTGTTCGGCCCCTGGTACCAGTCGGTGACCGGTTCCCCGAGCCACTCCGGATCGAACAGACGCTGGAACTCGGGAGGACAGTTGTACGGGTTGTGCATGTCGATATAGAAGAGAAACCCGAAGACCGGTCTCCCCTCCTCCCCGTCGATCCACTGGAGAAACCGCCCGTTCACGAACGAGGCCGGCGTCTGGGCCCAACCGGGATCGTATTCGTACGTGTCGAACCCTTGACTGTAGCCGCTCTGCGGACCGAGATGGGGATTCGTCGCGTAGCCGTACGTCTTGTACCCCCGCTCCCGGAGATACTCGGAGAGGAGCGTGAAATGGGGGGAGAGGACCTGGGAGTAGCCGGTGATCCCGTGCTCGCTCGGGTAGCAGGAAGCGAGAATGCACGGCGTGGAGACGATGGTGTGGGACCCCTGGGAGACCATGTTGCGGAAGAAGACCGCCTCCCCGGCCATCTTCGTAAGGAAGGGGGTCGTCTCCCGCTCGTAGCCGTAGAGAGAGAGATGATCGCGCCGTGTCGTATCCGTGACGAGCAGATAGACGTGGGGGAGGCCCCGGACGTTCCAAGGAACAAAGACGAGAAAGAAGAGGAGCGTGAGAGCGACCCCTACGCCGATCGGCACGGCCCGGGAACCCGCCCCGCCCCTCCTGAGGAGCCGGACGGCGGCGCCGCCGGCGAGGGAGACCGCGATCCCGAGCAGGACGAACGTGGCGATCAACGGGAGCCACTGGCCGGAGGCGATCACCCCCCACCGGAGAAACCGGACCTGGAGAAACACCGCGAAGAGGCCGAGAACCGCGCCGGCGACGAGCAGGTGGGGAAGGAAGCCGAGCCAGGGAACCCCCCGGAGTTCGGTCGTGCTCTTCGTTTCGCTGTCGATCGTCACATCCTGTCTCCTCGTCTGTAGGCGAGTCCCGCGGGGGCCCTTGCGGAGCCTCCGAAGAACCTTCGTGCCCGATCCCCGTCCGGGGCAGGCCTATCCATACCACATCGGAGACTCCCGGGAAACCCCGGGGAAGACCTGTTCTGCGGTAAGGCGATATCTTCCCCGGAGTGGAACGGGGCTTGCAAACCTAAAGAGACCGCTCCCCGCGCGCTCGAGAGCGGATCGTGAACTCACTCATTGCCAGGAGCTTACCGCGGCTCCTCGGTTTCGATCCGCCGGGGCCGACCCGATTTTGAGCAAGGGCGGTCGCATTTTGCACAGGTGCCTGTCGAGGACGGAGCTGCAACGATGAGCCGACACCTGATCCTCGCCGCCTTGGCGGTGCTGATCGCCCTCCCTTCGGGGACCTCCGCCCGCCGGCGTCCGCCCGATGTGTATCCCCTCCTCTACCAGCCGATGAAGTCGCGGCTCGAAAAATCGGACTTCGCGCTGATGGCCCGCTACGACGTCGTCGAGGTCGGATGGTGGGGCATCGAAGAGGCATCGGGCAACCTCGATTCCCTCCGGGCGATCCGGACGCGGAATCCCGATTTGGTCGTCCTCTCCACCACGACTTCCACCATGCAGTGCGTCAACTGGGCTACCGACGAAGTGTACAACAAGTACGCGTGGGCGGAGACCCTCGACGCCCACCCGGAGTGGCTCCTCCGGGACGTGGACGGCGACCTCTTCCTCCTCGCCGGCGTCGAGGAGACCTGCGACGGCGGACGGCTCAACTACTACCATCCCGAAGCGGCCCGGGCGTTCGCGAGGTTCCTCGCCGAGGCGACGGTGCTCTACCTGCCCGACGACCTCGACGGCATCATGATCGACGACCTGCAGGCGAACATCTACTACTACAACGGCTGGGGAGCCCTGCGCGCGCCGGGCGTCGACTCCCTCGACCTCAACCAAGACGGGATCGCCGACACCAAAGAGCAGATCGACGGCTGGTGGAGCGCGGGGGTGGACACGTTTCTCGTGGCCTTCCGGGAAGTCTCCGGGCCCGACGTCATCGTCATCGTCAACGGATACGTCCCGGAGGAGGCCTTCCCCTACATGAACGGCCGCTATCATGAGGGCTTCCCCTGGGAGCACGGCGACGACTGGGATGTGACCATGCTCGACGCGTACAAAGGCTTCCTCGGTGGGGATACGCTCTATTCGGACGTCCCCCATCGCTTCGCCGGCCTCCTGACGAACAACGCGTCCCCCGGCTACAACTACGATCCCGACCATCTCTCCACGAAGGAAGCCCCTTTCCCGCACGTCATGTTTCCCCGGTTCCTCAACTGGACCCTCTCCTCCTTCCTGCTCGGCGAGGGCTGGTACGCCATGACCGGATGGGGAAACTCGGTCGACTGGAATGGGGAGCGGATCCAGATGCAGTACCAGACTCTCTGGTGGTTCCCGGTGTACGACACGCTCAAGAGTTACCTCGGCACGCCCGTCGAGGACTACGTGTACTACGACACGGGCGATCACCTCGAACGGTACGAGCGGGAGTTCACGGGGGGCCGGGTTCGATCGTACCGGATCCACCGCAAGGGCATCTTCGATCTGCGGCCGAGGCCGTCCCTCCGGCGTGACCCGCCGGCGGTTGTCGCCGCGGGGGAAACGGTCCGCATCGCGTGGGACTCTTTCGACCCCAACGGCGAGAACCAGCCCCTCGACGTGATCCTCCTCCTCTCCGACGACGGCGGAACGACCTTCCCGGAGACACTCGGGACCTTCGCCTCGGCCGACACGAGCCACGGGTGGGTTGCGACGGGCCCCCCCCGGGAAGTGGTTTTCCGGGTCGCCGCGACCGACACGTCGGACCTCACGGGTTTCACCACGTCGCCGCCGGTCACCATCGCCCCCCCCCTCCCCTCCCTGAGCGGCGTGGCCGAGGTGAAGCCGACTTTCTGGATCGCCAACACGCCGGCCCTGCTCTGCACGCTCTTCGCGTCCACCTCGGTCGATTCCGGGGCGGACGGGTGGAACCGGGCGAAGATCGTTCTCCCCGCCGACGTGCAGCTCCTCTCCTTCGCGGGAGCCGAGCGGGACGGCCTCCCCCTCCCCGCTACCGCGACGGTCTCGGGGGACACGGTGACGATCGATCCGGAAGGGGCGATCGGGGGAGACGCCGTGGTCGGGCTTCGTCTTCTCGTGAGCGCGCCGGCCCTTCCCCTCGAAGACTCGCTCCGGTTCGCCGTCTCCGTGGACGACACCCTCACGCCGGGGGGAGCCGCGAACCTTCCCGCCGGTGACGGGAACGGCATTCCGGGGGACGGGGACGTCCTGACGGTGGCATGCGATTTCGGGCCACCGGTCGCCCTCGACATGGTCCCCGAGGCGATCATGGTGAGCGCGGGGGACACGACGCGCTTCGAGACCACCGGCCTCGACGCCGCCGGCAACGCCTTCGAAGTGACGCCCCTCTGGTCCGTAACCGACACCCTCGGGACCGTGGACGACGAAGGGCTCTTCCGGGCGATCCGGCCGGGGTCGCTCTCGGTGGTCGCGGAGTTCGCGGGCCTCATGGCGTCCGCCCCGGTCTCCATTCTGCCGGGGGCGCCGCACGAAGTCGTCGTCCAGCCGGAGAGCGTGACCGTCAGCGTCGAGGAGGACTCGGTCCGGTTCACGGCCCGGGTCTACGACGGGCTCGGCAACCTCGTCGATTCGGCGACCCCCGTGTGGTCGGTGGAGGACACGATCGCCCGTGTCGACGGTCCGGGTCTCGTGGTCCCCCTCCACCCGGGCGAGACGGGCGTGACCGCCGAGGCGGGGGGCGTCACGGGCCGAGCGGCGCTTCGGATCGAACCGGGGGCGCCGGCGACGATCGTGATCGAACCGGACAGCGTTACCGTCACCACCAATACCGACTCGGTCCGGTTCACCGCGACCGTCTATGACGCCTTCGGCAATCCCTTCGGGGGCGCCTCTATCAGCTGGGCCGTGGAAGACACGATCGCCCGCTTGGACGGACCCGGCCTCGTCATTCCCCTTTACCCGGGGGCGACGGGGGTGACCGCGGAGCTCTCCGGCATCACCGCCCGCGCCGGAATCCGGATCCTGTCCGGCAGCGCCGTGAGCGTGGCCATCGTTCCGGAGAGCGTCACGGTGACGCCCAACGTCGAATCGGTCTCGTTCTCGGCGCGGGCGTACGACGTTCTTCACTACACCGTCCGGGGGGCGGTCTTCTCATGGACCGTGGAGGACACGATCGTCCGTCTCGACGGACCGGGAGTGGTGGCGCCCCTCGCCGAGGGGAGGACGGGGGTGGCGGCCGAAACGGATTCCGCCTCGGCCCGGGCCGGAATCCTCGTCGAGTCCGGAGCCCCGGTGAGCGTCATCGTCGAACCGGAAAGCGTGACGGTGACGGCCGACGCCGACTCGGTCCGGTTCACGGCGACCGCCTACGACGTTCTCGGCCACGCCGCCCCGGGGGCGGAGTTCTCCTGGACCGTGGAGGAGACCCTCGCGGTCCTTCTGGGACCGGGCCTCGTCGCCCCCCGGTACGCCGGCGAAGCGACGGTGGCGGCGGAGGCCGGAGGCGTGGAGGCGTCGGCCGCCCTTCGTATCGAGCCCGGCGCCCCCGCGTCGATCGTCGTCGAGCCGGAGAGCGTCTCCGTGACGACCGACACGGGACCGGTCGAGTTCGCGGCCTTCGTCTACGACGCCCTCGGAAACCTCGTCCCGTCGGCGGAGCCCGCCTGGGCGGTGGAGGACACGATCGCGATCATGGACGGACCGGGCATCGTGATCCCTCTCCGCCCCGGCGAGACCGGCGTGACGGCCGCCGTGAACGGAGTCACCGCCCGCGCCGGGATCCGCATCGGCGAGGGGGCGCCCTACGCGATCGTGATCGAACCGGACAGCGCCGCCGTGACCACCGACGCCGACTCGGTCCGGTTCACGGCCTTCGTGTACGATGCCCTCGGCAACCCGCTCGAATCGGCAGAGCCCGTCTGGGCCGTGGAGGATACGATCGCTCTTCTGGACGGACCCGGCCTCGTTTCGCCCCGCCGGCCCGGGGAAACCGGAGTGACGGCCGCCTGGAGCGCCGTGGTCGGCCGGGCCGGGCTCCGCGTCGACCCGGGGGCGCCCGCGACCGTGGCGATCGCGCCCCAGAACGCCGTGCTCACCGAAAGCGACACCCTCCGCTTCCACCACAATGCGCGGGACCGGTACGGCAACCTCCTCTCGACCGAAGTGGCCTGGTCGCTTTCGGGAGGAATCGGCGTCATTGATGAAGCCGGCCTCTTCACCGCCGGCGCTCCGGGCGAGGGATTCGCCGTGGTCACGGCGGGGGAAGCCGAGGCGTCGGCCCACGTGGTCGTCCTCGACGCCCCCGTGACGGCGGCGTTCCTCGCGCCGGCGGGAGCCGTGATCGACGCCGACTCGGCGCTCCAGTTCCAATACCGGGGGATCACCTCCGTGGGCGACACGATGATTCTCAACGCCTCTTGGAGCATCCTCGGCGGGGGCGGGTCGATCGACGAGGATGGTCTTTACCTCCCCGGCCCCGCGGGCGAATTCTCCGTCGTCGCGTCCAAGTACGAATTCACCGACACGGCGTCGGTGGCCGTTCTTCCCGGCGCGCCCCGGTCGATCGAGATCGAACCTCCCGCGGCGGAGATCGCGGCGGGCGGTTCCCTCGCCGTCACGGCGCGGGTGGAAGACGCCCACGGGAACCTCGTGTCCGAGACCGCGCCCATCCGGGCCGAGGGTCTTTGCGAGGGGCCCGTGGACGGACTCTTCACTTGCACGCAGGCGGGCGATGCGATGCTCGTCGCGGAGCACGGGGGGCTCGCGGACACGGCGGCGGTTACCATCGTTCCCGGACCGCCCGCCCACCTGGCGGTGCAACCGGCTTCCGCCGAACTCTTTATCGGGGAGACGCTCTTCGTTTCCTCCTCGGTGTCCGACGGCTACGGAAACCCCTTGGACACGGCGGCGGCCTGGGAGATCGAGGGCGGGTCGTTCGACTCGGGACGGTTCGTTCCCGGCGGCCCGGGACCGGCCTCTCTTGTCGCCCGCCTCGGTCCCCTTGCGGACACTTGCGCCGTGACGGTCCGGCGACGGCCGCCCGCGTCGATTACGGTCTCGCCCGGCTCGGCGTCGCTGGTCGTCGGCGGCACCTTCGATTTTCAGGCGTTCGTCGCGGACGAGGCGGGCAGCCCGTTGGACACGGCCGTCGCCTGGGAGGCGACGGGAGAAACGGGCACGGTGTCGGACGGGAGGTTCACGGCGACGGGTGCGGGCGAGGGCCGTGTGATCGCCCGCCTCGGATCCCTCGCCGATTCGGCGGAGGTGATCGTGACCGACACTTCCGCCCCGCCGCCGCCGGTACCGGGCGTGGTCTCGGTGCACGCCTTCAAGCGGACCGTCCCCGGCTCGGAGTGGCTCGACCCTCTCGCCCTCTCGGGGGCGTATCACGGCGAGGGAGACGACACCCTCGAGGCGCCCGGGCCGGAGTCTCTCACGGTGATCCTCCGACCTCTGGGCGACGGCGTCGCATCGTGCGTGCCCGAGCTCCGCTTCCCCGTCGTGCGGGCCCTGCCGGACACCTTCTCCATCCCCCTCGCCGGCCTCGGCGGCCTCGGCGGTTGCGGCCTCGTGGAGGTCGCTCTCGAAGTTCCCGGCGGGGCCGAGCCCCGGGCCGACACGATCCGGTTCGGGAGTCCCGACCTCTCCGGCGATCTCCGGGTCGGCCTCGCGGACGTGGCGGCCTTCCTCGCGGCATGGAACGGCGCCGAGGCTTCGAACTGCGCCGACGTGGACGGAGACGGCGCCCTCGGCCGCTCGGATCTCGCCGTCATCGAAGGGGCGTTCGATCTCGGATGCGGGGCCGAACCGGCGGGAGTCCCCTTCGATAGGGGGATCCCGAACTGGTACTCCTTCGCCGACGCGGTCTGCGACGATTCCGCGGCGGGGGACGATTCGGTGGCGGCCCGTTTTCTCCTGGAGCCGGCGGGCATCGAGTCCCTCCGGGCGTTGGAAATCACCTTCCCCTCCCCCGGCGGCGGCGCCGTGGAATGGTCCCCCACCCCGATCTGGACGGCTCCCCGGGTGACCGAACTCCCCTCGGCGGAGGGGGAGGTCCGGGTTCTCCTGACCGAGGAAGCGGGTCTCCTCCTGCCCCGGGGATCGGACCTCGTGGAAGTGCGGATCTGCGGCATGTCGGGTGAGGAGTTTACCGGGTCTCTTTCGAAGGTCCGCGTCGTGGGGGCCGGGTACGAGGCGTCGGCGGCTCTGGACGTCCCGATCCTCCTCCTCCTCGACACGGAGGACACGACCGGCGGCCGGCCGGACACGACGGAGGGCGACCCCGAGGAGCCTCTCCGCTTCGCGCTCCACCCGAACCGGCCGAATCCGTTTCGGGGGGCCACCACGATCCGGTTCAGCGTCCCCGCCCCCGGCGGCGACGTCCGGCTCTCGGTCTACAATCTCCGCGGGGAAGAGGTCGCTATCCTCAGGCAGGGGGAGGCGGGCGCGGGCGTCCACGCCATCGAGTGGGACGGAAGAGACCGGCGGGGACGGCCCCTCGCCCCCGGCCTCTACTTCGTCCGTTTCGTCGCGGACCCCATGGCGTCGACGAAGAAGATCGTGCTTCTGCCCTAGCCTGCGCCGCCCACCCGCTCCCGCGGCCTTGGCGCCCCGCGGGCCATGCCCCGGAAACAGCGCGGAAACGAGGATCAGTACTGCCCGAGGGTTCCGTCCCGCCGGGCCCGGCGGATGGCGAACCGCGCGGCCAGCCATCCGAGGAGGAGGGAGAAGACCGTGAAGAGGGCCCGCGCGCCCAGCTCCCTCTTCAGATCGCCGAGTCCCTTCCCCGAGAGCAGCGCCATCCGCATCCCTTCGAGAGAGTAGGTGAGGGGGATCACGCAGGCCGCCTTTTGGAGCCACCCCGGCAGGATCGCCACCGGGTAGTAGACACCCCCGAGGAGCCGGGAGAGGGACGTGAACAACCAGTTCACGGGGTTCCCCCTCTTCAGCACCAGGATGAAGCTCGCCGCGAGAACCCCGAGGCTGGAGAAGGCGACCACCGTGAGGGCGAGAAAGAGAAGGGCCGCTCCGTAGTTCGGATTCCGGAGTTCGAGCCCGAAAAAGAGGAGGCCGAGCAGAAGGTAGATCACGATCTGGAACGATGCCCAGAGAAAGCTCCAGAGAGAGGAGGAGAGAAGGTACGTGGAGAAGCGTGTCGGCGTCGCGAGGACGGCCTCGAGGGTGCCGAGCACCTGCTCGTCCCGGATCCGGTTGGAAAAGGAGTTCAGGCCCGTAGAGAGATAATTCGAGACCGCCACCCCGATGAGGACGAAGGAGAAGTAGTCCCCGCCGTACGATTCGAGATGGGGATTCATGGTCGTGTCGATGAGTCGGGAGAGAAAATAGAAGAGGGTGAGCGTGAATCCGATGCCGAACACCTGCAGGAGGAAGGCGAGCCGGTAACTCGTCGCCACCTGCAGGTCCTTGTGGAGAAAGGCGAGGGGTTTCTCGAAGCTCACTCGTCCCCCCCCGCGTACCTCTTGTAAAGCTCCTCCAGCGATCCCCGGCGCACCTCGAGGCGCCGGACCGGTCCGCAGCGATCCAACAGTGCCGGGAGAAAGGCGGAGAGATCGAAGGAACGCTCGTCCACGCGAACGCGGCCCCGTCCGCGGGCCTCGTCATCACCCGACACCACGACCTCCAAGACCCCGGCCAGCGTCTCGAGGGCCCCCTTCCATCCGGGCCGATGTTCCGCGAACTCCACCTCGATCTCCCGGGGAATGTGGAACCGGTCGAGGACTTCGTCCGGCGGCCCGTCGGCGAGGAGTTCCCCCTTGTGAAGAAAGAGCAGACGATCCGCGACCTTCTCGACCGCGCCGAGATCGTGGCTCGCGAGGAGGATCGCCCGGCCTTCCTCTCCCGCCAGCCGGCGGAGCCTCCCGAGGAAGCGGGATGCCGTGTAGGGGTCGAGTCCGCGGGTCGGCTCGTCGAGGAGAAGCACGGGCCGGGCGCCGAGCAGAGACCGGGCGACGCCGAGTTTCTGCCGGGTCCCCGTCGAGTAGGTCATGAACCGGTCGTCGATCTCACCGATGCCGAGAAGGTCGGCGCCGTCGTCGATCTCCTCCTCCAGGCGGGCGCGGGGGACGCCGAGGAGGCGGCCGAAGAATCGGAGGTTCTGCCGTCCGGTCAGACGGTAGTAGAAGCTCCGCTCCTCGCTCATGCAGATCCCGATGTGCGCCCGGGTCTCCAGGGAATGACGCTCCACGTCCCGCCCTCTGATGAACGCAATCCCCTCGGTGGGGAGCACCAGCGAGGCGAGGATCTTGAGGAGCGTCGATTTTCCCGAGCCGTTCGGGCCGAGAAGCGCGACGATTTCCCCTCCCCGAAGATCGAAGCGGACCTGGTGAAGGGCCCGGATCGTCTCCTTGCGGAAGGGCCGGCGGACCGAAGCGCCGAGACTCCTCCGGAGGGGATACCGCTTCGAAACTCCTTCCACGCGGAGAGCGGCGCCCCGGCCCTTCACGGCCGGGCCCGGAAGCGCGAGAGGAGGAGGTGGGCGGCGAGGTCGGTGAGTGAGGCAAGACCGGCGAAGAATCGTCTCACCCGGCCGGAGGCCCGGTCCGGCCCCTCTTCGCTGAAGAACATCTTCGCCCGGAAGTCTTCGTCAGGAAAGAGAAGTCGCCCCATGAACGATCCGGGGCTCCGACCCCCGAAGTGGTAACCGTTCCAGAGACGGAGTCGGATCTCCCGGCTCGCCCCCACCCCGAAGAAATCTCTCCCCCGGAAGCGCGAGGCGAACCGCCGGACCCATCCGTTCCCGGCGACCCCCGGGAACGCCCCTTCTTCCCCCCAGAACCGTTCGAGAAGATAAAGAGAAGCGGCGACCTCCCGGGGAATGCCCCACGATTCGCCGCGCCGGAGAATTTCCCCGGCCGGCGTCACGCGGCGGAGGCGCCGAGCCATGCGCTCGAGATCGACCATCCGCTTGAGCGAGGCGAACTGGGCCATGCGGAGACTCGCGCAGAGGTGAGCGACCTCGTCCAGCGGGGAGAGCACGCGAACCGGAATCCCCCGATGTTCGTAGGATCCCGCTTCCCGGAAGAGGGCTTCCGTGTCGACCGCGAGTCCTTCGGGGTGGGGAAGCAGATTCCAGTGGAGTTCGACCACGTCCACGCCGAGCCCCCGCCGGGCGTAGACGACATGGAAATGGTGGCGCCGGTAGTAGGCGCGGGAGTGAATCCCCTCGAAGAGCGTGTATCCGAGCCCCGTGAGTGTCCGCTCCGCCCCGGTCAGGTACTCGAAGGGAACGAGGAGATCGAGGTCCCTCGTCTCCCGGAGCGATTCCTCGGCGTAGAATCTGCCGGCGAAGCAGAGCCCCTTCAGAACGATCGACGGGATGCGGGAGTCGTCGAAGGCGGAAAGAACCTGGCGGAGTTCCCTCTCCTTCAAGAGGGACCGGGCCACCGTCTTCTCCCCCTCCGCCGTGATTCGCCGCGCGAGCCCCTCGGGAACCAGTTCGGCGAAGGAGGAGCCGGGGCCGAAACGGTGGGCGACCACCGGCACGACGCGGGAGGTGAAGAGGATCTCCTCGAAGTAATCCCAGTCGAACCACTCATTCTCGCGCCGGATCCGTTCGAGCGTCAGACGGTCCGGATCCCCCCGGAGGAGCTCCCGGAGGAACGCGATCTCCCCGTCCAAACGAAACCCCACGGCACGGCTCCTTCCCGGAGGATCAGTCGGCGCGAGGGAGGGTGAACACGCAGGTATAGCCCCGCCAACTCTCCTCGTTCTCGAGAAAGGGAGTCCCGTCCACCGCGAGCCAGGAGTGACCCCGCAGGTCTCCCTCCCCCCGGCTGACGCCGAAGCAGATGCTCACTTCGATCCCGCTCTTACGGAGAAGATGGGCCAACAGCAGGGAGCGGCGCAAGCACGTTCTGCGGAACGGGAACCACGGGGACCGGAGAAGTTTCTCGGCGAGGGCGTGGGAAATGGCGGCCCATTCGAGGTCCGCCTCCCGGACCGCGCCCGGAGGGGCCGGCGGATGAAACGTCTCGACGCGGCGGAAAGGAAGGAGGACGAAGATGCGAAAGGCGGCGCCCACCCCCTCGAGGAGGAACTTCAAGTTGCGAGAGCGCAGAAGGACGCGGGACGGGAGCGGTCTCTCGAGGATCGTTTTTTCCAGTTCTTCCGAATCCACCCGTTCCTCCGAACCGCCGGCGACCGACGCTCAGGAGACCTCGGCCATGAACCGCTCGATCCGGTAAGGGAGGCGCCGAAGGTCGCGCCCGAAGAGAAGGCGGTGGCTCCGGACTTGGCCCACCAGATCCCTCAGGAGGGAGATGTGCTCCTCCACCCGATCCCGGTCGGCGGGAAGAACCGATTGGGGGAGGAGCCGAACCATCGCCTCGTGGGGCGAGAGGGATTCGAATTCGCTCCGGTCCGAATCGTGAATCTCAGGGAACAAGAGAAGCTCGGGCCGAACGCCCGAAATCCGGCCGGGGGGGGGCAGGAGATCCTCTCCGAGAAGGAACTTGCGGCCCTTCTGCACGAGGCGCCCTTTCCACTCGGGAAAGTAGGCCGCCGTTCCCCGGCCGACCTTGACCGGTTCGGGGAAGGGATCGAGGAGAACCTCCCCGCCGGCGCGGGTCAGGAACAGCGTGTCGTCGGAAGCGAAAGGACAGCCCGCGGCGATCGCCGCGAGGGCGGCGGTCGACTTGCCGACGCCGCTCGACCCGCACACCACCACGCCCCGGCCGCCGACGCGGAAGCACGACCCGTGCAGGGGGAACCGGCCTCGGTCCCGGAGCCACTCGAGGAGGGGGATGAAGAAGAGGCGGTGGCCCACGACCCATCCATCCTCGAGGTGGTCGGGATGGACGTAGCCTTCCACCCGCCCCGACGGGAGGTCGTAACGGGCGGCCGACTTCTCTTCCACGGCCACCCAACTTTCCCCCGCCCGGCCGTAGAGAGTGAAATCCCCGCACGCCGACTCGGCCTTCCGTTCCCACCCCGCGAAGTCGGGTACGGGATCTCCGTCGCCGCGCACCCGGAGGTCGAAGGAAAGATCGGGAGAATCGTCGAAGGGGTCCCGAACCAGGAGGAACGCCGCCTCGAGAACACCCTCCCGAATCCGATCCCCGCCGCAGAGAACCCGGATCCGGTGTCCTAGGAGTTCGAGAAAAAGCGTGTCCATAACGATCCGATCAGGAGGCGACGGATACGATCAGACCTTGCTCCTGCAGGCGGCCCGCGAGTTCGATGCAATCCTGCAGGGCCGTGCCCTCGTCCACGTCGAATTGCTCCACCACGCGGCGCGCGATCTCCGCCAGGCTTCGCTCCCCGTCGATCTGTCCCCAGATGAACTGTCCGGTCTTGTTCAGGCTGAAGTAATAGCCGCTCTCGAGATCCACCAGAATCCCTTTGCCGTCAATGGTCCTCCAGGGCACGTTCGGAGAACGTTTCACCACCGTAGAAGCTTGAAGCGTCACAGGCGTTTCCTCTTCGCCGCTCCGCCCCCCCCCTTGTCGGGGGACGGCCCGAGCCGCGTGATTCACGAGAAAAAAGCGGGGGAGCCCCGTAGGCCCGGTCTCCCCCGCGCTTCGCCTTCCATCCCGGAACCGTTCGTTACGAACCCCCGCCGCCGGTCGGGTGATGATCATCGCCCACGAAGAGTTCGCGCCGGGAAAGAAGCGTGATGTCCTTCAGCGTGCCGTGCCTTACGAGCTCCGGCTTTTCGTAGAAGCGGTGCTCCTGTCGCTGCTCTCGGTTCTCCAAGACGCACCTCCTAGGGGTTCACCCGGTCCGGCGGGGCAGGAACCCCGAAGAGGCCGGGAGGAACCTCTCTCTGCCGCGGAACCTCCGGTAGAGGGGCAAGACCGACGCGGCGGTCGGACCGTCCCGGGCTTCGCGGCTCATCTCATTCCGAGGGCAGTCTACTTCGCCCCCTTCCGACTGTCAATCCCATTTATTCGATTAGAGGCTGTATCTAGTTGAGAAACAGTCGGCTATAGCGTTTCAAAGGCAAATGGATCCGATCCCTCGGGCCCACCGGCCCGGACCGCATACCAGTAGAAGGCGGCCACGACCAGCGCGTGAGCAATCTCTCCCTCCCGGATCATCCGCCACACCTCCGCCTCCCGCACCCGGAAGACCTCGATCTCTTCCCCCGGATCGAGCCGCTGGGGGCCGCGGAGAACGGCGTTTTCGGCGAGGTAGGTGAAACAACGGTTCGTCTGGAACGCCGGGTTCGGCTCCACTGTTCCGATGTGCACCAGCCGTTCCGCTTCGTATCCCGTCTCCTCGCCCAGTTCCCGGCCGGCCGCCTCCGCGCCGTCCCGGTCGGCCCGGTCGATTCCCCCCCCGGGGATTTCAATCGTGTAGGCCCCTGTCCCGTGACGGTACTGGCGAATGAGCACGATCTCCCCCTCGGGCGTGACGGGCACGACGTTCACCCAGTCGTTGCTCTCGAGGACGGTCCACTCCTTCTCGAATCCGGTTTCGGGGGAGACGGACCGGTCGAGCCGTAGCGTGAAGATCGAAAAGTCCCCGGCGGGACGGGTTTCCGTGGTCTTCCAATCCCGTTTCATCGTTCCCCTCTTCCCCTGGAACGGGTCTCCCAACCTCCCTTCCTCCGCGATCGACCGCAAGGCCACAGGGCGGCGTCCTCGGGCAAGACGTCCGATCGGCCTTCGTGGGCCTCCTCCGGGCGTTCTCACCCTCGACCTCGCCGGCCGGCCATTCGCACGATCTGGCCACGAAGGAAGTCATGAAACCGACTCGGAGGTTTTTCGAATTATAGTCGCGCCCCAGGAACCGGGCAAGGAGGTCGCAATTGACTTCTGCTCCCCCGGCGATGTAATGTGATGGAGCGTCGACGACTATCGGGGCGTAGTGAAATTGCCCGCGGCGCCCCTCGGTTCCACACCCCGGTCCGTCCCGGACCGGCAGCACCGGGATCATCATGGAATTCTATCCCGAAGACAGCGGTCTCCCTTCCTACCTGATCGTTCCCGTCAGGGAGAGCGAGAGGATCCGCCTCCTCCACGATGACGAAGATCCTCTTTGGAAGAAGGATCGGATCCTCGCCTTCGACGACTGGGAGGAAGCGGCCGCGTTCACACGCCGGCGGTGGCGGAAGAAGGTTCACTTCCTCCTCGTCGACGGCGCGGCCTTGGACGAAGGCCGGTTCCGCCTCCGCCGCGACAACGGCCTCCTCTGGATCGACGGGGCGGTCCCCCGACGTTACGTCCTCAACATCGACATTCCGACGCGCCGGCAGATCAGCGCCGGCGGAGTCCTTCGATTTGACGGCGCGGGCACCCCCCGTCTCGCCCTCATCCAGGTGGAACGGAACGGCGTCCTCCGGTGGGAATTGCCGAAGGGCAAACTTCGCCGTCGCGAATCGTCGACCCGAGCGGCGGAACGGGAGGTGAGGGAAGAAACGGGCATCGACGTCCCCCTCGAGGTGGGGAAGGCGATCGGCCGCGTGAATTACACGTTCCAGGCGAACGACGGGCGCCTGTATTACAAGACGGTGCGCTATTTTCTCCTCCGCGCCCGGGGCGAGGGTGATCTCCGGCCCCGGGACGAGGAAGGGATCGTGGACGCCCGCTGGTTCCCTCACGAGAACGCCTGCGAAATCGTCTCCTTTCCCAATCTCCGTCCCATCCTCCGGCGGGCTTCCGCCGCGCCGGTGGACGCGGGAAAATAACCGTGCGCATCACCATGTTCCTCTTTCACACGTTCCGGAACGACCACCGGGTGCTGAAAGAGGCGCGAAGCCTGATCGGCGCCGGCCACCGGGTCACGTTGATCGCCCTCCGGGAAGACGACTCGCTGCCCGCCGAAAGTACGGAAGAGGGGATCCGTGTGATCCGCCTCCGCATTCGCCGGTGGGGATGGAAGAAAGGACGGTACGCCGAGTATTTCCTCCGCGCGGCCCTCGCGGGGTTCGGGACCGGGGCGGACGTCTACCACGCCCACGATCTCGATACGCTTCTCCCCGCGTCCATCGCCTCTCGGCTCCGGCGACGCCCCCTCGTCTACGACTCCCACGAGCTTTTCACGGAAACCCACTTCCTCGTCGGGCGGGAGAAGGAGCGGCGGATCTGGTCGCGCATCGAGCGGGCTCTGATCGGCCGGGCCCGGCGAATCATCACCGTGTCGGAGCCCATCGCGGACGAGCTGACCCGGCGGTACGGCGTGGAGCCCCCCCGGGTGATCCGCAACTGTCCCGCCTATCATCCGCCGCCCGAGCCGGTCCGCCCGGAAGGGGCCGCACCGGACGAGCCGATCCTCCTCTGCCAGGGGTACATGCAGAAAGGGCGGGGCCTCGAGGCCCTCGTGGGGGCCATGAATCACCTCTCCCGAGGCCGGTTGGTCCTCCTCGGAGACGGGGAGATGAAGGAAGAACTGGCGAATCTCGTCGGTCTCTTGGAGCTCGAGTCCCGCGTCTCGCTCCACCCCGCCGTGCCGATCGAGGACCTCCCCCCCCGCACGGCGGCCGCGACCCTCGGATTCATCGTGTACTCGGGCGCATCCCTCAACTTCCTCTACGCCCTTCCGAACAAGTTCTTCGAATACCTCATGGCCGGCGTCCCGGTGGTCGCCTCCCCCCTGCCGGAGATCGTGAAGCTCGTGAAAGAGCACGGCGTCGGCCGCATCGTCGATCCGGTCACGCCGGAGAACATCGCAAAGGTCGTCGGCGATCTTCTGGACCACCCCGAAGAACTCGCCCGCATGCGCGAGAACTGTCTCAGGGCCGCCAAGGACCTGCATTGGGGAATCGAGGAGCGAAAGCTGCTGGAAATCTACGAATCCCTCCCCCCGCCCACCGGAAACTGAGTTCCCCTCGGGGGGGACAGAGAAGCGACGGCGCCCGTTCCATCGCGAAGCCGACCGAAGGCGGGGCGGAGGCCGCGGGAGAGGGAGGCGGAATCGTGGACCGGTCGATCCGGGCTTCGCCGCGGGCAGACGAGAAGAACCCTCGATCAGATTTTTCGGAAGAGCCCCGTCACCTTCCCCACGATCCTGAATTCACCGTCCGTTGGATCGACGACGATGGGAGGCATGGTCCTGTTCTCGGGATGCAGCTCCACCCGGTTTCCCTTCCGGTAGAACCTCTTGACCGTCGCCTCGTCGCCGATGAGCGCGACCACGATCTCCCCGTTCCTCGCCTCGTTCGCCGGGCGCACCAGGATGAGGTCGCCGTCGGCGATGTGTGCTTCGATCATGCTCTCCCCGTTTACACGAAGGAGGAATTCGTCCTTTCCCTGGAGAAACGAGGGATCGATCGTGATTCGATCCTCCACGTTCTCCTCCGCCAGGAGCGGGGCGCCGGCGGCGATACGGCCGATGAGCGGCACGCCGGCGTTACCCTCCTCGAGTACGGGACCGAGAAGCTCCACGGCCCTCGATTTCCCCATCACCCGGCGGATGTGCCCTTTCCGTTCGAGGGCGGTCAGGTGATCGACCACCCCTTTGGTGGAGCGGATTCCGAAACGGAACCCGATCTCCCGGATGGTCGGCGGATACCCGTTCTCCCGGTAGTACTCGACGAGGTAGTCGTAGATTTCCTGCTGCCTCGTTGTCAGCGACTTCATCGTGCCTCCCCTCGGGACATGGAACGGCGGCCCCTTCCGGGGCCCTTCCGGTCGACAGAGTCTAAGAAAGAGAATGCGGTCTGGGCGCTCGCCCTCCTGCTTCTCTTCTTGCGGGGGGCGGGGTCTCTCCGGTCGGCGCGGACCGCCTCCGGACTATAGTCCCCGGCCTCCTCCTTGGCGATCGATCTCTTCTCGTCCTCCCGTTCCATGGTCATCCTTTCCTCCCGGCCACGGAAGACGCGGGCCAGTTCGAGAACGAGGGGGCGCGGAAAGCGCCGTGCCGCCAGGCGCTCGAGAAGGTCCGCGGTGCTCCGGAATTCCCCCCGGATCTCCCGCTCCTCCTCGAACCGGGCGGCCCATTCCGCCGTCATTCCCCGTACGATCCCCAGTCCGGCCCTCACCCGGTCCCCTTCCCGCCGGAAGCGGTAGCAGCTCCGGTTCATATGGAGAGGGAGGAACGTGACGCCTTCCCGCCGGAGGCCGGCGGCGAGCCCCCGGGGGTCTTTCGCATCGATGATTCGGGCGGAGAGGGCGGCGGCCGCGAATCCGACCGGGTCCGCCCCTTTCCTCCGCGCCCCTTCGACGATTCTCCCGGCGACGGGCTCGAAGTCTCCGCGGCAAGGGGCGTCCGGCGCGAGGGCGAGCAAGAGGGAAAAGAAACGGGACACCACGGTCCCGTCCGCACCCCGGTCCGCCGCCTTTCGCAGGAAGAGGGCCCGCTCCCGGGCGAGGGAAGCCCCATCCTCCCCGGAGACCGCATCGAAGAGTCGTTCCGTTCGGCCGGCGTCGTATCCCGCGAAGTGGCGGACCACGGCGGCGAGCTGCTCCCGGAAGAAGGGGATCCCCCCCGTTTCCGCGAGAAATGCTCCCGACTCGGGGATCGTGAGAGGCGCGGGGCGATCACCGGAACGGACGGCGGCGATCCTCTCGAAGAGATCCATCCTCGTTCGCCGCTTCGCCCCGGTCGCCAAGAGCACGGCGAGGTCATTCACCGACTCCGGCGGGAGAATCCGGAGAAGATCACGGAAAGGGGGCATCCCGGAGGGAGCGAGCCCGGCCAGGGCGCCCCGCCGGATCAATTCCCAGGGACGGCCGCCTTCCTCGGACCCCCGGGCGAGATTCCGGGTCTCCCGGAGAACGCCGAGGAGGGAAGAATCGGAAACGCGAAGCAGTACGGCGGCGGAACCGGCCGGCCCGGTCGACAGGGCAAAATCCCAGAGACGGACCGGGTCCTCGGCCCATAGGAGGGTGCGGCGATCCCGGCGATAACCGGCGATCACACGTTCGAAGACCCGTCGCTCTCGAACCCCCGGAAGAGGAACCGGACCGCGGTTCCCCCGGTGGGTAACGCCGGAGGGGCTCGCGGTGGGTGGGTGTGGTTTCGGTCCGGTATCCTCTCCCGGGAGGGGACGCTCTTCCGCCTTCTCGAACTCCGACGGGTCCGGCGTGTCGGGGATCAGCAGGGTCGCCGTCTCCCCCGGATGACGTTCTTCGACGAGCTTCCGGAGACGGGTCGCCGTCCGGCGATCGGCCTCCACTTGTAAGACCCGCGAACCGGCGGAGGAGAGCGGCGCCATCAAGTAACCCCGATCGATCGGATCCGTATCCTGGAGATCGAGCAGGTATCCGAGCAAACTCCCCGACAGGAAGGTCGTCATGATTTCCACGTCAGGTTCGGCGTTTCGAAGACTCCTAAAAAGCCGGGAAAGACGGATGGCGAACCGGTGGAGCCCCGCCCCCTCGATCCGCCAGAATTCGTCCCAGAACCGGCTCTCGATCTCCTTCCGGCGCGAGTGAAACCGGCCGCCGTACCTTTTCGCGAGGCGTTCGATGCAGAGGCGGATCAGCTCGTCCGTTTCCCGGCCGCCCGCGGGGGGGGACTCTTCCCATGCCGCGCCCCGGCACCGTTCGACGATCTCCGAAGTCGCGGCAAGCGCGTCCGGGGCGTCTTCGTAGCGCCGCTCCCACTCCTCCCTCGAAGGAAGATGGGCCGCGATTTCGTCGGCGAACGGATCGGTCGGGTCTTCCGAGGTCGAGGGCGGAACGGTTCGCATCACCCGCTCCCAGAGACGCCTCTCTCCGGCTTCGAGATAGCGGACCGGGTCCGCGGCGAGCCGACGGAGTCCGTGCCGCTCCGCGATCTCGCCGAGAAACGGTTCGACCAGACGCTCCCTCTCCGAACCGGCCCGGGTGGTTTCGAGGAAGAAGCGCTTCGCTCCGAAGCGCCCGGCGAGAAGTCGGGCGAGCCGGCGGGCGTCCCCCACCCGTCCTCGGGCGAAAGCGCCCGACACGGGTCCGGCCAGTCCACCGCTCCCGACGATCCAACCGTTCGCGGCGTCGGCGAATTCGTCCCACTCCGCGGCCCCCCGGATCCTCTCCGGGCGGTCGTCCCGCCAGATCTTCTCCAAGAGCCGGGAGAGCGCCTTCATTCCCTCGGTCGATTCAGGAAAGACGGTGAGGACATAAGCGGGCGGAGGGAGACCGCCCCCGGGACGCGAAAACCGCACCACCACCTCCGCCCCGGCCACGAGAGCGATCCCCTCATCCTCGAATGACGCGCGGGCCTCCGCGAATCCGAAGAGCACCCCCCGGTCGACGATCGCCCCGCCGTCGTACCCGGCCCGTCTCAGGGCGGCGGCGAGATCGGCGGGCTCCACGATCGACCGGCGGGCCGAGTACCTTGTCTGGATTCGAAGAGGCGCGGGCATCACGGTCGTTCCCTCCACGGGCGGTTCACAGACTACTGAACAAAAGATACTAGACATTTGTTTCCGGCGTCAAGAGGAAAAAGGGGGGGAGAGGAGGAAATGGATCTAACTCCATGTAATTCAGGTGGTTTTGGGAGCAGACCGAGGCCCTGGTGCCGGCTTCGGTATCGAAAGGAAGGAGGGGAACCGGTCCCGTCTTCATCGGAGGGGGGAATCGGGGGGCGGGAACGGAGAGGGATCGACGCCCCGTCCCTGCTCATTCTCGCCAAAGAAGACGCCCGGGGGCGGTCCCCCCGGGCGTTCAAGTTCATTCGAGCGAGACGGCTCTTACGACTTCGCCTCCGCCCGGTTCCGGTAGAGGTTCCGGTCGGCGACGGACGCCATCTTTTCGACATCGAGGCTTGTACCGAGGAAGTCGCGGATCTTCTCCGCGTTCCCCTTCGGGTCCTCGAGGACGCCCGTGTAGTCGACGAAGAGGACATCCATGTTGGGACGGCGCTCCATGAGGGAGAAGACCTGTTTCAGATGGTCCTGGTAAATCTCCCTCATCTTATCGTCGGGCGTCTCGTTCGCCTCTTTCCGGTGGTCGAGCATCTTGTTTTGCGAGGCGAGCACTTCGTCGAGATGGCGGCGCATGAAGACGATCTTGTAGTGATTCTCGTCGGGCAAATCCTTGATGAGGAAAGAGATCACCTTGAGGGCCCTGCCCCGGGCGTCCTTCACCCACGCCTTGTCCGCCATCTTGTGCAGGTCCTTGACCCGCTCGTCCTCGTAGTACCCCTTCGGGTTGTCCACGTCCGCCGTGCGGATGCCGTCGATGATCTGGCTCATGCCGCCCGCGTCGAGCATCTTCATCGCCAGGGAAGTGCCCGAGCGCGGGAGCCCGGACACGATCACGACCGGCTCGCCCCTGGACGAGAACGAATCCTTCAGCTTCTTCAAGAGAGACATCTCGATCTTCCTCTTCGTCAAAGGCCCTCGGTCCCCGGCGGCCCTTCCTCACGAAGGGGGAATCGGGGCCGCATCTCATGAGACCAAGAGGATACCATTCGGCCCCCCTCCTGCCAAGGATCGCCCGGCGGGGGTAGTGGGATATTTTGATTCCCCTCCGACTCATGGGAGAGAATTGGTATGATAAATAACAGGTCACTTCCGATAGCCCAATGGAGCCTCTTTGACCTAGGGGATCTCTTGAAGAGATTCGATCCAGAAATGCTCGCGAGCGCGGTGTCCCTAGAAGCCATTGTTCACGGCATGTTGCTGAACCATGCCCCAGGAGACCATTGGCATAAACTACGGAATACTATGTTTGGCACGGCGAAGTCTTGTGCTGATGCCGGACTATCGGTCACTTCAAGGACAATTGTCAACGCTATCCGCTTGCTTGACGATGGCTTAATAGACGGAATTCCCGGAGCACTCGCCGGACTTCGGAGAACCGTATGTTCCGAGTGCCAAGACCATCTATTCATCAAGATAACCAACGGGCGAGAGAGGTTTTACGATGATGCGGCCAAAGAGATCAGGACCGAGATATTAGAGACGTTTCCAGATACCGGAGAAGAGATTCGGGCCGCCGGAAGATGTTACGCCCTAGAAGAGCCGGCGGCCTGTGTCTTTCACCTAATGCGTGCCGTAGAGCCCGGCCTTGAAGCACTAGCAAAGCACGTTCTGGACCCCAGAGAGTACGCAGAAATCAAAGACTCGGTGTGGGGAACAGTCATCAAGAAGGTCGAGAAGGAGATACAGGGCAGAATTGGAGCAGCCAAGAAGAACGAAGAACGAAGGGCGCTGGCTCCATACGCGGCTTTGGCGTCTCAGTTCCGGTATTTCAAGGATGCTTGGAGAAACTTGGCCTCTCACAAAATCGTGCAGTTCTCAGACAGAAAGGCAAAGACGGTCTTTGATGCCGTTCTTGGATTCCTGAATGAACTCCCGGAAATACCGGGAATCTGCTTGACAGATAGCCCCGATATGTCCGATAAAGACCGTTCGCCCGAAACGCCCCTGTAAATCAACGGATAGAGGGCCGGAATACTACTCCGGCAAATCCCGGTTCGACTCCGGGTAGGGGCTAGAAAAGAAAAGGGGTGCCTGGTGCGGTAACACCCGACACCCCACAACCCCGACGGCCCGTGCAAGACCGTGGTCGGGATTGAGCCGTAAGGCCGACCTCAGTATAACACTCTTGCGCGGGCTCCGGTAGGAGCCCAAGATGAACGTCCTAAAATCCGAGAAACAACTTGCCGTAATCTCTGCCCTGGTCGAAGGAAACTCTGTCCGGTCCGTCTCTCGAATGACCGGGGTCCACAAGGCGACGATCCTCAAACTCCTAGTCCGGGTCGGGGAGAATTGTCAGGAAATCCACAACGACAGTATGTGGAATCTCTCGTTTGAGGCCATAGAGGCCGACGAGATTTGGACCTTCGTCCGGAAGAAGCAACGGCAACTCACCCGGTCCGAGCGGAGAAACCCCGATATTGGGGATCAATACTGCTTTGTGGCGCTCGACCCTGTTTCCAAGTTGATCCCGGCCTATACCATCGGGAAACGGAACATGGAAACTACTCTTGCGTTCGTCCACGAATTGCGGGCGAGAACGCGGGGGCGGCTCCAAATCAGTACAGACGGCTTTGAGCCCTATGTAGACGCCGTGGAACGGGCTTTCGGGGCAGAGGCCGACTATGCCCAAATCATCAAGGCCTATTCCTCCGAATGGGCCGGAAGGGGAAGGTATGCCCCGCCCAAGATTTCAGAGGTCCAGGTCACCCCGATTTCGGGGACGCCGAAAAGGGATCGGGTCTGCACATCCTATGTGGAGCGGCAAAACCTGACGATGCGGATGCAAATGAGGAGGTTTACGAGACTTACCAATGCGTTCTCGAAGAAGATCGAGAACCTACGGGCGGCCCTTGCCTTGCACTTCGCCCATTATAACTTTTGCAGGATTCACAAGACCTTGTGGGTTACTCCCGCCATGGCGGCGGGGGTTACGGATAGGCTTTGGTCAGTAGAAGACCTAATCATTCCTCAGGCGTGACTGTAAGCGGGCTTTGTCTGTTCGGTCTGCTTACAACAAAGGTCTTTTCGTGTTTTCCGGCACCATCCCCAATGGCGGAAACAGTAAGGCGATACTCTCCAAAACTAAGTCTGCTCCGCACCCCATTCCCCCGCTCGGTATGGAGAATCCATATCCCATTCCCCTCACCGGGGCGATCCGACAGCACAAGGCCAAATCGCCTATAGTCCTCGGCTACAAACTCGAAGACCTTTGCCGGCGAGTGTACGTTGTCATGAACCTCTTGGAGTGGAAGCGGAAGAGTAAGAGTGTCAATCGGTTTGTCAATACCTACCAATCGAATCCGGGCACCGCCTATCTTCTTCTTCCCGCCGTTCGCAACCTCGATCTCAAACATCGTGCCATTTTGAATAGCGACAAAGGGATCAATTAGATCGTGGTAGATGTTCGGATGTGATTCGTATACATCCCCTATCTTCAATAGAGTCTCCGGCTTCCCTATGAAATTTCCCAAGAACCAGATAACTCCATTAGTGGCCCAAACCACGCCAACAAAGGCCACAAGAGCAAGGACAGCAACGACAGGGCCGGGAAGATTGGCCATGGAAGCCCAAATTGCCGCAGATGAGGCAGCAATCATCCCGACAATCGTCCCAAGAACATCCTTGGTGGAAACCACGGACCCGGGGAGCGTGACGATATGAATGATCTGCCAAATACGCCCGACCACTCGCTTGACATTGTGGGTGGAGTCTCCCATCCCCCCATTCTATCTCTCACGGCCACCCCCTCAAATCAAAATGTCCCACTACCCCGGCGGGGCGGTTCGCCTGAGCCCATTTCGGGGGGGACGGGAAGGGGTGGAATTGGTAGGCTGCGGGAGGAGTCTTGGCCATGATTCCCCGAACCCGAGGAGACGACATGGCTTCTGGAGGAGCGATCCGGTTCTTTCTCTCCATGCTTCTCGTCGCTCTGCTCGCCGCGCCGCCCGCGCACGCCCTTCCCCGCGCGCGGGAGAAGTGGATCGAAGTCCGCACCGAAAATTTCTTTCTCTTCAGCGACGCCCGCGAGAAGGACGTTCGAGAGATCGGTCTCAATCTCGAGCGTCTCCGATTTTGTCTCCAGGTCATGTTCCGGACCATGCGGGTCAATTCGCCCCATCCCACTTACATCTACGTCTTCAAGGACAATGATTCGTTTCGGCGGTACATCGAATCCGTCGATCCCGATTACCCGACGCTCGGCGCTTTCCTGGAACGGTCGGACGGGAACTACGTCGTCGTCGACCGCCGGGCCGGCCTCGCATCCACTCGGGTCGTCTACCACGAGTACCTCCACTACTTCGTGCACAACAACGTGAACGTGCCGCTTCCGGTCTGGCTGGACGAGGGGCTCGCCGACTACTACAGCTCCTTCCAGGTCGAGGGAAACGAACTGGACGCCGGCATGCCGCTCCCCTGGGCCATCTCCCTGCTCCGGGCGGAATCGCCGATGCCGCTCGAGAGCCTCTTCGAGGTTGACCGTTCCTCGCCCGTCTACCACGGCGGAAAGGAGCGGGGCGTCTTCTACGCCCAGTCGTGGGCCCTCACTCATCTGCTTCTCACCCAGCCCGACCGGGAGAAGAAAGTCGCGCGGTTCCTTGAATTGTTGCACGAAGGGAAGCCCGCGACCGCCTCCATCTGCGAGGCATTTCAAGTCTCGCGGGGGGCCTCGAGAAGGCCCTGGAGGAGTATCTATGGAAGCCCGGTTACAAGTACATCACGCTCACCTTCGACGACATCCCGATCGAGGAGGAGGCGGCCGTCCGGAAGATGACGCCGGGCGAGGTCCTTTACCGCCTCGGAGACCTGCTCGCCCACATCGGCCCGGAGCGGCGGGAAGAGGCGGAGTCTCACTTCAGAAAAGCGATCGAGGAGAACGAAAACAACGCGGGCGCCCTCGCCGGAATGGGCAACCTCCTGATCCAGGGGGCGGAATTCGATCAAGCGGCGCCCTTCCTGGAGCGGTCCGTGGCGATGGACGACGAGAACTACATGACCCATTACTATCTCGCGTCGAATCAGTGGGGACTGTTTCGGCGGGCGGAGGAGGACGACTCCCCGACGTCGCGCCGTCTGCTCGAGTCGGCCCGGGAGCACTACCTGCGATCGATGGTATTGAATCCTCACTTCGCCTCCTCCTTCCAGGGATACGGGATCACATTCCTGTTCGAGGAGGAGGGGGGCGACTTCACTCTGGGAATCCAGGCGATGCTCCGCGCGCGCATGCTGAAGCCGACCGACTCGAACCTGGCCTACGAGCTCTTCCTGCTCTATCTGAAGGCCGGCGAGGTGGACGCGGCGAAGGACCTGGAAGAGACGTTCCTCCGTCGCGCCTTCGACGAGGCGCTCGCGGAGCGGGCCTGGGAAGCCCTCCTTCGGTACCGCCTGGACGAAGCGAGCGAGCTCTTCCAGAAGGGCGACCTCGAGGAGGGACTCACGGTCATCGAAGAGGTGATGGTGAGCACGGGCGACGAACCGTTCCGGGAGGAATTGAATCGGAGGGCGGTGGAGGTCCGCGCACTCATCCGGAACAACCGGGCCGTCGATCTGTACAACCGCGCGGTCGACGCGGCGAAGGAACGCGACTACGCGCTCGCGGAGAAGTTCCTCTCCGAGGCTCTCGAGTTCGTCGTCGACCCGGATCTTCGCCTCCAGGCGGAGGACTTCCGGGGCAACATGAGGGAACTGCAGGGGCTCCCGAGGGAGTCGCCGGCGATCTCCCGGTGAATCGCACCACGAACCGGCGGCGCCCCCTCCTCCCGCCTGGACAGGGCATCCCCCCCGGTGCTAGCCTTAATCGGGCAGAAAATCGCAAGTGAAAACGCGCGAGAGTGCGTCAGATGCTGCAGCGCGGAGCATTCACCAAGCGGAGCATATCCAACGATATGTGAGCATTGGTGAATGCGAGCACTGTCGCAGATGGCGTGCTACCGCGCGAGCGGCAGCGATTTGCACCGGGATTTTTTGCCGGATTAAGGCTAGGTTGATGGCGTCGCCCCGAGCGCCATCCACCGGAGGAGATCGCCATGGCCCCGCCCGGATTCGCCCGGTTCACCGTCTTGTCGTTCGTTGTCTCGCTTCTCTCCCTCCCCCCGTCCGCCCACGCCGTCGATCCGGCGGGCGGTTTCGGCGGGGGCCCGATCGCCGGTGCCATCACGGTCACGGTGATCGACGAGTTCACCGGCCTCCCCCTGGAGGACGCCTACGTCCAGATCGGCCCCGCCCCCTCCCTCCCCTTCCCCGGCAACACGGGGCGCACCGATTCGACCGGGTCGATCACATTCCTCTCGTCCGGCCTGGCGGGGCCGGTCACGGTCACCGCCGGGAAGGAGATGCACTCGTTCACTACGGTCGTCGACATCGACGCATCGATCCTCGTCCTGCCGGTCCGGCCCCGCGGCGGCGCCTACGAGCGCCCCACCTACACGGGCGACATCACCTCCGGATTCGACATCAGCTGGAACGACGGCCTCTGGGACTTGGCGGTCGTGTGGCACACGTTCCCGATCCGGGAGCTGCTCCCCATGATCGACGACCTGACGTCGGGCCGACTCTCGCGACTCTCGCCGTCGGTGATCGAGAACTTCCCCCTCGTCGGCGAGGCGGACATTCCGGGTTCGATCTACGTCCCCTTCCAGATCGAGCTCCTCCTCTACCCCCTCGAGAGGACGCCCTACGTGATCTACGTGGAGGACCAGCAGACGACCGACCTCTGGGCGATCTACGGGCGGATCGGGGTCTTCACGGTCCTCGGCGAGCTGGTGAAGCCGACGCCCGATCTCTTCAAGCTGATCCTCGAATTCGACATCCGGGGGTACGGACTCGAAGAGGGGGTGATGGTGAACGGCCCCGGGACCCGGGACTTCGACCTCACCGTCGAACGGGGGGGGAACATCTGGATCCCGACGGCGGGGGACGTTCCGGACGTGAACGTCCTCGTCGCGGGGGTCGCCGACCTGGACGGGCTCGCGGGGGACGGGCGCCTCTTCCCGAGCGGTTTCGCGGCGGCGCCCGGAGACAGCGCGGCCCTTCTCGGCATTCCGACCCTCGGCGCGGGCGTTCCGGGCGATCCGAACTACATCTTCGGCGTGGTCATGACCGATACCACCCAGGTTCTCGGCACGAGCGCCGTCCTCGTCCGCTCCGGTCTGGCCCCGGGGGACACGGCGGCGGCGCCCTCGTTCCTCGAGCTCACGACCGTGACGGCCACCGAGTCGCTCATCTCCTGGACCTCCCTGGCGAACACGGACGCCGGACTCTTCCCCGACGCCCACGAGATACGGATCAACTACGTGGTCTCGGAGCCGGACACTTCTCCCCAGGCGGAACCGGGCGACTCGATCGACGTGGGCGAGCTGGTCTGGATGTTCCACGTGGACGGCGCGGCGACGGGCATCTCCATTCCGCTCCTCGGAGCGGGGGCGCCGGGAGTCTTCGCCGATCCGGACACGACGCCCGAACCGGACCGATACGACGCCGGATTGACGGGCTTTCTGGTGGGGGGGGCGCCCGGCGGATTCGATTACGACCAGTGGGACCTCGCCGACCGGAGCCGCTACGGGACGCACTTCGCCGGGAACACGGCCGACTCGATTCCCGTCCCCCTCTCCCCGTTCACGTCCGTGGAGAATCCCGGCGGGGAAACCGCGGGGCGGACCCCCGTTTTGGGCCTCCCCTCGCCGAACCCGTTCCGGGACGGGACCACGATCCGCCTCGGCCTCTCGGGACCGTGGATCGAGCCCCGGCTCGCCGTCTACGACGTCTCGGGGAGACGGGTCCGCGAACTCTCCGCCGTCGCGCGCCCGGGGACGTTCGCCGTCACGTGGGACGGCCGGGACGACACGGGCCGCGCGGTCCCTTCCGGCATCTACCTGATTCGCATGGAAGGGGAAGGAATGACCGCCACCCGGA
Source organism: Candidatus Eiseniibacteriota bacterium (assembly GCA_043809585.1). Taxonomy (GTDB): domain Bacteria; phylum Orphanbacterota; class Orphanbacteria; order Orphanbacterales; family Orphanbacteraceae; genus JBDROZ01. Next base: position 81,393 of record JBDROZ010000073.1, read on the forward strand.
AGGTCGTCAAGACGAAGTAGGGGGATCGATCCGGATCCGGTCGCCGGGCTCCGTCCCCGAGCGTCCGATCATCCCGACCGGGCCTTCGATCACCGTGTCGGCGCGCCCCCCGCCGAAGCGCATCCGCCACGGTTTCACGTTCGGGAAGACGCGAACGGCCACGCCCTCCACGTCGATGAAGACCACGTCGATCGGCATGCGCATCCAGTGGGTGTGGATCGACTCGCACGGGCGGATGACGAGCCCCTCCTCCGCGCCGAGGATCTTCCGCCCCATGAGGCCGGCGAGGCGCTCCTTCCAGTGGACCGCCATCCGGCCCTCCGCGAGAAGCACGGTCCCGCGGTTCCCGTTGGTCACGACGACCGGTTTCACGCCCCCTCCCCCCCCTCCGGGCCCTTTCGAGCCCCGCCGGTCCCCGGGCTCTTCTCCCGGAGTTCCGCCGGGGTGACGATCCCCCCGGACAGAATCAGCTTCAGCGCCGCCTCCACGGGGAGGTCGAGATAGATCAGCTCGGCGACGGGCACGACGATCAGGTGACCCGTCGTCGGAATCGGCGGCGTCGGCACGAGCACGTTCGCGAGGCGCTCCGCCTCCCCGGCCGGTCCCCTGCGCACCGTGTAGCTCGTGACGAAGGCGTACGAGTAGATCCCCTTCCGCGGATACTCGACCAGGACCACCTCCCGGAAAGGCTGCCTCTCCGGCGCGGCGAGGGCGTGGATGATCTCCCGGGCCGGTTGGTACACGGTGCGCACGAGGGGGAGGGCGGCGAGCATCTTCTCGCCGAACTCGAAGAGCCGGCGTCCGGCCAGGCTCGCCGCGAGCACCCCGACGGCGAGTACGATCACCAGCGTCGCCAGGAGACCGAATCCGGGCACGTTTCGCCCGACGAGCCCCGCCACCGCGGGTCCGAGGACGCCGTCCACGGTCTGAAAGAGGAAACGGAGCGCCAAATAGGTGATGATGAGGGGCACCGTCACCAACACCCCCGCCAGGAAGCGGCTTCGGAGCGAACCGCTCCAGCGTCCCATCTCACTCCCCCCTTTCCCCTCGGCGAACGCCCTCCGCTACGGCGGGGGCATCCCATAGAGAACCCAACCGTACGCCGCGAAGCCCGCGAGGAACAGGCCCCCTTCCCAACGGGCGATGGTCCTTCCCGTGAAGAAGACGGGGAGGCACGCGAGGGCGGCGACGAGCATCACGGGGCCGTCCACGAGGAGCATGGACCTTTCCACCGCGATTCCGGCGGGGGGGAGCGCCGCGGCGAGACCGAGCACGCCCAGCAGATTAAACACGTTGCTCCCCACCACGTTGCCGACCGCGATGTCCCGTTCCCCCCGGACCGCGGCGACCAGGGACGTCGCGAGCTCCGGAAGCGAAGTCCCCGCGGCGACGATGGTGAGCCCCACGACGCGGTCGGAGACGCCGAGGGAGTAGGCGGCCGCCGTCGCCCCGTCCACGAGCCAGCGCGAACCGAGGACGAGCAGGGCGAGCCCGGCCACGACCCCCGTCCCCGCCACCAGGAGCCGGCCGGGTCCGCCCGGCCTCCCCGTCCCCTTCGCCGGTTCGCTCCGACCCTTCCCTATCAGGAGCGTCGTGTAGAGGATGAAAAGGGCGATGAGAAGGAGCCCCTCCCCGCGCCCGACCGATCCGCCGGCGCCGATCAAGAAGAAGAGGCAACTCACGCCGATCATCACCGGCACGTCGAAGCGCACGAGCCGTTCGCGAACGGCGAGGGGGCGGATCAGCGCCGACAACCCGAGAACGACGAGAACGTTGAAGATGTTGCTCCCGAGAACGTTTCCGAGAGCGATCCCGCCGAGACCTTCGTACCCGGCCCGGACGCTCACGACGAGTTCGGGCGCACTCGTTCCGAAGGCGACGACCGTGAGTCCGATCACCAGCGGCGGGACCCGGGCCGCCGCCGCGATCCGGACCGAGCCTCGAACGAGCGCCTCCGCGCCCACCACCAACATCGCGAGGCCCGGCAGCACCAGCATCGGCGACGAACCGTTCATCCGCGATCCCCTTCCCCTCGGAGGTGATCCCCTTCCATCGAATCCCCAGCGCTCCCCCCGAGCCCGAACCGTCCCGGGGCACGGTGTCCCCCGTGAAGGGAGGGCCCGTCTCGGCATTCCCCTCGAATGCCCTCCCGGAGGAGATCATGTCTCACGCCCCCCCCTTACCCATCGCCCGGCGCTTCTCAATCCGCCCAGCGGGTATGTTCCCCCCGGGTGTCCACGTGCACGAACGGCCCGTGGTTGTACGTCCTCTTGTATGTTCCGAGGCCCCCGACGAAGGGAGACCACCACGGTCGCCGATAGAGGCGGTCGATGATCTCGTAGAGGACCGCCGCATCGTCGACGTCGGTCCGGCCGTCCCCGTTCAGGTCGTCCATCATGCCGTCCTTCGGGTCCTCGTCGATGTAGATGTCCGCCGCGCCCCCCCAGACGTGGCGGCTGTACTTCACGTTCCCGATCGCCTTGTTGTACCACGGCGTCCGGTAGCCCGAGAGGATCCCGAACGTATCGCACCGGAACCCGGCGGCGTTGGTCGCCTCGAGGATCCGCTCCAGCTTCCGGAGGAACCGGGGCCGGAGGACGAGGTACTTCGGGTAGCCCCCCTGCTGCTTGCAGAGGAAGCGCCCCAGCGTGAAGTGGGGGGAGACGTGGGTCGTCTCGTTCTCGGCGGTCGCTTCCATGAGACCGGGCGGCGGCCGGTACATCGCCTTGTCCCACGGCTTCGCCCAGAAATAGTCCCCGATCCTGTATCCGTTCAGGGAATCGTCCGCGATCTTCTTCGTCGGCACGGTTACGAAGAGATGGAGGGTCATGATCTCCTCCGAATCGGCCGGATGGATCCGGAGGTCGTACCGCCCCGTCCGGGCGGGGGCCGTCCACTCCCACGATCTCCCCCCCGTTTTCCGGAGCGGTCCCTCTTCCGCGCGGACGACGTATTCCCGGACGCCGGCACTGTCGACGACCTCGAAGCCGAAGTTCTCTTCCGGAAGGACCGGCACCGCGAGGACCCGGTAGGGGGACATCTCGTTCTTGAACTTCACATGGAAAGAGAGGCGGCCCGAGTCGAAGGGGGGCCTCTCGGCGCGGGCGAACGCGCACGGGACGAGAAGGAGCGCGAGAACGGGCGCGGGTCGAATTCTCACCGGCTCTCCCTCCCCCCTCCCGCCGGAACGTCCTCCGGTTCGGGCGGGTCCTCCCGGAGCGCCTCGTCGAGCAACCGGTCCCGTCCGTAAATGTCCCGCCGGAAGTGCTCGGCCCCCTCTTCGTCGACCCACGCCGTCCAGTAGAGAAGATGGACGGGGATCGGGACGGGCAGCTTCACCGTCCGCTCCTCTCCCGTCCCGATCGCCGTCTCGAGGGCGGTCTCGTTTCCGAGGGGGTACCCCCGCAGCACGTACCGGGCGAGGTCGAGGGGACGCTCGACGCGGATGCAGCCCGAACTGAACGCCCGCTCCGGCTTCCGGAAGAGTTCCTTGGCCGGCGTGTCGTGGAGGTAGACGGAAAACCGGTTCGGGAACATGAACTTCACGCGGCCGAGGGCGTTCGCGGGGCCGGGAAGCTGGCGGAGCCGGTAGGGGAAGGAGCCGCGGGAGAGCGCCCCCCAATCGATGTCGTCCGGATCGAGCGGCCCGTCGGTCCCCCCCCACCCGGCGAACACCTGGAAGCGGAGGCGCTCGACGTACGACGGGTCTTTCCGGATCTCGGGGAGGACGTCCATGACCGCCAATTGATGGGGCACCTCCCAAGTCGGGTTCAGGACCAGATAGGTCATCGTCCCCGTGAAGACCGGCGTCCGGCGGTAGTCCCGCCCGACGATGACCGCCATATCCAGGACGGGACGGCCGTTCTCCACTGCCTGGAGGCGGAAGTCGGCGATGTTCACCCGGAGATGGCGGGGGCCGAGGTCTTGGGGGAGCCACCGCCATCGTTCCAGATTGAGAAGAATCTGCCGGGCCCGTTTCGAGGGGGGCGTGTTCAGTGCCTCGATCGTCTTCGGGCCGACCACGCCGTCCGCATCGAGCCCGTGTCTCGCCTGGAACCGGCGGACCGCCGCCGCCAAACCCCGGTCGTACAGGTCGGGGACGGGGACCGCCGTCGTGTCGAGGTCCCCCACCTTGTAAAGGAGGAAGCGCATCCCGAGGACCCTCGGGCCCTGGTCCCCCGGGTGGATCATCTCCCCCGCCGCCACCGTGTCCCAGTCGACGGAGGCCGCGATCTTCCGGTACTTCGCGAAGGCCTCCCGAAGTCGGCCGTAGCCCGGCGCGTCGGGCAACAGATCGTCGAGCGCCTCCGCGACCCGTCCCGCGGCGAGGGCCCCTTCGAGGGCGGCGGCCAGATCGACCTCCCTCCGCTTGGCGACCCACTCGGCGTCGATCGTCTCCGGGTTTACCCTCCCCGAAACCCGGTGCGCCCCGTAGAGGAGCCACGCGTCGGTGAGAAGGATGTCCAGATCGACGAGATCCTCGTTCCCGAGGGGGCCGGCCTCCTCGCTCCGGCGGAGGAGATCCCGGAGCGCCTCGAGGTGGTAGTCGCCGGGCCGGAGCCCCTCTTCGCCGGCCCTTTCGATCGAACGGATCAGTTCCTCCGCCGCCGTTCCGCCGCCCCCGGAGGCGACCCAAGCGGGACCCATGCCCCGGGCCCGGTAGAACGGGACGGCGGTCTCCGCGGCGTGGACCCGTTCACCGGCGGCGACCGGCTCGGCCGTGGCGGCCATCGCCTCCACGCGGAAGCAAAGCCGGTCCCGGAGGGCGTCTTCCGGGGAGCGCGCGGAAATCTCCGCCGATGCCCCCCCCGGGAGGAGAAAGACGGCGAGAGCGGACAAGGGGGCGCTCCGAAGGAGGCGAAGCGGAAAACGGGTACGATCGATCACGATGCCGGCACCTCTCCGAAAAGGGAGAACGGGGACCATGGTAGCACAGGGGGGCCTGAAGTCACGTCTCTCCCGCCTTGTCCCCCCGCCGATCGCCTGGTATAGTCGGCGCTGCCCACCGTCCCGCCCGGCGCGGCGTTCCGTGCCGAATACACCCGTTGCCCCGACCGGAGGATGCGAAATTGAACGACCGGCACCGCGAGAGCAAAGGCAAACGTTCCTTGTCACGGCGGAGGTTCTTCCAAATCGGAGGTGCGGTCGCCTTGGGGAGCGCCCTCCCCGCCGGGGCCGGTCTCGCGCGGGCGGATGAGGGGGGGGGCGCGGCGAAGGAGACGCCGAAGACGAAGCGGTTCCGGACCCTCGGCCGCACCGGCTTCGAGGTGGGCGACATCTCCATCGGATGCGGCGGCGTGAAGGAGGCGAACGTCATCCGGTACGCCTACGACCACGGCGTCAACTATTTCGACACCGCCGAAGGCTACGGAAACGGCGGGTCCGAGACGGCCATCGGGGAGGCAATGCCCCACCTGGACCGGAAGAAGATCTTTATCACCACCAAGCTCCCGCTGAACGAGGACGAGACGGAACAGACGATCCGGGAACGGTTCGCAAAATGCCTCGAGCGGCTGAAGACCCCCTACGTGGACGCCCTTTTCATTCACGGCGTCTCCCGGCTGGACGAGGTGACGAGCGAAGCGTTCCACGGTGCGGCGGCGAAGCTGAAGGCGGACGGCAAGGTCCGGCACCTCGGCATCTCCTCTCACGGCCCCCGGGGGGATGAAGGGGATTCGATGGAGAAGGTCCTCGTGGCGGCGGCCGAGGACGGGCGTTTCGACCTGATGCTCCTCTCTTACAACTGGCTGAACAAGGACGAGGCGGAGCGGGTGCTCGCGGCGTGCAAGGCGAAGAACATCGGCACCACGGCGATGAAGACCATGCCCGGCTACATCGAACTGAAGCCGTACGACCCGGACAATCCGAACGAAGAGTACGAGGAGTTCATCGAAAGCCAGGTGGAGCAGGGGAACACCCGGGAATCGGCGATCGAGCGGATCGACCGGTGGGTCGAACGGGAGTCGGCGAAGATCGCGGACTTCCGGCCGTACCTCGACAGGTACGGGATCAAGACCGACGACGAGCTCCGGGCGAAGAGCGTGCAGTGGGTTCTCGGAAACACCGACATGCACACCGTCTGCGTCAGCATGAACGACTTCGACACGATCGACGAGGTTGTCCCTCTCTCGGGCACCGAACTCACCCGGGCCGATTCCGAGTTCCTCCGGGGTTGGGAGTACGCCTACGGCGGGCTTTACTGCCGGCACGGGTGCACCGCCTGCCTGTCGAACTGCCCGGCCCGCGTGCCGGTCAGCACGATCATGCGCTACTCGTACTATTTCGCCCGCCAGGGCCGGGAGAAGCACGGGATGCTGAAGTACGCCCGCCTCGGCGCTCGGAACGCGGCCCCCTGCCTCGGCTGCGCGGCCCCCTGCGGGGGGGCGTGCCCCCACGGCGTCGACATCCAGTCGAACCTGGTCCGGGCCCACGGCCTATTGACGGTGTAGGAGGGACCGAGCCGAACGTAGCCCAGGAATCCGTCCCCCTCCGGACGGATATCGCGCACGAGCAAAGATGTTCCCAGGTGCAGAAGAGGAGCCCGATGAAGACATATGGAGCGCTCGTTTCCCTTCTCCTCCCCGCCCTCGCCTTCGGGGCCTTTCCCGATCTCGAGGGGTGGACGCCGGTGGGCGAGCCCCGGTCCTACGGCCCGGACAATCTCTGGGAGGAGATCGACGGAGCCGCCGAGCCGATCCTCGCCTACGGATTCCAGGGTCTCGAGGCTCGGGAGGTGGAATCGGACGGCATCGGCGTCACCGTCGCCATCTACGACATGGGAACGCCGCTCAGCGCCTTCGGCCTCTTCCGGGCCGAGTGTGCGACGGGCATGGACACGATCCCCATCGGCACGGCGGCCTCCATCTACGCCCCCTATCAGGCCCTGATGCTGAAGGACCGCTTCTTCGTGAAAGTATCCCCCCTGAGCGGAACGGCGGCGAAGTTCCGGTTCCGGGAGGTTCTGGAGGCGATCGATCACGCCATCCCCGGGATCACGGATTTCCCCGACGAGCTCGACCTCCTCCCTTTGGAATTCCGGGAGCCCCGGACCGAGGAGTACACCCCGGAATCCTATCTCGGCCTGAAGGAGCTCGGGAACTGCGTCTGGGCCCGCTACCTCGATGATGGGCACCGGAAGTACCGGGTCTTCGCCATCGCGTCGAAGGATGGCGGCGTGCTCGAGGAGGCGTGGGCGAAACTCGCCGGGTCCTGGTCCCCCCGCCAGGTCGGCGTCCCGAAGGTCCTCGTCCGGGAGATCCCTTACGAAGGTCCGATCGCCGCCGCCCACACGGGAAAGATGATCATCGGCATCGCGGGCCTCGACAGGGAGGAGATTCTTCTGAAAAAACTGGTGGCCCTGGCCGCCGGCGGCTGATCCCACAAGACGGCGACCTTGATTCCGGCGGGCGGGAGCCAGGGGGTCACGGCCGGCTTGCTTCGACGGTCCTCACGCGCCGGCCCGGGCATTCCGGCGTTCCGCCACATAGGGTGAGGCCGGCGCCCTCCCTATCTCTTTTTCCTTTGAACCATTCCTTCGATCTGCTACGGTCGGGCGTGCGGGATGCGCCGCCCCCCTTCCGCGGCGGAACGGGCGAATCTGAGGGAAACAGGAAAGGGCCATGAACGTACTTCTGGTTTCGCCGAAGACGCGCGACACCTTTTGGAGCTTCCGGCACGCCCTACCGTTCATCGGGAAGAAGGCCGCCTATCCCCCCCTCGGGCTCCTCACCGTCGCCGGCTTCCTCCCCCGGGAGTGGAATCTGAAACTCGTCGATCTCGACGTCTGCCGGCTCGGCGACGACAAGATCCTCTGGGCCGACTACGTCCTGGTGGGCGCCATGATCGTGCACAGCGATTCGGTGCAGGAGATCGCCGCCCGCTGCCGGGACCTCCACCGCCCCCTGATCGCCGGCGGGCCCCTCTTCTCGACGAACCGCGACCGGTTCCCCCAGATTCCCCACTTCGCCGTGGGCGAGGTGGAAGAGTACATGGATGTCCTGATTCGGGACATGGAAGAGGGACGGGTCGGCGCCCTGTACGAGCCGGACGGCTACCCGAAGCTCGACGATTCCCCCATCCCCCTCTGGAAGCTGATCGACATCGGCGACTACGCGAACATGTCGATCCAGTTCTCCCGGGGCTGCCCCTTCGACTGCGAGTTCTGCGACATCACGTTCCTGAACGGCCGGGTGCCCCGCACGAAGACGCCGGAGCAGGTGATCGCCGAGCTCGACTCGCTCTGCGAGGCGGGATGGAAGGGCTCGGTATTCGTGGTAGACGATAACTTCCTCGGCCATAAACGGAAAGTGAAGGAGCTTCTTCGCGTCATGATCGAGTGGCGGAAGAGGAAGAGCCCGAAGGTCGAGTTCCTGACCGAGGCTTCCCTCAATCTCGCCGAAGAGACGGAGCTCCTCGAACTCGCCGTGGAGGCCGGTTTCCGGACCGTCTTCCTCGGCATCGAGACGCCCGACGTGGACAGCCTCGTGGCGTGCAACAAGAAACAGAACACGAAGCGGGACCTGCTCGACTCGGTGCGGGCCATCCAGAAGGCGGGCCTCGAGGTGATGGGCGGATTCATCATCGGCTTCGACAGCGACAAGCCGGACATCTTCGAGCGCCAGTTCCGCTTCATCCAGGAGGCGGGCGTGGTGACCGCCATGGTCGGGCTCCTGAACGCGATCCCGGGGACGAAACTGCACAAGCGCCTCGCGTCGGAAGGGCGCCTTCTCTCGACGAGCACGGGGAACCACACCGAGGCGGACCTGAACTTCGTCACCACCCTCGGAAGGGAGAAGCTGATCTCCGGATACCGGGAGTTGATGAAGCGCCTTTACGAGCCGCGCGCGTACTACGACCGGGCGAAGACGCTCCTCCGGAACTGGCGTCCCCGGGGGGCCTACGCCTTCCAAGGAAGGCGGGACATCCGCGCCCTCTTCCACGGCCTCTGGCGCCTCGGCGTCCGGGACGCCGGCCGCCGCCACTTCTGGGCGTTCCTCGGCCACACCCTGGTCCATCACCCCCGGGCGTTCACCGCGGCCATGACCTTCGCCGTCTGCGGCCACCACCTCCGGATGGTGGCGAAGTCGATCTAGCGTAGTGCCCGGACGGCGAACCCGGCCGGCCACGGGCGCCCCGTCGACCGATTCCCGCCCCCATCCTCCCATCATGGGCGGGTTGATTTCCGGTTTCTCTGCATCCATTATCACGAGAAAGGCGGGAAGACCGGGACCGGGGCGGAGCGGCCCCCCGGGCGCGGGCGGGAGAAGCCATGACGGAGAATGGAGCGCGGGCGGATCGGAAGGAAGGCGCGATCAGCGTGGTCATCCCGACGCACCGGCGCGCGGCCACGCTCCGAAAGGTCATGCCCACTTACCTCGGCCAGCAGGGGGTGAAGGAGATCCTCGTCGTCCACGACCCGGCCGACGACGGGACGGAGGAGTTCGTCCGGGATCTCTCCGCGAAAGACCCCCGGGTCCGATATATCGGGAATCCCCGCCCCCTCGGGCTCCCCGGCTCGCGGAACGCGGGGGTCGACCACGCCGGGGGGACCCATGTTCTCTTCGGCGAGGACGATCTCGAGTTCGGCCCCGGCTACGCGGAGAAGCTCCTCGCGTGCCTCGAGAAGCGGGGCGCCTCCATCGCGGGAGGGCGGATCGTCTATCCCTTCCCGGGGGAGAGCCATGACGAGGCCCTCCGGCGGACCGACGGGCCGCCGCGGGAGGAGCGGCTCGATCCGTACCGGCTCATCTTCGATACCACCTCTCCCGCCCCCGGCCCGATGCGGGTCCCTTTCATCCACGCGATCTCCCTCATCCGGCGGGATGTCTTCGACGACGTTCGCTTCGACGACGCCTACCGGGGGGGCGCCTACCGGGAGGAGACCGATTTCTACCTCCGGGCGACGCGGGCGGGCCACGAGATCGACTACTGCCCCGAGGCGGTCTGCTTCCACCTCCCCCGGGAGGTGAAGGAGCTCGGCGGCTGCATGTCCGACGGAATCTGGGCGCACAAGTACTGGGTTCTCCGGAACAACTGGCGCTTTCTCCGGCGGAACCACGGGTACCTGCGGAACCAGGGGATCGTCCGCCACGGACGGCTCACGATGATGCTCTTCGTGGCCGCCACGGAGCTCCCGAAGATCGGGACCTTCTACCTCCGCCGCTACGCCCCCGGCCTCTACACGGCCCTGGCGAAGCGGATCCACAAGCGGGGCGCGGCGTGAGCGGCGGCGGGACAAGCGAGACGGCCCGCCCCCCCCTCGGAAGACGCCTTTTCAGCAACACCGCCTTCGCCCTCGCCGACCGGATCGGGAACAAAGCGGCGACGACGATCGCCTTCGTCCTACTCGTCCGTCTCCTGCCCCCCCAAGAGATCGCCGTGATCGGGATCGCCACCGGCTACCTCGCCCTCGCCGCCTATCTCGAGGTCGGGCCGATCCGGGTGCTTCTCCGGGACTACCCGAAGATCGCCGCCGACCGGATCCAACGGGACCGTCTCCTCACGGCACTCTTCTCCTTCTGGGGAATGCAGTCGGCGGCCATGGTCCTTCTCTTTCTTCTGCTCCGGCCTTTCGTCTTCCGGCCGATGGATCTTCCGGGGCTCTCCTTTCTCTACCTCGGGATGCTCGCCGACTTCATCGCCCTCTCCCTGCACGGGTGGATCAAGACCGTCTTCTACGCCGACTTCCGGCAGCCCTTCGCGACGAAACTGAGTCTCGCCCTCGAGGTCCCGAGGCTCCTCTCCTACGGGCTCCTTCTCCTCTCCCCCTCCCTCGTCACCTACTCGTGGATCCTGATCGTGGTCGCCCTTCTCACATCGACGGTCTGGGCGGCGGTCTTCGCGAGGGCGTTCCGCTTCCGGCCCCGCTTCGACCGGCGCCTCCCCTCGCTCCTCGGGGAGAGCCTGAACAGCTACGGCCTCTGGGACCACCTGAACCGGGTCGCCATCGAAACGCTCCTCGCCATCGACGCGGTCGTGCTCAGCTGGTTCGCCCTCTCCCGGATCGGCGAGATCGGCGATTACACCGTCGCGCTCCGCTTCGTGAGCCTCTTCTTTCTCGTGCCGATGCAGCTCCACGTCGCCCTGCAGCTCGCCCTCGCGAACCTGGAGGAACGTCCCCGGAAGGTGGAGGCGATCGGCGTGTTCCTGAAGGCCAACACCGCCGTCACGGTCGGCCAGCTCCTCTTTCTGTTTCTCGGCGGAGGCTGGCTCCTCCGGCTCCTCTTCGGGACGCGCACCGCGGCGGGCGCCCTTCCCTACGCCCTCCTCCTCGGGACGGCGGTGTCGATCCTGAACTTCGCCTATCCGTTCCTCAGCGTCGTGAACAACCAGTGCCGGCTCCGGAGCGCCTTCTTCCGGCTCTTCCTCCCCGCCCTCGTGGTCGGAATGGGGCTCTACTCGATCGGGGCCCGGTTCGCCGGCCCCATGGGAATCGCCTGGGCGAACATCGCGGTCTATGGGCTGCTCACGGCCGGCATCGTACTCTTCACGCTCCGGTGCTTCCCCTTCCGCATCGAGGGGGGACTCTTCGGCGCGAGGGAGCGGAAGCTGTTCGCCCAGCTGCTCCGGGGACGCCGGTGACCGGCGGGGGCCTCAGGATCGCGCTGCTCACGCCGTTCCCCCTCGACCGGCCGGGGGGTGTGGAGAGCGTCTCGGCGCTCCTCCGCGAGGTCCTCGAGGGGGCGGGACACCGGGTCGAGGTCTTCGACATCACCCGCTCGAAGAAGCGCTATGACGGCCTCTTCGACTTCCGTCTCTTCGGCCAGTACCGTCTCGCCCGCCATCTCGGCGCGCTCTTCCACGAAAGGCGGGGAGAGTTCGACCTCGCCATCTGCAACGGCATCTACGGGTGGAACGTCGACTTCCCGAAGGCGATCGTCATCCTCCACGGGAACATCGCCGCCTACGCCGCGGCGTGCCGGGACCTCCTCGGCCCCGTCGCCTACGCCAAGACCCGGTACCTCGACTCGTGGTTCTTCACCCGGAGCTTCCGGGGGAAGACGCTCGTCGTCTCGTCGAAGACGACCGGTCGGGAGGCGGAACGGTACAACGGCGTGAGACACTGCACGGTGATCGGGAACGCGGTCGACACGGAGATCTTCCGGCCCCGCGAGGACAAGAAGGCCCTCCGGGCGCGGCTCGGACTGCCCGACTCGGAGTTTCTCACCCTCTTCGTCGGACGCCCGGTCCGCGTGAAGGGTGTGGACCTGATCGAGAAGATCGCCGCGCGGCTTGCCGGTCCCCTGCGGATCGTCGCCGCCGGACCGGAGCCGTTCTTCCGGGGCGACCGGATCCTCGAGAAGACCGGACTCTCCCGGGAAGAGATGCCGCTCCTCTACGCCGCGTGCGACGCCTTCCTCCTCCCCTCGCGCTACGAGGGGTGTTCGATCGCCCTCCTCGAAGCGCTCTCGACCGGCCTCCCCCTCGCGGCCGGCGCCGTCGGAACCGCGGCGGACCTCCGGGAGGAGGACGACGCCCTCGCCGCGGGCGTGCTCTCGGGCCGGACTCCGGAGGAGTACGCGGCGCGGATCGAGAGCCTCGCGTCGATGGGGGACGAGGAGCGCACCCGGATCGGAGCGCGGGGACGGGAGTACGCCCTCCGGGAACACGGCCGGGAGATCTACGGAGAGCGCTACCTCGCTCTCGTCGGGCGGGTCCTCCGGGGAGAGACCCGGACCGCCTACGACGACGGACCGGCGGCGAAGGAGAGGGCGGAATGAGCGGAATCGCCCGCATTCGAAAGGCGCTCTTCGCCCCCGCCTATTTCCGGGATCGGGCGGGGAGCCTTCCCGCCGTCCCGGCCTACTTCTTCCACCAGCCGGGTGCCGCGTCCTTCGGCCGACTCGCCCGGGCCCTCGGGGGGGGACGATTCGAGACGCCCTTCTTCGAAAGGCTCCTCGGCGGCGGCCCGGCGAGGAAGAGCGAGGTGATTCTCTCCTTCGACGACGGTTGGTCGTCGGTCTTCTCCGTCGCCTTCCCCCTCGCCCGGCGTTTCGGTCTCCGGTTCACCCTCTTCGCGGCCCCCGCGAACCTGGAGGACTCGGACGAGACCCGTTCGACCCTGGACGACGGCGCCGATCCCGCGGAACTCGGGGCGCGCGACTCCGGACCCCGGGGAACGCTGACATGGGGAGAGGTCCGGGCCATGCAGGGGAGCGGCCTCGTGTCGGTCCAATCCCACTCCCTCCATCACGGCCAGGTCTTCACCTCCGAGCGGCCGATCGATTTCGCCCGGAAGGGCCGTCCCCTCCCCCTTCAGGGGCGGGCCCCCCTCCTGGAGCGCCGGGACGGATCGGACCGTCCCGTCTTCGCCCTCCCCGCGGGGACCCCCCTCCACGAAGCGGGGGGCGCCCTCTTCGCGACGCGGCGCTATCTGGAGAGTGAAGAGGCCCGGCAGGCGTGCGTCCGGCACGTGGCGGACGGGGGGGGCGACGATTTCTTCCGGCGCGGCGATTGGCGGACGGAACTGGAGAAGGTCTTCCGGGGAGCGCGGCCGGGGCGATGGGAGACGGACGAGGAGAGGAGAGAGCGCTTCCGGGACGACCTTCGGGCGGCGAAGGAAACGCTCGAGTCGAAGGTGCCGGGACTCCGGGTCTGTATGGTCGCCCCTCCCTGGGGCGCTTTCCATCCCGATCTCCCCCCCATCGCCGCCGAGACCGGCCACGAACTGATGGTCCTCGCCGATCCGCTCCCGGGGCGGGCGGCGGAAGACTCGCCGGTCCCCCTCTACCCCCGCCTCAAGGGGGACGGAATCTGGTTCCTCCTCCGCGGCCCCCTCGGCGGCTGGGTTCCCTGGGTCCGCGCCGCCCGCGAATCGAAGGCGCGCGTCCGGAGCGGCGGAGTTCCTTGAGCGGAAGAAAGAGGGGACCGGCCTTCCCCCGCTCGTTGACCGGGGCCGCTCGATCGCTTATTCCTTACCCATGACCCGCCAAGAGACGACCCCTGTTCACGCCGAGCTTCTCGACCACCGGGTGGTTCACGAGCTCCCCGGCGACTGGGATTCCGGCGACCTCCGGGCCCTTCTGGAGATGATGGAGGTGGACCCGGGGGACACGTCCGACGAAGACCTCGGGGGTCTCGTCGAGATGGCCCTCGCCGATCTCGACACGGACGAGGCGGGGGACTTCGTGCTCCGCCGGGTGTTCGGCGATTCCATGACCGCCGGCGTCCGCCAGAACGTCGTCTCCGACCTGGAAGGGGACGCCCCGTGGGAGGACTTCGCGGACATCGGGCGTCACGCCGGAATCTTCACCGCCGTCGGGATGATGGGGCGGGCCTTCCCTACGCGCTACGGAAAACCGGAGGCCGTACGGGCCCTCGTCCGGATTCGGGCCGCCGAGTCGATCGGCGCGGCGCCCCTCGCGAAAGGGGACCCGGCATTCCTTCTTCGAGTCCTCGCCGCGGGGATGCAGAAGACCGCCATGCTTCGAAGGCTCTACGGGGATGCCCTCCACGGCGGGGCTTTCCCCGAGGCGGCCCCCATTCTCTGGCGGATCAAGGTGGAGCCGGACGGTGGGGATCCTTCCGGACGGACCTTCCTCGCCCGGGTCCACTCCTCCCTTTCGTGGATCGGTCCCCTCGAGGAGGCAGGAACGTGGGACGCCCGGATCCCCGTGGATGTCCCGAAGGAGGGGGAGTATTTTCCTCGCGGCCCCCGCCGGGGGGCGGGAAACCCCTCTGGATGAGTTCGGAAAACGTGCTATTCTGAATCCATGAATGAGCGAACGCGGGCCGTCCGAATCCTGCGGGCTTCCGACCGGAACGAAGACGAGGAAGTCCTCCGGCTCACGCCGGAAGAGCGTATCGACATGATGTGGAGACTCGCTCTCGACGCGTGGGCTTTCCTGGGAGATTCCGATGCTGAATCCCGACTTCCGCGACATGTTGTCCGCGTTGTGCGAGGAAGAGGCTGAGTTCCTCGTCGTCGGCGCCTACGCCCTCGCCGCCCACGGCCTCCCCCGCGCGACGGGTGATCTCGACATCTGGGTTCGACCGACCGAGGAGAACGGTGAGAGGGTGCTGAAGGCCCTCGTCCGTTTCGGCGCCCCCCTCCACGATCTTCGAATTGAAGATCTGAGGACTTCGGAGGTCGTCTATCAGATCGGCGTTCCGCCCCGCCGGATCGACATCCTCACCTCGATCGACGGCGTCCCGTTCGACGAAGCATGGCCCCGTCGGCTCGATCTCGAGATCGAGGGACTCCGTTTTCCCGTTCTCGGGCGGGAGGAGATGATCCGGAACAAGCGGGCCAGCGGCCGTCCCCAGGACCTCGCCGACGTGGAGCGGCTCGAAGCCGGGTAGCTCCGAGCCGTTCCGGGCTTCCTCTATTTTAGCAGCACCATCTTCCGGACCGCCGCGAAGTCACCGGCCCGGAGCCGCGCGAAGTAGACGCCGGAGCCGGCGGAGCGCCCCGACTCATCCACTCCCCGCCAGACCCGCTCGAACGCGCCGGGGCCGAAACGTCCGTCGGCGAGGGTCGCCACCCGGCGGCCGGAGACGTCGTAGACGAATAGCGTCACCCGCTCTTCTCTCGGCAGGTCGAAGCGGATCGTCGTCGCCGGGTTGA
Source organism: Candidatus Eiseniibacteriota bacterium (assembly GCA_043809585.1). Classification (GTDB taxonomy): domain Bacteria; phylum Orphanbacterota; class Orphanbacteria; order Orphanbacterales; family Orphanbacteraceae; genus JBDROZ01. The sequence goes on from JBDROZ010000073.1 coordinate 96,958, forward strand.
ACGGGTTCGGCCGGTTCGCGTACAGCTTGTGGGCCGGCGGCGCGGGGGGCGTCTCTTCGGCGACGCCGGTCACTTCGCAGCCGACGCCGCGCGCACCGACGAGGCCGCACGTCGGTTGCTGGGCGGGCGCGCAATCCGACGCGCCGTCGATGGAATACCGATCGCCCGGGGCGTTCCCGAGGCAGAAGAGCGGATCGGAGGACCAGTTCCCGTTCACGCCTTCCTGTCCGGCGAGGCACCCCGTGAAATCGCCCCCCGAGTTTCCGTAGACGTCGGAGCATGCGAGGTTGATGAATCCCGTGCCGCTGCAGAGGATCGCGACGCCCCCCTCGTTGAAGGCGACGATGGACCGCTCCAACGTCACGGTCCCCGAGGTGACGTACATCGCCGCCCCCGTGGAGGCGCACTCGTTTTCCGCGATCGTACCCTGGGTGATCGAGAGGGTGGTTCCGGACGCGTGGATTCCCCCTCCCGCGTTGGTCGCGGCGTTCCCCGCCACGAGGCAGCTCTCGAGCACCGCGGTCGACGTGATGACGCTGAGCCCCCCGCCGGAGAGTGCCTCGTTTCCCGTGAAGTCGCAGCCCCGGAAGACCGGATCGCAGCCGTAGACCCGGACCCCGCCGCCGTACGACGTCGCCCGGTTCCCGGTGAAAACGCACCGCTCGAAGGTCATGTCCGAACCGGTGACGTAGCACCCTCCCCCGTTGACCTGGACGCCCCCCGTGAAGGTGATGCCGATGACCGCGGTCGCGGCGTCGAGGCCGGAGCAGGAAATACCCCTGCCGAGCGAGTCCGCGTCGACCGTGACGTCCGCCGGGTTCCCCGTCGCTCCCCGGAGCACGACGCCCGATTTCATGACGATGTTCCCCTCGTGGTACATGCCGGGGGCGACGATCACCGTGTCCGGCGCCTGGGCCGAGTCGAGCGCCGCCTTGATGGTCGGCGCGTCCACCGGCACCCTCCACGACCGGGGGGCCCGGGCGACGCCGACGGTCACCCACGCCGAGTCGACGCCCCCCTGGCAATCGGTCACGGTGTAGCCGATCGAGTCCCGCCCGATGAACCCGGCGGCGGGCGTGTAGAGGAGGGTCGTGTCGTTCACGCCGATGGTCACGGCCCCCACGGTCATGCCCGTCCGGATCGTGGCGATCCGGATCGGGTCCAGGTCGGCGTCCGAGTCGTTTCCGAGGGGGTGGATCACGATCGGAGTGCCGCTCACGGTGCTGTCGAAGTCGGCCGCCGCCGTCGGACGCGTGTTGCCCGACACGCTGTCCCTCGCCACGAGCGCGAAGAGGTCCATCTCCTGCACCGGCTCGAGGAAGACGCTGTCCGAGGCGTCGAACCCCGAGAAGCAGTCGAAGTCGGTCCGGGGCCCCACCCCTCCCGTGAGAAGGATCACGGCGAACGAGTCGTCGACCACCGGCACGAAGCCGTTCACGAGGTCGACGTACATCGCTCCGTCGAAAGCGGCGTTCCCCGTGATGACGAGGCGGTCGTATTCCGCTCCGGGCGCGGTCCCTCCGAGTTCGACCTCGAATTCGGCGGTGGGAGTCTGGGTGAAGTCCCCGAGGAACGTGAAGATCCCCGTGGAAGATCCGGGACGGATCACGCCCCCTCCCGTGAAGGTCCCGAGGGTGTTGTCGAAGGTTCCGGATCCCTGGAGGATGCCGTTCTCTTCGAGATCGAAGTCACCCCGGTTGGTCAGCACCGATCCGCTGTCGAGGGCGACCCGCCCGTGGTTCACGAACCGGGCCATCGAGTCGACGGTCACCGTTCCGGCGATGCGCCAGGCGCCCCCCGCGTAGGTCGTCGCGAGGCCGGGCACCCGGGCCGCTCCTTCCGCCCGGTCCGACCCCCTGAAGGGCCCGTCCCCCGGATCGAAGAGCATCTCCGCCGCCGTGTTCACGAAGCAGCTTCCCGAATTGGTGAACTCCTCCTCCATCCAGAGCACGCCGTCGTCCACGATGATCGCGCCGTCGCCGGGATCGTCGGACCGATTATCGAAGGCGACCCCCACGTGCCCGATCGCGCGGCTCTTCATCGGGTCCCCTTTCCGGAAGAGACCGTAGTTGTGGAACGAGCCGGTGCCGGTGATCTCCGCGTTTCCCCACATCGATACCGTGCCGCCGAACCCGTTCTTGAATACCGTCGAGGGCCCCTCGATCGTGAGCGACGCCCCTTCCCGGACGACCACCACGTTCGTGTTGGTGAAGAGGTCGGCCCTGATCGGGCCGTCCCCCGGATCGAGCATCATCTGCGACGACGTGGAGACGAAACACGACCCGGCGTTCGTGAACTCTTCCTCCACGAGAAGGACGCCGTCGTTCACGCGGACCGCCCCGTCCCCCGGATCGTCGTGGCGGTTTTCGAAGTCTACCGAGAGCGTGCCCGTCGCCCGGAGGTTCTTCATCGGGTCCTCCTTGACGAAGAGCCCGTAGTTGTGGATCGCGCCGGTCCCGTCGATCAGCCCCCGTCCCCTGGAGGCGGATCTCGGCGCCGAGGAGGTTCCGGAGCACCGAGATCGGATCGTTGATGAGAAGCGTCCCCCCCGACTCGACGGTGATGACGCCCGAGTTCACGAGCACGTCCCCCCGGAGGGGCCCGTCGCCGGGGTCGAAGGTCGCCGTCGCCCCGTCCCTCACGATGATCTCGCCGTCGTTCGTCACCGGCGCTTCGAAGGCGAGGGTCCCCCCCGCCACCTCGATCGCCCCGTCCCCCGGATCGTCCGCCCGGTTCTCGAAGTCGGCGGAGACGACGCCGATCGACCGGCTCTTCATGGGATCGGACTTGGTGAAAGCGCCCCCGTTGACGAACAGCCCCGGACCGGAAACCCCGCCATCCAAGAGGTCGACCTCGGCGCCCGGTCCGTTCTCGAACTCGGCCCCTGCTCCGATCTGGAGAAATCCTCCGGCATCGATCTCGACAGCGGCGGCCGCCGAGGCCGATCCGCCGTTCGTCACGGTGAGCGTGTCGCCGCCGATGTAGAGCCACGGTTCGGAGCCCGGACCGCCGAGGGTGAGGCGCCCCACCGTCTGCCGGGACTGGACCTGCACGTAGAAGCTGACCGGATTGTCGAGGTAGACATCGTCGTCCGGGCCCGGCACGCCGTAGGGGTCCCAGTTATCCGGATCCTCCCAACTGATGCCGTCGCCCCCGCCGAACCACTGTTTGGCGGTGCCGCACCCGACCGAGTCGGCGCCGATCAGGCCGCACGAATCGGTCGCGCAGGGGGAGGCCGCCTGAAGAGAGTACGGACGGGACGGGTTCCCCCCCGCCCCGCAGAAGAGAGGATCGGCGTGGAAGTTGCCGTCGACACTGTCCAACGGTGCGATCTCGCCGACCCAGTCGCCGCCCGAGTTCCCGTAGATGTCCGTGCAGGCGATGCCGGCGGTGCTCCCCATGTCTTGGTAGAGGCCCTCGGCCCCCTCGTTGAACGCGACGATCGAATTCCGTACGGAGCACACCGCTTCGTCTATGACCGCAAGCCCGGAACCTTGAAACTCGCTGTACGTTCCCGCCGCCTGCCCGCCGTTGTCCGCGCTCGTACAGGAGACGAACTCGGGTATGCCGCCGGAAGTGGAGACGCCCCCTCCGAAGGCGTAGGCGTCATGGCCGGCGGCGCCCGCATACACGTTGTTCCCGGCGATCAGGCACCCGGTGAATCTCGGACTCGAGTTGATGAGCGCCACGCCTCCGCCGTAGGCATAGGCGTCCCCGCTGACCGAAGTGCAAACAGCCGTGTTGCCGGTGATGACGCACGAGAAGAACCGGGGATAGGAATCGTAGCAAGAGACTCCTCCCCCTTCGGAGGGAGACGTACCGTGAAGATAGCCGCCCGTGAGCGTGAGTCCCTCGACGACGGCGTTGCTGTCCACGAGATCGAAATAGAGAACCCTCCCGAGGGAGTCGGCGTCGATGATCACGTCCGCCGGATCGCCGGTCGCCCCCCGGAGGTAGACGCCGGATTTCATGATGATGTCGTGCTCGTGGTAAGTGCCGGCCGCGACCGTCACCGTGTCGCCGTAGAGGGCGAGGTCGATCCCCCCCTGGATCGTCGCCGCGTCGCCGGGCACCAGAATGTTCACGGGGACCGCCGGGCAATCGCCCGCCGGGGGCGCCACCCAGACCCCGCCGTGACCGGAGGGATCGCTCCGGACGCACCAGTAGTCGTAGGGGCCCTCGCTGCAATCGACCACCGCGGTGCTGTCCGCCGACGGATGGGGAAGAAGCCGGAGGACACCCGACGTGTTGTAGTAGAAGAAGCTGAGATCGGCGACGGCGACCCGCCCGCCGATGTCGGGCAACTGGCACGAGGTCCACACGATGTAGTAGCCCGTTTCCTGGTCGCCGAGGAGGAGCCCCCCGTTCCGGGCCGTGATGTCGAGCAGATCCCCCTCGAAGGTCCATTCGAACTGAAAGGCGATCCCCTCCGTGCCCCCGCCGGGACCGAAGTTCTCGAGATAGATCGTGGCGCCGAAAGTCGTGTAGATCACCGGCTCGATGTAGTTCGAGTCGTTGTCGAACTCGATGAAGGCGCGGATGTTCGGATTGTCGCCGGCCAGGACGGGAGAGATGGTGACGAGAGTGGTGAGCAGCAGGAAAAGCAGACGGTGGCGGAGTCGGGGGGTAATCACCAGGCACCTCCTCAGCGGAAAGTTTGAGGAATGTCGATTGTCCGCCGGGGTGGGTGCGCCGGGCCTGGCGCTCATTGAAGTCTATTTTATCATCCGTTACAACCTAAGCGCAAGCGACGTCTCACGATAGCACGAAGCGGCCGGCCCGGACCCGTGGGCCCGCGCCGACCGCGTCGTGAAGCGCCGTCGCTCTGTCTCGATTTCACCTCACGAGCGTGACCCGCCTCGTGTCGACGCTCTTCCCCATCTCGAGTCGGAGGAAGTAGACGCCGGGCGCGACCATCCGTCCCGCTCCGTTTCGTCCATCCCACCGAATCGTGCCGGTGGGGGCGGCGATGTCGTACTCCTTCACCTTCCGCCCCGAAACGTCGTAGACCACGATCCTGCCCTCCGCCGCCGCCGGCCGGGCCCAGGCGATCGTGAGGCCGTCCCGCGCCGGATTCGGGAAGACGTGGAAGAAGGCCCGCGCCCCGGCCTCCCCTTCCGCGGCCGCCACGCCGGTGCTCAGGGTATCGGGGAAGTCGCCCTCGCCGAACCACTCCCCTTCGATCGAGAGATGACCCCAGCATCCGACGCCGTAGGCGCCGACAAGATCGTCCGGGGGAGTGAAGAAGCAGGGGGAATCGTAGTCGATCCGGTAGTCGCCGGCCGACGTGGGCGCGTCCCCCGGCGGCAGGGCGCCGCAGAAGAGCGGATCGGCATAGATCACGGCTCCTCCGATGGGGATCGATCCGAGACCGGCCAACCCGTTCGAGTCGACGGCGGCGTCCAAGAAGGCGAGCACCCCGAAAGCGGCCACGTACGCGTCGGTTCCGCTCGTCCCCCCGTTCCCCCGGAGGATCCCCCGGTCGACGAGCGCCCCCCCCTGCACGTAGAGTCCGCCACCGTTTCCGCCGGCCCGATTGCCGGAGAAAGTGCACTGCCGGAAGACGGGATGGGACGATCCATCGACCAACACGCCGCCTCCGTTCCCCGTCGAGGCGTTCCCGGCGAAGGCGACCCGGCGGAATTCGGGCCCCGCGCCGTTCACGCAGACGAGCCCCCCGCCGTTCGAAGCGGCGCCGCCCGCCACGGTCAAACCTTCGATCAACGTCCCCGGATCGACGCCGTCGCAGATCAGGCCCCGCCCCAGCCCCCCGGCGTCGATGGTGACGCAGCCGGCGAGGCGCTCCTCGCTCCGGAGGTGAACCCCCGACTTCATCGTCACGTCCGATTCATCGTAGACGCCGCACGCGACGACCACCGTGTCGCCGGGGAACGCGGAGTCGATTCCCGCCTGGATCGTCGGCGCGTCGCCCGGCACGTTCCATACCCGGGGATCGCTCGACACGAAGACCGCGACCAGCGACGAATCGGCGCCCCCCTCGCAGTCGGTCACGATGTAGGCGAACCCGTCCACCCCGGCAAAACCGTCGGCGGGTGTGTAGGTGATCGAAGAGTCCCCGTCATCGATCTCCACGAACCCCGTCGTGAGCCCCGTGGCGACACCGACGATCCGGAGCTGGTCCCCGTCGGGGTCCACGTCGTTCAGCAGCGCTTCGATCACCACCGGGACACCCGTGTCGGTGGAGGCGAGGTCGAATGCCGCCACCGGGGACCCGTTCGTCGTGACCGAGTCGACGGTCACGAGGACGAGAGCGTTCGTCTCCTCCAAGGGCTGAAGGAACAAGCCGCCCGGGACGTCCAGACCTCCGAAGCAGTCGAGGGATGTGAATGTCTTGCCGATCCCGTTCATCCCCGCGATGACATCGAACCGGTCCGCGATCTCCGGCGTGAAACCGAGAAGCGCGACCTGAAGGGCCCCGCCGAACGTGACCTGGCCTTCCACGTACAGCTGATCGTATTCGGTCCCGGCGGCGTTCCCCGCGATCTGCACCCAGACTTCACTGACCGGCTGCAACGCGAGGTCCCCCACGAAGGTCAGGCGGCCGACCGGGAGCCCCGGGCGGAAGATGCCCGAGGCGAGGAACTGGCCCGCGCTGTTGTCGACCATGCCGTTCCCCGCGATCGTCCCGTTCTCCCGGTGGAGGAAATCGCCCCGGTTGTCCACCACGGCGCTCTCCCCGAGGGCGAGAAGCCCCCGATTCTCGAAGGTCCCCGCGGACCGCCCGTCGTTTTCGATATGAAGAGCGGCGCCCGGCCCGACGAGAGTGGCTCCCCTCTGGTACCAGATGGCGCCGGGATCGACCGTCGCCTCCCCCTGGAGATTCACGACCCCCTGGATCCCGATGAAGACGGCCGACCGGTTCAGGAGGTTCGCCCCCGCGGCCACGTCGACGAACCCGCGGTTCACGAGGAGGCCCGGTCCCCCGGTCAAGGCCGTCGTGTCGGGGTCCACCTCGAGGGTGGCCCCGCTGTCCACGGTCACGTCCGATCGGTTCAGCAGCGAATCCTGGATCGCCAGTATCCCCTCCCCGACGATGATCGCCCCATCCCCCGGATCGTCCTGCCGGTTCTCGACGACCATGTTGAAACCGGACCGGGAGGAGGTCCGGAAGGGGAAGGCTTCGGTCTTCTTGATCAGGCCGTTGTTGACGAGCCGGCCGTCACCGACGAGATCACCCCCCTGGAACTCCATCACGCCGGTCGGACCGTTGGCGAAGACGAGGCCCGCATCGACCACGCCCAGCGTCGCACCGTCCTCCACGATGATCTGCCCGTTGTTCGTGATCTCCGTGACGACGAAGGGGCCGTCGGCGGGATCGAAGAGAGCGCTCGATCCACTGTTGACGGTCACGGTGCCCGAATTGGAGAACTCGTCTTCGATGGAGAGGACGCCTTCTCCGACGGTCAGCGCTCCGTCCGCCGGGTCGTCGTTCCGGTTGTCGAAGGAGACGGAGATGACGCTCACCGTGGAGGTGAAGACCCCCTCCGGATCGATCTTGTTCACGAGCCCGATGTTGTCGAGCGCGCCGTCGCCGAGGAGGTCGCCGCCGAGAAGCCGGAGTTCCCCTCCGGCGAGGTTCGCGAAGAGGGCGCCGTCCGCGAAGACTATGGAGGAACCGTCTTCGAGCAGGACGAGCCCGCTGTTCCGGAAGAACCCCCCTTCCGTGAGCGGCCCGTCCGCGGGATCGAGGAACATCGAGGAGGAGGAGTTGGCGCTGACGGTTCCCGAGTTCTCCACCGGGGCCTCGAAGACGAGGACCCCCTCGCCCACGACGATCGCCCCGTCCGCGGGATCGTCCTGGATGTTCACCATCCCCATGGAGACGGTGCTGACCGCCCTGGCGATTCCGGCCGGATCGGTCTTGACCAGGAGGCCTTCGTTCACGAAGGTCCCGCCGCCGGCGAGATTGCCGCCGACCAGGCGAACCTCACCCTCCGGACCGTTCGTGAAGATTCCCCCGTCCAGAACCTCGAAGGCCGCGCCCGGCCCGATCATGATGTCGCCCGTGTTCGAGCCGCCCATTTCCGCGGTGAGCGTGTCTTGCTCGATCGCGAGGGTGGCGTCGCCGGTCTCGGAGCCGATGGTGAGGCTCCGCACCCGGGCCCGGTCCTCCAGCGTCACCGCCACGTTGAAGAACGGAGCCGGAGCATTGATCGTATCCGGGAAGGCGACGTGGATGTACACGTCGTCCCCCGCGCCGGGGACGCCCGCCGGAAGCCAGTTCGCCGGATCGGTCCAGGAGACGCCGTCGCCGGCGCCGGTCCAATCCCGCCGTACCCCCGGGTCCACGATGGGCGGGTCGACTCCCCCCCCCTCGGGGGCGGGTGCGGTCCCTACCGAGACGCCGGCCGACGGGAGGAGGAGGAAGACACAAATCGACAAGAGCCCCAGTCTACGAAACTTAGGATTCACCAGAGTACCTCCGCACGGGGGGAAGGTTATCGGTCGTTTCGGATGGAATCAGAGATGCCTTGTCCGGCCCGCCCGTCCCCGGACCGGGCCCAGACACTCGGATAATAGCACATAACTACAAACATTTCAAAGGGATTCACCTAAAGAGCCGATCCGGCTCCGGCGGCGACCTTTAAGAGGGAGCGTCCACGTTCTCGAGGAGCCGGCGGAAGTCGGGGTCTCTTCGGAGCGGATCCCAGATCGGATCGAGCCGGAGCAGGGCGGGCGAGACCCGCGAGGGGACGTCGAGAAGGCTCTCGAGCTCCCCGATCGCTTCCTTCTTCTTTCCGATGCGGGCATAGATCTCGGCGAGGCGTTCCACTTGATAGGGCCCGCTGACCGCGTCCTTCGAGATCGGCAGGAGATCGACCGCCGCCTCTCCTTCCCGCACGGCGTCGCCGTGGCGGCCGATCGCCGCCAGGGCGAGGCCGAGGTAACTGTGGAGGTAACCGGCGCTCGGCTGCCTCTCCATATGCTCCTCGATGTACGCCACCACCGTGTCGGAGAGTGTGTAGGCCGTGAGGGCATCCCCGCGGGCAAAAGCGATTTCCGCCTTGTACAGATAGCAGAAGACCGTGTCCGACGCGGTGTCGATGCCCGAGGTCGCGAGATTGATCTGCCGGAACACGGGCTCGAACACGTCGGGCATCACCCGCACCAGAGAGAAGGGCGTGGCCGGGAGGAACTCGACCGGGTTGATTCTCCCGACCGCATTCTTGATCACCTCCTTCGCCCGCGCCGGGTCGTCGTCCCAGGCGACGTACATGAGCGCCTTGTCGATGTAGGGGAAGACCATCTGGGGTACCATGGCGATCGCGCGGTCGAGATAACTCTCCGCCTCGGAGAAGCGGCGCATGCGGGCCAGGGTCATGCCGGTGGTGAGATTCAGCGTCGGGTCCCGGGGGTTCAGCTGGTTGGCCGCTTTCAGGTCCTCCACCGCCGCCTCCCACTTCCCCTGGCGCCGGAGGATGTAGCCCGTCGCCATGATCGCCTCCGCCTCGCTCGGCTGGCGGCGGCGCACCGTATCGAAGTGCCCGAGGGCCTTCTCGAAATCCCGGCTTCCGTAGTAGGCGACGTCACCGAGGGCCATCTGGGTCTCGGTCAGGTCCGGAGCGAGCCGCTCCGCCACGTCCACCGCCTCTTGGGCGAGGACGAGCTCATCCTCGTGCCCGAAGTTCCACTTCAGCCAGATCCGGGCCCGGGCGAGGGCGGCCCACGCCGCGGCGAACCGGGGATCGAGCCGGACCGCCTCGGTGAACCTCTCGATCGCCTGCTGGGTATCCTGCTCGGTCAGGCGGCGCCGGAAGAAGTCGTTCCCCTGGAGGTAATACTCGTACGCCTCCAGGTTCTCCGTCGGCTTCTCCTCCACCGAGCGGCGTTCCGGTTCCAGAAGCGTCACGTCGAGCGCCTGGGCGACCCGCTCGGCGATCTCGGACTGGACCCGGAAGACTTCGGTCATGTCCTCGTCGTAGGTGGCGGCCCAGAGGCTCAGGTTGTCCCGGATCCGGATCAGGTTCGGGATGATGCGGATAATGCTGGTCGGGTCCCGCGGCCGTTCCCGCTGGATCGACCCGTCGAGGATGTAGTCGACGTTCAGCTCCCGGCCGATTTCGTCCGGTGATTTTCCGCTCTTCTTGTACTGCATCGCGCTCTGCCGGGAGATGACGCCGAGCCCCGCGATGCCGGCGAGGCGGGCCGTGATGGCGTCGGTGATGCCGTCGGCGAAGTACTCGTCCTCCGCGGGCCCCCGGTTCTCGAGAGGAAGCACGACGAGCATGGGACGCTCCGCCGGTCCTTCCCTCCCACCGAGGAACCGCCCGGCGAGAAGGGCGACGAGAACGAGCGCCGCCACTCCCCCCCCGGCGAGGAAGAGCTTGCTCCGGCCCCCGAGAAGGCCGCCCCCTCCCCGCGCGGCCCCCCCCGGACGGACGGCGCTGATCATGCCCGACATCCCGGGTTCCCGGAGGAGACGGAGATCGGCGGCGAGCTCGTCCACCGAACCGTAGCGGTCCTCCGGGTTCTTCTCGAGGCAGCGCCGAACCACGGCGCCGAGCTCCGGGGGCGCCCCGGAGCGGTGCTTTTCCAAAGGCTCCGGGTCCTCGTTCAGGATCGAGTAGACCAGGGCCTGCTCGTAGTCGCTCCGGAAGGGGAGGCGGCCCGCCACCATCTGGTAGAGCACGACCCCGAGGGCCCACACGTCGGTCCGCCCGTCCACCTCCTCCCCCCGGGCCTGCTCGGGGGACATGTAGGCGGCGGTCCCCACCGTGGACCCGATCTTGGTCAGGTTCGACGGAGCGCCCAGCTTGGCGAGACCGAAGTCGAGGATCTTCGTCTGGCCGTCCTCGGTGAGAAAGACGTTCGCCGGCTTGATATCCCTGTGGACCACTCCCGCCCCATGGGCCTTGCCCAGCCCTTCGGCGACACCGAGGGCGATGCGAACCGCGTCTTCCACCGACACCTCGCCCCGCTTGATCCTCGACTCGAGGGTCTCCCCCTCGTAGAGGGCCATACAGATGAAAAGATGGCCGTCGTCGGTTTCGTCGATCTCGTGGATGGTGCAGATGTTCGGGTGGTCGAGGGCGGAGGCGGCCCGGGCCTCCTGGACGAACCGCTCCTTCGAATCCTCGTCCCTGGTCATCTCGGGAGGAAGGAACTTGAGGGCCACCGTGCGGGCGAGCTTGGTGTCCTCCGCCCTGTAGACGATCCCCATCCCCCCTTCGCCGAGGCGGCCGACGATGCGGTAGTGCGATACGGTCTTGCCGATCATTCCGCCAGCTCTCCCGAAAGGGGTCGAAGGGGGACGAGGGAGGGCCCGTCCGGGGCTTTTCCATGCTATTTCTAACGTTTCCCCCACCCCGGGTCAAGGTGAATGGGGCGACGGCCTTGCGACTCTCCCCCTGATCGGGCACACTGGGGTTCGGCCGGGGAGGAGGGATCGGAATGACCGGACGGGATCGGATTCGGGCGGCCCTCGGGGGGAAGGAGCCGGACCGGGTGCCCCGGGCGCTCGCTTTCTACCGGGTCGAGGCGGAGCGGATCGCCCCGAAGGGGGCGTGGCGGGACGACCTCGTGGACGTCCGCTTCGCGCGGTTCGAGACGCCCGAGGCGGACGCCGGGTTTTTCGACCGCGCGGCGCCCGCCCCCTTCCCGGACACCCGTCTCGGCACGCCGGAGAGGACGGAGACCTACCGGCGGTGGGGATACCGGATCGGCGCGCCCCGGGGGCGGAATCCCCTCGCCTCCGCCCGCACGTTGGACGATCTCGAGCGGTTCCCCTTCCCCGGAGAGGAGGCGCCGGTCCCCGCCGGCCGCCTCCGGAAACAGGTGGAGCATATCCACCGCCGGGGTCTCGCCGCGGGGGGCAACCCGCCCCATCTCGGCGGGGAGCTGTTCGAGACGGCCTGGCGTCTCCGGGGTCTCGAGAACTTCCTGATCGATCTCGCGCGGCGCCCCGATTGGGCCGACCTCCTTCTCGAGCGTCTCGCCGCCCGGGTCCGCCGGTTCGCCGCCGCCCTCGCCGCCGCCGGAGTCGATCTGATCTCCCTGGACGACGACGTGGGCATGCCGGGCTCCATGATGATCTCCCCGGAGACGTGGCGGCGGTTCTTCAAGGGGAGACTCGCCTCGATCCTGGAAGCCGCCCGCCGGGAATCGCCGGACGTCTTCTTTCTTTATCACAGCGACGGATGGTTCGAGCCGATCTTGGAGGACCTCGTGGAGATCGGCTTCCACGCCGTCAATCCGGTCCAGCCGGAACACATGGACGCCGTGGGGATCCGCCGCCGCTTCGGCCCCCGCCTCGCCCTCTGGGGGACCGTGGGACGGCAGACCACCTTCTCTCACGGAACGCCGGAGGAGATCGAGGCGGAGGTGCGGCTCCGGGTGGAGACCCTCGGACGGGCGGGACTGGTGCTCGCCCCGGCGTACGACATCGACGAAGAGGATGTCCCCTGGTCGAACGTGGAAGCCTTCCTGGCGGCGGCGGCGCGATACGGCGCCCCTTGACCGGAGCCGTGGAGAGGGCCTAGCCTGGACCGGACGGCGCCGCGCCCGCACCCGTGAAGGAGGACCGCCGGTGAGACGCAAGAAGCCCTGTTTCCTCGTCCTCGAGTCGTACTGGTCGGAGAATCTCGCCGAGCGGGAATCGGTCCTTCCCTTCGTCAAAGGTCTCTGCGATCTGAACCGGTGGGAGTTCCACTACCGCACCTTCGACAGCACGAACGACCTCCGCCTCTGGATCAAGAACTTCGACCGGATCCGCCGCTCGCGAGCGGAGAAGATCGTCTACGTGGCGACCCACGGCAGCCGGGCGGGGCGACTCTGGACGCTGGAAGGGACGATCCCGATGGTCACGCTCGCTCGGATCCTGAGACCAGCCCGGTCCATCGCCGGGCTCCACCTCGGCTCGTGCAACCTCGGCCAGCCGGCGATCCTCGATGGTCTCGTCGCGAAGACGAACCTGCAGTGGGTCGCCGCCTACGACCAGGAAGTGCCGTGGATCGAGAGCACGACCCTCGATCTCCTCTTTTGGTCCTGGATCTACTCCGGCGCCCCCCGGACCGTCCGCTCCCGCCGCCTCACCCCGGAAGGGGCGGCCCACGAGCTGTACGAGCACTTCAACTACGCGAGGAAGATGGGATTCCGCGTGGTCCGGCGGGACGAGCCGTCGGGGAAGCCGGTCTCGTCGTGGGATTCGTGGAAGGGACCGGGCGGGGCGTAGAACCGATTCAAGCCGGCTAGAATCGGCGGGTCAGGGGCCGACCACGTTTCCGTCCGAGTCCCGGATCGCCTTGATCCGGTCGAGGCGAAAACAGCGGGTCCCTTCCCGGAGGAGGCAGTGGGCCTCCATCATGAATACCCCTTGCGCGGAAGCGACGCGGAGGGGCACCACCTCGCGGCTCGACGTGTTCCCGAAGCGGTCGGCGTAGACGATGCTCACCCCTGTCCCGTCCCGGAGCGCCCGTTCGATCCGCTCGTACCCTTCCGGCAGCGAACCGCACGGGCGGTACCCTAAATCGGCGATGGGGACGGGGGCGTGGGCGGCGTAGAAGCGGCCGAGATCTCCCGCCCCCTCCACGCCGAGGCGGCGAAGACTCCGGAGAAAGAGGTCGGCCGACGCGGCCGCGTCGGGGAGCGCCCGGTGGCCGCGGCTCCGGTCGAGACCGAGCTTTTCCACCAGGTGGTCGAGGGAATAGCGGTCCATCCCCGGAAAGGCGAGGCGGGCGAGAGTGCACGAGTCGAGGGCGCCGATCTCCGGGGGGTCGATGCCGGCGCGGTGACACTCGCAGAGAAGGAACGAAGCGTCGAAGGAGGCATTGTGGGCGACGAGGACCGCGCCGTCCATGAGGCGCCGGAGGTCCTCCGCGATCCCCGCGAAGAGGGGGGCGCCCGCCACGGCGGCTTCGTCGATGCCGTGGACCGCGACGGCGTCCTCCGGGATCGGCCGCTCCGGGTTGACGAGGCTCTCGTAGGCTTCCCGGGGACCGCCCAGCCCGAAACGGAGCGCCCCCACCTCCACCACCCGGTCGCAGAGCGGATGGAGCCCCGTGGTCTCCACGTCGAAGGCGACGAATGTCGGTTCCCCGGCCATGGTCCCCCCGGAATTCCGGCTACAGCAATCCCCGCACCGAACCGCCGTCGAAGGTGATGGTGAGCCCCGTCAGGAACGACGCCCGCTCCGAGGCGAGGAAGAGCACGAGATCGGCCATCTCCTCCGGTCTGCCCAATCGCCCGATCGGAATGCCCGCCTCCCATTGATCGAATACCTCTTTCACGGTCGCTCCGGTCTTCGCCGCCCTCGCCGCCGCCAGCTCCTCGAGCCGGGCGGTTCGGGTGAAGGTCGGCCCCACGGAGTTCACCGTGATCCCGTGGGGGGCGAGCTCGAAAGAGAGGGACTTGGCGAGGCCGATCACGGCGGGGCGGACGGCGTTCGAGAGCATGAGGTTCTCGATCGGTTGCTTCACCGAAACGGAGGTGATCGGGATGATCCTCCCCCACTTCTTCTTCTTCATGTAGGGCACGACGCCCCGGACCATGCGGATCACCGAGAAGAGGAGGTGGTCGACGCCGGTCTCCCACTGGTCGTCGGTGAGGTCGTCGAACCCGCCGGGGGGAGGGCCGCCGGCGTTGGTGACGAGGATGTCCACGCCTCCGAA
>JBDROZ010000074.1:0-13686 GCA_043809585.1 Candidatus Eiseniibacteriota bacterium
CTTCTCGTCTGGCTACCCGAGCCCTCGTGAGGTATATTCATGAAAATTTCCGGCTAGCAAACCGTGGGGAGCGGCATTGGGGGGGTGGGGAGAGGCCGGGGCCGGATCACGGCCGTTCCCGTTCGATTCGCCCGGCCACCCTCCCCACGAGGGCCGAGAATCTCTCCGCCGCCCGCGCGGTGGTCGAGAGAACCTCTTCGTGGGTGAGGGGCGTCTCCGTGATCCCCGCCGCCCGGTTCGAGACGCACGAGATCACGAGGTTCCGGAAACCGACCTGTGTGGCCACGATCACGTCGGGCACCGTGGACATCCCGATCAGATCGGCCCCCGCCCCTCGGAGGAAGCGGATCTCGGCGGGGGTCTCGTAGCTCGGCCCGGAGACGGCGGCGTAGACACCCTCCTTCAAGACGAACCCGAGCCCCTCCGCCTCCTGCCTGGCGATCTCCCTGAGCTCGGCCGGGTAGGCGCGCGAGAGGTCGGGGAACCGGGGCTCCCCGCCCACGGGGAGATAGCCGATCAGCGGGTTCGTCCCCATCAAGTTCAGGTGGTCCCGAACCGCGACGAGATCCCCCGGCTCCACTTCGGGGTTGATGCCGCCGCTCGCGTTCGTGATGATCATGTAGTTCACGCCGAGCCGCCGGACCACCCGGATCGGTAGAGTCGATTCGGCGAGGGGAACGCCCTCGTAGTAATGGACCCGGCCCCGGAGGAAGAGGACCGTCGCCCCGCCGACCCGGGCCACCACCAACTCGCCGGCATGGCCCTCCACGGTGGCCCGGGGGAAGTGGGGAATCTGCCAGTACTCGAGGGCGAAGAGCCGCTCTGCCCGGTCCGCGAGGGGCCCGAGCCCCGACCCGAGCAGGATGGCGATCTCGGGCTTTTCCGGAAGACGGAGATCGAGAAACTCGACCGCCTCGGAAACCTTCTTCTCCAAATCCATCGCTCGCTCCGGGCCCCGGGAAAGTCTCCCGGCGTCCAAAGATTTTCTTGTCCGCCGGGGCTGCCTTCTATATAGTTGCCGCAACTGTAAGCCCCTGTCCGCCAAAAAGTCAACGTTCCGGCGCCTCCGGCGGGGCCGGTTCATGGCGAGGCGGACTCTCGTCGTTCGCGCCCCCGCCGGCCGGTATCGAGAGCGGAATGGACCATCACCGAACACCGGGACGGGCCCGCCGGTTTCGTTTCTTCCTTCTCCCCTTCCTTCTCCCCTTCGTTCTCCTCGCGGCCGCCCTCGTCCCGACCTCCCCGCTCCTCGCGGAGGACCCGGAAATCGGCTCCCTTCAGGGCCGGATCACCGACAAGGAAACCGGGGAGGCGATCGCCTTCGCGGACGTGATCCTCGTCGGCACGGGGAAGGGAATCATTTCCGGCCAGGACGGATCGTACCGGTTCGTCATGATCCCCGCAGGAATCTATCAGCTTCGGGTCAACCGGATGGGATACGGCAGCGAGCTGCTCGACCAGGTCCGGATCGAAGCGGGGTACGTGATGAAGAGGGACATCGGCCTCCAGCCGATCGCGGTGCGGGAGATGGAGCCCATCGAAGTGAGCGCCGACCGGGAGATGGTCGACGTGGAAGTCTCCCAAACATCCCATTACATCACGTCCGCCGAGATCAAGGACATGGCGGTCACCGTGATTGACGATGTGGTGGGCAAACAGGCGGGCGTGGTCGAACAGGACGGCGGCCTCTATGTGCGCGGGGGCCGGGCGGGCGACACGGTCTACCGGATCGACGGCGTGATCATCCGGGACCTGATCACCGGGGGGAGCTCGGCGGGAAACATCAGTGCCCGCTCCGTGAAGAGCGTGGAGATCATCACCGGCGGTTTCGACGCCGAGTACGGTCAGGCCCTCGCCGGGGTCATCGACATCGAGACGAAGGAGGGGAGCACGGAGCTTCATGGGTACGGCGAGTACCAAAGCGACCATCTGCCCCTCTTCGGACAGATCTACCGCAGCTACGACCTCGACAACTTCGAGTTCCAGATCGAAGGGGAGGAGCCCTTCCAGGCGTTCGCGCTCCGCCCCCTCGGCATCGACGTTCCCGGAAAGCTGACCTTCTTTCTCGACGTGTCGGGGGACTTCGACGACACCTATCTCCCGGTGAAGGCGGCCGGCGGCGGCGACAACACGCTCCGCTCCAACTACCGGGACAGTTTCCTCGGGATGGACATCGACTACGGGAAGGACTTCTGGACCCCCCGGGCGGAGAACCGATGGTCCGGCATCTACAAGATATCGTGGCAGCCGAACGGCAAGAACAAGCTGAACCTCTCGTTCCAGAAGAAGTTGGAGATCAGCCACGGGTTCTTCCGGAGACCCCTCGGCAACGCCATCAGTCCGGGGGAGGCGACGTCGGCGTACAACTGGGAATGGAGCCGCCGGAAGGACCACGACTACACGATGACCGACGACAACAACACGATCACTTTCGACTGGCGCCACCTGTGGAACCGGCGGACCCGGACGACCCTCCGGTTCTCCCGGCAGTTTACCGCCTTCTTCCAGAACGTCTACGGGAGGCCGTGGTTCACGTACGAAGAACCGAGCGACCGGGACCTCCCCCCGGCCGCGGACGACCCCTTCTTCGTCAACACCGGTGACAACGGCCTCTGGCACAACCGGTACGTCGAGAACTACACGGGGTACTTCGACCTCGAGCACGAGCGGGGGGACGCACACAAGTTCAAGGGGGGATTCGACATCTCCTACGAGAACCTCCAGTTCGTCACCATCTCGGAGCCCTGGGTCGCCGATCCGGACGGCCTCGG
Organism: Candidatus Eiseniibacteriota bacterium; assembly: GCA_043809585.1. Lineage (GTDB taxonomy): Bacteria > Orphanbacterota > Orphanbacteria > Orphanbacterales > Orphanbacteraceae > JBDROZ01. The sequence goes on from JBDROZ010000074.1 coordinate 2,772, forward strand.
CCGGAACCACGATCTCTGGCACGTCTATCCGACCACGGGCGCCCTCTACGTCCAGGACAAGTTCCGGTACGAGGGGTTCATCGGCAACGTGGGTCTTCGCTACGACTACTGGTTCCCCGGGAGCGCCGCCGAGAACGCCGTTCGCGACACGACCCGGGATTCGTACAACGAAGCGCTTCTCCGTAGCTACGAGGGCGACTCCCACGCCTTCGTCGGGGGGAACCGGTTCAAGGGGACCATGGCCCCTCGCTTCCAGGTCTCCCACCCGATCACCGACCGTTCCCATCTCTTTTTCAACTACGGCCACTTCTCTCAGCGGCCGGATTACTTCTACGTGTACTCGAAGATCTCCTCCGTCTCGAGCGAGGACTTCCCCATCGTGGGGAACCTGAACCTGAACCCGAAGCGGACGGTGAAGTACGAGCTCGGCGCGCGGCATCAGGTGGCGAACGACCTCGCCCTCGATTTTTCGGTCTTCTACGACGACATCTACGACTACGAGAAGTCCCTCCGCTTCGAGCGCCAGGGACGGCCCGACTTCTTCGTCTTCATCAATGAAGATTTTGCCCGCTCCCGGGGGATCGAGATCACCCTCAGGAAGAAGCGGAGCAAGTACATGTGGGGACGGCTCGCCTACTCCTACACGATCGCCACGGGGAAGTCGTCCGACCCGACCCAGAGCAATCTCCTCCAGGAGGAAGTCGGCGCCTTCACGCAGATCGGGAAGGACGAGGAGTTCCTCTACTGGAACCGTCCCCACAAGCTGACGGCGGACGTGACGATCTCGGTGGGGGAGAAGCAGGACCCGCCGACGATCTTCGGGTGGACCACCCCCCATGACTGGTCGCTCCACGCCTACTTCTGGGCCCAATCGGGCCGGGCGTACACGCCGACCGCCCCCGAGGGGGAGGAGACGGCCAAGCGCTACTCCGCGAACGCCCCCTTCAACACGACTTTCGACCTGCGCTTTTCGAAGGGGTTCCGTTGGAGCGGACTCAAGTGGTCCTACCTGGTCGAGGCGCGCAACCTGTTCAATCATGTCTACCCGAAGCGGATCGATTCCGTCACGGGAAGAGCCTACGTCATCGGCGAAGGAAGCCTGAGCCGGGAGCTCTCGCAGTCGGAAGTCGCCCAATACAGCGATCCCTCTTTCTGGAGCACGCCCCGGTCGTTCCGGGTCGGACTCTCGACCGAGTTCTAGCAGGGGAAGGACGATGAGGACAGGAACCGCCATGACGGCGATCGCTCTCCTGCTCGGCGCCGGCGCCGCGGAAGGGGCGTCGAGCCTCGGCGGCGAACGGGTGGCGACCAACGCCGGCGCGTTCCTCAAGATCGGTATCGGCGCCAAGGCGGTCGGGCTCGGCGAGGCGTTCACCGCCATCGCCGACGACGCGACGGCCCTCTACTGGAACCCGGCGGGGCTCGTGAATCTCCCCCGTCGCGAGGCGTACTTCTCCCACACCTCCTGGATCGCCGACATCGACTACGAGTACATGGCGTACGCCCAGCCGCTGAACTACCTCGGCGGGATCTCCGTGGGCCTCCACGTCGGCACGCTCCGAACGAACATGATGGAAACCACCGAGTACCAACCCTACGGCACGGGCCGCGAGTTCTCCTACTCGGACCTCTTCGTCGGCGTCGGCGCGGCCCGGAACTTCACGGACAAGCTCTCCATCGGCTTCGGCCTCAAATACGTCCGCGAGAACTACGGCGCCGCCATCGGCGGCCCCGTGGTGAACACCTGGGCGGCCGATTTCGGGACTTTCTATCACATCGGCTTCCGGGAGGCGGTCTTCTCCGTGGCGCTCCTCAATTTCGGGCCCGAATGGCGGCCGTCCGGTTCCTTCCTCGAGTACGGCGGGGACGCCATTCCCCAGGAGAGGGATTTCGAGTCCTTCGCCCCCCCGACGGCGTTCAAGGCGGGCCTGGCGGGCCTGATCTGGGAGAACTCGGAATTCCGGCAGATCGCGGTCATCGAGATGAACCGCCCGCCGGACAACTCGGAGACCTATCGCCTCGCCACGGAAGTGGAGTACCGGGGGGCGCTCGCCCTCCGGACCGGATACAGCCTGAACGCGGACGAGTTGAAGTGGAGCGGCGGCATCGGCGTCCGTCTCGACACGGCCCGATTCACGGACCGGATCGACTACGCCTTTACCGAGTCCGACTACCTCGGCCGCGTGGACCGGATCTCGCTGGGGGTGGGTTTCTGATGCGCCGGTACCGGCTCCTGACGGCGGCCCTGCTCCTTGCCGGATGCGGCAACAAGATGGACCTGCCCGTCGAGACACCGGGGGGCTCGATCCCCTTCGACGGCTATTTCGTCTACGGCGTCTGGGAGAACGTCGGAAACGTCACGGACATCCTCGTGACGGAGAACCAGTGGGTCTACCTCGCCGAGGACAGCGTCGCGGTCACGCGGTACAAGCGGAAGGGGGCGAACGTCGACGGCGTCATCGTTGCCCGGGCGATCGGGAGCCTGCCCGGCCTCGGCCGTCCGGTCTACCTCGACGAGGGGATGGAGGACCACATCTTCATCGTCGATCTCGAGACGGACACCCTTCCCGTGCCGCCGAACAACGTCGAGTCCCGGCTCCTCCTCGTCCCGACGGTGAAGCTCTTCGATCTGTACTCCGAGGAATTCACCGAGTCGTGGCGGGACGCCGCGTGGACGCCCCTCGACTCGTTCTACCGGTATCCGGGCCGGGACAGCGCGAAGTCGATCCGTTACCTCCACGATTTCACGGCCACGGGCGTCGGGGCCGACGGCGAGGACCGGGTGTACGTCGCCGGCCGCTCCTTCTCCTACACCGAGCGGGTTCTCCGTCACTACGAGGGAGGAGTCGTCACCTCCCGGGACACGTCGTGGAGCGACTCGTCCACGACCTGGTCCGTGATGAAGTACGAGAGCGACGGGACGCCCGCCGGCGAAGCGGCGGGGGACGGCACGGGGCTCGGCTACGGAAGGGGAATCCACCGCGTCGCCCTCTCGCCGGATTACCTCTACTTCGTCGACGGGGGAACGAACCGCGTCAAAATCAACAACCGGGCCGGCGAGTCCGCCGGCGTCGAGTGGCTCGACGGCACGGAGATCGGCGAGGCCGCCGAGGCGCTCCCCTTCGATCTCATCCCCTCCGGGCTCGGCGTCGACGTTCGCGGGCAGCTCTACGTGAGCGACGGCGGCAACCACCGGGTATTGAAGTACACCTCCCAGTTCCGATACAAGGAACGGGTCGACAAGAACGAAATCGGGCTGCTCGGGGCGCCTGCGGCGATCGCCGCGACGGACTCGCTCGTCTATGTTTTCGACGAGGCGGGGCCGCGGATCGTCCTCTTCGAGCTGCCCGCACCGGCGGAGTAGAGGGCCATGATCGATCGAATCCGAAAACCGGCGGTCCTCGCCCTCCTCGGGCTATTCGCGGCGACGTCCGCGTCGGCGCAGGGCTACGTCCCCGTCCCGGACGCGGAGTACACGAACGTCAATCTCGTGGGGCTGATGATCAACAACAACGGGTTCCTCGGGACCAATCTGCCCGGGGCGAACGGCGAGCCGGCCAACTTCGATCCCTCCTTCGAGTATCCCCTCGGCACGAACATCGAGAGGATGATCCGCGGCGGGGTCTGGATCGGCGCGGTGAACATCGACGGCGACAGCCTCGTGTCGACGGCCACCATCGACGGCGCGTTCAACGACCCGATCTCGTCCGAGTACCGTGAGGGAACCCTGATCCTCGAGCGGTCGTCGCTCCGGAACAGCCCGGACTACGATCCCGAAGCCATCTCGGAGAACGACCTCGTCTGCTTCTTCGTCGACACGGACTCGACGATCCAGTCGCGACACCGGCCGATCAACATCCGTGTCGACATGGAGGTGTACGCTTGGAGCTTCCAGCCTGTGAACCACTTCGTCATCCTCTCGTACTGGATCAAGAACATCAGCAGGAACCGCCTCCAGGACATCTACGTGGGCATGTACGCCGAGCTGCTCGTCTGTTCCAAGGACTTCACGCGCCCATTCCCGAACGAGTGCTTCGACACGAAGCACGTGCAGTACTGGGAAGATGACCGCCTCGTCGGCTGCCACAGCTACCAATTCGCCCAGACCGTCCTGGCCGGCTGGGGGGGGTATTCGCTCCTGGGCTCCTCCCCCGACTCGCTGACCGGCAAGACGATCACTTTCGACTGGTGGGAGTGGGACCCGGATCTGGCGGACCGGGAGACCGACGCCGATCGCTACGTGAAGCTATCGAGCGGCGTCGTCGACTCGACGATCACGGATGACGGGACCTCGTCGTCCCCCGACCCGGTGGAGCTTCTCTCCGTCGGTCCCTATCGCTTCCTCGACCCCGGGGATTCGCTGAACGTGGTCTTCGCGTACGTGGGGGGAAGGAACGACGAGGACTTCCAATTCCGGGCCTCCTGGGCCCAGAAGACCTACGACTCGAACTACAAGATCCCCGAACCGCCCCCCTCGCCGCGGATTCACGTCGACCCGGCCCCGAACTCGGTGCGCGTCTTCTGGGACGCTTCGCCCGAGACCATCCCGGACCCGGTCCTCAACGATTCGCTCGACTTCCAGGGATACCGACTGTACCTCTCCCGGGACAACTCGGATTACACCCTCGTCGGCGAGTACGACGTGGTCGACACGATCGGTTTCAACACCGGCTTCGCCTCCGTCGCCCACGACACGGTGATCGACGGCTGGGGCTACAACTACGTGACCGACATCCCCTCGCTGAAGGACGGTTTCAAGTACTTTGTCGCCGTCACGTCCTACGACAAGGGGGACAAGACGGCGGGGGTGCCCCCCCTCGAGAGCGGGGTCTCCCAGAACCGGGTGCCGATCGTCCCCGGGCCGGAGGGGGGCAGACCGGGCGAGGACCGGCCGGACGTGATCGTCTTTCCGAACCCGTACCGGGGCGAGGCGCTCTGGGACGGCCGCTACGCACGGGACCGATTGATCTACTTCGCCAATCTTCCCCGAAAATGCACGATCCGGATCTACACGATCGCCGGCGACCTGGTCGACACGATCGAGTTCGAGTCGGACGAGTACCACGCCGCCGACGTGTCCGCCGTGAACGACCCCGACTTCGCCCCCCCCGAACTGTCCGGCGGTCTCGCGGCGTGGGACCTTCTCACGAGCGAGAGCCAGACCGTCGCATCGGGGCTCTACGTCTTCTCCGTGGAAGACCGCGAAACGGGCGACGTGGAGGTCGGAAAGTTCATGGTGATCCGATGAAAAAGGCCGTCGTCACGATGCTGCTTGCACTCCTCGCGGCGGTCGTCCTCGCCCTCTCGTGCGGCGAGAACGCCTTCGACCCGGCGGAGAACCTTCCCCCGGAAACGGGGCTCGCTTCCACGGGCGACTCGCTCCACACGACGCTCTATCTGGTGAACCTGAAGTGGTGGGGGAGCGACGCCGACGGCGAGGTGAACGGATTCGAGTACCGCTGGATCATTCCCGAGGGGACCGAGGCGTACGACCTGGACACTTCCTGGACCTACACCGGTTTCGTGAAGAAGGACTTCCTTCTCCCCGTCCCCGACTCGACCGAGGCGTTCCGCTTCGAGGTGCGGGCCCTGGACAACCGGGGGGCCGTCGATCCGACTCCGGCGAGCCAGATCTACCCCTTCTACAACAACCGCCCGGACTCGTACATTCGCTATCCGGAGCTCCTCCCCGACTCGACGTGGCCGGTGATCGCCTTCGGCTGGGAGGCGGGGGATCGGGACGGCGACTCGACGATCGCGAAGCACCTGATCTGGGTCGGCGGAAAAGAAGGGAGCCCCGTCGTGGTGCCCGGCGAGCTCGACACGGTGCTTCTCCTGCCGGCGGATCTCGACACGTCCGGACCGGTGACGATCTATCTTCAGACCGTCGATGACGGCTATTCCGCGGGCTTCCCCGACAGCTTCAACGTCCACCTGATCCCCCTTTACGGCAAGACCCTCCTCGTCGACGACTACCCACCCCCCTCGATCCAGCTGATCGACAACTTCTACCGGAACGTCCTGAGCGCCCGTCTCGGCGCCGACGGGTACACGATCCTCAATCTCTACCGGACCCCCTTCGACACGGACGTCCGGTTCGGAGGGCTTCTGACCGCGTTCGACGACGTGGTCTGGTACACGGGGAACCGGCAGCGCTCGGTCCCCGAGGACCAGCAGCGCTTCGAACAGATGCGCCTCGCCGAGATGGGCCTCGGCCGTTTCCTCAGCCGGGGGGGGGACCTCTTCCTCTCCTCCCTGAACGCCGTGGGGACCCTCTCCGGGCTCACCGGCGCCTTTCACCGGGAGTACATCGGCTTCGACACGCTCTACACGCGCCCGGTCGAGGGTGGGGTCACAACGACTTTCACTTTCCAAACCGCGGGCGGCGCGCCCCCCCCCTGGGAGGTGCCCTTCCACGCGGTGGAGGGGACCGGCCTCCCCGATCTGGAGCTTCTGGACTACTTCCAGTATGTGGGAATCGACGCCCCCCTCGACACGATCCCCTCGAAGTTCCGGGCCGAGCGGCTCTACCGGGTCGACCCCGGGGCGTTCGTCACTCAGACGGCCCCGTTCTATCCCATGATCCGGTATGATCTTCCCTCGCCCGGGGGGCAGGTGGTCCTCTCCACTTTCCCATTCGCCCTCTATGCCGGGGCGGGGACCAACGACGAGGCCTTGAACCTCTTCCTCGATTGGTTCGGCGTTCCCGGGACACGACACTAGTGGTTGACTCTGCTCCCCGAACCTGGTATCATTGTGTCGGATAGCATCCATTGACCATGAGCGTCTCGTTCGGTCCGGGCCCGAGGCCCGGCCGGGAAAGGAGGACCGGGTCGAATCAGTGCTTCCGCATATCGTGGCGATTCAACCGGATCTCAATTGCCTCCCCCTAGATGCGACATGAGATGCCATTCGTAAGCTCTCTTGCAGGAGGAAAACGATGAAGAAAGTCTTGGCGATCGCGGGTCTGGCCGTTTTCATGATGGCGGGGCTTGCCTACGGAGTGTGTGGTCCGGACGGCTACGCGGAGGTAACGATCCAGCAGATTCAGCTCGGTCTCGGCGTCCTCGAAGGGGACACGGTCTGGGTGGACAGCGTAGTCGTGACCGGTCTTCGTGAGAACGGTTTCTGGGTCTCCGAGCTCCTCGACACGGCGGCCCAGTTCTCCGGCATTTTCGCATATACACAGGCCGCTCCTACGGTCAGCCCCGGAGACCTGGTGAACATGAGGGCGGAGTACATCGAGTACAACGACTGGAGCGAGCTCCGGGTCTACAGGGACCCATGGTGCTACGAGGTGATTGGCACGGCGAACATACCGGTTCCAGCCGGGCCCCTGACCTGCTGCGACATCAACGACTCGCTCCTGAACACCGCCGCTGAGCCTTGGGAAGGCGTCCTCGTCTATGTCGACTCGGTCCAGGTGACGAACACATACGACTTCGGCAACTTCGTCGTCAAGGAGTACGACGCGGACGCCGGCTGCGCCACCGTCGAAACCCTCATCATCGCCCGGAACGCCTTTGAGACCATTGCCGTTCCGGATAGCGCCGACTCCCTCGCTCGGATCATCGGCGTCGTGGACTATAACTCCAACGGAACGACCTTCGGCTACTACGCGCTCCAACCGAGGACGAACAACGACATCGTCTTCCTCGGCCTCCCACCCGCACCGCGCACCCTGTTCGCCTATCCGAGGGATGATTCCCACTTGATCGTCGTTTTCGACCGGACGCTCCAGCAGTCGTCCGCCGAGAACGTGGCGAACTACTTTGTGACGACTTTCGACATCCTGATCACGGCGGCGGTGATGAGCGCCGACTCGATGCAGGTGGAGCTCACCACGACGGACATGTCCATCTTCCAGGCCCTCCTGGAGCACCGCGAGCTGACGGTCCAGAACGTGGCGAACGCCCAGGGCGTCGCCATGACGGCGCCGAACTCGGAGTTCTTCGTTCCGGGCGTCAAGAACTGCGAGCTGATCCAGACTCAGATCTCGGCTCTCAACGACAGCTCTGTAATCGAAGGCCTTACCGCGTGCGTCGGGGCCATCGTGACTGCGGTCCCGAACGAGTCCTACGCGAATAGACACTTGTTCGTGCAGGATCGAAACACCGCCTTCGGCGCCGGCCTGGATTGCTACGTTTCCGGCTATCCTAACATCGCCACGTTCCCCGTGGCGCGGGGTGACTCGGTGCTCGTGGCCGGGCTCGTTGAGGAATGGTATCGCCTGACCGAGTTGAGCCCGGTGGACTATATCGAGGTCGTGAGCAGCGGCCACGCGGTTCCCGACCCGGTCACGGTCCCCGTGGCCCTCATCAACGGTCCGCCGGAGACCGCGGCGGAGGCGTACGAGAGCAAGCTGGTCCGGATCGAGAACGTCGTGGTGCTCCACCCGATCGTATCGTACGGCGAGTGGTACGCGGAGGACGGGGCCGGCGACTCGATCATGATCGACGACCTCTTCGACCCCGGGATCGATCCGTACGTGCCGGCCCTCGGCGACTCGTTCGCCTTCATCCAGGGCGTTCTCACCTACCAGTTCGACGACATGAGCCTCGAGCCCCGGGACCAGGACGACATCTTCGTCGTCGGCCTGACCGGCGTGGAGGGCGATGTCCCGGCGGTGAAGAACGACCTGGCCCAGAACCGGCCGAACCCGTTCAACCCGACGACGACGATCCACTTCTCGCTGGAGAGTCGTTCGGAGGTCAGCCTGAAGGTGTTCGACGTGGCGGGCCGCGAGGTCCGCGCCCTCGAGAACCGCGCCCTCCAGGCGGGGCAGCACAGCGTCACCTGGGACGGGACGAACAACCAGGGACAGGCGGTATCGAGCGGGATCTACTTCTACCGCATCGAGGCGGGTCGGTTCGAAAGCACGAAGAAGATGGTGCTTCTGCGCTAGTTTCTTCGCGGTATTCGTGAATTATGAAGGGGGGCTCGCCGGAGCCCCCCTTTTCAGTTGTAGTACGGGCGGGGCCTGACCGGGGCTGTCCGCTGCGATGCTCGGCAGTCGCGCACCGGTCTCTCTCGCCTGCTTCATATGAACCGCACGTTTCGTTTTCGATAATGCTCGGCTGATCGAAGGAGAGAACGGAGCGCGGCACAGACGTCGCACCCTCCGAATGCCCGGGTGGGCGGACACCATTCCCCTCACCCCGGCGAACGAGGACCGGGATTCCGAGGAGAGGGTGCTTCGTCCATGTGCGACTTTGGACAGAGAGGAATTCGACGGGGTCCAGTCGGCAGTCCTTGCTGATCATTCCCCGCCATGGGCGGGTGGCCGGGGTGTTGGGTGGGGGGTGAAGCGGCGAGTTGCCGGGAGCGCCGGTGAGCTTCGAGCCGACCACCGGAAGATCGAGTAGGCGCGGACGGCTTGTCTGAGCCGCCATCCCCCCACCCACGCCCCGGACAGGACCCGACCATACGCCCCATATTAGTAATAGGTTTTGCCGTTTATTTCAGGTGATCTCTGAGCTGGGAGAGATCCATGGGGACGAGGTCCCGGAAAGAGAGGGTCTTCGTCTCGCCATCCTCCCGCACCAGGATCACCTCGCCGTCCCCGGCCATCCACTCCGAAAGAACCTGGAGGCAGGCGCCGCAGGGAGGGAGGAAGAACCCGGTGTCGCTCCAGATCGCCGCCCGGCGCACCTCCGCATGCCCTTCGCTGACCGCCTTGAAGAGGGCGACCCGCTCGGCGCAGAGGGTGAGGCTGAAAGAGGCGTTCTCCACGTTGCAGCCCGTGAAGAGCGCCCCATCCGCGGTTTCGAGGGCGCAGCCCACGGCCACGTTCGAGTAGGGAGAGTAGGATCGCTCCGCCGCTTCGCGGGCGGCCTTCGCGAGCTCTTCCGTCGTCACCGGTCGTCACCTCCCCGGGAAAGGGCTTCGCAAGTTACCGGACATCCCACGTATCGTCAAGGTTTTTCCCCTTCTTGACCCCGCCCGTGCCTCTTGTCTAAGATGGGACGAAACGGGAGGGTCCCATGGACTGGATTCGCGTCTACTGGCCCGCTCTGATCGGCGTCCTCGTCGTCATTCTCGCCCTCGTCGTGCTTCTCTCGGGGGGAGCCGCCCGAAAGTCCTTCCGGGAGCGGAACCGGGACGGGATCTTCCTCCTCGCCCTCTTCGGGATTCTCCTCCTCCTCCTCGCCGGAAGCGGCGCCGCCCTCCGGCGATCCGTCGGGGAACTCCAGACGCTCAGGGAGAGCGCCACACGTGAGTCCGAGGACCTCCGGCGGCAGAGCCAGGAGTGGTCGCTCCGGTTCTCCCTCGTCCAGGCGGAGCGGGATTCCCTCAGAAACCGGCGGGAGAGAGAAGAGGAGGACGGGGAAGCCGTCCGGCTCGAGGGACGGGTCGTCCGGGAGGAGGGGAGCGCTCCCGTGCCGGACGCCCGAGTCCGGGTTCTCCGCCGGGACCCCACGAAGCATGTGAAGGACCGGATCCTCGTCGAATCCCTCGCGTTGGAGCCGGACGGCCGGTTCTCCCTGGAGGTCCCCCGTCTCGGCGAGCGGGGAGTCTACCGGATCGAAGCCTTCGCCGACGGCTTCGAGACGGCCACTCTCTGGGTGGCCCCCCCCGACGCGGGGAAGCCGGTCGAGATCCGCCTCGTCCCCTAGCCTGGACTATGCACAAATCTCCTACTGCGATCTCGGATCGCCGCCTGCGAAGCCTCCTTTCCTTCGCCGCCTCCTCGCCGGGGCCCGTGGCGCACTTTCATCTTCTCGCGACCGCTCGGAGCGAGAAGTGTTAGTGCGCCGGGGGAGCCCCCCGGGCACTAGCCCGACTTTGCGGATTCGACCCCGCTTTTGACTATTTTCAAATCGTAAGTCATTGATTTCAAAGGCGGGAACCTTCCGAAAAGGATGAAAATGGGCTGTAGTGAAGACCTACCCCCTTTTCAGGGTTGGCCTGAGGC
>JBDROZ010000075.1:0-5845 GCA_043809585.1 Candidatus Eiseniibacteriota bacterium
GCCTCAGGCCAACCCTGAAAAGGGGGTAGGTCTTCACTACAGCCCATTTTCATCCTTTTCGGAAGGTTCCCGCCTTTGAAATCAATGACTTACGATTTGAAAATAGTCAAAAGCGGGGTCGAATCCGCAAAGTCGGGCTAGCGACCCTTTTGGCATGACGTTCGCCTTCCCGGGCGCTCGACGTCGAGTCCGTACGTGCCGCGCTCAACCACCCCGTTCGTCCTGAGTGCCGCCCGGTCCCCCGGGCGGTGTATCGAAGGATGAACCGGGGAATAGGGGAGAACCTCACTGAGCTTAGGGCTTTGGAATGAGTGGGGGACCGGTTCCGCCCGAGCCCTTCGATACGGACCTCGGTCCTACTCAGGACAGGCTTCCGGCGGTGTGGGGGACATGAACTCGTTTCGTGTCCCCCACATTCATCCGCCCACGAGCACAACTGCTCCATAGCGCAGAGCCGGGGTCCGAGGAAGATAGACCCTTCGGCCTTCTTGATGTAAGATTACCCCACCATGGCGCGCATCTACACACGGGGCGGAGACAAGGGGGACACGGCCCTCTTCGGAGGGGGGCGGGTGAGGAAGAACGATCTCCGGGTCGCGGCCTACGGCGCGGTGGACGAACTCTCATGCGCCCTCGGCGCCGTTCTCGCCGAGATCGAACCGAAGCATGACGCCGCGAGGGTTCTCGAAGACGCCCAGCACCACCTCTTCCGCCTCGGCGGCGTTCTGGCCGATCCGGAGGGGAAGGCGATGATCGCGCCGCCGGGGAAGCCCGAGGTGGAGGCCCTGGAGAGTGCGATCGACCGTCTCGAGGAAGACCTCCCCGCGCTCAAGCAGTTCATCCTGCCCGGCGGCTGCCGGGCGGGGGCCGCGCTCCATCTCTCGCGGTCGGTCTGTCGAAGGGCCGAGCGGGCCGTGGTCGATCTGGTCGATCGAGGGGCCCCGGTTCCGCCGGAAATCCTCATCTACCTGAACCGTCTCTCCGACTACCTCTTCGTCGCCGCCCGGTCGGTGAACCGCGCCGGGGGGCGCCCCGGAGAAACCGTGGGACTCGAAACGCTGAGAGAACCGATTCCGCTTATCCGCGCCGCTTGCATTGGCCTGGCGCTCATCTCCTTCTCCTGTCTCCATTGCGATCGCGGCACCGATCCCGACGAGATCGACGTGGAGCTTTCCACGCTCTGGCCGAACGGGGATGGGAGTTCGTGGACGTTCCGGGTGGAGGAGCGAACCGTCTATGACTCGGTTCCCGCCCTTGCGGGATTCGATCCCTTCGGCGACGAAGAGGTGGACTATCTCGATTTGGCGGCGCGCCTCGACCTTCCCATTCCTGATCCGGCCCATTCGATCGCGACGGAGTCGAATACCCTTCGCTATCGCTTCGAGGGGACGGTGTCGACCGAGGCCGGTCCCAAGCAGAAACTCGTCATGGCGCGGATCGGGAAAACCGAAGGGCGGACCGGGTCGTTCGACGATTATGTCGCTACCGCCACCGCAGCCAGCTCGGACCTCGCGGAGAGCATCCCCTTCCAGGGCCCGCCCCGGAAGCGAGGTGTTCCCAAGGCCCTGGTGGGACCCTTGTTCCGGTCGGGTGAGATCGCGTTCGAAGGGCAGGATGATTGGATCGGGTACTATCCTTCTCCGGATTGGGGGGGGAGCGATCCATCGTTCACAGTGGTGCAGGCTCCCCTCCGCCCCGGAGCCTCCTTTCGCCAGATGCTCGGCGGGACGCTCTCGGACGATTTCTGGGAATACGGGTGGATCGTCGGCGAGCGGACAATCGGCTCGCCCGCCGGGAGAATCGAGACTGTTCGTATCGTCTACCTCTTCGACTTGGGCGAATCGGACATTATCAACGAGAATGGAGAGTGGCTCGGGACTTTTCGGTCCTACGCGATCTCGACCCTCGACTTGGCCCCGGATGTCGGCCCGGTGTTTCAGAGGGACTATCTCACGATTCCCGGCATCAACGAGTTGGGCATTCCAACCTCCACGGTCTGCCGAGAAATGAGCCTGCTCGATTACGACCTCCAATGAAAGCCCGCGAGGTTTCCCGTTCCCTACCTCACCACCGTGACCCGCGACTTACGCACTCCCTCGCTCGTTTCGATCCGGTAGAAGTACGTTCCCGGCGGTACCGGCCGCCCGCCCTCGTCCCGGCCGTCCCATGGGAGATAGGCGAAGCCGTTCGCCGCGGCCTCGGGGCCTTCGAGGAGGCGGACCAACCGTCCCCGGAGATCGTAGACCATTCCCTCCGCGCCCCCCGAGGCGGGCGCCCGGAAGAAGAGGTTCGTGCCGCTTCGGAACGGATTCGGTTGGGCCCACGCCGCGCGGCCGGCGATCATCATCTCGCTCTCGGCCCCGCCCGGGATGCCCGCGTCGACCCCCCTCACGATCTCGAGATCCGCGGGGGGGAGGCCGAGGGAGAGGGGGGAGGGAGTGAGACGGGCGCCGGTCGTCCCGTCGAATACGATCACCCCCGGCGCCGTGATCTTCCGGTCCGCCACGAAGAGGTGGGACGTTACCGGATCGTATTCGATGTCCGGCACGTAGCCGTCGGTGGAGTAAAGCGTATCGAGGGGGGCGCCCGTGGCGACGTCGAAGGAGACGATGCGGGTCGAGAAGAACCAGTCGTCCGAGACGGCGGCGAATCCGATCGCCCCGTCGGTGGCGATGACGCCGAGGTCCCCTCCGAGGGCCGCCTCGGTCATCACGAACCCTTCCGTCGCGAGCGCCCTGAGATCGACGCGCTCCACGCCGCCATCCTCGGCGAGGTAGTTCCCCGTGCAGCCGACGTACAGCCTGCCCGCGTCGGCGTCGAGCCGCATCGGGCCGTTCGGGTTCTTACCGGCGAGGGCGATTCCCTGCACGCCGGGCAATCCCGGATCGGCGTCGACGAGGGCGTTCGTGGCGACGTCGATCACCGCGAGGTAGGCGGGGGAGACGGGCGTCCACGTGTTCCGGTCGATCCGCTGGACCTGCACGAAAAGGCGGCCGCCCCAGAGAGCCGTCTGGGCCATCTCGGGAAGGCCGTCGGCGTCGGCGAAAGAGGAGAGATCGACGGAGTCGACGATCGCCCCGGTCCCGGGATCGACCTCGTAGAGCCAGACCGATTCGTACCGGGTCACGTACGCCTTCGAGGCAGTCGCGAAGGCGATGTCCTGGGGATTGCTTCCGGCGCCGACGGAGAACTCGAGCACCGTCTCGTAGTCCGAAGCCGGATCGATCACCTGGATCGCGTCGGCGTAGAGCCGGTTGATCACGTAGATCCGGTTCCGCCACGATCGGACCGCCGGATCCGAACCGACCGGCTCGAGTCCGGTCTCCACGTTCCACGGTGTTTCCATGTTCATCCGCCCGCACTGCCCGCTCGTTTCGTAATCGGTGGTCACCGCGAAGAGGTAGTCGCCGGCGAGGGCGCCGCCGGACGCGCCGAAGGGGGCGAGGGCGAGGAGGGTGAGGGCGAAGGGGCGGGTCTTGTTCATCGGTTCATTCCCCGTGGGTTGCCGGTTGGGTATCGTTCCCGTCCCAGGCGACGGTGACGTACACCGTCCGGCCGGGCATGGGGTAGCCGAAAGAATCGGACGCACGAAGATCGCTCACGTTCTGCACGTCCAGGTCGAGGCTCATGCGGTCCCGGAAGAAACGGGCTCGGGCGCCGAGGTCGTGGGTCCGCCGCGCCGCGGCCCGGTCCTCCTCCGTGTTCGCCCGGTCCCGGTAGTAGCGATCGAGGTAGGCGAACTCGTGGCGGAGCGTCACGGCGCCGAAGCGGAGCGACGTTCGGAGAAGAAGCTCCCGGGGAGAGACATAGGGGAGCCACTTTCCGTCCCAGTGGGGGACCGTCCCGCGCTGGCGGACGTCCTGGCTCGTGAAGCTCCCGTCCACGCGGAGCCGGCCGCCGAAGGAGGCCCTCCCCTCGATCTCGATCCCCTCGGCGACGGCCCGCTCCAGGTTGACCGCCTTGAAACTCTGCTGCGAGTTCTGGATGAAGACGATGAGCGAGTCCCGGTCCGACCGGAACGCGGAGACTTCGAGATCCCCCGTGAAACGTCCCCGCGCCGGCGCCCCGAGTCGGAATCCACCGTCCCAGGTGACGCCCCGCTCCGGCACGAGGTCCGGGTTGGGGCGGACGTCGCCGTTGGTGCCGAAGAGCTCGTAGAGGGTCGGGAACCGGCCGTCCTCGTTCCGGCTCGCCTTGAACGTCACCCCGGGCGCGATCTCCGCCCGGGCCCCGACCGTGCTGCCCCGCACCGAGGATCGGAACGGCTCCTCCCTCGCCCCCGGCGGCGGACCGTAGGGAAGATAGCCGTGGAAATTGTCCTCCGACTCCCGAACGCGCCATCCGGCGAGAATCGTGAACCGCTCGCGTAGGAGGAAGACCTCGTCTTCTACGTTCACCCCCGACACCCGCCGGCTCCGCGTGAAGCCCTCGCCGACCGCCGGATTCTCGTCGACCGGCGTGAACCGCTCCTCCCGCCACTCGGCGCCGACCTTCCACGTTTGCCGCGCTTCGACCCAGTCGCCGGTGAGGAGGCCCCGGCCTCCGCTCGCCGTGCTCCGGTGGATCAGGTCGGAACGATGGAGCGTCGGCTCACCCCCCGGGTTCGAGTAGCGTTCCCGCCGGTAGAGATGGTATGCCGTCCCATCCGACCGGAGCCGCCCGCGGAGGAAGCGGGGGGACTCGGCGCGGGCCGTCACCTGGTGGCGCCGGTTGTCGAAGGAGGCTTCCTCGTAGATCAGATTCCCGTGGCCGGGGAGGCCGCTCTCCTTCAGGTACCAGTCGTCCTGCAGGGTGAGGCGCCATCCCCGGAGCGGAGGGAGACGGAGCTTGCCGAGGAGGGCGTGCTCCCGGAAGGCGTTGTTCTCTCTCGTAAGCGTCGTGTCGTCCGCCGCGTTCTGAAATCGGGTGCCCGGGTCGTAGTGGAACTCGAAATCCCCCCGGGTTTGGAGGTGGCGGTAGGAGAGAATGTAGGCGGCCCTTCCGAGGCGGCCCGAGCGGAGGGCGGTCGTCTTCCACGTGTCGTAGCTTCCGCCGGTGACGGCGAAAGACGTGTGGGGCGTGCCGGCCGGCCGCGTGACGAGATTCACCACGCCGCCGATGCCCGCCGTGCCGAACTCGGCGGGGGCGCCGCTCCGGAAGATTTCGGCGCGGACGAGATTGTCCACCGGAAGCTCGGCAAGGTTGATGGCGCCCCACTGGGCGGAGTTCAAGGGGACCCCATCGAGGTAGATTTCCACCTGCCCCGAGGCGCTCCCCCGGATCGACGCCGTCGCGTACGCGCCGAGCCCGCCGAACCGCCGGACCCGGACGCCCGCCGACTCCTCGAGGATGTCGGCGATCGTGAGGAGCCGCTCGTCCGCCTCCTCGAGGTCCCGGACGCTCGCGAAGAGGGGAAGCCGTTCGATTCGGGCCGCCCAGGGGTCGGCGTCCGCCACGACATCGATCGTGTCGATCGGCCCGTAGAGCGGCTCCGGCTCCCCGCCGCGGGCGGGGGCGAAGGAGGAGAGGATCGCGAGAAGGGCGCCGGCGGGGATCCACGCTCCCCGGCGCTTGGCAAAGACGAACATCGGAGGTCCGCTCGTTCTCGGCGGGAGGAGAAGCCCGGGGGGCGACAAAAAAACCGAAGCGGCCGCCGCTTCGGGGGGCCCCGTCGCGGCTTTTCCTCGAGCCGACATCTCGGGTGGTCCCGGCCGTGCGGCCGGGCATCGCTTCCCCGGGCAGGTCTTCTGGCTTCCGGGTCGTCCTACTCCCCACGCCTTCCCGGGAAACGCGTTCCCAGTGGCATGATGTGGGTTTCGTCGCCGGTTACAGCGGCGGGCCCGCAACGGATTCGCACCGTTTTCCC
>JBDROZ010000076.1:0-58185 GCA_043809585.1 Candidatus Eiseniibacteriota bacterium
GCCTCAGGCCAACCCTGAAAAGGGGGTAGGTCTTCACTACAGCCCATTTTCATCCTTTTCGGAAGGTTCCCGCCTTTGAAATCAATGACTTACGATTTGAAAATAGTCAAAAGCGGGGTCGAATCCGCAAAGTCGGGCTAGACGACGCCAGACCGGATACTCCCCCTCTCCCCGGTTCGATCCCCTTCGATACGGACCTTCGGTCCTGCTCAGGACAGGCTTCGATACACCGCCCGGCGGACCGGGCGGCACTCAGGACGAACGGGGAGGGGGTCTCTCTCCCTCGGCAGTCCTTGCTGATTACTCGCAACCACGGGCGGGTGGCGCCGGCGGGGGCCCGCGAGGAGCGCAGCCACCAAGCGCCAGATCCCGAGTCCCATGGCATCATCGAGGACATGACGTGCGGTGCACATCCGGCGGGCGAAGATGACCCTGGCGCGACTGGCGAGCACTGCAGCGGGCGGCCGGCGACAGGATCTGCCCGTGCTGCAGCCATGTGCTCGGGGAAGATCCCCGGGGGCCCCTTGACCCGACCGTCCTGGTCCCGAGCATGGACTTCCGTCCGCCATTTTTATCTTGACACCTTAGACCCCACGTCATAAGTGTGTGGTAACGCCGTGAAAAATGGCGTGTTGCATGGCTCGGTATCAGGACGGGCTTGGCGGCGGAGGAGAGGCATCGCATGCTACGGCTCCGCTCACGAAACAGGAACGCGGGGACGGGACGGGGAGGCGAATCTCCGCCCTTCTCATCATCGACGCGCTCCCGTTCCGGAGGGCGGGGCCTTTCTATTACAAAGAACGACCCGGAGCCGAGGGGACGCCTATGAACACCGTTTGTGTTACCAATCAAAAGGGGGGTTGCGGGAAGACCACCACCGCGATCAACCTCTCCTGGTCCCTGACCCAACTGAACAAGACCGTCCTGTTGATCGACCTCGATCCTCAGGGGCACGCTTCGCTCGGCCTCGGCTTCGACACGGATCTTCTCGACCGGACGATCCGGGAGTGTCTCGTCCGCCCTTCCATGCCGATCGGCGAGGTCTTCCTCCCCTTCTCCGACCGCCTCGACGTCGTGCCTGCGAACATTTCCCTCGCCTCTCTCGAACAGGAGCTCGCCGGTGAGCCTGAGCGGGAGTCCCGGCTCCGCCATGCCCTCGCCACCACCTCGCGAGAGTACGACTACGTCCTCATCGATTGCCCGCCGAGCCTCGGCTTCCTGACCATCAACGCCCTCGTCGCCGCCGACGAGGTGATCATTCCGATCGAAGCCTCCAGCTTCTCCCTCCACGGCCTCGAACGGCTCCTCGACACGGTGGAGCTCGTGGAACGGAACACGGGGCGCCGGATCATGACCCGCGCCCTCGCCACGAATCACGACGCCCGGACCCTCTACGCCCGACGCTTCCTCGAGGAGCTGGAGGGACGTTTCCGGGAGCAGCTCTTCGAAACGGTGATCCATCACTCGGTGGTCGTGAAGGACGGCGCGGCCCGGGGCCTCCCGGTCGGCCGCATCCACCACCACTCGAAGGTGGACAACGACTTCACGGCCCTCGCCACCGAGATCGTCGAGAGCGCCCCCGTGGTCGAAGTCGAGAATCTCGGCGAGTGGCAGGAGAAGCTCTTCGGTCCCTCCGTCAAAGGGGAAGAAGTGGTCTTCCGGCTCGAGGCGCCCGGCGCGAAGCGCGTCCAGGTCGCGGGCCGGTTCAACGATTGGAATCCCGCCCGGGGCGAGATGAGCCAAGACCCGATCAGCGGCGCTTGGTCGATCCGGATCCGCATCCCGAGGGGGACGTATCAGTACCGGTACGTCGTCGACGGCGAGTGGGTCGAAGACCCGGCGAACGAACGTCACGAATTCAGCGAAACCGGCTTCCGGAATTCCCTGGTCCACATCGGGGAGGGTTAGCCGTGAACCCGCCTCCGCCCCGATCACCCGAGCCGAGAAGCCGGCGGATGGAGGATCTCTCGAGGGTCTACTTCTCCTCCGCTTCGTTCGAACCGGTCGCCGCCAGGCCGCCGGAGAAGCGGCCGGCCCCGGTCGGGACAAGTGGCCCCGCGGCGTTCGTCACCGTCGCCAACGCCGCCGGGGGCCGCGGGGAGTCGTTCCTGCACGAACTGCGGCTGCTCCTTTCGGGCCGGGGCCATTCGTCGTTCCAGGTCCGGGGTGTGGGCGGGGGCTATCGGGTCGACGGCGAACCGGGCGCGCCCCTCTCGCCGGCCGCCCTTCTCGATCGGATTCGGGGAGGTTCGGGACCTTCGATCCTCTTCCTCATGCTCGCCGAGGAGGAGGGGGCGGACGATCCCGCCCTTCTCAGGAGCGGCGACGCCTCGCTCCTCCTGGCCGGCCCGGAGATCCAGGATCTCCGCCGGGCCTACGCCCGCCTCCGCGGGGCGATTCGGGGGGGAGGGGGGACGGTGCCCGCCATCGTCCCCGTCGACGGATCCGACGCGTGGACCCGGATCGCGCCCCTCCGCCTCGCCGAGGCGGCGACACGGTTTCTCGGCATTCGCGTCCCCGTCTGGGGGGGGGGCGATGCGGCCGAAGCGGCCCGCCTCGTCGCCGGGCGCCTCAAGGGCGTGGGGGAGCGGAAGGAACATGGATCGGAGCCCCTCGCCCGCCGCCTGATGGCGGTGATCGGAGGCGCCCCGTGAAGAGGCCCCCGAGCCGGGAGTCGACCTTCATCGTCTCCCGCCGGATCGAAAGGGACGACCTTCCCGATTGGGTCGCCGATCACCCGTCGATCGTGGGAGACGGCTTCGAGGTCCTCGCATCGTGGGTGCCCCTCCCGGACGGCGATGAGATCCCCCTGCTCGGCGCCTGCGGCGGCGGGGGGCTCTGCGTGGTCGACGTGCTCGGCAACGAATGGGAGACCTTCTACCGTCTCGGCCGGGTGGTCGCCTTTCTCCGAAGCCGCGCGGCGTGGCTCCGCCGCGCCTTTCCGGAGAGAGAGCTCGACGCGGATCGGGCGCTCAGAATCGTGATGCTTGGCGACGACTTCCCGCCCCCTTTCATCGACGCCATGGCGGGTCTCGCCGTCTACGAACTGGTCCTTCTCCGGATCCGCGATCTGGAGAGTACCGACGGGAGGCGCCTCCTCCTCGTGGAGAGGGAGGAGAGCCGGATGAGAGCCCCCGAAGAAGCGCCCCGCCGGGACGCGTTCACGGAGGAGGAAGAGGAGTTCTTCCGCCGTCTCGAGACGGAGCGGGAGAATCTCCGGTCCCGCAAGGAGGCAGGATGATCTGGCTCTGGCTGATCCTGCTCGCCGCGGCATACGTGGTCGTCGCGATCGTGGTCGGCAAGGTGTGCGCGATCAACTCCCGTTGGGAGAAGACCGTGGATCACATCGACCCGAACGGGGAGGATCTGGAGCGGGGGAAGCGCAAGCGTCTCCCGCGTCGTTTCTCCGACGGTACGACACGGCTGCTCGCCGTAGGCGGAGTGGAAACGGTCCCCTACGCCGGGGGACCCGTGGAGGGCGTAGGGGATTGATCTAGTGTTACCGCATGTTTCCCTGACGCTCTCCCACTGATCGAGGAAGCGGTCCCGTCCGCCCGGTCCGGCGCGGTGGAGGCGGGCCTTTCCCTCCCTTTGCCTCGTCTGCCTCAGTCCCGGGGCCGCGCTAGAGTAGTCACCCCAGACGCAGGCGAAGGAGCGCTCTCTTGGCCGTCTTTCTCAGGCGACACCCCCTCTTCATCATCGGCGCGGCGATCACCCTTGTCGCCCTAGGGATCCGCGCCCACCGATTGGACTGGGGACTGCCCGACATCTACGAGGAAGGGACGTCGGTCGAGAAGGCGTGGGGGTTCTGGTCGTGGGACGAGCCGGGACTCGATCTCGACCCACACTTCTTCAACTACCCCTCCCTCCACTTCTACATCCAGTTCGGAGTTCAGGCCCTTCTCCGCGCGGGGGGGACGATCACCGGAGCCTTCCCGGACGAAGCCGCCTTCCGCGCCGCCTACCTCGCCCGGCCGGGGGTCTTCTATCTGGCGGGCCGGTGGTCCACGGCTCTCTTCGGCGCGGCGACGGTTCTGCTGGTTTTCCTCGTGGGCCTACGCGCCGGCGGGCTTCGGACGGCGGCGCCGGCGGCCCTATTCCGGGCGTTTCACGGGCTGCACGTCCAGAAGTCGCGCTTCGTGGAAGTGGACGTCACGATGACCTTCTTCGTCGTCCTCTCCACCTGGCTCCTGGTCCGATACGTCAGCGAGGGGAAACGGCGGGACCTCCTCGCCGCCGGTCTTTGCGCGGGTCTCGCCGCGTCGGTGAAGTACCCGGCCGCCCTCTTTCTGCTCCAGCTCCCGTGGGCGGAGAAGATCCGGCAGGGGGCCCCGTTCCGGCCGGGCCGGGTCCTCGCCGCCGTCCTCCTCGGGGGGGTGGCGTTTGCCGCCGCCAGCCCGTACGTGATTCTCGACTTTGGCGGCTTCCTCCGCGATTTCGGCGCCGAGTCCCTCCACATGAGGGAGGGGCATTTCGGAGGAGCCGGAGAGGGGGTCCTCGGGGCGGCGCGGCTC
The DNA here is from genome assembly GCA_043809585.1 of Candidatus Eiseniibacteriota bacterium. Taxonomy (GTDB): domain Bacteria; phylum Orphanbacterota; class Orphanbacteria; order Orphanbacterales; family Orphanbacteraceae; genus JBDROZ01. Next base: position 4,515 of record JBDROZ010000076.1, read on the forward strand.
TTCGCCGGCGGATTCGGATGGCCCCTCTTCCTCGCGGCCCTTGCCGGCGTCCTGGCGGCGGCGGTCCGTCCCCGGGGCGTGGAGAAGCTCCTCTGGCCAATGCCGGTTCTCCTCTTCGTCCTGCTCGCCGCGAGCCGGATGCAGGCTCCCCACTATCCGCTCCCCGCGGTCCCCTCCCTCGCCCTCCTCGCCGCGGTCCTTCTCGCCCGTGTCATCGGGGGAGGATCCCGGGCCCGCGCGGGGCTCCTCGCGGGGGCGACCACGGTACTTCTCGTTCCGCCCGCCCTCGCCGACTTCGCCGCAGTCCGGCGCGCGGCCGAAGGAGACACCCGGGCCCGGGCGCGGGTGTGGATCGAGGAACGGGTCCCCTCCGGGTCCCTCGTTCTTCTCGAACCTCACGGGCCCCAACTTCTCGCTTCGAGCGACTTCGATCGCTACCGGGAGTCGATGGAGTTCGCAGCGATCCGGGAGGCCCTTCTCGGGGCGATCGGAGACCGCCCGTGGTATCGTTCGGCGGTACTCCCCTCGTTCTCCATCGACGTGGACCGGTCGGAACGGTTCTACCGACTCCCGCCGTACCAGTGGTTCGAGTACCTGGTCCTCTCCGACGACATCGGCGAGCGGTATCGCTCGGACCCGGACCGTTTCCCGGCGCAGAACGAGTTCTACCGGGCCGCGAGGGAACGGTACGAGCCGCTGGTCCGCTTCGAGACGGGCAGGGGGAGCGGGCCCGGACTGGAAATCATGCGCCACCGCCGGGGTCTTCCCCCTCTTCCGGTCGCGCTGGATCCGGAGGGGGCAATGGACGGCGATTTCGTCCGCTTCATCCGCTCCATCGCCGGCCTCTACCGGGACCGGGGCCTCCCGGATGCCGCGCCGAGGATTTATCTCGCCCTGCTCGCGCTCGGGGGAGAGGACGGGGAGACCCTCTTCCAGCTCGGCATGGACAGGGCCCTTGCCGGCGACCCGAGCGCCGCGATCGAGCTCCTCCAGAGGAGCCTGCGGGCCGATCCCGGGCTCCGGCAGGCACGCATGAACCTCGGCATTCTCTACTGCCAGACGGGACGCGCGGGCGATGGGATCGAGATCTTCCAGGAGATGCTCGCCGAGCGGGAGGATGCGGACCTTCACGGCAATCTCGGCTCGGCCCTCCTGCAGTCCGGCCGAACGGAAGAAGCGATCCCCCATTTCCGGCGGTTTCTCGTGCTCGCGCCGAATCATCCCCGGGCGGGGGACATCGTGAGGCTCCTCGACTCCATTCCGGGGGAGCGCTCCGTGGAACCCTGATTCCGGCTCCTCGAAGCGAAACGGCTTTCTTTTCGTTCCCGTTTTTGGTATGATGAAAAACATCCGGGGCTCGAAACCGGAGGCCGACACCTTAACCCCACCGGAATTCTATCTCCTGCTTCTGGATACTTTGTATCCATCGTTGGCTACGAAGTCACCGTTTATGCCCTCCATTCGACGTCCACTCAGGGGGGTGAGAGGCAAGGGATCGGAACCATCTCGCCTGCGCTTTCCTAATCGCATATTTGCAAGGATTTTACATAGACGAGTGCCACCGAGGTCCGTCCTGATGAACTATTTGATATGGGGGCGGGTCGTGGTATTGAAATTGCAAGACTAACCTGCGGGTAGTCTTCCACTCTCCGGACGAGAAAGGAGTCTCGCGTATGTAGCATGAAACTAGCCATCATTTTAGGGGTGCTTGGCGTCTACATCATCGTGGCGTTCGTGATCGCGAGATTCTGCGCCGTGAACGCCGGATGGGAGAAGATCGCCGACCTTCTTCCACCGAACGGAGAAGATGGCTTCGCCGAGCCGGAGCCAAAGAACCTGGGAGGTTCCGGCGATGCGGGGCAGTAGATCAGGAGGAGGAGAGAACAAGAGTATTGCTATCGCTTGAGAGATCCGCGGGATCTCTGAATCGGCCCTCAAACCAGGGGGTAGCCGATGAGAGGGTCCGGTCCGAGCCTACGGGTGGTGGCCGGGCCCTTTCCCTTTCCGGGTCCGGTCGAGAAGGAGAGGGAAGATTCGGAGTGACACGGCAAAGCCTTGACATTCCTAGTGTTTTGGCTATAATGAAGTTACATGAGTGGGTCTTGGGTATCCACTCAAAGGGGAGAGGAAAGGAGACATTATGAATCAGCGCATCATCACTCTCTTCTTGCTCGTCGCTCTCGCATCCACCTGCCCGATCCTTCCGGCGTTTGGGGAGGACGGGACGCCTGATCCCCGGGAGGCCACGCCCGAGGAAGTGGATCCGGACGGGCTCGAGGGGATCCGGACAGGTCCGAGGACGATCGACGTCGAAGCGGTCCCCGTGGACGGGCTGAGCGGCTCGAACTTCGTGAAGATCCTCCTGCGGTACGCTCGGGTGTTCGGAATCATCTAACGAAGGGCGCGATTCGAGCGGCCCCCCGCGCGGGGGGCCGGCGAGACGTGAGAAGGTCCACGGAATCGGCGGCGCACCGAGGCGCCGCAAGGAGCGTCATGGGGCCCGGCGATCATCTGGAGCGGGTCAAGCGGGCGATCGAGCAGGCGGAGGCGGACGGCGATTCCCGCAAGGAAGCCGGCCTTCTTGAAAGCCTCGGCGATCTCTATCTCACTTCGGACGCTTACGGTCAGGCTCTCGGCCAGTTCGATCGTCTGGTCCGGTCACCCCATTGGGCTTCGTTCACGCCCGCCGACAAGGCCCGAATCCTGTACAAGACCGCCCGAACCCACCTCGGACTGGGCGAGTACGATCAGGCCCTTCGGCTCACCTCCAAGGCGGAGCTTCTTCTCACGGACGAGGACGACCCTCTTCTTCTCGGCCGGATCTACTCCCTCTGCGGGCAGGTCCACCGGCGCATCGGCAATCAATCCGACGCCCTCGCCTATTCCCTCCGGGCGTTCGACGTGCTGCGTCACACCGACGCGAACCGGGAGATCGCCTTCGTGCAGCTGACCTGCGGGTCGATCTTCCTCCGTCAGGGCAGTTTCTCCGACGCGGTTCGCTATTTTCATGACTCCCTCGCCACGTACCGGCGCATCGACGACGAGGAAGGAATCGCGAAGGCCTACAATAACCTCGGCGTCGCCTACAAGAACCTCTGCCAGTGGGAGAGCGCGACGGGGGCGCTCAAGAAGGCGATGGAGATCGACCGTCGCTTCGGCAACTACGCCGGCGTCGCCCTGCGGATGCTCAACCTCGGCCTGATCCAGTTCCAGCGGGGCGAGTGGGACTCCTCGCACCGCCGCTTCGAGAAGAGCCTCCAGATGTTCCGGGGCGTGAAGGACATGGTGGGGGTCACTCTCTGCAGTCTCGCACTTGCGCGCCTCGCCCGGCACCGCCGGCGCTGGGAGGAGGCGCGGCGGCTCGCGACGGACGCACTCAGGGACAGCATGGCCCGCGGCAACCGGCGGGAGATCGCGGCTTCCTACGAGGAGATCGGCGCCTGGTACTTTGCCCGGGGGCAGACGAGAACCGCCCGGGCTTTCTTCGAGAAGTCCCTCACCGTGGCGGAGAAGATCTCCGAAAAGAACGACCACATCGCCGAGATCCACCGGCGTCTCTCCGAAGTGGCTTCCGCCGAAGGAAGGCCGGAAGCGGGGATCGCCTACGCCAAGCACGGTCTACGCACGGCGGCGGCGATCAAAGATAAGCGCCTCGTCGGCCTCGGACTCCGGGCCCTCGCCGCGGCGACCCGTCTCGCCGGCAGGCCCCGGCTTGCCGCCTTCTACGCCCGGCGCAGCGTCCGGGTCTTCGGAGAGTTCGGCATGCCCTTCGATCTCGGGCGGTCTCTCCTGGAATCGGCAGTCATCGCCCGGGAGAACGACGACATCGGCGCCGCCCGGGCGGAACTGACCCGGGCGGAGGAGATCTTCCGGGGGCTCGGAGCCGAGGGGTACGCGGTAAGGGTGCTGATCGAGTTCGCGGAGATGAAGGTGCGCACCGACCGCCTCGAGGACGGGCTGGTTCTGCTTCACAAGGCGCAGCGCACCGTGGACCGCGACTTTCCGAGCGGCGATCTTGAGGACATCCAGCGCCTGCAGACGTCGATCGAGAACCGGTTTGTCGAGGTCTCGACTTCGCCGTCGAACCGGTATCTCGCGTTCCAGGAATCGTCCGCGGCCTCGAGAGAGGAGACGCTCGACCGGATCCTCGCCGAGCTCGAGGCGGGACGGGCGTTCTTCTTCCGCCGTAACGCCGTCGGGGGATGGGAGATCGTCGACGGCCGCGGCGTCGACCCGGAGGAGGCGCGGCATCTTCTCCAGGGCGCCCGATCGGATGGAAGCGCGACGGGGCCGATCCGGCCCATGGTCTCTCTCGGCGACGTCGGCGGCGGGACGTCCCTCTCCTTACTGGTGGCGCCCGCCGAGGGGGGCGAGGCGGGCGTGTACGTGGACCGCCCGGTTTCGTGCGGGCGCCGGCCATTCGGGCGGCGGGATCTGAACTACCTTGTCGGCGTCGCGCGGGAACTCGTGGTGGGCGGCGTGAAGATGGACGAGGCGATCGTCGGGGCGCCCCACGGCGCCGCTTTCGACGGGGTGGTGACGCAGAGCGAGAAGATGCAGGATATTCTCGCCATGCTCCGGAAACTGGAGGGCGTCAACGCCTCGATCCTGATCCAGGGGGAGACGGGGACCGGGAAGGGGCTTCTCGCGTACGAGATCTCCAAGGGGGATTCGGAGCCCTTCGTGACGATCAACTGCGCCGATCTGACCGAGACGATCTTGGAGTCGGAGCTCTTCGGCCATGTAAAGAACGCCTTCACCGGCGCGGGCCGGGGAAAGAAGGGGCTCTTCGAGGTGGCCGACGGAGGGACGGTCTTCATCGACGAGATCGACAAAACCAGCCGGCACTTCCAGGAAAAGCTGCTCCGCGTCGTGGACCGGCGGGAATTCAAGCCCGTCGGATCCGTCGAGGTCTCACGGGTCGACTGCCGGATCATCTGCGCGTCGAACAGGGACCTGGCCGAGGAAGTGGAGAGGAGGCGCTTCCTGAAAGACCTCTACTACCGCCTGAAGGTGATCTCCATCACCCTGCCCCCCCTCCGGGAGCGGTCGGTGGACATTCCTCCCCTGGTCGATCACTTCGTCGCCAAGTACACGCGGTCCATGGGCAAGGCCGGCGTGAGCTTCGAGCCGGCGGTGGTGGAACTCTTCAGCCGCTATCACTGGCCCGGGAACATCCGGGATCTCCAGAACGAAGTGGAGCGGGCGGTCGCCCTGGCCTCCCCCGGGGATGTCGTCACGATCGACTCCCTCTCGGACGAACTCGTCCGGTTCTCGAAGCTCGGCGTCACTACGCCGGTAACGGGCGAAAAAAGCCTCGCGAACATGGTCGGGGAGCTCGAGGAGCGGGTCATCCGAGAAGCGCTCCGCCGCTGCCACGGTAACAAATCCCAGGTCGCCCGTCTCCTCGGCCTCACCCGAAAGGGCCTCCGCAACAAGATCCTCCGCCACGGCCTCGAGTAGCCGAAGCCATTCGTCCCGGGACCTTCCCGTCTGCGTGTTCTCCGTGTCTCATGCGGTGATTCTGTCTCCGCGGTCCCGGATCTGATTCGGAGCTACGAAGAGCGCGAAGGGCTCCTTCCCGGTCGGGACAAATCGACGCCGCCCGGCGGGGGGGGCGTGGTCTATACTCGGTCCGTCGTCGACGGAGGTGATCGATGGGAGAACGGGGGGGCGAGAGCATCCGCTGGCTCCGGCACGACGCGGACCTGCTTCTCGAGGCGCGGGCGGCGACGGAGGAGCGGCTCTTTGCCCTGGCGGCGGAGGCGGTGGTCGCCGCCATGACCGACCGTCCCCCCACGGAAGGGGGCGAGCGCAGGTCCGTTCGGCTGGAGGCGGAGGATCCCGAGGGGCTTTTCGTGGCGTGGCTGAACGAGATCGTCTACCTCGTCACCGCCGGGGACTTCCTCCCCGCCCGGTTCCCCTCATTGACCGTGGAGGAGGGCTCGCTCTCCGCGGAGATTGAAGGGGGCGCGCCCGGCCCGAACGGTCCCTCCATCGTTCGGGAGGTGAAGGCGGCGACGTATCATCGGCTCCGCCTGTCGAAGGGGAAAGAGGGCTGGACGGCCCGGGTGCTTCTCGACGTGTGACGGCGGGGGGGGGATTCATGGCGAAGCTGGTTCCCTTCGGAGACTACCGATGGCGGATCGAACCCCACGGGGGAATGCGTGTGCCCGGCGTCGTCTACGCCGACCGGGGCGCTCTCGAGAAGATCCACCGAGACCGGAGTCTCGAGCAGGTGGCGAACGTCGCCCACCTCCCCGGAATCGTCGGCCGCTCCCTTGCCATGCCGGACATCCACTGGGGCTACGGCTTCCCGATCGGCGGCGTCGCCGCCATGGACCTCGAAGAGGGGGTCGTCTCGCCGGGGGGCGTCGGGTACGACATCAACTGCGGCGTCCGCCTCGCGGTGAGCGACCTCGACCGGAAAGACGTGGCTCCCCGGGCGGAGGAGATCGCGGCCGCCCTCTTCGCCCGCGTGCCCTGCGGCGTCGGCGTTGGGGGAGACCTGAAACTGGACGATAGGGAGATGGCCGATGTCCTCCGGGAAGGCGCCCGCTGGGCGGTGAAGCGAGGGGCGGGGACGAGAGATGATCTTCTCCGTACCGAGGAAGGGGGAGGTCTCGTCTCGGCGGACCCTGACGCCGTGAGCCGGCGCGCCTTCGACCGGGGGCGGACTCAGGTGGGAACCCTCGGCTCGGGGAACCACTTTCTCGAAGTCGCCTGGGTGGAGACGGTGTTCGACGGCGCCGCCGCGGAAGCGTTCGGCCTCCGGGAAGGGGCGGTGACGCTGATGATCCACTGCGGCTCCCGCGGACTCGGCCATCAGGTGGCGACCGACTTCCTGCAGATCATGCAGAAGCCGGGCCGGCCGGACGCCGTCCGGATCCCGGACCGGCAGCTCGCCTGCGTGCCGATCCGCTCCTCCGGGGGTCAGCGATACCTCGCCGCCATGGCGGCGTCGGCGAACTTCGCATGGGCGAACCGCCAGTACCTGCTCCACCTCTCCCGGGATGTCATGGAGAAGCTTTTCCCGGGCGCCAATCTCCGCATGGTCTACGACGTCTCCCACAACATCGCCAAGATCGAGACCCACAAGGTGAAGGGGAAGGAGCGATCCCTCTGCGTCCACCGGAAGGGGGCGACCCGGGCCTTTCCGGCGCTGCACCCGGACCTGCCCGAGGTGTACCGCGGGGTGGGGCAGCCCGTGCTCATCCCGGGCGACATGCGGTCGGGATCGTACGTCCTCGTCGGCACCGAGATGGCGATGGAGGAGACCTTCGGCAGCACCTGCCACGGCGCGGGGCGCGTGAAGAGCCGCTCCGACGCGAAGCGTCAAATCCGCCTGAGCGACGTGGAGAAGAAGATGGCCCTCGCCGGCGTCGCTCTCCGGGCCCGATCCCGATCGAACCTCGTCGAGGAGGCGCCGGAGGCCTACAAGGATATCGACGAGGTGGTGAACGTCGTGCACGGCGCCGGGATCTCCCGGAAGGTCGCCCGGCTCCGGCCGATCGCGGTGATCAAGGGATGACGGGGGAGAGGGCAAGGGCCCCCGGCCGAGGCGCTCCCGATCCGGACGGCGGCGGGATCCTGGCGAGGGGGGAGCAGGCGGTCGAGGAGCAGCGGTCGGCGGTCCGTGGCATGTTCGACCGGGTGAGCTGCCGGTACGATCTCCTGAACCGGCTCCTCTCCTTCGGCCTCGATGCCCGCTGGCGGCGGGAGGCGATCCGTCGGGCCGGAATCGGTCCGGGCGACCGTTTTCTCGACGTGGCGTGCGGGACGGGCGATCTCGGCCTGGAAGCGGCCCGCGCGGCGGAGCGCGTCGGAGTTCTCGGCGTCGACTTCTCGCAGCCCATGCTCCGGAGGGCGGGCCTCAAGGGGACACGGAATCGGCGCCCCCGGCCTCTCCGGCTCGCGGCCGGCGCGGCGGAACAGCTTCCCGTGAGGGGGGGCGCATTCGCGGCGGCGGGCATCGCCTTCGGCATCCGAAACGTGCCCGACCGCGGGGCGGCGCTTCGCGAGATGGCCCGCGCCGTCCGGCCCGGCGGGCGGGTCGTGGTGCTCGAGTTCACGACGTCCGGCTCGGGGGCGGTGGAGCGGGCCGTCGACTTCTACCTCCGCCGCGTTCTTCCGCGGATCGGCGGGCTCCTCTCTTCGGGGGGCGCCTACCGGTATCTGGCGGCCTCCATGGGCGCCTTTCCCCCCCCCGACGCCTTCGCCCGGGAGATGGAAGATGCCGGCCTCGAGGCGGTGCGCTACCGCCGTCTGTCCCCCGCGCCGACCTGGCTCTACGTCGGGACCCGTCCCCTCTGACGCGGGATTGGACCCCGCCGCGGATTGGTGCTATTTTTCCCATCGTGCGTTCGAACCGGGAACCCCGACGGCCTCGAAGGGTCCTTAACCTAGAGTGGATCCCTCGCCGATGTCCCGAGAGAAGTCAACCGCATGAGGAGAGACAGGGGATGACCACCCGAAAACACTCGAGCCTACTTCTCGCCCTCTTGCTCGGTTTCGTTCTCCTTTCCTTGACCGGCTGTTTTGAGACGACCGACAAGAGCATCCGCAAGCTCCGCATTTTCTATTCGAGCGATGTCGTCGGCTCCCTCGAACCGTGTGGGTGAAAGACACGCCGGAAGGGAGGCGTGGCCCGGCGGGCCGCCTACATGAACGCGATCTCGGCCGTGGATTCCGCTTCGGTCCTCCATCTCGATTGCGGCGACGTGGTCGGGGCGAAGGGGGCGATGGAGGAGTTGAAGTCCCGGTACCTGTTCGAATCGTACGGTTTCATGAACGTGGACGCGATCAACCTCGGGTCGAGCGACCTGCTCCTCGGCCAGAAATGGCTTTTCGAGCAGATGGCGAAGACCGGAATCCCGATCATCTCGGCGAACGTGTACTACTTCGATACCGGGGAGCGGTTCCTTCGGCCCTACGTGATCAAGCGGATCTCGCCGAAGCGCTTCCTCGGGGTCGAGTGGGGCGGCCTGAAAGTGGGCATCTTCGGTCTCGTCCAGACCCTCGGTGAGAACCAGGGGCTCCCCTTCGACCGGGAGAAGGACGAACACCGTCTGATCATCAAGGATCCGGCCGTGGTGGCCCGGGAGATGGTCGAGGAGCTCCGGCCCCAGGTCGACCTGATCGTCTGCCTCGCCCACACCGGCTGGCTCCATGGGCGGGACCTGGCGAGGAACGTGAGCGGCATCGATCTGGTGATCGTGGGCAACGGCGCCAACGTGAAGCCGAAACCTTACGTGGTGAACAACATTCCTCTCGTGATGCCGGGGGACGAGGGAGAGTTCCTCGGCGTCATCGATCTCTACCTCGACGAGAACAAACGGGTGGTCGAGAGGGAGGGAATGTCGAAGGAGCTCGACGACTCGATCGAGGACGATCCGGTAATGGCCGATCTCGTGGAGCGGTACAAGTTGGATCTCCAGCAGATCGGCGATGAGATCGTGCCGGCCACGAGCCAACTCGACGTGCAGAAATTCCTCGGCGCCGAAGCGTGCGGCGAGTGCCATACCCCGGAGCTCCGCGACTGGAAGGGGGGCGGGCACGCCCACGCCCTGGAGAGCCTTGTCGAAACGGGGCGCGACTTCGACCCGACCTGCCTGAAGTGCCACGTCACGGGGTACGGCCTCTTCAACGGATTCCACTCGTACGAGAAGACGCCGACCATGATCAACGTGCAGTGCGAGTCGTGCCACGGCCCGGGATCGGATCACGTCCGATGGGCCCGGGGGGAGGACGTCTCCGATTCGGATCTCGAGCCCGGCCTGAAATACCTCTTCGCGGCGATCGAGGACCGCTGCCTTGACTGCCACGACTCGGAGAACGATCCCGACTTCGATTTCGCCGCGGCGAGGCCGATCGTCGACCACTCGCGCATCCAGGAGGCCTTGAGGGAGCAGCAGAAGATGGGCCGGTAGCCGCACCGGTGAGGCTCCCGTCCACGAAGAGGCCGCCGGACGGCTCCAGCGGCCTCTCTTCTTTCTCGATCTTGGATTCTAGGAGCAGCCTTCGTCGAAGCAGCCGATTCTCGTCCCGCCGCCCTTTCCTCCGAGACAGGGGGATCCGCTGCGGAGGCGGAAGTCTTCCTTCTCCGGGGAGCAGAAAAGGGGATCGGCCGAAATGCCGTCCAGGCCCTCCTCGGGACCCTTGTAGGCGCCCCCCTCGTTCTTCCAGACATTGTTCCGGTGGACGCGGACCAGACCGTCGTTCGATTCGACCAGGATCCCGCAGACCCCGTCGTTGTTGACCACCAGGTTCCTCGAGATCCGGAGATCCCCGAACTGGGCGAGGATCGCCCCCGAATCCTCTTTGCCGAGGTTCATGGCGATCGTATTCCCCTCGACCGCCGCCCCGAGGGACATCTGGTAGCCGATGAAGCCGAACCCGGTGGAGAGATTGCGCACGATCAGGTTCTCCCGGATGTCGCAGGCGGCGAACATGGCCGAGATGGTCAGGCCCCCGGTGTTGTTCCGGACCCGGTTTCTGACGAGCGCCCCCCGTCCGCCGACAACCCCGATCGCGGCGGCGGCGATACTCTCGTTCCTCTCGAAAAGGCAGTTCTCGACGAGATAGGACTCGGCGTTGATCAGGCTGATGCCCCCCCCGTCGTTTTCTCCGGTATTGTCGAAGATCCTGCAATTCCGGACGACCACGGGGCATCTTTCGGAGTACAGTCCCCCCCCGTTGCTCATGTTGTAGCCCCTCTGCAGGGTGAGGCCCTCGACGGTCGTCGTGCCCCGGTTCTGGATCAACTGGACCACGATCCCCTTCTCGTCGCCGTCGATGATCGTCTCTTCCGCCCCGTCGGTCCCGATCAGGGTGATGCCCTCCTTGTCCCGAATCACGACGTTCTCGATGTACGTACCCGGGCCGACGAACACCGTGTCGCCCGGCCCCGCCGCGTCGACGGCGGCCTGGACCGTCGGTTGATCGCCCGGTACGCGGACGCCCCCCGCGAGGGCGCACACGGGCAGAATGATGCCGAGCACGATCAGTAGGATTCTTCTCATGGGTTCAGATCTCCTCGTTCTCCGGCGGGCCGGGTGCGTGACGATCGGTACATGCTGTGCACCATCTTGCCCCTCCCGCGGTTCCCTGGTCAAGGGATTCTCCGGAGACCTCTTTGGTGTCAAAATGGCCGGCCGAAGTCGTCCCTGGAGATTCACGATGCCAATATGGCACTCATGTGCCAGGACCATGGGTCCGCCGAATTCGGGCCCCATCCAGATGCCATCTCGTATCCGCTTATTCTCAAAGTGGTTGTGGTGCCGTGCCGGTGGTTCCGCGCCTTGGCACGCGACTTGATATGTGTATTCGTCGGACGCATTGAGGTAAAGGGAGGGCGACTTCCCATGGAGAACCAGAAAGGAGAGATGACAATGACCATGCTTCGCTGGAAACCCGCTGTGATTCGGAACGAGTTCGGAATGGAACGGTTCGTGGATGGCTTCTTCAACAATTCGGGGTGGAACGAGAGTGACGGAACGGACGTGGCGTGGCGTCCCCGGACGGATGTTCGGGAAGAGACGGACGCCTACACGATCCACGTCGACCTCCCGGGCGTGAAGAAGGATGATATCCGCATCGTGGTGGAGGAGAGCATCCTCAAGATTTCGGGCGAGCGGAAGCACGCGAGCGAGGAAAGCTCCGAGGGGTACCGGAGGATCGAGCGGAGTTTCGGATCCTTCGAGAGGACATTCCGTCTCCCCAAGGAAGTGGAGATCGACAAGATCGAGAGCACCTACGAAGCGGGCGTGCTTGCTGTCCGCGTCCCGAAAAGCGAGAAAGCCCTCCCTCGCCAGATCGAGGTGAAGGTCCGCTAGCCGCTCCGAGCCCCCTTCCCGATCGATCGCGCGGGGCCGCCGAAAGGCGGCCTCGCGCCGCTTACGGGGCTGTTGACACTTTCGAACCCCCTGGAGTATAGTCGGGCTCTCAAAGGGGGAAACTCTTCATGCGACGCGTCTTAACCGTGATCTTGCTGGCGGCTGTCGCGGCGTCCCTCGCCGCCGCCGACGATCTCCGGCGGCCGCCCGCCCCGGACGACCTCCTCGACCCGGACCTGATCGAACTCGATCTCGATGCCATCATCGCCGAGCAAGAGAAACTCTGGTCCGTCAGCTTTCAAATCGGGACGGCCCAGAAGGATCTCGCCACCACGGAGACCCAGGCGGAAAACATCGTCACTATCAAGGCCGCCTACGACAATCTCGCCGACGAGTTCGAGGACGCCACCGGCATCTCCATCCGTTGGCAGAAGGACTCTTTCGATCCGATCAGCCCCGTCTTCGATCTCTTCGGCACGGTTCGATACAAGCTGCCCGAGTCGATCCTTCTTCCGGGCGTCGGCTCCCGTCTCGGCGTGGAGCTCTCCGGGGGGCGCACCGGCACCGCCACCCGCTTTTCCGAGCTCGGATTCGGGGCTTCCCTCTCCGACGAAGTATACGTCTTGAGCGGCCGGGCCCTGTTCTACATGCCCGCGTCGCTCACCTTCAACGACTACCGCCTGTTCCAGGGGGTCGAGAAGCGGGAGGTCTACTTCGGCCTCGGGTTCGGCCGGGCGTGGGCAAACCACGCCGTCGAGATCTACTCCCCCGCCGCCTCGCTCTCCGGGATCGGGGAGTTCTACCACTTCGAGGCGGACGGATCGACGAACATCTTCGAAGTCACCCTCGGTCTGGAGGAGTACTTCACTCCGAGCCTCTCCGTGAACTTCCAGGTGGGATACCAATCGCTGAAGCAGGACGAGCTGAAATACGCGGACGTCCAAAAGGTCGAAGACGCCGACATCCTGATCAACGAGGGCGAAGTCGCCACGGTTTGGGGACCCTGGTTCCCCGAGGGCTCGATCCCGTTCATCGCCATCCAGTCGGGGCTCGATTACGGCTGGGACACGGGCACCGAGAACATAGTCGTTGATTTTTCGGGATTTAACTTCAAGACAGGCCTCCGGTACCACTTCTGAGATTCGGCCGGCGCCCCGTTCCAACCGATCGGGGCGCGTCTTTATCCCGGCTTGACTCCTCTCCCCGTCGATTTCTTCGAGAAATGCACTCAAGAAGCCGATTCCCTGAGCCGATACGAGGAGCAAAAGAAGCAATCATCCGCCAATAACCCTTTCGCCGAAGAGGTGTGCTTGATGGCTCAGGAGATTCTCGACGTCGGCGCCGCAGCGAAGTATCTGCGCATCACTCGGGCGACCTTGTACAAGCTCGCCAAGGAGAAGAAGATCCCGGGGCTAAAGATCGGGGGTCAGTGGAGGTTCTCCAAGGACCGCCTCGATGAACTCTTCGCCGAGGGCTTCGCGCCCGAGGTGGAACTGGCCAGGGAGAAGGAACGCGAAGAGACCAAGGTCTGAGCCCCCGTCCGGGGCGCGAGTGACGATCCCTTTCCGCACATTCGAGGCAATCCGCCGTTTCCCCGCGGCGGATCGCTTGCCTTTTGGCCCTCCTCCTGGTATCTAATCGATACGGATTCGCGACCGCCCCGGCCCTCACTTGTGTGGCGGCGACGGCAATGGTGGTCCTCCAACTCCTGCGGTTGCTTCTCCTCCGGGGAAGAAACGACTGAGAGCGTTTTCATTGTCTCTTTCCCCCCACGAACATCCCTCCGGCCGGTTTCTCCCGGCCACCGCCTTTCTTCTGGCTTCGTTGATCGTCTCCTCCCCGCGGGCGGGAGCGGCCCCCGCCGTCCACGTTCTGGGGAGCGCGGCGGAGGGCATTCCCGGTCCCGCGTCGGCCGGCAGGGCGGGAGACTATCTCCTCGAGAACGGGACGATCCGGGTGGTCGTGAGCGCCGTGAATCACGCCCTCGGGAGCGCCGAGAGCGGCGGCCGGATCATCGACGCCGCCCCGGCGGGGGGGGAGGACTATTGGGGCCAGTCGATTCTCATGCTCACCGACGAGTTCCCCCGGCAGGCCCGCTATCTCGATGCGGAGATCGTCGTCCCCGGCGGGGAGGGGAACCGGGCGGGCGTTCGTCTCCTCGGCGTGGACAACCGGATCCCCGACATCGAGGTGGAGACCGAGTATCTGCTCGGCGCCGGGGAGCCCTTTCTCACGATCCGCACCACCTACCGGTGGCCCTTCCACAGAGACCAGACGGAAGGCGTCGCGGGGGACCGGATCGAGGGGGGACGGACGGCCCCCTTCCTCGCCTATGAAGGGTTCCTGGCTGAGGGAGAACCGCCGGCCGAGGACTCGACGGCCGCCTTCGATCTTCTCGTACTCGCCGGCGACGGGGTGACCTACGGGTGGTGGAACTCCCGCGGCGCGGGCGTCACTCCCCTCACGGACGGCGCCCTTCGGTTCCGGTGGAAGCCGTTTCACGTCCCCGGCAAGCAGGAGCGGGTCTTCACCCGGCGGCTCTATGTCGTGGCCGGCGACCCTGCGGCCCTCCTCGCCCGCGCCCTCGATCCCCCTCTCGTTCCGGTGTCGGGGTCGGTGGAGGGGGAGAGACGGAAAGGGCCGCTCGCGGGGGCGATGGTGGAGATCGCCGACCCGACCGGTCTTCTCACGGTGGCGCTGGCCGGGCGGGACGGGCGGTTCCGGGCCTTCCTCCCGCCGGGGTCCTACTCGGCCCGTCCCCTTTCACCGGCCGGCGACGAAGGACGGCTCCTGCGCTTCCAACTTGATGCGGGCGATTCGAAGGAGATCGAGATGGAAGCCCCGGAGCCGGGCGTGGTCCGTTTCGTCATCGAGGACGAGGGAGGCGATCCCCTCCCCGGGCGGGTTACGGTCCGGGACCGGGACGGGCGCCCCCTCGGGCGTGACCCGGGACGTCCCGCCCCGCCGGAGGGGGCCTTCGCCGCGGACGGGCGGGGCCGACTCGTTCTCGCCGCCGGGAAGTACCGGCTCGCCGCCTCCCGGGGCATCGAGTTTTCCCGTGAGATCCGTGAGATCGAGGTCGAAAGGGGGGACACGGTGGACGTCCTCTTCCGGCTTCGCCGGGAAGTGAACCGGGGGAACCTCGTCGCGGCCGACTTCAGCGTGCGGAGCGTGCTCAGCATGGATGGGCCCGCCACCCCCGGGGAGCGGATGGCAGCCGCCCGCGCCGAGGGCCTCGACGTGATCGCCCTCGCCGATCTCGGGCGCGCCCCTTCGCCGGAGACCATCCGGTCCGGCGAAGGTCTCACCATCATTCCGGGCGAGGAGATCTTGCTCGGCGAGCTCGGGCGATTCAATCTCTTCCCCCTCGCTTCGAAGGACGAGATTCCGTTCCGGGGGGGACGGGGGGCGGAGGGGCAGGCGCCGGCCCTGGTCTTCGGACTCGTCCGGGGCAGGGAAGGGAGACCGTTGATCCAGGCCCTCTCGCCCCGGTCCGGGCGCTACGGCTACTTCGACAACATGGGGGTCGACCCGGTCACCGGATTGTCGACGAACATCGAGTTCGATCCCGGGTTCGATCTTCTCGAGGTGGCAAACGGGAGGGAGCTCGAGAAGGCGGGGCCGTGCTTGCCGATTGGTTCCATCTGCTCAGCCTCGGGCATCGCATCCTGGCGACCGGAAACTCCGGCTCCCGCACCCCTTTCGCCGCCCCTGTCGGCATGCCGAGGACCTATCTCGACACCGGGGGGGGACGGAAGGAGGAGGATGTGACGGCGGCGCTCCGGGAAGGGCGCGGGTTCTTCACCACCGGTCCTTTCCTCGAGTTCCGCGTGAACGGGGCCTCCCGCCCCGGCGACCTCGTCACCGACCGGGACGGCCTCGTGGAGCTCTCGGTGCGGGTCGACGGGGCGTCGTGGATCGACATCGACCGGATCCGCGTCTTCGGCAACGGGACCCCCCTCTTCGAGAAGAGCCTGGCCGGCGAGAGCCGTCCCGTCCGCGCCCGGGAGACTGTGGCGATCTACACCGACACCTGGTTCGTCGCCGTGGCGACCGGCGATCGGTCCCTCGACCCGGTCTTCACCGGGCCCCACGGAGAGCCCGTACTTCCCGTGGCGGTCAGCAACCCGATTTGGGTAGATTTCAATGGAAACGGGCGTTTCGACGCCCCCGGAGTTCCATAGTCATTCGACGACGCCACGCCCGGCCCGAGGGGGCGGCGAACGACAGGAGATGATCGACCATGAGGATCGTTCGCTGGATCCTTCCGCTGCTCGCCCTTCCCCTCGCCGCCCGGGCCGCGCCCGCGGAAGGGGGCGACTTCTTTCCCGTCGGCGAGGCGCGACGGGGCATGATCGGTTACGGTCTGACCGTCTTCGAGGGAACGAGGATCGACACGTTTCGGGTGGAGGTGATCGACGTGATGCGCGGCGCCGGGCGGACCGGCGACATGATCCTCGCCCGGGTCTCCGGTCTCGGTATCGAGGAGGGGGTAGTTGCCCAGGGGATGAGCGGCTCGCCGATCTACCTGGACGGCCGTCTCGCCGGCGCCCTCGCCTTCGCCTATCCCTACGCGAAGGAGCCGATCGCGGGCATCACGCCGATCGGAGAGATGCTCGGCATCCTGGAGCGCCAAGACCTCGCGGAAGAGGCCTCCTTGGGCGGCGTGCCCGGGCCGTCCGGTCCCGTCATGGACGGCGCACCCGGCCCCGATCCGATCGGGACGCCCCTCGCCATGGCCGGATTCGCGCCCGAAACGGCCCGGCAGGTGGAGGAGTACTTCCGGCCCTACGGCATGACCGCCACCGCGGGAGGGAGCGGGGGGAGCGTGGGGGAAGGGGAGTGGAAGGCCCTCCCCGGCGCGGCGGCCGGCGTGCGGCTTCTCGGCGGTGACGCGACGCTCGCGGCCGTCGGCACCATCACCTGGGTGGACGGGGAGCGGATCCTCGCCTTCGGCCATCCCATGTTCCAGGCCGGTACGGTCCGGATGCCTCTCGTTTCGGTGACGGTTCACACGGTCGTCCCGAGCACCTACGTCTCTTTCAAGCTCGGCTCCCCGATCGAGACCGTGGGCGCCCTCGTCCAGGACCGGCGAACGGGCGTGGCGGGCGTTCTCGGCCGGGAGGCGCCGACGGTGCCGATCGACGTCACCGTGGAGTCGCCGGGCGCGGGGAAGAAGGAGTACCACTACGACGCCCTCGAGGACAAGCGGCTGACGCCGGTCCTCGCGTCGTGGGCCGTCGCCAATTCGATCCTCGATAGGGAGAAGAGGATGGGGGAGGCGACGGTCCACGTCCGCGTCCGGATCGATCTCGAGGGGGCGAAGGACCTCGAGATGGAGAACGTCTTCTCCTCCGCGTCGGTCCTCCGTGAGGTGAGCGAGGAGATTCTCCTCCCCCTCCAGGTCCTCGCCGCCAACTCGATCGCCCGTCCGGCGGTGAAGGGCGTGCGCGTCGACGTGATCCTCTCCGACGAGCGGCGGCTCGACCGGATCGAAGAGATCCGTTTGGAGCGGGCCCTCGTGCGACCGGGGGACGAGGTGCGTGGGGCGGTGACGCTCCGCCGCTACCAGGGGGAGACGGAGACCCGCCGGTTCGCCCTGGCCCTGCCCTCCGACGCGCCGGAGGGGAAGCTGCTCCTCCGGGTCTGCGACGCCGCCTCCTCGGAGGATTGGGACTCGAAGCGGGCGCCGAGCCGTTTCGCGGTGAAGGAGATCGACCGTCTCGTGGGGATGCTCGAAGACCTCCGCACGAACGACGGTATTTACGTGCAGCTCTTCAGCGGCGCCGGCGGGATGACCGTGAACGGCCGGGAGATGCCCCGGCTTCCGGACTCCCGGCTGTCCGTGATCGGCGCCCCGCTGCACGACGACGACGGAGCCTTCGTGAAGGGGACCGTGGTGGCGTCCGAGACGATCCGCACCGGCGGCTTCGTGACCGGGTGCAAGTCCCTCACGTTGACGGTGGATCGCGCGGCCCCCTGACGCCGCTTCCAGAATCGGGAGATGGAGAACATGAAGCACACGGCCCTGATCATCCTCGTCCTCGCCGGCGCGCTCGTCCTGCCCGCGCCCTCCCGGTGCGTCCGCACCGCCGAATGGGACGTGACCGGGCGGGAGGCGGTCCTGAAGGGGACGCCCGCGGAACTGACCGTCGGCCCCCTCGGCGCCCTCGAGCTATCCCCCCGCTTCGAGCCCGTGGCGGATGTGGACGAGTTCTACGCCTGGTCTCTCGTCTCCGACGGCAAGGGGAACCTGTACGTCGGCACAGGCAACGACGGGAAGATCTACCGCGTCGACTCGAAGGGGAAGGCGACGCTCCTCTTCGACTCCCTGGAGTTCGACATCCTCGCCCTCGCCTTCGACCGGGAGGGGAACCTGTACGCGGGTACGTCCCCCGGCGGAATCGTGTTCAAGATCGACAAGGACGGGAAGGGCCGCTCCCTTTTCGACAGCCCGGACCACTACGTCTGGTCTCTCGTCTTCGACGACGCCGGGAACCTGTACGCCGGCACGGGCGAGCAGGGGAAGATCTACAAGATCCCTCCGTCGGGGGAGGCGGAACTCTTCTACGACTCGCCGGAGACGAACGTGCTCGACCTCCTCTACGACGGTCCCCGGAAGAGGCTTCTCGCCGGCGGCGACGGCCGGGGCCTCGTCACCGCCCTCGATCGGGATGGAAAGCCGAGCGTGCTCTTCGAAGGGCCCCGGGCCGAGGTCTCCGCCCTCTGGGTGGACGAGGGGGGGCGGATCTACGCCGCCGCCTCGGGGGACCGGGAGCCGAGCAAGAACGGCGAAGAGAGCCCGAAAAAGAAGGCGCTCCTCTACCGGATCGAGCCCGACGGCACGGCCTTTCTCCTCTGGCGGTCCGAAGCCGAGTTCATCTACGCCCTCGCCCCCGAACCGGGGGGGACGATCCTGGTCGGCACCGGAACGCCGGGCGCCCTCGTCCGCCTCTCGCCGGACGGGGAGCCGACGGAGCTGAAGCGGACCAGCGAGTCCCAAGTTCTCGGCCTGGCGCGCGCGAAGGACGAAGTGTGGGTCTCCACGGGGAACCAGGGCCGGATCTACCGCGTCGGTCCGGAACGGGGGGACGAGGGCACGTACGACTCGGAAGTGAAGGACGCCCTCAACCTCTCCCGCTGGGGAAGGCTCCGCTGGTGGGGGGAAGAGCCGAATGGGACGAAGGCGGTCTTCTCGACGAGGAGCGGCAACACGGAAGAGCCGGACGAGGCGTGGAGCGACTGGGCCCCCGTGGGCTCGGGGGAGCGGGGAGGGGCGGTGCAATCACCGCCCGCCCGATTCCTCCAGTGGCGGGTCGGGCTCGAGGGGAAAGGGGACGCCGGTCCCCGTGTCGACCGGGTGACGGTGGCCTACAAGGAGGGGAATCTTCCCCCCGCAGTGCTCGAGGTGGGCGTCACCCGGGTCGGGGACACCTTCCTCGAAGGCCCCGCCGACCCGAGGCCGGAGCCGCTCTTCCAGGTTCTCCCCAACGGCACCCGGGTCGAGTTCATGCCGATCAACCGGCGGGATCCGATCCCCGGAGCGGCGGACGAGGTGTGGGCCCGGTCGGTCCGCGTCATCCGCTGGCAGGCCTCGGACCCGAACGGCGACCCCCTTCGCCACGAGGTGCACTATCGGGCGGAAGGGGAGAAGGAGTGGAAACTCCTCGATGACGAAGTCCTCTACGACTACTACGCGTGGGAGACCGGCTCCATGCCGGACGGGCTCTACCGGGTGCGGGTCACCGCCCATGACGATCCGGAAAACTCGGAGGCGACCGCCCTCTCCGGACGCCGGGTGAGCGACGCATTCACGATCGACAACACGGCCCCCGAGGTGAGGGGCCTCGAGGCGACCCGGTCGGGGGAGAAGATCCGGATCCGCGGGGAGGCCCGGGACGGGGCGAGCCCGATCCGGAACGCCGCGGTGTCCGTCGATTCCGGAGAGTGGCGTCCCGTGGACACGGCGGACGAGATCTTCGACGACGTGGTCGAGCGCTTCGACTTCGAGGTCGACGCCGGGGAAGGATCGGAGCATGTGATCCTCGTCCGCGTCACCGACCAGGCGGGGAACACGGCGGTCGGCCGCGCGGCGGTGCGCTGATGGTCCCGCCGTCGGCGAAGGGGGCGATCCTCTCCCACCGGCTCCGGAACGGCCTCTCCGTCCTTCTCCGCCCGGTCCATTCGGCGCCGATCGTGAGCGTCTGGTGCTGGTACCGGGTCGGCTCGTCCGACGAGGGGCGCGGCGCCACCGGCATCGCCCACTGGCTCGAGCACATGAACTTCAAGGGGACCCGCCGCTTCTCGAAGGAGCAAATGAAGAACATGATCGAGAAGCGGGGGGGGTACTGGAACGGGTACACTTGGATCGACCAGACCACCTACTTCGAGACACTGCCGAAAGAGCACCTCGACCTCGCCCTCGAGCTTGAAGCGGAACGCATGCGCCGGAGCCGGATCGACGCCGACGAGTTCGAATCGGAGCGGACCGTGATCCTCTCGGAACTCCGGGGCGGGGAGAACAACCCGGAATCGGTGCTCGACCGGGAAGTGACCGCCGCCGCCTTCCAGGCCCACGGCTACCGCTGGCCCACGGTCGGCTGGGAGGAGGACGTCAAGCGGATCAGCCGCCGGGAGATGGTCGACTTCTACCGCTCCTGGTACGTCCCCGGGAACGCCATACTCGTGGTGGTCGGGGATTTCGACCCCGCCGCGGCGCTCCGGCGGATCCGGAAACACTTCGGAGATCTGCCGGGTGGGGAACCGCCGGTCGCCGCGCGCACGCCGGAGAGCCCCTCCCGGGGGGAGCGGCGGGTGACGGTGGAAGGGGCCGGCCGGACCCCCTACCTTCATGCGGCCTACCGCGCCCCCGCGGCCCGGGACGAGGATGTCCACGCCCTCGTCCTTCTCGACGCGGTCCTCGGAGGGGCCAAGGGGATCAACCTGTGGAGTTATGACGGCGAGGTGCGCCGGAGTTCCCCGCTCTACCGGGGCCTCGTCGATGCGGGGCTCGCCGCGTCAGTCCGCTCCTTCTACGTCCCCACCCGGGACCCCTTCCTCTACTACTTCTCCGCCACCGCCCGGGAGGGGGTGACGCTCGAGAAGCTGGAGAGGAAACTCCTCGGTCTCCTCGCCGCATCCGCGTCGAAGCGTCCCTCGGCGCGGGACCTCCGAAAGGCGAAGAACCAGCTCCGCGCGATGGTGGTCTTCCAGAGCGACTCGGTCACCGAGCTGGCCCATCAGATCGGCTACTACCACACGATTCACGACGTCTCATTCTTCGAGGATTTCCTCGACCGAATCGAGGGTGTAACGGCCGAGCATGTGCGGGAGACGGCGGAGAAGATCTTCCACCGCGCGAACCGGATCGTCGGTCTTTATGTGCCCCGGCGGAACGGGAAGAGGGGTCGGGCATGACCCGCATCGAGCTTTCGAACGGCCTCCGGGTGATCGTGCGAACGAACCGCCTCTCCCCGTCGGTGGCGATCCGGCTCTGCCTCCAGACCGGTTCGGTCCACGATCCGGCCGGGAAGGAGGGGCTCTCCCTCGCCACCGGCCTCATGCTCGAGGAGGGAACGAGGGAGCGGACGGGAAAGGAGATCGCCGAACTCGTCGACTACCTCGGGGCCGAAACGGATGTGGCCGTCGACAAGCATTCGACGGTTCTCGTCGCGTCGCTCCTCACGAAAGACCTCGGTACGATCCTTCGCCTCCTCCGGGAGACCGCCGCGGAGCCCGTCTTCCCCGCCCGTGAGCTCGGCACGATCAAGGGGCAACTGCTCACCGGCATTCAAGAGGAGGAACACGACACGCGGGTCGTCTCGCTCCGGACCCTCGCCCGCCTGCTCTATCCGGCGGGGCACCCCTACCGGCGGCCCGGCGGCGGCGTCCGGCGGAGTGTCGGAAGCCTCGGGCGGCGGGACCTGGTCCGTTTCCACGGGGACCGCTATCACCCCCGGGGGGCGATCCTCGTGGTGGTGGGGGACGTGGACGAAGAGAAGACCGCCCGGCTCGTCGCCCGCGTCTTCGGGAGCTGGAAGAAAGACGGCGACCCCGGCCCGCCCGACGTGCCGGACGCGAAGGGGCCGAAACGGACGGCGGCCAAAGCCGTGGTGGTCCCGGACAAGACCCAGAGCGACATCGCCTTCGGATTCATCGGAATCCGACGAACCGACCCCGATTTCCACGGCGTCGGCGTCATGAACCAGATCCTCGGCGCCTTCGGTCTCGGCGGGCGGCTGGGCAACCGGATCCGGGAGGAGGAAGGCCTGGCCTACTACGTGCACAGCTCCCTCCACGCCTCCGTCGGCGCCGGGCCGTACGTGATCCGGGCGGGGGTCCACCCGGACCACGTGAAGCCGGCGGTCCGGATCATCCGGGAGGAGATCGACCGGATCCGGCGGGACCTCGTCCGGCCGTCGGAACTGGAGGAGACCCGGAGCTACCTGGTCGGCAGCCTCCCCCTGAAGCTCGAGACGAACGACGGGATCGCCTCGTTCCTCCTCTCCGAGGAGTACTACGGGCTCGGACCCGATTATCTGGCCCGCTTCCGGGAGGGGGTCGGCGCCGTGAGCCGGGAGGATGTGCGGGCCGCGGCCCGCCGCCTGCTCCGGGAGGACGTCTATTCCCTGGCCGTGGCGGGCCCCCCCCTCGCGGAACCGTTGGAGGATGATGCCCCGTAGGGATTAAGCCGCGCTTGACAGAGATCGCCCCGGTTCGCTATATTCGCTGATTCGGGGTCGATCCCCATCCATCGGGGTCCGGATCCAGCGTCCTGCCGCGCCCGATTCCCCTAGGTATGGACAGTTTCTCGGCTTGCACCCGAAGGGGAGTCGATGCCGTGGATGCGATCCGAATCGACCTGAGCGCGATCAACGAGGGCGTCAACCAGTTTTCGTTCCGGGTGGGGCCCGAGGAGATCGATCTCGAGGAGGAGAACGGACTCTACCGGAAGCCGGTGGAACTCGACCTCGAGGTGGTCCGCACGGGCGCGATCGTCACCGTCCGGGGGAAGCTCCGGACCGAGGTGGAAAGGACCTGCGGGCGCTGTCTCGTCCGGTACGATGAACCCCTGGAGACGGAGATTCGCGAGGCGCTTCGCATCGACGGGGAGCGGGTCCGGGTGTTCGACGAAGAGTACGAGGGGGACCCGGGGTACCTCTCCGGTCCGGCCGGCTCTCTCTCTCTCGGCGAGGTGGCGAGGGAGGCCGTGCTCGTCTGTTCGCCCATGCAGCCGGTCTGCCGTCCCGACTGCCGGGGGCTCTGCCCCGAATGCGGGGCGGACCGGAACCGGGTCGATTGCGGATGCAAGACGGAGGTCCCCCACCCGGTGTGGGAGGCGCTTCGCAAACTGACCGAAGGTCACGAGAAGAGGGATTAGTCATGGCTCTGCCCAAGAGGCGTCAATCGAAATCGCGGGGGGCGAAGCGGCGGACGCACGACAGTTTGTCGCCGGCCAGCCCGTCGACCTGCTCTCACTGCGGCCAGTCGAAACCGCCGCATCGAATCTGCCCGCATTGCGGCTACTACAAGGGCCGGCGGGTTCAAATCGTCGAGTAAAGGGCGGAGGTCCGGACATTGCGGATCGCCGTGGATGCGATGGGCGGAGACGCCGGCCTCAGCGTCGTCGTCGCCGGTGTGGTCGAATTCCTCCGGGAGAGCGGCGGAGACGTGGAAGTCGTCCTCGTGGGCGACGAGGCGCGTATCCGTGCGGAACTCGGGGGCCACGGCCCCCTGTCCCACCCGCCCGCGATCAAACACGCGAGCGAAGAGATCCAGATGGAGGAGCACGGAGCCGCCGCCTCCCGGAGGAAGCGGGACTCCTCGATCGGGAAGGGCCTCCTGTTACAGAAGGAGCGGAAGGCCGACGCTTTCGTGAGTGCCGGGAACACGGGGGCCGTCGTCGCGACCAGCCTGCTCGTCCTCGGGCGCCTGCCCGGAGTTCGCCGCCCCGCCATCGCCCAGTTCGTTCCCAACCAGACCGACGGCTTCGTTCTCCTCGATCTCGGGGCGACGAAGGACTGCCGCCCCGGCGATCTCGTCCAGTTCGCCTGGATGGGGGCGGTCTTCGCGGAGAAGATCGTCGGACGCCCGAATCCCCGGGTGGGCCTCCTGAACATCGGCGAAGAGGCGACGAAGGGGAACGACCTGACCCGGGATGCCTATCCCCTGCTCCGGGGGAGCGGGCTGAACTTCACGGGGAACGTCGAGCCGGGGGGCATGTTCCGGGGCGAAGTGGACGTCACGGTCTGCGACGGGTTCGTCGGCAACGTGATCCTCAAGTTCGCCGAGGGCATGGCGGAGATGATTCTCGGGAAGCTCAGAAACGAAATCTCTTCGCACCTTCTCGCGAAACTCGGCGCGGGACTCCTCAAGCCCTCCCTCATGCATTTGAAGGACCAGCTGTCGTACGAGGAGTACGGCGGCGCCCCCCTCCTCGGTGTTGACGGCATCTGCATCATCTGTCATGGTCGCTCCTCCTCCCGGGCGATCGCGAACGCGGTCCGGACGGCCAGTCGGTTCGTGAAGTACGACATCAACAGGGAAATCGGAAAGCGGCTCGAGTCCTACGACGAGGTGACCGTTGAGTAAGCTGCCAACGCGCGTTCGCATCATGGGCACGGGATCGCACACCCCGGACAGGATCCTGACGAATCAGGATCTCTCCGAGATGGTCGACACCTCGGACGAGTGGATCGTCACCCGGACCGGGATCCGGGAGAGGCATATCGTCTCGGAGGAGGAGGCGACCTCCGACATCGCGATCCCCGCCGCGCGAAAGGCGTGCGAGGCGGCCGGGGTGGACCCGGCGGACCTGGACAATATCATCATCGGCACCGCGACGTCGGACATGCCCTTCCCCTCCACCGCCTGCCTCGTGCAGGCGGCCATCGGCGCCCGGAAGGCGGCCGCCTTCGATGTCGTCGCCGCCTGCTCCGGGTTTCTGTACGGTCTGAACGTCGGCCGGTCGATGATCCTGAGCGGGCAGGCGAAGCGGATCCTGGTGATGGGGGCGGAGACGCTGACGAGGATCACGGACTGGCAGGATCGGAACACGTGCGTGCTCTTCGGGGACGCCGCCGGCGCGGTCGTGCTCGGGCCGTCGGAGGACGAGAATCGCGGGCTCCTGTCGATCAATTTCGGCAGCGACGGGAGGCTGTGGGAACTTCTCCACCAGCCCGCGGGCGGATCCCGAAAGCCCGCGAGCCACGCGACCGTGGACGCCAGGGAACATGTCATCCGCATGATCGGCCGGGACGTCTTCAAGCACGCCGTGAAGCACATGAGCGAAGCGATCCTGGCGGCGCTGGAAGAGGCCGGAGTCACCGGCGCCGATCTGGACCTGCTCATTCCTCACCAGGCGAACATCCGCATCATGGAGGCGGTGGGGAAGAAGATCGAAATCCCCCGGGAGCGCGTGTGCGTGAACCTCGATCGATACGGAAACACCTCCTCCGCCTCGATCCCGCTCGCCCTGGACGAAGCGATCCGCAGCGGTCGTTGCGGTGAGGGCTCCCTCGTCGGGCTCGTGGCCTTCGGCGGAGGATTCACTTGGGCCGCTTCGGTGGTGAGGCTGTAGTCGATGGGCGAATACGCGTTCCTCTTCCCCGGGCAGGGATCTCAGTTCGTCGGCATGGGGAAGACCCTCGCCGGGGAGTTCCCCGAGACCCGGGAGATCTTCGATCTGGCCGACGAGGTGATGGGGCATCCCCTGTCGGAGATCTGCTTCGAGGGTCCGGAGGAGACCCTCCGGGAGACCCGCTACACCCAGCCGGGCATCCTCACGGTCAGTCTGGCGCTCTGGAAACTGATGGACGCGAAAGGGGTGAGGCCGGGCATCGTGGCCGGCCACAGCCTCGGCGAATACTCCGCTCTCGTGGCCGCCGGTGCCCTGGAGGCCCGGGACGCGATCGCGGCGGTGAAGCGACGCGCGGAGCTGATGTTCGAAGCGGGCGTGAATTGGCCCGGTGCCATGGCGGCGGTCCTCGGCCTCGGCGAGGGCGAGGTCGCCCAGGTTTGCCGGGAGGCGGAGGAGGCGGGGGTCGTGGTCCCCGCGAACTTCAACGGTCCCGGCCAGATCGTAATCTCCGGCGAGGTGCCCGCCGTGGAGAGGGCGATGGAAATCGCCTCGGAGCGGGGGGCCAAACGCGTGCTGCGGCTCCCCGTGAGCGGCGCCTTTCACTCGCCCCTGATGGGCGAGGCGGCAAGGGGCCTCGAGGAGGCGCTCCGGGGGACCCCCTTCAGGGACGCCGAAGTGCCCGTGGTGGTGAACGTCGACGCCGCGCCTCTCGTCAAAGCCGACGACCTCCGGGACGCCCTGATCCGGCAACTCGGAGGAACGGTCCGCTGGGAGGAATCGATGCGGCGGATCGCCGAGGAAGGATTCACCAAGGCGTACGAGATCGGCCCGGGCCGGGTGCTGAAGGGCCTGGCGCGCAAGATCGTGCGGGACCTCGACGTGACGAACGTGGAGGATCCGGAGTCGTTCCGGCAGGCGTCGGCCGGATGACGAGGCCGGCGGTCCGAACCAAGGAGGATGGCATGCCCGGCACTTTCGCCCCCGACCTGCTCCGCGGCAAAGTCGCGTTGGTCACCGGCGCCGCCCAGGGGATCGGCAAGTCGATCGCCCTCCGCCTCGCGGGAATGGGCGCGGACCTGGCCGTCGTCGACGTGAACGGGGAGAAGGCCGAGGAGACGGCGGGGGAGATCCGCGCCCTCGGCGTGAAGGCGTCCTCCCTCAAGGTGGATGTCACGGACGGCGCGGCCGTGGCGGAGGGCGTCGAAAAAACCGTGGAAAAACTGGGCGGGGTTGATATTCTCGTCAACAATGCGGGAATCACCCGGGACGCCCTCTTCCTCCGCATGAAGGAGGAGGACTGGGACGCGGTGATCGCGGTGAACCTCAAAGGCACCTTCAACTTCACCAAGGCCGTGATTCGCCCCATGGTGAAGGCGAAGGGGGGCCGCATCGTGAACATCGCCTCCGTGATCGGCGTCATGGGAAACGCCGGGCAGGCGAACTACGCCGCCTCGAAAGCGGGCATCATCGGGATGACCAAGTCGCTGGCGAAGGAGTTCGCCTCGCGGGGGATCACGGTGAACGCCATCGCGCCCGGATTCATACAGACGGCCATGACGGACGTCCTTTCAGAGAAGGCTCGAGAGAGCCTGATGGAGCTCATCCCCCTGAAACGCCTCGGGACGAGCCGGGATGTCGCGGACGTGGTCGCCTTTCTCGTTTCACCCGCGGCCGGTTACATGACCGGTCAGGTGCTTCACGTGGACGGCGGCATGGTCATGGCCTAGACCGTCCCTTCCCGCGATGACGGGCGGAATATCGGAATCGTGAGAGGAGAGGAACGAAGATGTCCCACGAAGAGAAAGTGAAAGAGATCATCATGGAGCAGCTCGGTGTCGGCGCGGACCAGGTCACGCCCGAGGCCTCGTTCATCGACGACCTGGGCGCGGATTCACTCGACACGGTGGAGCTCGTGATGGCCCTCGAGGAGGAGTTCAACATCGAGATTCCCGATGAAGAGGCGGAGAAGATCACGACGGTGAAGGACGCGATCGACTACCTCAACAAGAACGCGAGCTGAGAGGAGCGGGCCCGAGGGGGCCCGGCAGGGAGTCATGGGAAACGGTCGGCGGGCGGTCATTACGGGCATGGGGACGGTCTGTCCCCTCGGCAACGATCTCGAGACGGCGTGGGATGCCCTGAAGGCAGGCAGGCATGGCGTCGGTCCGATCACGCGATTCGACGCGAGCGATCTTCCCGTCCGCTTCGCCGCGGAGGTGAAGGACTTCGACGTGTCGAAGTGGTTGTCGCCCAAGGAGGCCCGCCGGATCGACCGGTACGTTCATTACGCCATCGCCTCCGCGGCCATGGCGGTGGAGGACGCCGGGCTCGATACGGAAAAGACCGATCGGAACCGTTTCGGCGTGATCATCGGGAGCGGGATCGGGGGAATGGAGACTTTCGAGGAACAGCACCGGGTCGCCATGGAAAAGGGGGGAGCCCGCATCAGCCCGTTCTTCATCCCGATGATGATTTCCAACATGGCTTCGGGACACGTATCGATTCGCTTCGGCGCCCGGGGGCCGAACTTCGCCCCCGTGTCGGCCTGTTCGTCGGGCGCCCACGCGATCGGCGAGGCCTTCCGCGCCATCGAGAGGGGGGACGCGGACCTCGTCCTTTGTGGGGGCGCCGAGTCGACCATCACCGTCATGGCGGTGGGCGGCTTCTCCTCCATGAAGGCCCTCTCGACGCGCAACGACGATCCCGCCCGGGCGAGCCGTCCTTTCGACGCCGAAAGAGACGGATTCGTCATCGGCGAGGGAGCGGGCGTCGTTCTTCTGGAGAGCCTCGAGCACGCCACGGCGCGCGGGGCCGCAATCCACGCGGAGATGGCCGGGTACGCCTCCACCGGAGACGCCCATCACATCACCGCGCCCCACCCTGAAGGGGAGGGGGCGTCCCGGGCCATGGCGCTCGCCGTCCGGGACGCGGGACTCCGGCTCGAGGAAGTGGATCATATCAACGCCCACGGGACATCGACGCCCCTGAACGACCGAATGGAAACGGCGGCGATCCGGTCGACCTTCGGCGCTCATGCCGACTCGATCAAGGTCTGCTCGACGAAGTCGATGACCGGCCACCTCCTCGGAGCGGCGGCGGGTATCGAGTTCATCGCGACCACCCTGGCGGTCAAGTACGATGTGATCCCCCCGACAATCAACTATGAAAGCCCCGATCCGGAATGCGACCTCGACTACGTGCCGAACGTGGCGAGGAAGACGAAGGTACGGGCCGCTCTGACCAACTCCCTCGGATTCGGCGGCCACAACGTCAGCCTGCTCGTGAAGAAGTTCGAATCGTGAGGGACGTGATGCGAGATATTCCCTATGTGGGCCATAATCAAGCGTTGGTTCGATTTTCGTAGACCCGCGTCGGTCGAGGGAGAAACGGTAAACGCGAAGCGCCGGCAAACGCTCCGCCAGCTCGAGCAGAAGCTCGGGGTCCGGTTCAAGGATCTCGGACTTCTCAACCAGGCCCTCGTCCATCGCTCCTTCCTGAACGGAAAGGTGGCGAACCGGATCACGTCGAACGAGAGAATGGAATTCCTCGGAGACTCGGTGCTCGGGCTCGTCGTGAACGAATTTCTCTACAAGCGCCACCCCGAAGAGAACGAGGGGAATCTCACCAAGATCAAGTCCCTCGTCGTCAGCCGCCAGATTCTCGCCCAGAAGGCGGAGGAGACCGGGCTCGGCCGGTTCCTTCTCCTGTCGAGCAGCGAGAGCGAGGCGGGGGGGCGGCAGCGCACGTCCATCATCGCCGACGCCCTCGAAGCGGTGATCGGCGCCATCTACCTCGACCAGGGGCTTCCCGCCTCCCGGCGGTTCATCAGCGAGATCATACTCGAGGGGATGGACGAGATCACCGAGAACGAGGACCACGTCAACTACAAGAGCCTGCTTCAAGAGAAGGTTCAGAGCGAACGGAAGATGCACCCCGTCTACCGCATCCGCAAGGAGAAGGGACCGGACCACGAGAAGACGTTCCAGGTGGATGTCTCCGTGGGCGGGCGGGTCGTGGGACACGGCGAGGGGCGCACCAAGAAAGAGGCGGAGCAGGCGGCGGCACGGGCGGCCGTCGACGGGTCCGCCCTGCGCGGGGGACGGCCCCGCTCAAGGTCCCGTCGGCGGTCCCGTCGTCCGAAGCGTCCGAGCCCTTAGAAATCAATGGTTTGCGCAGATCCTCCCTTAAGATCCTCCTCCCCGGGGCCGATACATCGGTAAGGCCCCACCGGGGGGGGGAGGATCTCTCGATGAGTCACACGGACATCATGGAAGCGCTCGCGCTCGTGGGGAATCTACGGAATCTCGCGCAGGAAGTCGATCTCGGCGTCCCCGAGAAGGAGGTCGAAGCCCGCCGCCGGCTTCTGGCGATCACGGACGAGATCTCCCGCCGCCTCGCCGAGCTGGACCGGCCCTCCTCGGGCGAATCACCGGAAGGCGACGACCGGAGGATCGAGGAGGGGCGTCTCGCGGCCCTCGGCCGGGTGACCGCCGAGGTGGGCCATCAAATGAACAATCTGCTCGCCATCCTCGCCACACGCATGGAGCTGGCCGACCTCTGCCTCCAGGAGGGGGATTCGGAGCGGGCCCTCTCGAACTTCCGGCTCGCCCGGGACTACCTCCACCAGGTGGAGACCTTGGCTGTTCGGCTCATGAACTTCTCGGGAGCCCCGGCGAGGCCCCAGAGGAGCGACCTGAACGAGATCGTGAGGGCCACGATCGGATTCGCCCGGCTCCTCGACTCCTACGAGAACATCGACTTCGAAACCGAGCTCGCCGGCGATATTCCCCAGTTGATCGTCGATCCGGCCCGGTGGCAACAGCTCCTTCTCTCGCTCATCGCGAACGCCGCCGACGCCGTGGGGCGCCGGAAAGGGGAGGGGGGGCGCATCCGCGTCGACACGAAGCACCTCTCCGCCGAATCCCGGATCGCCCTCACGGTCCGGGACGAGGGGAGGGGCATCGCGGCGGAGAACCTCCCGCACGTCTTCGAGCCCGGCTTCACCACCGAGGGGTGCTCCCGGGAGGGGCTCGGGCTCGCGACCTGCAGGCGGATCGTGGAGGAGGCGGGCGCCTCGATCGACATCGAAAGCGAGTGGGGGCGGGGCACCACCGTCACCATCAGCATCCCCATCCCCACCCTCCGGTAGGCGGGGCCCGCTCGGAAGCGGATTCCGACGCGAAGACGCCGAGAATCGCCAAGACGCCGCAGGAGGGGGGAGGGAAACCGCCCCCCTCCTCTTCTTGGCGATCTCCGCCCCCCCCCTCGCTCCGGGTGAGACTCCTGCCGGCCCCCCCGGCCCCTCCTTCCCCGGGGTTGACACGGCGGGAGCATCGGGCTAACCTACTTAATTCGGATTCGATAGGTTCGGTCGCGGGCCGCCCTCCGGCCCGGGGCCTCTTTTTGGGCGACCCCTTCCCGAGGGAAAGGAAAGGAACCGTGGCGATCACAGTGGGAATCAATGGGTTCGGCCGGATCGGCCGTCTCGTGTTCCGGAGCGCCTTCAAGAATGAACATATCCGATTCGCGGCGATCAACGATCTGACCGATGCCCCGACGCTGGCCCATCTCCTGAAATACGACTCGGTCCACGGCATCTGGGATCAGAAGGTCTCCTCCGAGGGGAGCGTCCTCCGGGTCGACGACCGGGAGATCAAGATCTTCGCGGAGAAGGACCCTTCCAATCTCCCGTGGGCGGATCTGGGTGTCGATGTCGTCATCGAGGCGACCGGTCATTTCCGGGATCGGGCGGGGGCGACCCTCCACCTCGAAGCGGGGGCCCGCAAAGTGCTCATCTCGGCGCCGGCGAAGAACCCGGACATCACGATCGTGATGGGCGTGAACGACGACGCCTACGACCCGGAGAAGCACCACATCATCTCCACCGCCTCCTGCACGACGAACTGCCTCGCGCCGGTGGCGAAGGTGCTGAACGACAGCTTCGGGATCCTCAAGGGGTTCATGACGACGATCCACGCGTTCACCAACGACCAGCGGATCCTCGACCTGCCTCACAGGGACCTCCGGCGGGCGCGGGCGGCGTCGCTTTCCATGATCCCGACGACCACCGGCGCCGCCTCGGCGGTCTCCCTGGTGCTGCCGGAGCTCGAGGGGAAGCTCGACGGCATGGCGGTCCGGGTCCCGACGCCGGACGGTTCCCTCGTCGACTTCGTGGCGGTGCTCGAGCGCGAAGTGACGGCGGCGGAGGTGAACGAGGCGCTGAAGAAGGCCGCCTCGAACCCGCCGCTGGCCGGCTACCTGCAATTCTCGGAGGAGCCCATCGTCTCGATCGACATCGTCGGGAACCGGCACTCGTCGATCGTGGACGGCCTCTCGACGGCGGTCCTCGGAGGCAACATGGTGAAGGTGCTCGCTTGGTACGACAACGAATTCGGTTACGCGAACCGGATGGTGGACATGAGCCGGAAGGTCGCCGCCGCCTTCTGACGCGGGAAAGGGCCATGAACAAGAAGACGCTGCGCGACATGGACGTGACGGGAAAACGCGTTCTGATGCGGGTCGACTTCAACGTCCCCCTCGAAGGGGGCGCCGTGGCCGACGACAAGAGGATCCGCGCCGCCCTCCCTTCGATCCGGTACGTGCTGGGGCGGGGAGGATCGGTCGTCCTGATGAGCCATCTCGGCCGTCCCAAGGGGAAGGTGGTCGCCGAGATGTCCCTCGCCCCCGTGGCGAAGCACCTCGCGAAGCTCCTCGAGGGAACCACGGTCCGGTTCGTGAAGGACTGCGTGGGGGAGAAGGCGGAGAACGCGGCTTCGATGCTGATGCCGGGCGAGGTGCTTCTTCTCGAGAACCTCCGCTTCCATGCGGGGGAGACCGACAACGATCCCAAGTTCGCCGCGGCCCTCGCGGAGCTCGGCGACCTATTCGCGAACGACGCCTTCGGCACGGCCCACCGGGCCCACGCCTCGACGGAGGGGGTGACGAGGCACTTCGACGTCCGGGCGGCCGGCTTCCTGATGGAGAAGGAGATCGACTACTTCTCCCGGATTCTCGAGAGCCCCGAGCGCCCCTTCGTCGCCGTGCTCGGCGGGGCCAAGATCAGCGGCAAGATCGACGTGATCCGAAACCTCCTGGGGAAGGTGGACCGGCTCCTCGTCGGCGGCGGCATGTGCGGGACCTTTTTCGCCGCCCAGGGACTCGAGATCGGCGACTCCCTCGTCGAGGAGGACCGGATCGATCTGGCCCGGACGCTCCTCGAAGAGGCGGGGGAAGAGAAGATGCTCCTCCCGACGGACGCTCTCGTGGCGGACGCTCTGGACGAGAGCGCGGAGACCCAGGTCGTGCCGGTGACGGCGGTGCAAAAGGGGTGGCGGATCCTCGACATCGGTCCGGAGACGGCGTCCCGGTTCGCGGGCGAGATCGAGGCGGCGAAGACGATCTTTTGGAACGGTCCGATGGGCGTATTCGAGATGGAGGCCTTCGCCGGAGGCACCCGGGAGCTCGCCGAAGCCGCGGCCCGCGCCACCGAGGCGGGGGCGACGACGGTGATCGGCGGCGGCGACACGGCCCGAGCCGTGAAAGAGGCGGGAGTGGCCGCCCAGATGTCCCATGTCTCCACCGGCGGAGGGGCCTCCTTGGAGTTCGTCGAAGGGAAGGTGCTGCCCGGCGTGGCGGCCCTGTCCGATCGCTAGCCTGGATTGTGCATGAATCTCCGTCACGAGTTCTAGGCTGGAAGGGGAACCGGAGTGCGGAGGCTGCTCATCGCCGCGAACTGGAAGATGAACCTGACCGGGCGGACGGCGGCGGATCTGGCGGTCTCGGTCCGGGCGTACGTGGAGGCCGCGAAGCCCTCCTCGGAGGTGCTCGTCGCCCCCCCCTACCCCTACCTGCCGGCGGTCCGGGAAGCCCTCGCGGGGAGCGCCGTGCTTCTCGCGGGCCAGGACGTCTCGGCCCACGAACCGGGGGCGTTCACGGGGGAAGTGTCGGCGGAGATGCTCGCCGACTCCGGCTGCACCCACGCCATCGTGGGGCACTCGGAGCGGCGGGAGTTCGGCGGCGATTCGGACGAGACGGTGCGGGCGAAAGCGCGCCGGGCGGCGGACCTCGGCCTCGGCGTCATCCTCTGCGTCGGCGAAAAAGAGGGGGAGCGGGAGCGGGGCGAGCAGAAGACGATCGTGAAGCGCCAGCTCGCCCGGGCCCTCGCGGGATGGAGCCCCCGGGAGGCAGAAGAGAAGCTCGTCGTGGCCTACGAGCCGGTCTGGGCGATCGGCACGGGGAAGACGGCCACCCCCGCGGACGCGGAAGACATGCACGCCTTCGCCCGCAAGATCTTGAGGGACCGCTTCGGCCCGGAGACGGGGGAGCGGATCCGCGTGTTGTACGGAGGGAGCGTGAAGCCGGCGAACGCCGGCGACCTCCTCGGCCAAGAGAACATCGACGGGGCCCTCGTGGGCGGGGCGAGCCTCGACGGTGATTCGTTCACCGCCATCATCTCGGCCGGAGAGAAGGCGGACCGAAAGGACTGATCATTCATGGGAACCGTACTGACCATCATCCACGTCTTGAACTGCGTCCTGCTGATCGTGGTGGTCCTCCTCCAGTCGAGCAAAGGGGGTGGCCTCGCCGGCGCTTTCGGCGGCGGCCAAACGAGCAGCGCCGTGTTTGGCGGCCGGGGGGCGGGGACGTTCCTCTCGAAACTGACCACGGCGCTCGCGGTCGTCTTCATGCTGACGTCGCTCACCCTGACCGTCATCGGCCGGCGGACCGTGGAATCGGAGAGCGTCCTTCGACGCGCCATCGAGCAGGAAGGGCAGACGGCGGTGCCGCAGGCGGGGCTCCCCAGGCAGGCGGCGCCTGTCGAGCAGGAGGAGCCGGACGAGGCGGCCCCCGAGGCACCGCCGGCGCAGCCCGGAACGGGCCGGTAGGAGGCGCCTCCGGCTTGGATTCGATTGACACCCCCCGGGGGGGCGTCTAACATCCCCGTGGGAAGATCGACATACTCGCCGGGGTGGTGGAATTGGTAGACACGCTGTCTTGAGGGGGCAGTGGGCGATGCCTGTGCGGGTTCGAATCCCGCCTCCGGCACCATAGAATAGGCGGCCCTGCCGGAAGGCGGGGCCGTTTCCTATTCCCCGTTCGTCCTGAGTGCCGCCCGGTCCACCGGGCGGTGTATCGAAGGATGAACAGGGGAAACGGGGAGCATCTGCGGGCAGTCGCTGGCTTCTTACCCCCGGCGGGGCGGGGGACCGGCATCGGGAGGGGCCGGGGCATCACCGGGGAGCTTTCGGCGGTCTCTGCAACGCTAACTGTACGAGGCCGGAGAATGGGAGGGTCATCTGCCGCAGCACGACGAGCGTCCCAGTCTGCCCCGATCCCCTCCCTCCTCCGATCCGCCGCCCCGCCGATCCGACCTCCGCCGGTCACTTGGGTAGTTCCGTGAATGTGAGATTCGGTGTCAGTCACCAGTTCCCAAGGGAGTTCTGGGGACACAATACCGCATTGGGAATTCGGGGTTGTGTCCCCAGAACTCCAGAACTCCCCATTCGGTATTGTGTCCCCAGAACTCCCCCGCCAACAACTCCCCGGTGATGCCCCGCCCCCTCCCGACGCCGGTCCCCCGCCCCGCCGGTCAATCCCCGGAGCGAGTGGTACGCCACGCGCTCCAACATCTTCTCCCCTTGCGTGATTCGCCCCAAGGGACGTACCATCGCAAGAACTTCAGTGCAAAGGAGTGACCTTGGACCTGTTCGGGCCGATCGACAAGAAGGTGCGGAAGAACACGGTGAAGCGGTGCCGGGAGCGGAACATCCGCATCCCGACCCTCGCCGAGATGAAAGACCCCTCCAAGGTCCCGGCGGCGATCCGGGGGCGCCTCCCGAAAGTCGGCCTCGACGACATCGACCCCGCCAACCTCTATCGCATCACCTGGAAGAACGACCCCGAGACCGGCCTCTTCCACGACAAGAACTGGATCGAGTTCCCGCCGTCCCTCACCGGCGTCGACGCCCGCATCGTCGGCCTCGTCGGACGCTGGTTCCCGACAGGGGCCCACAAAGTCGGCGCCGGCTTTGGCTGCCTCGTCCCCCGCCTCGTGAACGGCACCTTCGACCCGACCGCCCAGAAGGCCGTCTGGCCCTCCACCGGCAACTACTGCCGGGGGGGCGCCTTCGACTGCGCCCTCCTCGCCTGCCACGCCGTCGCCATCCTCCCCGAGGGGATGAGCCGGGAACGCTTCGACTGGCTCCGGGAGATCGGCGCCGAGGTGATCGCGACCCCCGGTTCCGAGTCGAACGTGAAGGAGATCTTCGACAAGTGCCACGAGATCCGGAGGACCCGCCCCGACTGCGTCATCTTCAATCAATTCGACGAGTTCGGAAACTCGGTCTGGCACTACCATGTATCCGGCGCCTTCGCCGAGGAGGTCTTCGCGCAGGTCCGCGTAGCCAACTCCCGGTTCGCCGCCTTCGTCTCCGCCACCGGCTCCGCCGGGACCATCGCCGCCGGCGACTACCTCCGGACCAAGTTCCCCCACCTCAAGGTCACCGTCGCCGAGGCGCTCCAATGCCCGACCCTCCTCGAGAACGGCTTCGGCGAGCACGGCATCGAGGGGATCGGCGACAAGCACGTCCCCTGGATCCACAACGTCCGGAACACGGACTTTCTCGCCGCCGTGGACGACGCCGGGACCCGCGCCCTCCTCCGACTCTTCCACGAGCCGGGAGGGGCGAAATACCTCGAGGCGCGGGGAGTTCCGGTGGAGACAGTGAAAAAACTCCCCCTGCTCGGTATCTCGTCCATTTGCAACCTCGTGGCCGCGATCAAGACCGCCCGGTACTACGAGATGAACGGCCGGGACGTCCTCTTCCTCCCCCTCACCGACTCGTCCGAGCTCTACCTCTCCCGCCTCGCCGAAATGAGGGAGGCCCACGGAGCCCTGGACGCCGACGGGGCGGCCCGCATCTACGGGCGCCATCTCCGGGGGATCACGACCGACCACGTCCAAGATCTCGGCTACCGCGACCGGAAGCGGCTCCATAACCTCAAGTATTTCACCTGGGTCGAGCAGCAGGGGAAGAGGGTGGAGGAACTGAACCGACTCTGGGACCCGGACTTCTGGGTTGAGACGTTCGCGGTCGCGGACGCCTGGGACCGGGCGATCGAGGAATTCAACCGGGAAACCGGCCTCGGCTAGGCCCCCAGGGAGCCCCCTCCATAATCGTCTGGACAACCGTGAGTTGGATCTGTATAATTACAATTGTGATTGATTGGGCGCTCCGATCCGTGGTCTCCCCCGCTACGCTCACGAAGTACTTTCTCAGGAGAAGGAGAAGAACGGCATGAAGTTTGTGAAGAATCGTCGTTTCGGCCGGATTGTCGGCAGCGTGGCCATCCTGATCCTCCCGCTCCTTCTTCTCACCTCGAGCCGCTCCTCGGTGGATAGGGCGGACGGTCTGCTGGCGAATGCCGAGTTCTGCGGATTCGACGGCGGCGATCGTGCCTTCAAGTGCATACACGTTCCCGGGTTGGTCGATGTATGCCTCCACCCGGACACGGACAGGGCGACGGCCGAGGAGATCCTGCGCAATCTGCCGACCTATCTCGGCGTCGAAGCCGCCGAGGGGATGGGCAAGGACACGTACTCCCTGGGCGGCCGCTGGAGCTACACCGCCACCGACGGCATGACCGGGGTCGAAGGGGACCCGATCACGATCACCTGGGGTTTCGTACCGGACGGGACGATGGCGGACGGGCAGCCGAGCACGCTCCATGCCGACTTCACCGCCCAGTGGGGGGGGAGCACTGCCTGGATGACCAAGATCCGGAACGCCTTCGATCGCTGGGGTTGGGCGGTCGGCATCAGCTACGCGGAGGTCGACGACGACGGGGCCGTTCTTCCGGGCTCGCCCGGCGTCCTCGGCACCCGGGGCGACTGCCGGCTTTCCGGCCACTCCATCGACGGAGCCGGCGGCGTTCTCGCCTACAACTGGTACCCAAACGGCGGGGACATGGTGATCGATACGGACGACACGGCCTACTACTACAACCCGACCAACAACTACGGGGTTCTGAAGAACGTCATCGCCCACGAGCACGGCCACGGCATCGGCCTCGGCCACGTGACCCCCGAGGACTGCACCAAGCTGATGGAGGCTTACTCCTGCCCCCCCTATTGGGTCGGTCCCCAGGACGACGACATCCGGGGCGCCCAGCGCTACTACGGCGACATTTACGAGAACAATGACGTGATTGCCGAGCCCTTCGATCTCGGCACGCTCGTGGACACGATCTTCGCCGACTACGCGGCGATCGAACGAGGATCGGACGAGGATTGGTACCGGTTCACCGGCAGCGGCACCGTCAGGATCGAGGTCGATCCGATCGGCTCCGCCTACACCATCGGCAATCAGGGCGGGCCCCCGCCCACGTACGTGCGAACCGACTCGATCAACGACCCCGACTTCTGTCTTTACACCGGGGCCGGCGTCCTCCTGGACAGCGTCTACGCCATGGGCGTAACGGAGACCGAGATCGTGGACTACGCGCTGCCCGCCGCCGGCGACTACTTGATCAAGGTCTTCCGAAAGGGCGGAAGCGGGAACGGGATCCAGCGGTACGAGATGACTATCACCGTGGGCAGCATCGTCACGGACGTCCAGATCGCGGACGGGCAGGTCCCCGCGCGGGCCCTCGAGTTCCAGGTCGCGCCGAACCCGTTCAACCCGCTCACGACGGCCAAGTTCTTCGCCTCCGCCGCCGGTCCGTACACGGTGGACGTGTACGACGTGAGCGGCCGCCTCGCTCGCCGCATCGACGGCCTCGCCTCCGGCGCCGGTTGGATCGATGTGCCGTGGAATGGCAAGGACGGGAACGGTTCGGACGTGGCGAGCGGCGTCTACCTATTGCGGCTTACCCACGGCGACCGGAGCGAGACGAAGCGCGCCGTCCTCGTCCGTTAGGTCCCTTGCCGTGATTTGTTCTTCGAGGCCCCGGGTCATTCGGCCCGGGGCCTTTTCTCGGTCGTCCTCGCGTGGGGCCCCTCTCTTCCGATCGCTTGTCAAAGAGAGATTGCCGGTGGTATCCTCGTCAGCGGGATGGCGAATCCGAATCTTCAACGAAATCAACGGACTGTGACGACTCCCGAAAAAGGTCTCAGCGCGCTGGAGATCAACCTCCAACGGACCGCCTCCAGGGTGGAGATCCCCGCGGAGCAGCGTATCCTGCTCGACGCCACCCGGGAGTCGGTGGGGGTCCTCGAAAAGACCCGGGCCCTTCTCGAGGAGGTCAACCACCCCTACGCCAACTGGGGGCACGTCCTCGGCGAGCTCCGCAACTACGGCCCGGGGAATATCTACCACCACAATGCCTACGAGAAGGGGGACGAAGCGATCCGCGTCGTCATGAGGATCTTCCTCACCGTGGCCGACCGGGGGGAGTCCTCCGCCCTTCGCCTCGAGGCGCTTCGCGCCCTTCTCCGCTATCTCGAGAAAGTGGTCGAAGCGTCGGACGGGATGCGCGAACGGAACCGCCCCGTCGTCGCCGAGGGAGTTCTCGGCATTCTCGAGCGCTTCGAGACGGATGAGCGCACGTCGGCCCTCCTCTCCGGCGCCGCCCGGCGGCTCGCCCGGATCGTTCAGAGCCACGATCCCGAACTCGAGCCGGATCTCATGATCCGTTTCCTCACCCGGACCTTGGACGACACGTACCGGACGTGGCTCGCCCTGCCCGACCCGGCCGGATGGATCGCGGCCTCCGACCGGGACAGGCTCCCTTCGATCGAGAAGATCCGCCATTCCACCCTGGAGGCGTGCCGCGCCCGGCTCGGGGCCGCGGGGGACGGCGACGCGGACCGACTCGTGGAGGGCCGGGAGGAGCTCCCGGACCAGACGGCACTCGAAGAGCTCTACATGCAGGCGGCGGACGAGGTGGAGAAGCTCCACGAAGGGTGGGAGGGGTACACGGGCAAGGTCCTCTTCCTCCTGAAGATCCTCGACTCGCCTCTTCTGCGGAACGTGCGCGAGACGGCCCTCCGGGCGGTGAACCGGGCCCTCTCCCGGGCCTTCCGGCTCGAGGAGCGGCCGAGCGCGGACCGCTTCATCGACGCCGTTTTCGATTCCTTCGGCCGGGGGTGGCTCCAACACGACACGACGGTGCTCGACTGTATCCACACCATCGCCGTCGACGTCCTCCGCTCCGGGGACGACCGACTGATCCAGAAGGTGGTCGACCGCATCCTCGATCACGGTTTCGAGACGCCCGAGATCCGGGGCGTGAACGAGCTCTGGCAATTCGAGGTGAACCCGGCCCACATCAAGAACATCCGGTCCTGGGTGGAGCTGATCGCCATGGACCCGGTGCGGATGAGGCGCCTCCTCGCCGCCCTCGTCTTCCATCTGAGGATGGGGGGCGTCTTCGTGAGCGACACCGATCTCTTCCAGAAGGACATGGCCGGGCTCCTGAACGCCGACATTCGGCCCGTCTTCAACATGGTCAAACAGCTCGGCAAGCTCTTCCCGATCTACTTCGCCGAGATAGGCGCCGAGGGCCAGGTGCGCCACGTCTCGACCCGCATCGACGAAATCGGCCGGCGCCACGATTCGGTGATCCACTTCCTCCGGAAGCAGTGCCACGTGGAAAGCTCGTACCGGTTGATCCCCTTCTGCGAGGCGGTGTTCCACTACTGGGCGGCGGGGGAGGACCGGGAGCTCCGGGCCCATCTGCCGCCGGAGATCTTCGACCGCGTGGCGGAGGAAGAGGAGCACCTGGACGAGATGCGCCCCCTCTTCGGGCCGCTCATGGAAAAGACCGATGCCTTCCCTCAGGCCTTCCTCGCCCTCACCGGGGAGGAGACGGAGGGCCTCTTCGACGCCTGTCACGTGGTCTCCGAGGAGACGCGCGAGAAGGCCGTCAACATGGTCAAACTCTACCAGTTGCTCGATCAGAAGTACCGGATCGGGCCGCGGGGCGTGATGGAGACGCTCGAGGCGTCCGCCCTGGTGGACGCCGAATCGGCGCGCTCCCTCCGCCGGAACATGGAGAAGAGGCGCCATCTCCGGGCGCTCGAGACGGTCGTCGAGATACTCGAGGCTCTGAAGGAGATCGTCCTCGATCCCGAACCCGCGGAGTCCCGGGAGGACATCTACCACAAGCGCCACATCGCCGCCGGCATCCCCTCCATGTACGGGCGTTTCCTGAACCGCAAGCTCGAAGCCCTCGGGCTGACGTACCGTCTCGAGAGCTTCGGGGGGGTCCTCTTCGAGAAGCTCCTGGAGGAGGAGAACCTTCACTACCTGACGAAGCGGGGCCTCACGCGGATCGCCGACTGGCTCGTGCTTTTTCAGCGGGCCCTCTGGGTGGACGGCATCTCCGGGCGGGGCCTCGGCGCGCGCATCGACATGCTGAAGAGCGGCGTCCGTCTCGAGAACCTCACCATCGACCAGTTCATCAACATCTTCCAGTTCACGTCCCGGACCCTCCGGGAGATCATCCGGGAGACGATCGTGGCGGTCTACGAGAACGACATGGACCGGATCGCCCCGGCCTACCTTCCCGAGGACACGGGGGACCGGCCGGACCGGGAGTGGATCCACATGCGGTTCGAGACGTTCCTGCGCGACCAGATGAGTTCCTGTTTCGCCCTGCAGACCCTGGACAACCTGCTCAGCCGGATCCTGTCGACGCTGACCTACGAGGCGGAGACGTTCAGCCGCGCCACCCGCAACCTGCTGATGAGCTACGACATCGACCGGTGCTTCGTGCCCCTCCTCGCCGCGGGCCCCGTGCAGCACGATCCGATCCTTCTCGGCCACAAGGGGTCCTTCCTCCGGCAGATGGCGAGTTTCGGCTACCCCGTGCCGGCGGGTTTCATCGTGACCACCGAGGTGTACCGCACCTACGACACGCTCGTCGCCTTCCGGGATCTCCGGAAGCACAGCCTCGCGAAGATGACCGAACACCTCCGGGAGGTGGAGCGGCGGACGGGGCGGCGGTTCGGCGACCCCGAGAAGCCGCTGCTCCTCTCGGTGCGAAGCGGCTCGGCCATCTCCATGCCGGGCATTCTCGATACCTTCCTGAACGTGGGAATCAACGAGGAGGTCGCCGCGGGGCTCGCCCGGCAACCGCGGTTCGGATGGGCGGCGTGGGACAGCTACCGCCGCTTCCTGCAGCTCTGGGGCATCTCCTTCGGCGTCCCCCAGGAGACCTTCGACCGGATCTTCGAGGATTACAAGAAGCGCTACTCGGTGGCCAAGAAGGCGCGCTTTTCGACCGACCAGATCCGTGAGGTCGCCCTCGCCTGCCGTGCCGCGATCCTCGACCATGGTGTGGAGGTCGAAGAGGACCCGGTGAAGCAACTCCGCCATTGCATCGAACGGGTTCTCCAGTCGTGGGACGCGGACCGGGCCCGGCTCTACCGGAAGGAGATGAAGATCGCCGACGATTGGGGAACGGCGGTAGTGGTGCAGGCGATGGTCTACGGCAACCTGGACGAGCGCTCCGGCACGGGCGTTCTCTTCACGCGGAATCCGCGGGTGAAGACCGGGGGAGTCCAACTCTACGGCGACTTCGTGCTCCGCTCCCAGGGGGAGGACGTGGTCCGGGGCGTGGTGGAGACGTACCCGATCTCGGAAGAGCAACGGCGGCTATCGAGCCAGCAGTCGGACATGTCCCTCGAGTCGAGCTTCCCCGATATCTACGGGGAGCTCCTCCGGATCGGCGAGGACCTCGTGCTCACCCGGGGATTCAACCACCAGGAGATGGAGTTCACCTTCGAGGACACGGACGTCCGCTCCTTTTACATGCTTCAGGCCCGGGACATCATCACGCCCGACCAGCGGATGGTGACCACTTTCGTCGCCACGGAAGATCTGGAAAGATCGTACGTGGGGCGGGGCATCGGGGTCGGCGGCGGCGCCCTCTCGGGGAGGGCCGCCCACAACGAGAAGGAGATCGACGACCTCTGGAAGCGCTACCCGGACTGCAAGATCATCCTCCTCCGGGCGAACACGGTGCCCGAGGACATGCACATGATCTTCCTCGCCGACGGGCTTCTCACTTCCCGGGGCGGGGCGACCTCCCACGCCGCGGTGGCGGCCCAGCGTGTCGGCCGGACCTGCGTGGTCGGCTGCCGGGGCCTCACGGTGGACGAGCGGAAGGGGCGCACCCTGATCGGCGAAGGCGAGATCCGGAGCGGCGATTTCATCAGCATCAACGGTTTCGACGGGTCCGTCTACCTCGGGCAGCACGAGGTGAAGCAGATCCGGCGTCTCACGGAAATCTAAGCGGCCGCGGCGGCGGCCGGCGGAAGGGGGCTATCGGTGAGCGAGAGGAAAATCCTGGGGATCAACTCCCTGGGACGGATCGGCAAGC
This sequence comes from Candidatus Eiseniibacteriota bacterium, assembly GCA_043809585.1. Classification (GTDB taxonomy): domain Bacteria; phylum Orphanbacterota; class Orphanbacteria; order Orphanbacterales; family Orphanbacteraceae; genus JBDROZ01. The sequence continues at coordinate 47,253 of JBDROZ010000076.1, forward strand.
TGACGCTCTGGCACCACGCGGGACGGAAGTACTTCGACGGGATCGTGGTGAGCCAGGGGCGCGAGGTGGGGTTGGACCTCGAGGCGTTTTGCGAGACGATCTCGAAGGACTCGACCTACGGGCCGGTTCATCACGTCCTCCACGGGCGGGGGGCGGAGCCGTGCGTCAAGATCGAGGACCGGGGGAAGAAGCTCCTCCGGGTGAACGGCGTTCCGGTGACGATCCTCACGGAACAGCGGAACCCGATGAACATCCCGTGGCGGGAGCACGGGGCGCGCATCGTGGTCGACTGCACGGGGCAGTTCAACGATCCGACCCTCCTCGAGGACGACGCGAAAGGTTCCCTCCGGGGACATCTCGTGGGGGGCGCCGAGAAGGTGCTGAACAGCGCCGATCTGAAGCCGAAGGCCCGGGGGACGACGATGCCCGGCGACGCGGTGGTGCTGATCTACGGGGTGAATCACGAGGCCTACGACCCTTCGACGCACCACGTCATCTCCGCCGCCTCGTGCACCACCACCGGTCTCGCCCACATGATGAAGCCCCTCATCGACACGCTCGGCGTGGAGTCGATCGTCACCGCGTCCATGTCGACGATCCATGCGGCGACGAACACCCAGAGCGTCCTCGACAGCGTGCCGAAAACGGGGGCGAAGGACCTCCGGAAGACCCGGAGCGTCTTCAACAACATCATCCTCACCTCGACGAACGCGGCGGCGGCCCTCGAGAAAGTGATCCCCGTGATCCGCTCGATCGGCTTCATGGCGGACTCGGTGCGGATCCCGACGACCACGGCGTCGCTCATCGTGCTGAACCTGACGTTCCGGAGCGCCCTCGACGTCAACGGCGAGCCGACGATCCACCGGGAGCGGCTGAACGGGATCTACACGGACGCGGGGAAGGCGGCCCAGAAGGGGCTACTGAAACTCTCCATGGAGCAGAACGTGTCGACCGACATGATCGGCGAGGACGCGGCGGTGGTGATCGAGGGGGTGGAGACGCACACGCGGACCGGCTTCCTCGTTCTCGATCTCTCCACGGTGCCGGGGCTCCCGAAGGAGGCCCTTGCGGCGGTGAAGGAACCGACGATCAAGGTCCCGGTCACCCATGCCAAGATCTTCGGCTGGTACGACAACGAGTACGGCTCGTACACCAACCGCCTCGCGGAGCTGACCCTTCACGTGGCGGAGCGGATGTATTCGTAGGAGCGCGAGAGTCTCGCCTCCCGCCACCTCCTCTTCTGCACCCTGGAATGAATGTGCTCGTGGGCGGCATCCGTCCGGAGGGGGACAGGGCTCGCAGAGGTCAGATTGATGTCCTCGTAACCGGAAGCTCGGGCGAGACCCGTCCCCCACCCACTCCGAAGTTGATGAGCTCGGTTTGGTTTCGGAAAACAAGGGACAGTCACCCATTTCCCGCGCGATCCCCGCCCTCGCGACGAAACGGACTCGGCCCCGCGACCCGCCTGCCTGATGATGGTTCCCGGCGGAGAAGGCGGAATCCGACTCGGCCCCGCGACCCCTCTCCACGCGTTCGGCTGAAGAGTGCGAAAACAGGTGACTGTCACCATTTCGACTCTCTCCTGCGATCATTAGAGAAGTTCCGGCCTCAGCGACACCATGAACTCCCACCTGTGAACTCGGGGCAGATCCTCGGCCTGGGGAACGCGCGCATAGTCGATTCTCACCCCGACGGGAAGAAGTTCCTCGTTCCCCAGCCCGATCCCCCACGTGTGGTCTTCGATCCTCCCTTCATGGTCGTCCACATAGCCGCCCCGAAGCGAGAGAATCCCGGCGAGACGAAGCTCCGCCCCATAGTGACCGATGTCGTCCTTCGAACCGACGAGACTCTTGTCGTACTCCGCCCCGAGGAAGAGGTTAGCCCGGAGCAGCCGGCGCAGGTCGGCGCCCCAGACGCCGCTGCCCTGATCAAACCCGATGCTCAACCCGAGCGCCGTGTGAAACTGCCTGGGAAGGTCCTCCGGCTGGTTCTGGTCGTTGTAGACGATCTCTGATCCGTAGTGGAGGATCGAGATTCCTGCGACGGGGCTGATGAAGAAAGCGGGCTCATCACGGCCGTTGTGGCTGAGAGAGACGCCGGAACTCCCGAAGCGGAACTCCGGCTTGGCGACAACGCCCAGGCTGATCGACAAAGCGGTCCCCGTCCCGTCGTCGATCCCGAGCTCCCGGATCTGGGGCGAGAGCTTCGAGTAGGAGTACTCTAAGGCGAGCCCGAACCCGATCATGTCGAGGGCGGAGCCTCCGACGACGAGGTTGAAGAGGTGGTCGGCGCTCGAGAAGGACCCGATCTGATCACCCTCTTCCGTGATGATGTCACTCTCCCCCAGGTCCAGGTAGGTGTACCCGAATCCGCCGGCGATTCCGAACTCGGGATCGAAAAGACCGCCATGGAGGTTGAACGTCCAGAGCCGAATATCGTCGGCGAGACCTTCGGCCAGCTTCGAGGTCGTCACGTTCGCCTGTATTCTCCGGTCGAGGGCGATCATCCCCGGGTTCCACCAGATCGCGACCGCTCCGTCGTCGACGATCGTGGTCATCTCGCCCATACCGCAAGAGCGGGCCGATCCGACAAGAAGGGAAGCCCGGCTCTGCGGCGCGCCGTCCGAAACGGCCCATGCAGGAGTGAAATACGCGGTAGAGAGAAGAAGAGAGGGAACGACGAGACCCGAGAGAAGACGTTTGTTCATGGACATCCTCCATTCTAAGGAGCTTATAGGACGGAGTATGAACAAAAGCCGGGATCAACGTCAACTTCTCTTTGTGATGAGAGACGGGCCGCCGGGAAACGACGATCGGTTGGGGGAGGGACGAATCGCGGGCCGCCTGACTCCCTACTTCATCACATGTTTCAAGATCGCGACGACCTCGCCCTCGCCCGGGAATGCGCCGGTCTTCGACTTGAGATAGACCGGCTTGCCGTCGAGGCGGATGTCGAAGATGCCCCCGCTCCCCTCGATCAGCACCGGTTTGACTCCCGTCGCCTTTTCGATTTCGGCGGCGAGACTCGCCGCCTTGGGATCGTAGTTTCAGACCTTGCAGAATTCGATGGTGATCTTCATGACGGACCTCCTTGTGTACTTCCTTAATGTAGGCGAGAAGGCGTGCGCCGGGCAAGGGGAACGGGGTTTCCCGCACGAGCAAGGGGAGGGCCTGAGCCCTCCCCCCTCGGAGCCACCGGATGGGTGAGATCTCTATCGAAGGAGAATCATCTTTTTCGTCAAGGCCTTACCGTCCGCCTCGAGTCGGTAGAAGTAGACGCCGCTCGTCACGGCCCGCCCGGACGAGTCCGTGCCGTCCCAGCGGATCGCCCGGCTCCCCGTGTACGAACCGGCCGGCATCTTCGCTTCCCGGAGGGTGCGGACGTGCCTCCCCGCCACGTCGAAGACCGCCAGGACGACCGCCGCCTCCTCGGGCAGGACGAACTCGATTCCGGTGCTCGGGTTGAACGGGTTCGGCACGTTGGGGAAGAGCCGGAGCGCCGCCGTGGATGGAAGCGAACCGCCCTCCACGCCCGTCGGATCGCCGCAGATGTCCCAGATCGCGACGTCCATGACGATCGGCGTGGTGGTCGAGAAGAGCGTGTCGTTCAGGAAGACGTTCCTGTTCCCCTGGTTGAAGCACTCGTAGTTGAAGACCGTGTCGGGGAAGGACTTCCAGAGGTACTTGAAGTCCACGTTCTTGAGGGACCCCAAGGGGAACGTGATCCGGGCCGAGTAGACGCCGTCCCCCGCCGTGGAGTCGGGCAGCGCACCGTCGTCTTTCAGTCGATTCGTGGGCGGCACGTCCCAGGTGAGAGGGAGCCGGCTCCCGTTCAGGCCGATCGTGTCCAACGAGGCGTTCCAGCCGGCGCCGTTGTCCGGATGGTTTCGGACGAAGAAGATCACGTCGATGTCCTTGTCCGTGAAGTCCACCGGCGCCTCGTTGCTCCACCAGATGTCGAGGGTGTCGATCGCCGTCGTACCGTCCAGCGAGTAGACGTGGTTGTCGATTCCCTCCCACGTCACGCACTGGTGGGTGAACTTGTACTCGAGCGTGACCGTATCCGTCACGCCCGCCGAGCAGGTGTGGAGGAAGCGGAAGGTCCCCTCGTAGGTCGAGTCTCCGTCCGGATCGGCCAGGAGATCGTCGCAGGTCGGATCCCAGGTGAGGGGGGAGATGCTCCCCTCCATGCCGACGGTGTCCGCGTTCGGGGCGGCCGAGTACGTCCGGAGGTAGATGCTCATCCCCGCCCGCACGAAGAGCTCGGTCAGGAAGAACTCGAAGCTGTTGTTCCCGGCGATCGGGTTCCCCGCGATGTCCTCCACGTTCGTCGCCGTCACGGTGAGGCAGGTCCCGAGGCCCATCTCGGCGCTCAATGTCAGCTTGACGCTCGTGGCGCTCACGAGGGCGGCGCCGATGACGGAGACGCCGGTGACCGTGTAGTTACCCGCCGTTTCGGCGGTCACCGTGTCGACCGGCTCGCTGAAGGTGACGATGAGTTCGTCGGTCACGCTCTCCACGATCGCGGCGTTGTCCAAGGTCGGCGGAGTCGTGTCGCCGCCGGAAGCCTTGAGGACCTTCGTCGAGTTCGCCAGGATCGACTGGGTGGACCAGTCGGCCGCGTTCCAATCGTCCGCCGGATCGTTCGACGTGTCCTGGGCGTTGTCGCCGTCCCCGCCCCCCGTCGACCAGACCTCGCACCAGAGCGAGTCGGGATCGCCGAGGCGGCTCTTCTCGATCTTCCACTCGATCCCCGAAAAAGTGCCCGCGTTCAGCGCCGCGCCGTCGACGGTTCCCGACTGGACCCAGGTCAGTGTCCCCTGGTTCCAGGCCCACCACTGGGTGTCCTCCGGCCCGTAAGGGGCCGCATTGACCCACGATCCGACGGAGAACTCGGGCTTGTGCGGGTCGCTCACGACCACGTTCCGCCCCCACGCATCGGTGGTGCCGCCGTTCGCGTCATTCGTCGTGTCGATGTAGAGGCGATATTTCCCCCAGTTGGTGGTCGACACGTTGGCGTTCACCGTGAAGAGGAAGTACCAGAAGGTGTTGTCGTTACAAACGTAGAGGTTGAGCATGTCGATATTGGTGTTGTTGGCCCAGTGGTCTCCGGCCGGGTCCGAGGCTTCGGCGGCGCCGTAGACGCCGTCGGCCAGGCCGTCCATGACCGGCGTCCCGAACCCGCCCCCGAAGGTCGGGACGGGCAGGGCCACCAGCGCGGCGAGCGCGATACCATAGAGCTTCATCAGAGTTTCCTCCTCATGCGGATAAAAGTTGGCGACACAACAAGATGGAAGGGGCGATCCCCCTCTGTACTTTGTCATACATTCTATCACAAAGGGGAATGAAACTCCAGAAGTTAGCGGCCCGCCCCCGTTGTCGGTTGACCCCCTCGACGGGCTTCCCGGATAATGCATCGGGAGTGAACGAGAGACCGTCTCCACGAGCCGAGAGGAGGGGGAACCGTTGGCCGGCATCGTCCTGGAGAACCTGGTCAAGAGCTACGGCAAGGGGAAGCCGGTTCTGAAGGGGATCGACCTCGAGATCCGGGAACGGGAGTTCATGGTGCTCGTCGGCCCCTCCGGCTGCGGGAAGTCGACGGTGCTCCGAGTGATCTCCGGCCTCGAACAGGTCGACTCGGGGACGGTCCGGATCGGAGACCGGGTGGTGAACGACATCCCCCCCCGGGAGCGGGACGTGGCGATGGTCTTCCAGAACTACGCCCTTTACCCTCACATGACCGTCTACGACAACATCGCCTTCGGCCTCCGGGTGCGGGGGATCCCGAAAGGGGAGATCGATCCCCTCGTGCGGGACGCGGCGTCGATCCTCAATCTGGAACCGCTCCTCGAGAAGCTGCCGAAGCGCCTTTCCGGAGGGGAGCGGCAGAGGGTCGCCCTCGGCCGCGCCATCGTCCGGAAACCGAAAGTCTTCCTCTTCGACGAACCCCTCTCCAACCTGGACGCCAAGCTCCGGGTGCATATGCGGGCCGAGATCACGGCGCTCCACCGGCGGCTCCGGATCACCACCGTGTACGTCACCCACGACCAGGTGGAGGCGATGACCATGGGGGAGCGGATCACCGTGATCCGGGCCGGCGAGATCCAGCAGATCGACAAACCCCTCGACCTCTACCGCCGGCCGGCGAACCGGTTCGTGGCGGAGTTCATCGGATCGCCCCCCATGAACATCCTCCCCGCCCGGTGGGACGGCTCGGCGGTCGTCGTCGGGAATGCCCGCTTCGAAGCCCCCGAGGGTTCGGTCCCCCTCACCGACGCGTACCGGGGGAAGGAGGTCCTTCTCGGCGTGCGCCCGGAGCGGCTCCAGGTGGCTCCGGCGGGGAGCGGGGAGGGCGTTCCGGCCCACGTCGACCTGGTCGAGCCGATGGGCGGAGAGTCGAACATCTACCTCCGCATCGAGGGGCGCCGGGCCATCGCCCGGATCGAGGGGGACGCCCCGGTGAAGGCGGGCGAGAACGCCCTCGTCCGTATCCCGGCGGCGTCGGCCTACTTCTTCGACGGGGAATCGGGGATCCGGATCCCGGGCCGGAACGAGCCCTCGGAGAGCAACGCCGCCCCCCCCCCGGCGCCGCCGGAGGAGCCGGAAGAACAGGCCTCCCACCCCCCCGCCCCCCCGCGCCCGGGCCGGAGAAGGGGGGCCTGGCTCGGCGGCGCGGCCGTGCTCCTGCTCCTGCTGCTGGTCTTCCTCTTCCGGAGCGGCGGGGAGAGAGGGGGCGGAGAGGCCGGGCCCGGCGGAGGCGCCGCGCCGATCACGATCTCGATCTGGCAGATGATGGATCCCCCCGAGGCCGCCCTCTTCGAGGCGCTCGCGAAAGAGTACGAGTCGGACCACCCCGGCGTGAAGATCAGCCATACCCATTTCGCGCCGGACAACCTCCGAACCCAGTATCTGACGTCCGCCCTCGGCGGCGGCGGCCCGGATCTGGTGTACGGGGCGTCCGATCAGGTCGGCCCTCTCTCGAGGGCGGAGACGATCCTCCCCGTCGACGAGGTGTGGGACGGCGAGTACCTCGCCCTGTTCGTCCCCATCGCGTTCGACACCCTGGAGGGGCACGTCTGGCAACTGCCCGCCCGCCTCGGCAACCACCTGACCCTCCTCTACAACAAAGCCCTGCTCCCGGAGCCGCCGTCGACGCTGGAAGGGATGGTTCGCGAAGGCCGGAGGCTGACCCGGGAGGGGCGTTACGGCCTCGTCTTCAACATCAAGGAGCCTTTCTGGCTCGTCCCCTTCCTCGGAGCCTTCGGCGGCTGGGTGATGGACGACGACTACCGGCCGACCTTGGACACGCCGGCCATGGTCGGCTGCCTCCGTTTCCTCGACGGGATGCGGAGAGGCGGGCGTCTCATGCCGGACGACTGCAACTACGAGGTCGCCCACACCCTCTTCCAGGACGGGAAGGCGGCGATGCTGATCAACGGGCCCTGGTCGTGGAAGAGCTACGAGGAGGCGGGGATCGACTTCGGCCTCGCCCCGATTCCGAAGAACGAGGAGACCGGGTTCTGGCCGTCGCCCATGATCTCGAGCGTCGGCTACAGCCTGAACGCGAACCTGAAAGGAGTGCGGCTCGAACGGGTGAAGGAGCTGGTCGATTTCCTGACGTCGCCGGACGTGCAGATCCGTTACGTGGAGACCCTCTGGACGATTCCGACCCGGAAGGCGGCGCTCAGCGACCCGCGTGTCAAGGACCACCCCCGCGTCGCCGCCTCGTGGGAGCAGTACCGGCACGGGAAGCGGATGCCCGTGGTCCCCGAGATGCGGGCGATCTGGGACGCCATGCGCCCCGCCTATCAGAACGTGCTGAACGGCGAGATGGGTCCGGAAGAGGCGGCCCGGGCGATGCAGGCGGACGCGGAGAAGAAGATCAAGGAAATGCGTGGCCAGTAGCGGGGGCACGATGAGCGGGAATAAGCGGATCGGATTACCCTACCTCTTCCTCGGGCCGGCGCTCGTGGTGATGATGCTCGTCGTCCTCTACCCCTTCCTCTACAACATCCGGATCGCCTTCTCGAACATGAGCCTCTACCACCTCCGGGACGCCCGGTTCGTGGGGCTCGAGCACTTCCGGACCATCGCGGGGGAGCCGGAGATCCTCCGCATCTTCGGGAAGACCGTGATCTGGACCGTGGTGAACGTCGTCTCCCACCTGGTCCTCGGGGTGGGCCTCGCGATTCTCCTGAACCAGGAGGTGCGGGGACGGGCGTGGTTCCGGGCGCTCCTCATTCTGCCCTGGGCGATGCCCCAGTACATCACCGCCCTCACCTGGAAGGGAATGTTCAACTACGAGTTCGGCGCCATCAACCTGATCCTCCGGCACCTGCACCTGCCGGCGGTCCCCTGGCTCTCGAACGCGAACTGGGCCTTCGCGGCCCCGATCATCACGAACATCTGGCTCGGCTTCCCGTTCATGATGGTGATCGCCCTCGGCGGCCTCCAGTCGATCCCGAAGGAGATGTACGAAGCGGCGGACATCGACGGCGCGGGGTGGTGGTTCCGGCTCCGGAAGATCACGCTCCCCCTCTTGAAGCCCGTGCTCGTGCCGGCGGCGATTCTCGGGACGATCTGGACCTTCAACAACCTGAACGTGATCTGGCTCGTGACGAACCAAGGGGAGCCGGCGGACAAGACCCACATCCTCGTCACCTACGTCTACAAGGCGGCCTTCCACTACTACCGCTACGGCTACGCCGCCGCCTTTTCCCTGGTGATCTTCCTCATCCTGCTCGCCTTCGTGGTCTGGTTCCTCCGGGTGTCGAGGGAGAAGGAGGGGGCGGCATGAGCAAGAGCCGGTACCGTTCCCTCGTGCTCCACCTGGTGCTGATCCTCGTGGCCCTCGCCACGATTTACCCGATCCTGCAGGTGATCGGGATTTCCCTCCGCCCGGGCGACCGCCTCTATTCGACATCTCTCGCGCTGATCCCCGAGGGGGCGACGCTCGCCGCGTACCGGATCATCCTCTTCGAGAAGCCCTTCCTCCTCTGGATGCGGAACTCCCTTCTCGTCACGGTGACGGTCACGATTCTCGGGGTCGTGCTCGCGTCGACGGCGGGGTACGCCTTCTCCCGGTTCCGGTTCCCCGGGCGGGGGATCGGCATGCTCTCCTTCCTCGTCACCCAGATGTTCCCCGCCACCATGCTGCTCCTCCCGCTCTACATCCTTCTCGGAAAGGTGGGCCTCGTCGACTCCCTCGCCGGGCTCGCGGTCGCCTACGTGGCGACGGCGCTCCCCTTCTGCGTCTGGACCATGAAGGGGTATTACGATTCGATCCCGGTGGAGCTCGAGGAGGCAGCCATGGTGGACGGCACGACACGGGCGGGCGCCTTCGTGCGCGTCACCCTCCCCCTCTCGGCGCCGGCCCTCATGATCACGGCCCTCTTCAGTTTCATCTCGGCCTGGTCCGAGTTCATGGTGGCAAGGGTGATCATTCAATCCCAGAACCTGAATACCCTTCCCCTCGGCCTCGAGTCGCTGGCCGGCACCTTCCAGACCGAGTGGGCGAACTACTCCGCGGGGGCGATCCTCGTCTGCATCCCGGTGGTCTCCCTCTTCCTCGCCTTGAACCGGTACCTCGTCGCGGGCCTCACACTCGGCGGTGTCAAGGGCTAACCCGCGTTTTCCAACATGTTCCTAATGCGGTTCCGGATCGAGGCCTGCGCGGCCTCCCTTCCTTCGCCCCTTCCTCGACATAACTTCGGCTATGCCTCCGGGAGCGGCTTGTCCAGGTCGGCCCCTCGCCTCTCGATCCGAACCCTCGCGACGGAACCTGTCGAAAGACGCGGGTTAGCGGAATCAGCTCAGTAGCATTCTTTGCATCTCTCCGGAGGCATGGTAATCTCGGCCGGTGATATCACGGAGGATTGTTCCATGAGATTCGTCCGAATCGGCTTCGCGGCGACGCTCGCCTTTCTCACCGGCTGCGGGGGTGGATCGGACCGGGGACTCCCCGTCGACCGGGAGGGGATGGAGACGAACTTCGCCGAGCAGAAGGAGGGACGGGTCGAGAACCTGTTCTCTCTCGATCAGATCCACGGCGTCCTGAAGGGAGGGGAAGGGGACCTGCAGGCGGACTTCGGGGCGATCCGCACGCTCCTCTCCGGCGAAGCGATCGATCCCGCGACCATCTACGGCGCCGTCCGGATCGGTCCCTATCCCTTCGACGGGGAGAGGGCGGGATTCGCGTACAAGCGTTTCCGGATCCGCCGGCCGGTCGAGGGGGGGAGGGCCCGTCTCGGCGTTCATTACTTGATGGATGACGAACTGAACACCGAGGGGTGGTCCGACGGGGGACAGATCTGCGTTCGTTTCGAGCTCCGGCAGGAGGGGCCCGGCGCGGATCGGGACCTCGGCATGTACGACACCTTCGTCCGGTTCCGCCGGAGCGGCGAGAGGTACGAGGTCCTCCCTTCCCTCGTCGAAGGTCCGTTCCTCTCCCTCGTCCGGAGCGACGATCCGGGCCGCGTGGTGGTCGCCCTCCGGACGAGCGCCCCCGTCCCCGTGCGGGTCATTCTCGATGACGGCCGGACCTACGCCTCCCGCGGCGGCGGCCTCGCTCACGAGATCCCGGTCACCGGGCTCGAGGCGGGGAAGGAGTACGCCTACCGGGTCGAGACCGGCGGCGCGCGCTCCCGGGCGTACCCGTTCCGGGCGGCGCCGAAGAAGGGGAAGGGGGAGGTCCTCTTCGCCTACACCGGCGACAGCCGGGAAGGCCGGGGAGGGGGGGACGAGGAGTTCATGGGCGTGAACCACCGGACCCTCGTGAATCTCACGGCGGCGGCCTACCGGGAGGGGGCGGAGTTCCTCCTGATGGGGGGCGATCTGGTCAACGGGTACACCACGTCGCCGGAAGATTTCGCCGCCCAGTTCCGGGCGTGGAAGCAGGCGGCGGCGGGCTTCGGGAATTCCCGCCCCCTCTATCC
>JBDROZ010000077.1:0-2469 GCA_043809585.1 Candidatus Eiseniibacteriota bacterium
CCCGGTCGAGGTAGGCGCGGATCACGCCGGCCACGCGGGCCACGTCACGGGCCCACTCCCGGGGCTTCAAGTCTTCCGCCCGGAACGTGTCGTCGATGAAGTGGGTGTCGTAATTCCCCTCCTGGAACCGCTTCTGCTTCAGCGCCCAGAGGTGGAAGGGAAGATTGTGGCGGATACCCTTGATCGCGTACTCGCCGAGGGCCCGGCGGGCGCGGGCGATGCAGAGGTCCCGGTCTTCCGCCCACACCGCCAGTTTCGCCAGGAGCGGGTCGTAGAGAACCGGGACCTCGTATCCGGCGTAGATGCCGCAATCGTTCCGCACCCCCGGCCCTTCGGGCAGGTTGAGCCGGAGAATCTTGCCCGCCGACGGGAGGAACTTCTGCATCGGGTCCTCCGCATACACGCGGAACTCCATGGCGTGGCCCCGGAAGGTGATATCCTCCTGCTTCCGGCCGAGACGCTCCCCCGCCGCGATGCGCACCTGCTCCCGGACCAGGTCGATTCCGGTGGTCATCTCGGTCACCGGGTGCTCCACCTGGAGGCGTGTGTTCATCTCGAGGAAGTAGAATTTTCGGTCCCGGCCCATGACGAACTCGACGGTCCCGGCGCTCTTGTACCGGACCGCCTTCGCCGCCTCCACCGCCGCCCGGCCGAGACTCTCCCGGAGTTCGGGGGTCACCACCGGGCTCGGACATTCCTCGATCACCTTCTGGAAACGGCGCTGCACGGAGCATTCCCGCTCGCCGAGATGAATCACCTCGCCATGGGCGTCGCCGAGAACCTGCACCTCGATGTGGCGGGGCCCCTCGATGTACTTCTCGAGGAAGACGGTGCCGTCGCCGAAGGCCTTCAGCGCCTCCGACTTCGTCCTCTCCACGGCACCGGCGAGCTCCTTCTCCCCGTGGACGATGCGCATCCCCTTGCCGCCCCCCCCCGCCGCCGCTTTCAGGATGACGGGATAGCCCATGGACGCGGCCTGGGCGATCGCCTCCTTCGGGTCCTCGATCGGCTCCCCCGTCCCCGGGATGACCGGCACGCCCCGCTCGACCATCCGCCGCCGGGCGGCGACCTTGTTCCCCATGACCTCCATCGCCTCGGGGCCCGGCCCGATGAAGACGACGCCCGCCGCCTCGCAGGCCCGGGCGAACGCGGGATTCTCGGAGAGGAATCCGTAGCCGGGATGGACCGCGTCGGCGCCGCATTTCACGGCGATCCCCACCACACGGTCGATGTCGAGGTAACTCTCGGCGGACGGAGGAGGTCCGCACAGGTACGCTTCGTCGGCGTGGATCACGTGAAGGGCCGTCCGGTCCGCCTCGCTGTAGATCGCCGCCGAACGGATCCCCTGTTCCCGGAGGGAGCGGATCACGCGGACCGCGATCTCCCCCCGGTTCGCCACCAGCACTTTGCGGAACACCTTGGGAGCCCTCCCCGTTCTACAGCGGGATGTTGCCGTGCTTCTTCCTCGGAATGGTCTGCCTCTTGTTCTGGAGGCTCTCGAGAGCCCGGATTACCCGGGGCCTGGTCTCGCTCGGTTCGATCACGTCGTCGAGGTAACCGAGGCCGGCGGCGACATAGGGGTTCATGAACTTCCGGTTGAACTCGTCGATGTACTTCTGCCGGATCCCGTCCTGGTCCTCCGGGTCGGCCCCCTCGATCTCCCTCCGGTAGAGGATGTTCACCGCCCCCTCGGCGCCCATGACGGCCAGTTCCGCGCCGGGCCACGCCACGTTGTAGTCCCCCCGGATATGCTTGGAGGACATGACGTCGTATGCGCCGCCGTACGCCTTGCGTGTCACCACGGTGATTTTGGGGACCGTGGCCTCGCAGTAGGCGTAGAGGAGCTTCGCCCCGTTCCGGATGATGCCGCCGTGCTCCTGGTCGACACCGGGGAGGAATCCGGGCACGTCCTCGAACGTGAGGATCGGTATGTTGAAGGCGTCGCAGAAGCGGATGAAGCGGGCCCCCTTGATCGACGAGTTGATGTCGAGCACGCCGGCGAGCACCTTCGGTTGGTTCGCCACGACGCCGACGCTCCGGCCGTTCATGCGGGCGAATCCGACGACGATGTTCATGGCGAAGTGGGAATGGGCCTCGAAGAAATCGCCGTCGTCCACGACGAGTCGGATGACGTCGAGAATGTCGTAGGGCGCTTTCGGATTCGCCGGCACCACCGTGTCGAGGGCCTTGTCCTTCCGGTGCGGATCGTCGTCCGGATCTTTCCGGGGCGGGTCTTCCAGGTTGTTCGACGGGATGAAAGAGAGTAGGCGCCGCATCGAAAGGATGCACTCCTGCTCGTTCTCCGAGAGGAAATGGGCAACGCCGCTCCTCTCGTTGTGGGTCATCGCGCCCCCGAGCTCCTCGGAAGTGACCTCCTCGTTCGTCACCATCTTGATCACGTTCGGACCGGTGACGAACATGTAGCTCGTCTTGTCGACCATGAAGGTGAAGTCGGTGATCGCCGGCGAG
>JBDROZ010000078.1:0-8517 GCA_043809585.1 Candidatus Eiseniibacteriota bacterium
TTAAGCGCCCGACGGGCCCCGTTGAGGAAGCGGCGAAGGAAAGGAAGCCTCGCAGCCCGCGATCCGAAGCCGCAGTAGAATCCCCGAGCGTCGAGCGAATCAAGAAGGTCGTGCACCCTTCGTCGACCCTCTCCAGCGGAGCGTTCGATTGAAAAACGACTCAGGTCAAGCACACCCGCGGCGCATGGCAAAGTCCGCTTACCGCTGCTACCTTCCGGTCCTGACGGGGTTCACCAACCGCCATCGCGCGGGACCCGACCGTCGACATCGTCTTCCATTCGCGGCCTCCGCCGAGCCGGGCCTCGGAAGGGAATTCAACCCCGCTATAGCGGATTGCGGGTGCAGGGCACCGCTACCTCCCCGTCTAGCACGACCGAATTCACGAACGACGTTGGACGGACCGTCCGAAGAAAAAGATGGTGGAGATGATCGGGATCGAACCGACGACCTCTGCCTTGCGAAGGCAGCGCTCTCCCAACTGAGCTACATCCCCATACCATGCCTGGGCGATCTGGCGGAGAGTGAGGGATTCGAACCCTCGGTAGGGTTGCCCCTACACGTGATTTCCAGTCACGCCGATTCAACCACTCTCGCAACTCTCCCCTATGTCCGACGATCGTCCCTGGGGACGACCGACATTATACGCGAAATGGCGGAGAGAGTGGGATTCGAACCCACGGAGGAGTTGCCTCCTCAACGGTTTTCGAGACCGTCCCATTCAACCACTCTGGCATCTCTCCGGCGCCGGCGCAACCGATTGGCCTCGAATAAAATACAATGCCCGGCTTCGGGCCGCCAACGAAAAGGAGCCTCGAAAAGCTCCGCGAATGAGGGTATAGGCCGGGCGCCGGTTCTGCAAGCCCTTTCGGGGCGGGATGAAGGGGAAGCAGGAGATTCACGACCAGGCGCCGGAACTCGGGAAGACCAGCCTTGATTTCGGTGGGCGGGAGCCGGGCGTTCCGCCCCATAGGGTGAGGCCGGCGCGCTGCGGAACCCGCCGCCTCAGCCTGACCCCCTGGCTCCCGGCTCGGCCCGAGACGCGTGAGTCTCTCGGAATATCAGGGCTGGGCGACCCTCCGCCGGAGGCGCTCCTTGACGGCGGTGAATCCGACCAGTCTCTCCCGCTCCTCGTCCCAGAGCCGGAAGGAAAGGGCCTTCAAGCTCGCGCGCAAGGTGACCGGCGGGATCGCGCGAAAGAGAGGGCTCGCCTCGTGACAGGCCTCCAGATAGTAATTGGGGATGCGAGGGCTCAGGTGGTGAATGTGGTGGTATCCGATGTTGCCGGTGAACCACTGGAGAATCCGGGGCATCCGATAGTACGAGCTTCCCTGGAGCGCCAGGGTCACGGGGCACCAGCGTTCCTCACTCGCCCGGTAGGTCCCTTCGAACTGGTGCTGGACGTAGAAGAGCCAGATGCCCGCCGTCGCGGCGATGGCGAGAACGGGGAGCTGGATCATCACGTACGCCTTGAGTCCGATCGTCAGGGCGGCGGCGGTGAGAATGCCGAGAATCGCCAGGTTGGCGCGGATGGCGCTCCTGCGGGCCCGAGGGCCGTCGCCGGGTTTCCAGTAGCGGTAACGGATCAGAAACGTGAAGAGGGGGCCGAAGCCGAACATCACGAGCGGATGCCGGTAGAGCCGGTACCGGAACCGGTTCCACCGGGACATGGCCGTGTACTCGGCGACGGTGACCGTCCAGATGTCCCCGACGGGCGGGCGGCCGATCTTCCCCGCCACCGCGTGATGTTTCGCGTGCTCGTGACTCCAATGATAGGAAGGGAAGAACGCGAGAAGCCCGGTGAAAGCCCCGACGATTCGGTTGGCCTTGGCCGACCGGAAGAAGGCTCCATGCCCGCAGTCGTGGAAGATGATGAACGCCCGGGAGAGGAACCCGGCCGCCGGAAGGGCGAGGGCGAGGGTGATCCAGTAAGAGACCCGGAGACTGAAGTACATGGCGACGAGAAGGGCGAAGTAAGGGAGGATCGTGTCGGCGATCTGCGTCAGACTGCGCCGGAGGGAGGGGCGGACGTAATCGGCGACCACCTCCCGCCAACCGGAGTCCGCCGCGGTCGAATTCGGGTCCATGATCCGGACGATGTTCCTTTCCGGGGCCGGAGGGTTCGCGAAGACACAATCACCCGGCGCCCTGAAACCACGCATGAACCGGGAGCGGCCCATCGACGAGACAGGGGACCAGATCCATCACCGATCATCGATTTCGCGAAGGCCCGGTGGGCGTGTCGAATCGGGATGAGGAACCCTGAATTGCTTCTATCAATATAGGTCAATTGCCGGGTAGGTCAAAGGCTTTCCCCCGAGAGACAGGGGGGACGGCAGCCCTCGGGGACCCCGGCGCCGGCATTGCGGCGAATCACTCCTTCCTCTTCTTCCGGAAGAACTCCTCGAGGATCGAGCCGCACTCCCGTTCGAGGATGCCGTGGAGCACGTCGGCCCGGTGGTTCAGGCGGGGATCTTGGACGACTCCGGCGAGGGAGACGCAGGCCCCCGCCTTCGGGTCGGTGGCGCCGAAGACGAGCCTTTCGAGGCGGGCGAGAACGATCGCTCCGGCGCACATGTGGCACGGCTCCAACGTGACGTAGAGCGTGGCCCCCTCGAGACGCCACGAGCCGAGGGCCTCGGCGGCCGCGCCGATGGCGAGGATCTCCGCGTGGGCGGTCGGGTCCATCGTCCCCTCCGTCCGGTTGTGCCCCCGCCCGATCACCCGCTCCTCATGGACGACCACCGCGCCGACCGGCACCTCCTCCTCCTCGAGGGCCGCCTCCGCCTCCCTGAGGGCGAGGCCCATCCATTTCTCATGGTCGGCGATCGAATGAATCACGACGCGATCTCCCCATTCCTGACCAGATACCTTATTTCAAGAAGGTATCAGATTCCGAAGGAACCCGATACCGACGGGGAATCCGATACCGTTGGAAGCGGCTGCCGAGGATCAGCGGAACGCCCTTGCCAGAGGGTGCTCGGGGGCGATGCGGACCCCTGCGGCCGCGGCCCGGGCGGCTCCTTCCCGGTCGCCGGCGCGGAGCAGTTGGTGGGCAAGGTAGAGATGTCCCTCGGGCCGATCGGGGGCGATCCGCCGGACCTCTTCGAAGGCGGCCCGCGCCTCCGCCGGCCGGCCCGTCTCGTCGAGGATCACGCCGGCGAAGAGCCGGCTCCGCCACTCCTCCGGGTCCTCCGCCGCGATCTCCCGGTAGATGCGAAGGGCCTCCTCGGGGAAGCCCGCTTGGTGATAACCCCGGGCGAGATGAAGCGGCCCCTCCTCCGCCCGGGGGGCGAGGAACGCCGCTTCGGCGAGTTCTTCCCGCGCCCGCGCCTGCCGTCCCGCCGCGGCGAGGCACCGCGCGTAGTGGAGCCGGAAACCGAAGAGCACCTCCCGCTCCGTCGCCCCGATTCGTTCCGGCGGGGGCGCCCGGAGCCCGATCCGGTCCCACTCGTCCCTCCACATCAGCTGCTTCCCCGGCGGCGCCGCATAGAGGGCGATCCCCTGAGGCGAGACCGGCGTCCCGCCCGCCGCTTCCCAGGTCGTGAAGAAGAGGGGAAGCCGCTCTCCGGGCGGGGTCCGCCAGACATCCTTCGGCGCTTCGATCCGCACGTCGGGCCGGTACCCTTCCACTTGCTGCACGTAGAGAAGGGGGAAGAGCAGGTGCCCCTCGACGGTATGGAGCGTCGCGTCCGGGGGAAGGTCGGCGAGGTAGCTCCTCGCGAGATCGTCCGCGATGTGGTCCCCCCTCCGGGGGCCGGGGAATTCCGCGGCGAGCCGGGGACCGGCAATGACGATCACGAGGAGCGGCGCGAGCCACCGGGCCCGGGCGGCCCGGACCAAGCCGTGGAGGCCGACCCCCGCCGCGCCGGCGAGGAGCGCGGCCACGGGCAAGAGGAAGATCCGGTTCGACGCGACCGACGGCACCGTGGGGCGGAGGTCGACCGCCGCGAGGGTGCCGAGGAACCCGGCCACGATCGCCGCCGCGAGAAGCGCCCCCCGCCCCCTCCATCTCATGAGGAGGAGCCCCGCGCCGAGGAGGCCGAGGAAAATCCCGGCGATCCCGATCTCCTCGGCGAGAAGTCCGGCGCCGATCCTCGTCTTCTCCGCGAATGATGCCCCCCCCTCCGCGGGCCCGGCCATGCCGGGGAGATCGCCGTAGGGCAATCGGAGAACGTGCCCGATCGCGCCGCCGATCGTGTCCGGGTTTCCCCAGCGAAGGGGAACGCCGGAACGGGCCCGGATCGGGAGGTAGGCGATCACCGTGATCGCGACGAGGAAGAGAACGGCCATGGCCACCATCATCCGCTTCCCCGTCCCCTTCCGGATCAACGCGAGAATCGCCAGGAAGGGAAGATAGAAGAGGCCGATCGGATGATGGGCGGCCGCGAGGCCCGCCCCGTACGCCCCCCCGACCCTCCCCCGCATTCCCTCCCCGAGGAGGAGGGTCGGCGCGAGCAGAAAGAGGAAGATCGCGGGGGCGTACACCTCCGCCGCCGTCGCCTGGGCGTGGAACGTGGGGGCGAAGGCGAAGAGGGCGCCGCCGAAGAGGGCCGCGAAATCGGACCCGGTCACCCGCGCCACGGCCCGGTAGAGGAGCGCCGCTGCCGCCGCCGCGAAGAGGGCCGAGAGGACGTTCATCCGCGCCGCCGGCGATCCGGCCGGTATCGAAAGAGCGATCTTTCCGAGGAGCGTGTAGAGGGGATAGCCGGGCGGGTGGGCGACGCCGAGGAGAGACGCCGCCGTGACCAGCTCCCCCCCATCCCCCGCCGGAACCGACGGCGCGAGGGTGGCGAGATAGAAGAGGAGAACCACCGCGCCGAAGAGGAGCGATCGGAGCGTCGAGATGCCGAGGAGCCTTCCATGGCGATCTCTCGACTCGCTGCCCTGAATCATGAGTCTCCCATGAACCAATCCTGTCGGCTGATCAAGTGTAGAGGAGTCTCGTCGGCTCGCCCTTCGATACACCGCCTCGCTCTACTCGGCGGCACTCAGGACGAACGGGTTTCCTTTCCCCTCTCGACCGACCCGACCTCACCGCCCTTCCCTCGCCCAGGGGGGCAGGTCGCCGGGGCCGGGGGCCCGGCCCATCCTCATGCGGAAGCGGCCCGCCGCCTCCTCGGCCAGATCGTCCCTCCCCGCAGCGGCGGCGAGTTCCGCGAGGACCGCCCACGCCTCGGGGACGCCGGGGAGGGCCCGTGCGACCGTCGCCGCCTCGAGCACCCCCTCGTCGATCATCCCCGAACGGACGAGCGCCACCGCCCGGCCGAGGCGGACCGGCGCCACCCGCTCCGTCCCCCGCCGGAGCGCCTCGTCGTACCGCACGAGGGCCTCCTCCGGGCGGCCGAGGGAGAGGAGCGCGTTGCCGAGGTTGGCGTAGACATCGGCGTCCCCCGAATCGGCGGCGAGGGCCCGCTCGAAGAAGCGGGCCGCCCCTTCGTCGTCCCCCGCCATCGAGCGGGCGAGGGCGAGGTTGTTCCAGACGAAAGGGGCGTAGCCGGGGTCTCGGTCGAGCGCTTCCCGGAGCACCCGCTCCGCCTCCTCCCCCTCCCCCCGCTCGGCGAGGAGGGTCCCGAGATTGACGAGGATCCTCGGGTTCCCCGGTTCCTCGGCGAGGGCCTTCCGGTACCAGGTTTCCGCCTCGGCGAGCCGCCCCTCCTCGGCGTAAGCGAAGCCCCGGGAGAAGAACATCTGGGCGAGATCTCTCACTTCCCCGACGCCCGCCCACCCGGTGTGGGCGAGAAGGAGCAGGGGGAGGGCGACGGCCGCCGCCCGCCCGAAGGGGAAGCGCCTTCTCTCGCGGGCGAGCCGCACGAGGAGCCACGCGGCGAAGAGGATCCAGTACGGCATCAGGGGGACCCGGAACCGGGAGCAGACGAAGAAGAGGACGACCCCCGCGGCGAGAAGGGCGAGCATGAGGATGAGGAGGTCCCTCCCCCGGCGCGCCCCGCCGCCGACGAAGATCCCCGCCGCGCCGAGCGCGATCAGGACCCCCGCCCCCGGCGTGGCGTAGTAGAGCCAGGGGGCCTCTTCCCTCACGTACGGCCCGAGGAGGCGGTTGTTCGGGATCTCGACCCGGTTGAGGAGGTAGTACACTTTGCGGGCGAGAAGACCCGCCGCGTCCCCCGGCGAGGAGCGCGCCCACGCCGCCGTCCTCCCGAGCCAGAACCGGGAGACCTCGGCGGGGGTGAGCGGCCCTCCCCTCTCCCGTTCGGCGATCCGGCGCGCCGCGAGGGAGACGACGTCCTCGTACCTCTTCGTCTCGTACGCCGCGTCTTGCCACCCCGGCACGGCCGCCGTCTTGCCGTCCGCCGCCGGGTTGTTTCCGATGTAAAGATTCACTCCCCCCTGGGAGGCGAGCTGGAACTTTCCGTAAGCGATCCGATTCGCCGTCGCCACGCCGGCGGGGGGGATCGCGATCCCCGTAAGGAGGAGGATCGCCGGAAGCGCGCGCCGTTCGTGGCGCCACGCCCAGAGGGGGAGAAATGGCGCGAGGGAGAGGGCCGTGGGGCGGACCACCGCCGCGACCCCGAGGGCGATCCCCGCGAGGAGCCACTGAATGCCCTCCCCCGAGCCCGCCCGGAGCAGAAGCCGGGTCGTCAGGAGAAGGAGAAAGAGATAGGTCGTGGTGGCGAGGGTTTCGCTTTCGAAGTAGACGAAGGGGTAGTAGAAGAGAAGAAGGGCCGCCGCGACGAGCCCCGTCGGGGGGCCGAAGATCCGGTCGCCGATCGCCCGGAGGAGGAGCATCGCCCCGAGGCCGAGAAGCATTTGGAAGATTCGAACCGTATAGGGCCCGGATCCGAAGATCTTGTACAGTTGTCCCAGAAGGAACGGATAGCCGGGGGCCCGGAAGAGGTCCTGCTCGCTCCCCGGCGACCCTGCGGCCCACGCCTCGGCCCGGTCGTGATACCAGCGGGCGTCGAGGACGGGGACGCGGAATTCGGGGCTGTCCGACGTGCCGTGCCAGTAAGATAGGCGCATGCCGAGGCCGATAAGTAGGAGGAGGGGGAGGATCAGGCGGGGCTTCACGTTTCGTCGCCTCCCGATCGGTGAAAGGGCGCCCGGCGGAAGGTACCACCGGCGGCGGCGCCCCGTCAACCGGCCGTGGCCGAAGGAGAACCATGGACTCGAGAGCGCCCCTTCCGATCCGCCCGCGGGGCCGGGCGGTCCTCGCCGCCGGGCTCGGCGGACTGCTCGTTTGGGCCGCCTGCGGCAAGCACGACAACCCGACCGATCCGGGGACGCCGCCGTCGGTCACGATCTCCTCTCCCGCCGAGGGGAGCGGCGTGTCCGGCATGATCTTCACCGTGTCGGGGAGCGCCGCCGATCCGGACACGCTCGCGGCGATCCGGCTGAAGGCGGACGGCGAGGTGTTCGCCACGGCGACAGCTTCCCCCTTCTCCTTCACCTTCCCCGCCTTCCTCTTCCCCGCGGGGGAACCCCTCACCATCACCGTCGAGGCGGAGGACAAGCTCGGGTCGAAGGGATCGGGCGTCGTCCACGTCGACATCGAGGCGAGGACGCCCCGGGCGGTGGCCGTCACCAATGCCGACCAGGAGAGGGAGCCGGCGTTCTCGCCGGGGGGGGATTTTCTCGCCTACACGTCCGAGGGCTCGGGGGGGAATCAGGACATCTACACGATTTCCGCCTCGGGGGGGGCGGCCACGCAGATCACGACGAACACGAACGACGACATCTCCCCCGCCTGGTCCCCTCTCGGCACGTCGATCGCCTTCGCTTCCCGGCGCTCCGGGAACTGGGACATCTGGACCATCCCCGCGACGGGAGGCGCGGCGACGCGGATCACCGAGAGCGGCGCCCACGACGACAGGGGGCCCGCCTGGTCCCCGAACGGGTCGAAGATCGCCTTCCACTCGAACCGGGACGGCAACTGGAATATCTACGCCGTGGCCATGGCGGGGGACGCCGCCGCGGGCGTACCCGAGTCCCTCACCACCGCCGCTTCCGCCGAGTCGTCGGCGACCTGGTCGCCGGCCGGCGACGCCGTCGCCTTCACCTCGAACCAGCTCTCCCCGGCCGACCTCTGGACCGCGACGCCCCCCTCGGTGATCATCAGCCAGATCGAAGGGGGGAACGACCCGACCTACAAGGAGATCGACCCCGACTGGTCCCGCAAGGGCCCCTACGTCGTCTACTCGTACAACCGGAACGGGAACTACGACATCTGGGTGCTCGACACCACGACGGGCCGGAAGCAGATCCTCACCACCCACCAGAACGCCGACCGTGAGCCGGTCTGGTCCCCTCAGGGGGACAAGATCGCCTTCGCCTCGAACCGGAACGGGACGTGGGATTTGTTCATCCTGGAGTAAGACCCGCCCCCTCCGGATTTCCTGCTGCGGGCCGGGATGGAATCCCCCCCCGTTCGTCCTGAGTGCCGGCCGGTGAAACCGGCCGGTGTATCGAAGGACGGACCGGGGCAAGTGGAAGAACCTGACCGAGCTCATCAGCTTCGGAGCGAGTGGGGGACTGGTTCCGCCCGAGCCCTTCGATACGGAC
>JBDROZ010000079.1:0-7334 GCA_043809585.1 Candidatus Eiseniibacteriota bacterium
CAACCTCCTTCGTCGCGAGATCGAGCGAAAGGTCCGGCGGCAAGGATCAAGGGGGAAAACGCCCGGAGGTGGCCTAAGAAGGCCATTGAGGACGTTTTTACCCGAGTACGCAGCCGCCGGGCCTTGCAGCCGATCGTAGTAGAATGGAGGTTGTGAAACCGGTTCTAGGGAGAACGGAAACGAAGGCGAGGATGTCACCGGCATCCGGCCAGTAACGTTTGAAAACCGAGTTGCCTGGGCGCGCACCGGATCGTATGCCTGCTCGTTCTCGGGTCGCATCTGAATCCACCCTGCCCGACCCTTCGGGGTGGAGGATGCGAGTTCACCCGCCACGTCCGGTGTGCGCCGCTCTTCTTTCCTGCTTCCGCGCATGGTGGGCGGTCGTCTCGCCATGGGCGGCTTTACGGCGCGAAATCCCTCTCGATCCGAACCCGGAGAACCGCCTCCCCGGCGATCCTGCGCTCGCCCTCGACGCTCACCTCGCCCCCCGCCTCCAATCGTCTCGCCTCCTCGGCCCTCACGAAGAGGCGGATCTCACCGGCCCGAAAGTCGGCGTCGGCGGGGGCCCCGCGGTCGCCCGTCTCCACCGAGTAGGCGAGTGTCGCCTGATCACCCGGTCCGAAACGGATCAGGCGGCGGACCCTCCCCTTCTCGACGAGTTCGGTGAGCTCCGCCCCGTCGAGACGGAGGCGGATCGAGTTCCCATAGATGCGGATCTTCACGTCACCCCCCCACTCGCGCGGGAAAGGCGATCCGCGAGCCCTGGATCACGAATCTGTTCGAGCGAGTTCAGACTCTCGAAGCACGAGTCCGTGCCGGCCGGGGCATTCACGAGCCGGGGGGACAGGCTTTCGAGAAAAGCCCGCGCAGAGCGGCGGCCCGCCCGGAGCTCCTCCAGAAGCCTCGGGTGGGCGCCTGAAGGGATCAGCAACGGAAAGGGCTCAGGTCTCTTCGCACCCGGCAGAGAGAAGAGAGCGGGCGCCGCATCCGTAGGCCGAACGAGGGATCGGAGGAGTGGAAGGGGGAGAAGAGGGAGGTCGCACGGAAGAACGAGGTACTTGTCGTCCCGCCCCGAGGCGAGAAGGGCCTCCAGGCCCCCGAGGGGGCCGCACATTTCCCACCTGTCCGAAAGGAGGGGAAGATGCTCAAGGCCGGGGGGCAGATGCTCGCCGGAACCGACGAGAACCACCTCCCGGCAAAGACGGGCGAGCAGAGAGGCGATTCTCTCTCCCATGATCTCGCCGTTGGAAAGGGTGACCGCGGCCTTGGGCTCGCCCATGCGGCGACTTTTCCCCCCGACGAGCAGAGCGCCCGTATGGGGCCAGAGCGTGACCCCGCCCACTCCCTCGCCGGCCGCTTTGTCGTCCCGAATCGAGTCGCGCACGCTCATCCTCCGAGCCGGTACATCCCTTCCGTCGATTCCATATGGCCGGCCCACGGTTTCCGGCCGATCGCCTCCCGGACCCCACGCAAGAGGCCTGCCTCGCCCCCCCCCCGCGTCGAATCGCGAAGAACCGATTTCAGGTCGCTTCCCTCCCGGTGCATGAGACACCCCCGGAGAATCCCTGTCGCGCTCAGTCGGAGCCGGCCGCACTCGTTGCAGAACGGCCGCGTCACAGGGGCGATAAACCCGATCCCTCCCGTCCTCCCGTTCCCGTCAGAGACCCGATAGGGGATCGAGGTCGTGCCGGGAAAGCGGGAAAGCTCCGTGAGCTGGAAACCCTCGCGGAGGCGTTCCACCGCACTCGCCATCGAAACGAACCTCTCGCTGTGCAGCAGCCCCGGCCGGCCGATCGGCATCAACTCAAGAAAACGCACCTCGAGACCCCGGTCCAAGGCGTATCGGACGAACTCGACCACCTCCTCGTCGTTCCAACCCTTCATGAGTACCACGTTCAGCCGCACCGGCGTGAGTCCCGCCGCCAGGGCCGCCTCGATCCCTTCGAGAGTCCGCCCGAGGTCTCCCCCGCGAGTCAGGTTCTCGAAGAGATCGGGCCTCAGCGTATCGATGCTGATGTTGACGCGGCGGATTCCCGCCTCTTTCAAAGCTTTCGCGAGAGGGGCGAGAAGCTGTCCGTTGGTGGTGAGGGTCAGCTCCTCGAGATCGAGACGGGCGAGCCTCTCGATCAGCGACAGTAGGCTGGGCCGAACGAGCGGCTCTCCCCCTGTGATCCGCACCCGGGCGAGCCCGGCGGATTCCACCAGACACCGGACCACCCGGATGATCTCGCCGTAGGTCAGGACTTCGCTCTTCGGAACGAGACGGATTCCCACGGCGGGCTGGCAGTAGACGCACCGGAGATTACAGCGTTCGGTGATCGACAACCGGAGACAGGTAATCTCCCTTCCCCACGGGTCTCTCATCACTTCCCGATCCTGCAGAACCTGACGACGGCCCCTTTTCCCATTGTTCCCTTCTCCTCGGGGAGGACGGCGATCGAATCCGCCCCCGCGACGGCGAACAGATCGGCCGATCCGTGGGTACGGATCGGCGTGAGGAGGAATCTCCCATCCTCCCTTTCACAGATGCACGGAGCCAGACTGGTCCTCCCCTCCCTCTTGGTGACCGACTCCGTCAGTTCACCCCGCAAAAAGGCGGCCAACGGTTTCGGATGACGCAGGAAAGCACGGATCACCGGGCGAACGTACAGCTCAAAGCCGAAGAGCGTCGCGATCGGATTACCGGCGAGGCCGAATACAAGCGTTTTCCCTCGGGCGCCGAAGAGGGTCGGGTAGCCGGGCTTCACGCGGACGTGGCGGAAGAAGACTCGGACACCGCACTCTGCCAGAAGCGGCGGAACGAGATCGCAGCGTCCCATGGAGACACCGCCGGAAATGACGAGCATGTCGTATCCGAGGCCTTCGGTGACTTTCGCGCGGAGGTCGTCCTCCCTGTCCCGGGCGATACCGAGGTAATGCGGGAGGGCGCGCGCTTCGGCGATCTGCGACTGAAGCATGTACGCGTTGCTGTTCCAGATCCGCCCCGGTCCAAGCACCTCTCCCGGCTCGACCAGCTCTTCTCCGGTCGCCGCAAAGGCCACGGCGGGAGGAGCGAAAACACGGGCGGTCTGGCGTCCGGCGGCGGCGAGGATGCCGATCCCCGGAGGACCGAGGAGAGTTCCTCTCCGGAGCACCACGTCTCCGGCCCTCACGTCCTCTCCCATTGGCGAGATGTGCGCACCCCGTGGCGGGAGGCGCATGAACCGCACCCACTCTCCTTCCTCCTCCGATTCTTCCTGCGGGACCACGGTGTCAGCGGCTTCCGGAAGTGGGGCGCCGGTCATGATCCGCGCGCACTCCCCTTCGGCGAGTGGGACGCTTAAAGAGTCCCCGGCGCTAATCGTCCCAACGATGCGGTGAAACGAGCGGACGGGCGAATCGGAACGGCGGATGGCGAAGCCGTCCATCATCGCCCGATCGAAGCGGGGCATGTCGATGTCGGAGACCACCTCCTCCGCCAGGACGTATCCGGTGGCCGCGGTGATCTCGATCTCCGCAGTTCGGTCACCCTCCACGCTTTTCTCTCCGATGATGCGGATCGCTTCGTCGAAAGTGGTCATGCCTTCCTCATAAGACCTGCACCGACGCCGCTTTGAAAGAGACAAGAACCGGGCGGCGCAGGCTCAGCCCCAGATCTTCGTACGATTTCCGGCTGATGAACGCGACGAAGGTCTCCCCGCAATCGATCTCGAGCCACACGTTTTCCCCCCGCATCTCGATCACCTCGATGCGCCCCGGGAAAACATTTCGCATGCTCGAACGGAGAGGTTCGAGCGAGATAACCACGGCCCGCGGGTTGATCGTGACCGTCGCGATCGACCGAGCGGGTGCGTGGGCGGTGTGGATCCGAAAGCCACGCCGGGTCGTGAGCGTCTCTCCATCGAACTTCCCTGTGAGAATGTTCTCCGGCTGACCTCGCGAGATCTTGCCGTCCTTGAGCACGAGAGTTCGGCCGGGAAATCTGGATGCCAGCCGGAGATCATGGGTGACGATGAGAAGCGTCGTTTTACTCGCGGCGAGGACCTCTTCGATGATCTCCTGGGAATGCTGGTCGAGGTGGGCCATCGGCTCGTCGAGAAGGAGAACCTCCGGCTCGGCGACGAGGACCCGTCCGAGGGCAAGCCGTTTCTGTTCGCCGCCGGACAGGCTTCGCGCGGGCGCCTTCGCGAGCGCCGAGAGGCCGAGTCGTTCGCCCATCTCCACGGCCCTCCTTTGGATCTCCCGCCGGGGGACGTGTCTCACCCGGAGGCTATAAGCGAGGTTGGCGGCCACGCTCCCCCGAAAGATCCACGGTTGCTGCCTCAGGAGGCCGATTCCGGCCCGGCTTGTCCTGCCAGGCATCGCGTCTCGTCCCCGATATCGGAAACATTCCCACGAGGCGGGGCGCTCCAAGAGGGCGAGAATCCGGAGAAGCGTGGTCTTCCCCGATCCGTTCCGGCCGATCACGGCGAGCTTTTCTCCACGATCGAGACGAAAATCGTCGATCGCGAGCCGAAACCGATCGCCGTAATTAAACCGGAGAGCCCGGATTTCATAGAGCGCCACTTCGACTCTCCACCAATTGAACGCCGAGGTTGATGCCGAGGACGATCAGAAGGAGAACGATCCCGAGCGCGACCGCCTCGGGAAACCGGCCCTGTCCGGTCTCGAGGGCGATCGCGGTTGTCATCGTGCGCGTCAGACCGCGGATGTTCCCGCCAAGGACGAGAGAAATACCGATTTCCGAAACCACCCGCCCGAAGCCGAGGACAACCGCCGTGGCGATCCCCGCCCTCGCTTCGAGAAGGGTCTTCCAAAAGGCGGCGAGAGGAGAGGCGCCGAGCAGAAGTGCTTCCTCATGGGACGTCCGCATGCTGGAAAAAAGCACGCCGTGAACGAGGGCCGTCATGAGCGGCGTAACGAGGAGGACCTGGCCGATGACGATCGCTGCCGGCGAGAAGAGAAGTCCGAGTCCGCCGAGCGGGGCGTTCCTGGCGATGAAGGCGTAAACAAAGAGCCCGACCACCACGGTGGGGAGAGCGAAAGCGGTCTTCAGAAGGGCGAGCACCACCTGCTTTCCGTGGAATCGGTGGATCGCGAGCAGAAACCCGGCCGGGAGCGACAGAAGGGAGGCGATCAGAGTCGACGTCAGCGAAACGCGCAGGGTCGTTCCGAGAATGGTGAGTAGTTCCCGATCGAGTCGGGCGATGAGGTCGAGGGCGTCTCCGATGCCGCCCAGCAGGAAACTCAATTCTTTCTCCTATCCGCCGGATGGGGGTAGAAGAGCGGCTCGCCGCATATGCGGAACTGGGAGATCCGGTTCTGTCCATCCGCGGAAGTGAGCCACTCAATCAGCGCCTGGGCGCCCTCGTAGTTGCCGGCCGGCCGTCGGCCCGGAGGGACCGCGATCGCCGCATACG
Organism: Candidatus Eiseniibacteriota bacterium; assembly: GCA_043809585.1. Taxonomy (GTDB): domain Bacteria; phylum Orphanbacterota; class Orphanbacteria; order Orphanbacterales; family Orphanbacteraceae; genus JBDROZ01. The sequence continues at coordinate 5,400 of JBDROZ010000079.1, forward strand.
GGTTGTACAGGAGCGTATCCCCATCGAACAAGACCTCGATTTCGAGATCGGCGGCTCTCGTGAGATACGTCCCGCGGTCGGAAAGGACGTACGCCGATTTCTCCTCCGCCATCAGAAGACAGGCGCCCATCCCCTGTCCGGCATCGATATACCAGGGAGCGGAGGGGGCGACGTCCGCCTCTTCCCAAATGGCGACCTCTTTCATGTGCGTTCCCGAGTTGTCTCCGCGGGAGATGAAAGGCGAGGCGCTCTCGGCGATCCGGCGAAACGCTTCGACCGCGCTCCCGGCATTCGCGACCGTCGCCGGATCGGAGGAGGGACCGACAACAACAAAGTCGTTGTACATGATCGGCACACGGGCTTCGCCGAAGCCGGCCCGGACGAAGTCGATCTCGGCGTCGAGCGCATGGGATAGGATCAAGTCCACATCTCCGCTCTCCCCCAACTTGAGCGCGGCGCCCGATCCGACGGCGACGAAGTCGACCCGTATGCCGGTTACCTCCTCGAATGAGGGGAGAAGCTCGTCCAGAAGACCGGTGTTCGCAGTTGAGGTCGTGGTGGCCATCAGGAGCCGGGGGGCAGGCGAATAGTCGTCTCCCCCCGATCCCCGGCAGGCCGGGAACAGCAGGACGAGGATGAGGGCCGGGATAACCTGTCGGCTCGAAGCCACGGCCGCCCCCTCCGAATGCCCCCGGGGAGGCTGGGACATACACCCAGGACAGCGTAAGGAGTCGGATTCACCTTATCTGACCGTTGACATAGTAGCAGCGCTTTTTCGCGGCGGTCAAGCTGAATTCATGCTATTCTTGATACAAATTAGCTGAGCGAATGAATGCGGCGGTCCTATAGAATAATGAGTGCGATGAAACCAACGCCCCAAAGCCCCATTCTGTTGAAGTTCCGCCTTGACGGCGGGGGAGGTTCCGAAGATGCCTCTTCCGGCGGGATGACGCGGACAATCCGGATCACCCGCCACACGGCCAAGGGTCGCGAGCAGTGCGAGGACATGCTCGTCCGGGAAGAACGGTTCGATTTGCTCCTCAATGGAAGACTTCTCGTAGGGCTCGTGTGCCTGCCGAGCGACCTCCAAGCCTTCGTTGTCGGCTTCCTCGTTAACGAGGGGATTCTGGCCCCGCCGTACGAGGTGGACGTCCAAGTCGACATGAAATCGGGCAAGTTGGAGGCGCGCGGCGAATTCGATGCCGATGCGATGGACGACTTCTTCAGAAAGAGAACGCTCACGTCCGGGTGCGGGGGCGGCGTGGCAGGTAGAGACCTCGACGCGCCCGGTCGCTGTCTAAAAGTGGAGACCGACTTCCGGGTCCAGGCGGACAAGATTCTGGCGTTCATGCGCGTCCTGAAGCGGGAGGCTTCGCTGTACAAGCTGACGGGGGGCGCACACATTGCGGCGCTGGCCGATGATCAGGGGCAGCTCCTGCTCACCGCCCAGGACATCGGACGGCACAGCGCGGTGGATAAGGTGATCGGAAAGGCGCTCCTCTCCGGCCTCGATCCCGGCCAATGCATGCTCTTCTCTTCGGGAAGACTCTCCTCGGAAATCACGGTGAAGGCGATCCATGCGCACGCGCCGGTTCTCGTCTCCCGGGCGGCGCCTACGGATCTGTCCGTGAAACTCGCCAGGCGGTTTCTCCTCACGTTAGTCGGCTTCGCACGTGGCAATCGGATGAACATTTACTCGGTGGCCGAACGGATCCTCGGCTAGAGAGCCTCGATCAGGCAGGACGATTCGTCCCGCGCCGCGGCCCGACCGCCTCACTCCATCTGCCGGTTGGGCTAGCGCAAGTTCCGCAGTTCGGGGGGTGGTTTTGAGGTTTTTCAACGACTTACGGGGTCGAGTCGGCACTACATTTTGGAGATTCCGGGAGGCGTGCGGAGTCGTTGGGGGAGGCGGAGCCCGAGGCGATCGAGGAGCAG
>JBDROZ010000080.1:0-7953 GCA_043809585.1 Candidatus Eiseniibacteriota bacterium
GCAAGGCCCGGCGGCTGCGTACTCGGGTAAAAACGTCCTCAATGGCCTTCTTAGGCCACCTCCGGGCGTTTTCCCCCTTGATCCTTGCCGCCGGACCTTTCGCTCGATCTCGCGACGAAGGAGGTTGTGAAACCGATTCTACACGGAACCACTCCGAAAGCCTCTGGAATCGAGAGGGCGGGGATGCCGGCGTGGTGATCATCGGTGGAGACGACGCTTCCCGCCTTTTTCGCCGCCCACCAGCCCCCACTTTCCCTATCGCCCCACCTGTGAGATACTTCTTCCGCCAAGAACCCTCGCCTCCCCGCTCCCCGGCGGCGCGTCGGGCGGCGGGAACGGACCCCGTCGACACCGGCACCCGCCGGACGGGAGCCACCCCATGAAGGACGCCCGGAAAACCAAGGCCCGGCTCATCCAGGAGCTGGAGGAGCTGCGCCGCCTCCGGGAGAAAGAGGGGGTCGGGGAGTCCTCCGTCGAGAGCCGGTGCCGGACGATCCTCGAGCACGCGCCCCAGATCATCATCGAGCTCGACGAAGAGGGAATTATCCTCTACGCCAACCGGACCCTCTCCGGACACCCCGTGGAATCCATCCTCGGCCGGGAGGGGGCGGAACTCCTGCCCCCCGAGAGCCGGGACCGGTTCCGCGCCGAGTTTCGCAGGATCATGAAGACGGGCGAACCGCTCAGTCTCACCGTCCCCGACCTCCTTCTCGGAGGAAAGCGATTCGACATCGTCGTCCACGTCCGCCCGATTCTCGAGGAGGGAAGACCACCCACCGCGTCGGCCATCGTCGACGACGTGACGGAACGCACCCGGATCGAGCGTTCTCTTCAAAGCCACCTCGAAATCGAACAGCTTCTCGTGAGCATATCCTCGGAGTTCATCGACTCCGACTGGGACCAGAAGGACCGACTGGTGGAGCGGGCTTTCGAGAAGATCGGACCGGTCGTCGGCGCCGACCGGGTGGTCCTGTTCCTGTTCTCCGAGGACGGGCAACGTTTCTTCTTGAACCATCACTGGAGTCGCGAGGCGTCGCCGGATCCGCCGTCCGCGCCCGGGGGTTTCGCGTGCGCCGACTTTCCATGGACCGTCAGGAGAATGAAGAACGGCGAAGAGTCATTCATCAAGGACATCGAGGACATCCCCCCGGCCGAGGAGGGGGACCGAAGGCTGTTCCGGGAGAGCGGCCTTGAGGCTCTTCTGGACCTACCCCTGGGCGCCGGGGACCGGGCGGTCGGTTTCGTCGGATTCGGGTGGGCACGGAAGATCGACGATGTTCCCCCCCGCACGCGATTCGCCCTCCGGGCACTTGCCCAGATCCTGGGCGGCGCCATCATCCGCTCTTGGTCGGAGGCCCGGGCCCGCCGGTCCGAGCGCGTCTATCGATCGCTCGTCGAGCAATCATTGGCCGGCGTTCTCGTGGTTCAAGGGACGCCCCCCCGCATCGTCTTCGCCAACCACGCCGCCGCGGACATGGTGAAACTTCCCGTGGAACGGATTATCCACTTGACGCCAGACGAACTGGATCGGTTCATTCCGCCCGAGCTGCGGGAGTCCGTGTTCGCGAACTACCGCCGGAGGATCGCGGGGGAAATCGATACATCCCGCTTCGAGCTCCCCATCCTTCTCCCGTCCGGTGAAACCCGTACCCTCGACATCTTCGTCAGCCCGATTCGGTTCGAAGGGGAGAAAGCGTCCCAGGTCATTTTTGTCGACGTCACGGCCCGGAAAGAAGCGGAATCGGCCCTCGAGCAGAGCGAAGAGCGATACATGGCCTTGACCGAATCGGCCAAGGAGATGATTTTCACCGTCGATCGGGACATGAGGATGATCTACGTCAACCCCGCCTTCGCCCGGGCCGACGGGAGGGACCGGGAGGAGATCGAGGGGCGCATCATCGACGAGCTGCTTCCCCCGGAAATCGCCCGCGATGGACTCGCGGGCGTCCGCAAGGTGTTCGAGAGTGGGAAGCCGGAAGACACCCTCGTCTCGTTCCGTTGGAACGGCCGCGAAGTCAACCTCGAGATCTCCCTGGTACCATGCCGCGAGAGATCCGGAAGGCCCCATCAGGTTCTTTGCATCGGGCGGGACGTCACGGAGCGTTTGTCGACGGAGAAGGCGCTCCGCGCGAGCGAGGAGAAATACCGCACGCTCGCGGAGTCTTCCACGGACTTCATCTCTCTCTTCGGCTCGGATCGGCGCTTGCGGTACATGAACCGGCATCTCAAGAACCGAATGGGCCCATCGGCCGAAGCGGCGACCGGCAAGACGATCGAAGAGATCCTCGACCCGGAACTCGCGAGCGAATCGCGGGGGAACATGGAGAAGGCGATCGCGTCGGGAGAGGCCGTGATCTCGGAACAGAGGATCACTCAAGACGGACCCCCGATCTGGACGAATTCCACACTCATTCCGATTCGGGACGAAGACGGAGAGTATACCTCGGTGATGGTGGTATCCCGGGACATCACGGAACTGAAGGCGAAGGAGATAGCCCTCCGGGAGAGCGAGGAGAAATACCGGGCCCTCGCGGAGTCGGCGACGGATCTCGTTTTCGTTTACGACCGGGCCCTGGAGGTGACCTATGTGAACGAGGCGTCGGCGAACGCCTTCCAGACGTCGCCCGATCGTCTCGTCGGTAGGCGGATCGAACATCTCTTTCCGGATCCCCTCGCCGATGTGTTCCGGGAGAACATCCAAAGAGTATTCGACTCGGGAAAGGAGTACACGGCGGAGCGGGAAGTCGATTTCCACGGCGTCCGCCGCTGGCTCCAAACGACCCTGACACCCCTCCGCTCCGGCGCCGGCGAGATCTTCAGCGTCATGGGGGTCTCCCGGGACACCACGGAACGGAAACAGGCGGAAGAAGAGCTGAAGCGCTCCGAGGAGCGGCTCCGGGCGGTATTCGAAAATGCGACCTACGGATTCGCCATCGCCGACCGGGAAACCTCGCGCCTCTTCATGACGAACCGCCGGTTCCAGGAAATGACCGGTTACTCCGAAGAGGCGCTGCGCGGTTTCCCCGTCGCCGATCTACACCCTCCGGCCAATCGTGATGAATTCCGTAACGGCTGGGAGCAAGAGGGGGAACTGTCCCGGCTCTTCTCGGATGTTCCCATGTTGCGGAAGGGGGGAACCGTCTTCTACGCGGACATCAGCGACGTGAAGATCGAGATCGGCGAAAGGCCGTACATGTTCGCCATCGTGCAGGACATCACGAAGAGGAGGGAAGCGGAGCGGGCCCTTCGGGAATCCCAGGAACTCCTCGCGAAGACCTTCGACAGCCTGGTGGACGCGGTCTTCATCGTCGACAAGGAGAAGATGGTCATCACCGATTGCAACTCCGCGGTGAAGAACGTCTTCGGTTACACCCGGATGGATTGCGTCGGCAATCATCCCTCCATGCTTCTGCCGTCGGAGGCGGACCTTCCCGCCTTCCGAGAATTGCTCATCAAGACCATCGACCGGTACGGGGTGATGAAGAACCACGAGATGCTCATGAAACGGAAAAACGGCGTGGTCTTCCCCGTTTCCCACACCGTCGTGCCCCTTTACGACGAATCGGGCGGGAATTTCGGGTGGATCAGCGTCTCCCGGGACATCACCGACCGGGTGGAGGCGGAGAGGGAGCGGAATCACTACACGGAGATACTGGAGGAGCGCGTCCGGGAGCGGGCCCGCCAGATCGAACTGCTCGAGGCGAAGAGGGCCCAGGACGAGAAGCTCGTCGCCGTCGCCCACATGGCGGCGCGGATCGCCCACGAGATCAAGAACCCCCTCGGGGGAATCCAGAATTCCCTTACGCTGATCGGAGACGCCGTCGACCGGGAGCACAAATACGCCCGGTACCTCGACGTGGCGGAGCACGAGATCGACCGGATCGTGGAGATCGTGGCCCAGATGTTCAAGCTCTACCGCCCGATCCACGAGAAATCGGCGCAGGTCCACGTCCGGGGATTTCTCGAGGAGATCCGCGCGCTCTTGACGCCCGAAGCGGAGAGGGGGCGCGTGACCCTCCGCTGCGAGGTCGGGACCGAGAACGCCGCCGTCCGGATCCCCGGGGGGCTCCTCAGCGAGATCCTTCACAATCTGGTTCGGAACGCGATCGAGGCGTCGCCGGACGGGGGCCTCGTCACCGTCCGGCTCGACCGAGAGGACCACACCCTCGTGATCCGCGTCTCCGACGAGGGCCGGGGGATCCCCGAGAAGGACCGGGACCGGATCTTCGAACCCTTCTTCACCACCAAAGGGGAGGAACGAACCGGAGGGCTCGGTCTCGGCCTTTCCATCGTGCGGGCGAATATCGGCGCCCTCGGGGGGACAATCGAACTGGAAACGGAAGAGGGGCGGGGCACGACGTTCCGCGTCACCCTTCCGATCGGCGAATAGGAGGTCGGGATGGACGAGAGGGGCCGCATTCTGGTGGCCGACGATATCGAAGCCCACCGGCAAACGACGGCGGAACTCCTCCGCCGGGCCGGATACGCCTGCGACACGGCCCCCGACGGGCCCTCCGCCGCCGCCCTCATCCGGACCAACGAATACGACGTGCTCGTGGCGGACATCAAGATGCCGGGAAATTACGATTTGGAGCTGATCAAGGACCTGCCGAATCTCGCCGAGGGCCTGCAGGCGATTCTCATCACCGGCTTTCCTTCCCACGAAACGGCCGCCGCGGGATACGACCTCCCGGTGGCGGGCTACGTGGAGAAACCGATCAAGCTCGAGGAGCTTCTCGACCGGGTCGAAAAGGCGATCCGGAAATACCGCGCCTATCGCCGGCTCCGGGGGACGCGCCGGGAGCTCGGTGAGTGGAACCGCACCCTCGACGAGGTGATGTCCTCCCTCCGCAGCCCGGGGGCCGGCCCCGTCTCCATCGACGCCTACCTGGCGCTCTCCTTCGGGAACATCATGAGGGGCCTCACCGAACTCAGGGAGCTGACCAAGACGCTCATCGGGGAGGGAGAGCCGACGCCGGCCTGCCGGCTCTTCCAATGTCCCCGGATCGACGCGGTGACGGCCACGGTACAGGAGACCGCCGACATTCTCGAAGGGACGAAACGCTTCGTGAAATCGCCGGAAATCGCCGTGGCCCGGCAAGACTTGGAGCGGCTCCTCGACGAACTCCGCCGATGGTACCCGGGGAGGGACCCCGGCGTCTCCGGCGACAGCCTCTGATCTCGCCACGGCGCGTTCGAACACGCGCCCCGCTACGCCTTGGCGACGTGGATCAGGTTGGTCGTGCCCGGCACGTGGAGGGGAAGACCGGCGGTGACCACCACTGGCTCTCCCGAGCGGACGAGCCCCGATTCGCGGGCGACCCGGACCGCCTCGGCCCGCCAATCCCCGTCCGAACCGCCCCGGGGAATGCACACCGGAACCACGCCCCAGATAAGAGCGAGCCGCCGATACGTCTCTTCATCGGGCGTCACGGCGAGTACGGGCTGGCGGGGCCGGTGCTTGGCGACGAGGCGGGTCGTGCTCCCCGACCCGGTCCAGGTAACGATCGCCGCGGCGCCGATGCGGGACGCCATCTCGCACGCCGAGTGGGCCACCGCCTCCTCCACGGTGACGCCGGGGGCATCGCCGTAGCGAACCGCCCACGTATCGTAGGGGAAATAACGCTCCGTTTCGGCCGCGATCTTCGCCATCATGGCGACCGCCTCCGCCGGGTAGCGGCCGACGGCGGTCTCCTCCGACAACATCACCCCGTCGCTCCCGTCCAGAATCGCGTTCGCCACGTCGGTCACTTCCGCCCGGGTCGGCCGCGGGCTCTCGACCATGGACCGGAGCATCTGGGTCGCCGTGATCACTGGCTTCCCGGCCCGGTTCGCCTCCGCGATGAGGTCCTTCTGCACCCGGGGGACCCGCTCGATGGGGATCTCCACGCCGAGATCACCCCGGGCGATCATGACGGCTTCCACGGCGCCGACGATCTCGTGCATCCGATCCACCGCCTCGTGCTTCTCGATCTTCGCGATGATCGGGGCGCTTCTCCCGAACTCCTCCATGAAGCAGCGGGCCTCGGCCACGTCCTTCGCGCTCCGGACGAAGGAGAGGGCGACGAAGTCGACGCCCCGGCCCAGACCGAAGGCGAGGTCGGCTCTGTCCTTATCGCTCAGGATCGGCGCGTGGACCGAACGGGCGGGCAGGTTGATGCCCTTGTGGGAGCTGAGCGGGCCGCCGATGACGACGCGGCAGCGGATGTCGGGGGCCCGGGTCTCCTCGACAACGAGCTCGATCTGTCCGTCGCTGAGGAGCAGCGAGTCGCCGGGGCGGACGTCGCCCGGGAGCTCCTTGTAGGTGAGGGAGACCTCCCGCCCGTCGCCCGGCACGTCCCGGGCGGTCAACACCAGCGCATCCCCCGGCTCCAAATCCACGGAGCCCTTCGCGATCGGTCCGATGCGGATCTTCGGACCCGCGAGATCTTGGAGAATCGCGAGGGAGCGGCCCCCTTCCTCGCCGATCCGGCGGAGGCGGTCGATGACCTCGCCGTGCTCCTCACGGGTGCCGTGGGAGAAATTGAGCCGGGCCACGTTCATGCCCGCGTCGAACAGCATTCGAAGCATCTCCGGCGACCTCGTGGCCGGACCGACGGTGCACACGATCTTCGTCCGGTTCATGGCTCCCTCCCCGCCGGTCGCATCATGCCAGGGCCCGCAGCGCGGGGCGAGAAAAATCGAGGCGCCGCACCGGGGATGTAGGTCCGTTATGTCCGTCACGCGGCAACGGGCATTGGGGACGCGGTTTCGTTGAGTACGATTGGCAGGTCTCCGGGTCCCCACATGGAAACGAAACGAACGGAACTACGTCCCTGAGAACCCGGGGACATCCGGAACACCCGGTGATAGAATCGGCCTTGCCCGCGGCGAACCGGCCCGCGCGGCTCGGAGGGGACCCGGTGACGCGCCAGACCCGAGCATACGTTCTCGCCCTCGCGGCCGTCCTCTGCTGGTCCACCGTGGCGAGCGCCTTCAAACTCACCCTTCGTCACACCGACCCGCTGGCCATGCTCCTCTGGTCGTCCCTCGCGTCCACCCTCTTCCTTTTCGCGGTCCGGTTCGCCCGGGGGATCGGGAGGACGCGCCCCTCCCTGGCGGAAGGGTGGAAGCTCTCGGCTGTGAACGGCTTCCTCAATCCCTTCCTATACTATGCCGTTCTCTTCCGGGCGTACGACGTCCTCCCCGCCCAGGAGGCGCAGCCCCTGAACTACACCTGGCCGATCATGGTGGTGCTCCTCTCGGCCCCCATGCTCGGCCAGAAGATCCGGCCCCTCGGGCTGGTCGCGATCCTCGTCAGTTTCGCCGGCGTGCTCATCATCTCGACACGGGGGGACGTGCTCGGGCTTCGCTTTACGAACGGGCCGGGGGCGGCCCTCGCGGTCGGGAGTTCCGTGATCTGGGCGCTCTACTGGATCCGAAACATGAAGGACCGGCGGGAGCCGGTGACGAAACTGGCGATGAACTTTCTCTTCGGCACCATCTACATCGCGTTGCTCCACGCAGGGCTCGGGCGATGGCCGGACGCGGGCGGGGGCATGGCCCTCGCCGGATGCGCCTACATCGGACTCTTCGAGATGGGTTTCGCCTTCATCCTCTGGCTGAACGCCATGAGCCTCTCGGAGACGTCGGCGAAGGTGAGCAACCTCGTCTTCCTCTCCCCCTTCATCTCCCTCCTCTTCATCCGCCTCATCGTGGGGGAGACGATCTTCCCCTCGTCGATCCTCGGTCTCACCGTGATCGTTCTGGGAATCGGGATTCAGAAGAGATGCGACGGGTGAGTTATTAGAACCGGTTTTACAACCTCCATTTTACTACGATCGGCTGCAAGGCCCGGCGGCTGCGTACTCGGGTAAAAACGTCCTCAATGGCCTTCTTAGGCCACCTCCGGGCGTTTTCCCCCTTGATCCTTGCCGCCGGACCTTTCGCTCGATCTCGCGACGAAGGAGGTTG
>JBDROZ010000081.1:0-49730 GCA_043809585.1 Candidatus Eiseniibacteriota bacterium
CTCCGGCCAATATTCAAAAGGGACGCCCGAGCAGCCCCCCTCCCCCGCCCAAATGGCGGAGGGAGTGGGATTCGAACCCACGGACCCTTGCGGGTCAGCGGTTTTCAAGACCGCCGCCTTCAACCACTCGGCCATCCCTCCCACCCTACGTCGTCGCTGTTGATTCTAGAGCACCTTGTCCTGTGAATGAAACATGTTATTCGTCCCGAAGCAACAGCTCCTTGCCATTCCTGCGACCGTTCTTTCTGGGGACGAGCCGACCAGCGGGCAAGGCAATTGGAATCAGCCCTTCCTCCCGTCACGTTCCGGACGGGCTGCCCGCCCAGCATGTTCGGTTGCGTTCTTCGCCTTCCAGAGGAGCACTGGATGCTGCTGCAGGCGTTCGGCCAGTTCCGCGTCCTCGGGAAAAAGCAATTGGGGCTGGAAGTCCCCGGACTGAAGTCTGTCAATGTACTCCCGCTCGGCGGGTGTCAAGTCGAGGAAGGGGCGCACCACCGCCCACGCCTTCTCCACAAGTTCCTCTGATCTCGGGCGGTGCCCTGAGCGCAACATAGGATGAAGCCGCCGCTGGATCTCCTTCTCGTCAAGACGTTCAATCCGAGACCGGTCGTAGGCATGGAGGGGATGGGGTAATGCCCCTGAAAACGCCACAAAGATCGAACGTAGTCGATCTCCCGGCCACGGGTTAGTCGACAGAGTGGGAATCCGTGCTACGTCCCACGCGTCTCTCGGCGCCACGCGATCGAGCAGTGCCAGCAGCTTCCCCGCAGCAATCTCTTCGAAAGAGAGCAGGGGGAACCGCAGCTCGGGCTCCTCGCCCGGACGCCAGATGGAACGCTCCTCGACTGGAAGCAAGCATATCCTGTACATGTAGTTTACGTCGATTTCGACACGGTCATCCAGTCCATCGAAACGACTGTAGTCGAGGTAGAACTTCCTACCGGCGTGCGCATCACCTGACAGTTGGACGCCGTACCCCTGCGCCCGGACAATCTCCACAAGGGCCCGCTCAATGAGCGGCCGCTCTCGAAGCATCGCCTCCCGCTCCAGGCTGCGAACGTAGTTGAAGTCGAGATCCACCGAGAGTCGTTCGGGCGGACCAAAGAAGAGGTTCAGCGCGCTTCCCCCTTTGAGTACCAGTGAATCGCCAAGACGAGGATGCTTGTGGATATCCGCGAGAACCTCTGTAAGACGAAGCACCTTCTCCAGGCTAGGCGCCAGGAAACCAGTTTTCGCGGCAAGAGCTTGGAGTCGACTACGCCTCGGGTGCATGACCTTCGAACCCTCGTGTCAGGTGCTCGGGGAGGATCAAGTTCCATGTCGAGACCAGACGTCCCCCCCGCTGACCACGCAGGAGGTACTGGTGGCGTCGGGGACGTCTCGCCCTGCAGAGCTCGAGGAAATCGGACGGCGGAAGCCATCGTTCCCTCTGAGAGTCAACGAACCATCCGACCGCGGCCCACACGGAACGTTGACCATAGGCGTCCAGAACCTGCTCCAGGAGTGCAAAGTCGATGAGCGCGAAGCCAGAGGCCGACTCCACCAGCTCGTCGAGTCCCCCCACACGGTGGGGATGTCGAAATCCTTCTACAAGAGTACGTTCCGGGCCGGTCACCCGAAGACGGCGGCCATGGTGCTCGATCTCACGTACCCCAAGAGACTCGCGACCCGCCCGGCGCAGAGGTGCCGGTGTTTCCAGAAAGACGACCCGGATCGCATCAAGCCGAATCGGCGATCGGCGGCTGTCACAGAGCACGGTGCAGTGGTTCCAAACCGAATGCGCCGCTCCCAGCAACTCGAGTGCCGCATGGTAGCAGAAGACTCCCTCCGGACGGGCGGCTGCCGCGACCAGGTAGCGATCTGGCTGGAAGCCTCCAGGCAGAATTCCCGGAGGCACAACGGCGAACAGGCCGCGAGCCACTGCCTTGACCCTCCCCCGCCGTATATGGTGCTTCAGCTGATTACGGGCGGATGGAAGATCACGCTCCTCTCCCCGCGCCTTGGCGAACTCGGCCAGTGAAAACACTGGATAGGCCGCCAGGAACTCCTCGAAACTCAGTTGACGTTTTGTGCCCATACGGGTAAGAAAACTACCCGTTTCTCAACTGATTGTCAACTGACTCTTTTCCATCTCGTTGGGGAAGTGGGCGGGCGTGTGGCAGGTCCCGGTGAATACCGGCGAATCCAGGACTACGTGATCAACTCGGCCACGGGCGAGGTAGTTCACACACACCCCCCTCGACGTGCCGATTCTCATGCAGGAACTGGTCGAGTGCTTGAACACGGAGAAGAAAACTTATCCGGTCCTGGAAAGCGGGATCGCCCAGTTCCAGATCGTCCATACCGGGCCGGATCCGCCCCCCGATGGAACCGCCTGTGTTCCAGGAAGAAGTGCTCCTCTGCAGCAAGGATTCGCTCGACAAAGGTAAAGCAATATGTTGCTTTTCTCGGATGAAGCATGAGAGCGTGAGGTCGACGAAACCGAGACAGAATGATGAACGATCGTAGACGCGACGCCTCCTTTGAAGAGCTGAAGCGAGAGGAAGCACGGTTAGCAGAACTCGATGCGGAGCGCGACCAAGCGCGGCAGCGGATCGCTCGGCTGCAAGCCGAGTTGTCTTCGCTCGAGGAATCAGGGCACGCTGAGCAGCGGCGTGACATTCAGGACGGAGGAGCGCCGAGAGCCCCCAGTGAGAAAATCGCTTTATTCCGTCAGCTGTTTCGCGGGCGCACGGATGTCTTCCCGAAACGCTGGATGAATGTAAAGAACGGCACTGCGGGGTACTCGCCGGCCTGCGCCAAGGAATGGGTTCGGGGCCTGTGCGACAAACCCCGCGTCAAGTGCAGCGAGTGTCCGAACCAGGCCTTCATCCCCGTCAGTGACCAAGTACTCCTCGACCATTTCCTGGGGCGGCACGTCGTGGGCCTCTATCCCCTTTTGGAAGATGAGACGTGTTGGCTTCTGGCCATCGACTTCGACAAGGGGATGTGGAAGGAAGACGTATCCGCCTTCATAGAGATCTGCCAGGAGACGAACATGCCGGTGGCAGTTGAGCGTTCGCGGTCGGGCGATGGCGCTCACGTTTGGTTCTTCTTCAAATCGCCCATGTTTGCGAGCGCTGCACGGAAAATGGGCTGCTATCTGATCACGCGGGCGATGGCACGCCGCCATGAGTTACCGATGAGATCCTATGATCGCCTCTTTCCGAACCAAGATACGATGCCTCGTGGTGGTTTCGGCAACCTCATCGCCCTGCCGTTTCAAGACGGTCCGCGACAGCAAGGCAACTCGGTCTTCGTCGATACCCAATGGATCCCATACTCCGACCAATGGGAATACCTGGCCTCGCTTCGACGTATTGAGCCCGCTGAGGTTGAGTCGCTCGCACAAGAAGCATCCGAAAGGAGCCTCGTGATCGGTGTGGGGATGGGAGAGGCGGTCGACAACGACGATTGTACTCGTCCATGGTCGCGATCGCCCTCACGCCGTGGTCCCCAACCAGTCATGTCAGGACCACTCCCGAAGCAAGTTCGGGCTGTTCTGGCACAGCTCCTGTATGTGGAGAAAGCTGATTTGCCTTCTCCGCTCTTGGATCAGATAAAGCGTTGCGCGGCGTTCCAGAATCCCGAGTTCTATAAGAAGCAATCGATGAGACTCTCCACAGCGTTGACGCCACGAGTGATCAGTTGTGCCGAGGATTTCCCCCAGCACATCGCCTTGCCGAGGGGATGCGTTGACGATCTTCGGGAGTTGCTTGCCTCATTGGGCGTTGCTTTGGAGATCAAGGACAGTCGCTGTCTGGGTCAACCCCTTGATGTTCAGTTCCACGGCGAGTTGACACAGATTCAAAAGGAGGCCGTGCGCGCATTGCTTGCGAATGAAACCGGTGTTTTGGTCGCGCCGCCTGGTTCGGGCAAGACGGTCGTGGGGATACATCTCGTAGCACAGCGGGCCCGTAGCACTATGATCCTCGTGCATCGAACGCCGCTGCTGGACCAGTGGATCACTCAGCTATCCACGTTCCTGGATCTCAACCCCAAGGAGATCGGCCAAATCGGGGGCGGAAAGCGCAAACCCAATGGCAGCTTGGACGTCGCCATGATCCAGAGCCTCGTGCGCCATGACAGGATCGACGACATCGTTGCCACTTACGGCCAGGTCATCGTGGACGAGTGTCATCATGTTCCGGCTGTCTCCTTCGAGCGTGTCCTGCGTGAAGTCCGGGCGCGGTACGTCAACGGTCTCACAGCAACACCGCGCCGTCGAGACGGCCATCACCCCATTCTCCAACTTCAGATTGGGCCAGTACGTTTCTCAATCGACCCCAAGAACCAGGCGGCGCAGCAGCACTTCAAACACCGACTCATCGTGCGAGAAACCAGCTTCCGGTTGGCGCATTTGACTAAAGACATCGGAATTCAGGAGATCTATAACCAGCTGGCGCTGGACGAGGACCGGAATACACTCATCCTCGATGATGTCATACGAGCTCTTGAAGAGGGCCGATCTCCTATTCTGCTTACGGAACGACGAGACCACCTCGCGTTCTTCACGAAGCGCCTCCAAGGCGTAGCTCGCAACCTCGTTGTTCTTCGAGGCGGAATGAGAAGCAAGGAACGGCGTGCCGCTGCCGAGAAGCTAGCAAGTATACCGGACACCGAAGAGCGCCTGTTGTTGGCAACGGGGCGCTTCATTGGGGAAGGCTTCGACGATACCCGCTTGGACACGCTCTTCCTCGCGATGCCTGTCTCATGGAGAGGCACGCTTGTGCAGTATGCGGGACGTCTTCACCGCCAGCACCACGCGAAGACAGAAGTCCACATTTTGGATTATGCGGATCGCCATGTCCCCGTGCTGGCCAGAATGTTCGAAAGACGCGCACGCGGATACCGCGCAATGGGCTACCTTCTTGGCGCGTACGCAGATTCGTATGGTAAGGAGAGTGAAGATTGCGTTATCGAGTATGATGAATAGGTCGTCCCCTTGCTCCACAATAGACCCGAGACCACGGCAAAGGATCGGAGATTGAAGGAAGAACAGCAAGACGCCCCAGCGGCGTAAACCGTTGGGGCGCAAGTTACTAACTAGGATGGTGTCACTTCGGCAGTCGGTGCGATTTAATGCAGTACATTCCTTATAACGTTTTCAAGACCACCCCCTTCAACCACTCGGCCATTTCTCCGGGCGACCGTTGGCATTCTCACAACGGAGTCAAGGGGCGAGCGTCTGTTTTCGCCAGGAACCGCTTCGTGCGCGCATTTGTGCGCACTCCCGTGCCCACTTCCGGCTTTGCGGCCACCGGCCGGCATTCCGAGATTCCCTCCAGGCGCTGAGGCACCCTGAAAAAAGAACGTGACATATTCGATTTTCATGGTATGCTCCGGCCATGATTGATAGGCCTCGATTGCTGAATACGATTCGTCGGGCGCTAAGGCGCAGTCGTGTGGTGGCCCTGATTGGGCCACGGCAATCCGGCAAGACGACGGCAGCACGCCGGATCATCGACGCTGAGTCGCCGAACTACTTCGATCTCGAAGACCCGGCGAGCTTGGCGCGACTTGCCGAACCGATGACGGCGCTCGCACCCCTGCGAGGTGTGGTCGTCATCGACGAGGTGCAGAGGCGGTCGGATCTCTTTCCGGTGCTCCGCGTTTTAGCGGACCGGAAACCTCTGCGCGGGCGCTTCCTCATCCTCGGCAGTGCTTCGCCGGCGCTCCTACGGCAGTCCTCGGAGTCCCTCGCCGGCCGGCTGGAGACGATTACGCTCACAGGTTTCAACTTGGAGGAGTTAGGCGGAGAAGCGCTACCGCGCCACTGGCGTCGCGGCGGCTTCCCATTGGCCTACGTTGCCCGCTCGGAAGTCGACAGCTTCCATTGGCGAAGCCAGTTCATCCAGACATTCCTGGAGCGCGATCTCCCGCAACTCGGAATCAGCATCCCCGCCCCAACCATGCTGCGGTTCTGGACAATGCTGGCACATTATCATGGCAATGTCTGGAACGCGGCGGAGCCAGCTCGTTCGTTGGGCGTGAGCCAGCCTACCGTGCGCCGGTATCTCGACCTGCTCACGAACCTTTTCATCGTAAGACAACTGGCGCCTTGGCACGAGAACCTCAAGAAGCGACAGATCAGGTCACCCAAGATCTACCTTCGTGATAGCGGACTTCTGCATCAGCTTCTCGGCATCCGCACCGACAGAGACCTTCTCTCCCATCCCAAATCTGGGGCGTCTTGGGAAGGATACGCCATCGAAGCGACACTGAAGCTGATCGAGCCAGACGAGGCTTACTTCTGGAGAACACACACAGGGGCCGAACTGGATCTCCTGCTCTTCAAGAACGGCCGTCGCTTTGGTGTCGAGATAAAGCGGCAGGACGGACCGAGTCTATCACCCTCGATGCGCGTCGCGCTCTCCGATCTTCGACTTGACCATCTGACGGTCCTCTATCCGGGCGAGCACGGCTACAAGCTTGCCGAGCGCGTCACTGTGGTGCCGCTTGTAGAGCTTGCCGGCGGCGATCCGAGAGTGGTTATTCCTCAGATCCGTCGCTCTCCTACACGCCGGGGCGCCGGAAGTTGAATGAACGAATCAGCCCAGAGCTTCGGTCTTGGGATATGGAAAGGTCAGGCCGACGGAACCGAGACAGAATGATGAACGATCTCGGTGTGATTTCCGTGATTCGAGAGGAGGAGAACATCGCACCGGGACCGGATCAGAAACCCCTGGCCCTTTTCGAGCCGGAGGTCTGCGGCAATTCAGGGACATGAGATTCAGTCTCGACGGGAATTCACCCGGCCACTTGGGTTTGCGTCCGCCTATCGGGAGAGAATGGGACGGGCGAGGAGTCAAAGAATCTGCCGGATGAGAGTCGCGGGATAGGCTTGCATCGGACCCCGCGGGCCCGGACACTCCCCCATCCGCCGACACCCAAACATCTTGCCGCATCATAGGTTCGGGCGTCCGCGCCCCACGGGAATTGTGCCAGCGGGCCGGTGGTGGAAGACTGATCCCTCCCCCTCTCCCTTCCTTCTTCGCCACTCGGCGGATTACATAGTACAATGAAAACTAGAGAGACCGGAATGGTCGATCGGTGGAGAATTCCCCAGCGAAGATGATTCGAGAGGCGGCGGGGCCGTCGGAGGGAGTGCCTATGGGTCGATCTGCCTAGGATTGGAGGGTTTGTGCTCTTTGAGCCCGGCCCCCATGGGGAGTGCCCGGAGTGAAACCCGGCAAGTCCGATGAAGGGAGGAACGAGCCCATGCGTCGAAGTCTTCCGATAACTATCTTCTTACTCGCGCTCATCTCGGCCGCGCCGGCCTTGGCGGACTGGGACGTGAACGATCCGTACAAGTGGCTCCAGCGCCCCGATCTCACGCCGATGGGCATCGACGTCAACTGCTCGATGGGCGCGACCGGTCAGGGCTTCATCCTGGCCGATGATTTCAGGTGCACCGAATCGGGCCTGATCACGGGTGTCCACCTTTGGATGTCCTGGCTGAACGACTACGTTCCCCACGGGTTCGATCCGACGGACGTAACGTTTATTCTCAGTTTCCATTTTGATATTCCCGATTCGGAGAGCACGACCGGCTACAGCATGCCGGGGAACGTGATCTGGTACCGCGCCTTTCAGCCGGGCGAGTTCACCGCACGCATCTGGCAGGAGGGGAGTCCCGAGGGGTGGATGAATCCGCCCGAGGAGTACTGGTTCCCCGCCGACTATACATGCTGGCAGTACAACTTCCCCATGGGCCCGGCGGGGGGATTCTTCCAGGAGGGAACGCCGGACAACCCGGTCGTCTACTGGCTCGATGTCCAGGCGATCCCGGGCGACCCGGAGGCCCGCCTCGGGTGGAAGACCTCCATCCAGCACTGGAACGACGACGCCGTTTGGGGAATCGGCAATGAGCCTTACTTTGGACCGTGGGGCGAGCTGATCTACCCGCCGAACCACGAGATGTACGGCCAGTCGATCGATCTCGCCTTCGTCATCCAGAGCGAGGCCCAGCCCCCGGAATTCGACTTCGGTGACGCCCCCGACGGCGTCGCCGCTCCGGGGTACCCGACCTACCTCGCGAACAACGGCGCCCGGCACGTCATCGGCGGGCCGTGGCTCGGCGACGCCTCCGACTCCCCCGACGGAGAAGCGGACGGCCAGGCCGATCCGAACGCCCTCGGCGACGATCTCCTCGACGGGAACGACGACGAGGACGGCGTCGTCATCCCGGTCATGACTCCGGGCCAGGTCGCGACGATCCAGCTCGAGGTGAACGGCGGCGGCGGCGTGGTCGAGGCGTGGATCGACTGGACCGGCGACCAGGTCTGGACGGCGGCGGAGCAGGTCTTCGCCGGCTTCCTCGCCGACGGCTTCCACTCGTTCAACGTCGTCCCGCCCGCCTCGACCCCCCTCGGCCAGACCTTCGCCCGATTCCGTATCAGCACGGGCGGCGGTCTCTCCCCCGCCGGCCCCGCCACGGACGGAGAGGTCGAGGACTACGAGGTCCTCATCGAAGAGGAACAGGCGTGCAAGTGGATCCAGCGGCCCGACCTCGCGACGACGGGAATCGACGTGAACGACACCTATCCGCACATCCTGGCCGACGACTTCCTCTGCACCCAGACCGGCCTCGTCACCGAGATCTGGGTGTGGGCGTCGTGGATGAACGACTGGCTTCCCTTCGGACTGCAACCGGACGCCGTCGACTTCACGCTCAGCCTCCACGGGGATGTTCCCGACTCCCTCAGCCCGACCGGTTACAGCATGCCGGCCGATCCCCTCTGGATCTACCACGTCCCCACGGGCGGCTTCACGGTGGAGGTCTGGCGGGACGGGATCGAGGAAGGGTGGATGACCCCGCCCGACTCCTACTTCTTCCCCGGCGACACGGTTTGCTGGGTGTACAAGTTCCGCATCCCCAACGATCTGGCGTTCGAGCAGCTCGGCACCGAGACCGAGCCGATCGTCTACTGGCTCGACGTGCAGGCCCAGCCCCACGATCCGGACGCCTGGTTCGGATGGAAGTCGTCGTGGGAGCACTGGAACGACGACGCCGTGTGGGGGCTCGGTCCGGAGCCGTACTTCGGCCCCTGGTACGAGCTGATCTATCCGCCCCAGCACCCGTACTGGGGAGAGTCGATGGACCTGGCGTTCCTCATCCAGAGCGACATCGACACCCGGGCGCCGTCCGGTGAAGTCCCGGACCGGTTCGGCCTCGACCAGAACGTGCCGAACCCGTTCAACCCGACGACCACGATCCGCTTCGAGATTCCGAACGAGGGGGCCCGCGCCACCCTGAAGATCTACGACGTGGCCGGGCGTCACGTTCGGACCCTCGTGGACGGCCCGGTCCCGGCGGGCGCGAACGTCGCCGCCTGGAACGGAACGGACGAGAGCGGGCGGGATCTCCCGTCGGGCGTCTACTTCTACCGTCTCCGGACGGGCGAGCGTGAGACGACCCGGAAGATGCTGCTCTTGAAATAACCCTACCCCGTGCCGCCCGGTCCGCTTCGTCGCGGGCCGGGCGGCCTCTGATGATGAGCCCAACGTCCGCCCGCCCGGAAGAACCGCCGCCCGTTGGCGCGTTCTCACCGAATGAGCACGACCCGCCCGGTCACCCGTTCGGAACCGCTCGAGAGGAGGAGGAGATAGGTACCCGAGGCGGCGGGTTCGCCTTGATCGCTCCGTCCGTCCCAGACGACACTCCCCGAACCCGCCGTCACCGGTCGGTCGAAGAGGGTCCGGACGAGCGCCCCCGAGACGTTGTAGATCCGGAGGGACGCGAGTCCACTCCGCGGGATCTCGTAGGAGATCCATGTCGAGGGGTTGAACGGGTTCGGGCGCCCGGCGAGGGGGCGCGTCTCCCGCCCGGGGGGCGGCCCGGCCTCCGCGACGAGCGTCGGGACCGGGGCTCCGCAGCCGCTCACCCAGAAGTCGTCATACCATGCGTTGATGTAGTCCGTCGCGGAGCCGTGATCCCGGAAGCTGAGCGACGCCGACGGCGTGAAGCTCGCGTTGTACGTCGCCGTGCCGACATACGTCCCCCCGAGCGAGACGGAATACTCCCTCGCGCCCGGATCGACCGAGATCTCGACTTTCCCCCACGTGTTCGCCGGGATATAGCTCTGGAAGGAAGAGCCGAGGCTTGTGAGGCCGGACCAGTCTCCGTTCTTGTCGTACTTGATCGGATAGGAGGGGTAATCGAGGATGATCCCGACGTGGCCGAAGAGGACGAGCCTCGCCCAGTGGAACGAGCTCCAGCGGATCCAGAACGAGATCGTGTATGGATCGCCCAGGTCGACATAGGGAAAGGGGGGAGAGGTGAGATCGGGTGAGGCGGCCGTCGCCCCGTCTCCCGAGCCCGACCCGCCCGCGACATAGAAGCTCCAAGGCGCGCTGTGCGACTGGGTACCGTCGAGAGAGAGGCTCGATGCGCCGGTCGTCGAGATCGTCCAGTCCGAGGCATCCCCGTCGTCCAGGCTGTCGACCCAGAGGAACGCGCTCGCCATGGCGATCGTGTCGGCGGCCACCGCGCTGTAGAGACCGCGTGAGTTCCGCGCCCTCACCTCGATGACCGATCTCCTTCCCTCCTGGAGGCCGGGAGCGAAGCTGTAGCTCTCGTCCGCTTCGTCCCAAGCGCCGTCAACGGGCGTCGCGGGCTGCCACGCCCCCCCGTCCAGCCGGTACTCGACGAGGGCGACGCTGTTGACCGAGATGCTGTCGCCGGACGAGGATCCGGTGGATTCGCGCATCGGATTCAGGTTCGGCTCCACCTCGGGGACCACGCCGCCGGTGTAGATCGGCACGACGCCGCAGAGAACCGAATCGGCCGAACTGCCGAGCGAGAGGATCGGCGGATGATCCACGATGTCGGGGATCGAGTCCCCGTCCGTGTCCCGCCACCCGATCTGATCCCGCGAGTACTCGCAGACCGCCCCGTTCGTGTACTCGCTCCTCCAGTAGTTCGCCATGATGCAGAGGACCGTGTCTTCGGGCCCCGCCTCGCAGTTCCCGTTCAGCGCGTTCAGATACCCCGCCCTCTGGGAATCGGAACAGCCGGACGCCGCGTACTCGTCGAGCGCGTAGAACGTGTGCCCCGTCTCGTGGGCGCACAGGTAGTCGGTGTCGTCGTTCCCCCACGGTCCGTTGTCCCAGGTCATCACGAGGAACGGCCCGCCGAAGTAGGAGTAGTCGAACTTCTTCACCCCCAGCCCGTCTGCGGCGAACCGCCCGTCGCCGTCGTTCTTCGAGTTGACGATGAAGAGCGTGTTGAACCACGTCTCGTTCGCGGAGACGAGGTAGTTATTGTCGAAGGACCGGACCTTCGAGAAGTAGTTGGCCCCGCCGTAGCCGAGCGTGTCCATCAGGTCATCGACCCAGATCGACTCGAAGTTCCAAGGGTGGGTGATCGGCTCCCACGGGGTGGGCACCTCCCAGGTGGTCGCCGCGACGACCGAGATGCGGGCGGGGCCGTACCGGGCCGCCCACCACTCGATCCCCTCGAGGCACTCGACGAGCATGGTCGTCATGTCGGCCTGCAACCAGTCCTCGCTGCTCGCGTCGATGTCCCCGTTCGATTCGGGAAAAACGAAGTTCACGTGGAATCTCTCGTGGCGGCTGTTCGCTCCGTCCAGGATGAAGTACTCGCTCGTCGAGTGGAACGTCGCGCCGTACCCCTTCTTCTCCGCGGAGAAGGCCTCACTCCGATACTCGGCGGGCACGGCGATGCCGCAGGCGTAGTCCCGTTGCGGCGCCGGCTCGACGCCGGGCGGCGGCTCCTGGTTCCCGATCCCCAGGTAGAGCCTGTTCCAGATCTCGATCCCCGCCTCCCGGTCCCGGTCGAGAGGGCCGTACGAGCCCCGCTCCGCCGGCCCGTACCGGATATCGAGCACTTCCGGCATCGAGCGGATCCGCTCCGCCTTCTCCTCCGGGAGGAACGCGAAGAGCGCGGCCGGGCGGAAGACGGAGGCGACACGGCCCCCTTCTCCCTCCACCGCCTTCTCGACGGCCAGACAAGACGGGAGGGTCGTCTGCGAGAGAAGAATAAGAGCCCGCGGCCCTTCCGGCGCGGTCCGGTCGGGCGTGAAAGCGTTCGCGTCCCCGGCGGCGAGAACGGCGCACAGAACCAACCACACCGCGAACGCCGGGCGTGTGATCAGACGGACGGCGAATCTCCTCGTCTTCATCGTACCTCCCCCTCTTTCCTTCCGGCGCGCTCCGCGCCTCTTCCGATCTCTCCCCGGCCGGCCGCGAGCGCGTCCACGACTTCGAGGAGACGCGCCGGGTCGAACGGTTTTGTCAGGTACCCCTCCACGCCGCGGCCCTCCAGATCCCGCCTCACCTCCGGGCTCTCGTCGGCGGTCAAGACCACGACAGGCACGGCGGGGAAGCGTTCCCGGAGAAGGCGGTGAATGCGAACCCCCTCGCTCGGAGAGTCGGGCTCCGGGGGGAGATGAAGATCGAGCAGCACGAGGTCGACCGGCCCGGCGGCGGCCGCTTCGGCCGCCTCGCGGAAATCGCCCGCCTCGCGGATGTCGTAGCGGCTCCGGAGGGCATGGCACACGAGACTCCGGGCTTCCTTCTGGTCGTCCACGACAAGCACCGTCTTCCTCATGATCTTGGTCTCTCCGAGGTCGATCCCTCCGGCAGCTTTCTCGGGGCCGAAGGGACGTTCTCCTTCCCCCCTGAGCAGCCGGCGTGCCACCGAAGAACCCGCACCCATAACTCATTGAAAATCAAGGTAATCGGTGGGTAGGACCGACCGCGCGACGGGGAGGGGCGCTGAATTTTCCGTCCTCGGCCCGTGAGAAATCGAGGGGATGCCGTGAGTTTGTCAAGGCCCCGCCCGAAGAGACCCCGAGCGCGCTATCCGAGCGGTCAACCGATCCGGTGCTTCCGGCAGAGGTAGTGGATCTGATTCTCGTCGAGGCCGAGGAGGCGCCCGGCGGCCGCCTTGCTTCCGCCGCTCTTTTCGAGGGCATCCTCGATGAGCCTCCGCTCGAAAACGGCGACCTTCCCCTTGAAGTCGGAAGGAGTCTCCGGCGCCGAGGCCCCGGCGGCGGGGGCCCCCTCCTCACCCTTCCCTCCCCCGAGCCCGGGAGCCGGAGGGGGAGGAAGGACGAGATCGGAGGCGTCGAGGAGGTCCCCCTCGGCCAGGACGAGGGAGCTTTCGAGAACGTGCTTCAGCTGGCGGACGTTCCCCGGCCAATCGTACCCTTCGAGAAGAGAGAGGGCCCCTTGGGTCAGGCGGGCCGCCCCCCGGTTCATCTCCCGGCCGATGCGGAGGAGGAGATGCTGGGCGAGGGGCGCGATGTCCTCCCGCCGCCCGCGCAGGGGGGGGATCTCCACCGTCGCGACTTGGATCCGGTAGAGGAGGTCGGCCCGGAAATCGCCCGACCGAACGAGCCGTCCGAGGTCCTCGTTCGTCGCGGCGACGAGGCGAACGTCGACATGCACTTCGTCGTTCGAGCCGACCGGCGTGTACGAGCGGTTATCGAGAAAGAGGAGCAGCTTGCTCTGAGCGGCGAGGCTCAGGTTCCCGATTTCGTCGAGGAAGAGGGTTCCCCCGTCCGCCATTTCGATCCGGCCTCTCTTCGCCGCCTCCGCGCCTGTATACGCCCCGCGCACATGGCCGAACAGCTCGCTCTCGATCAGCGAATCGGGGATCGCCGCCCCGTCGACCACGACGAAGGGGCCCCCCTCCCTCGGGCTTCCGTTGTGGATCGCCCGGGCGACCGCGCTCTTCCCGGTGCCGCTCTCCCCGAGAAGGAGGACCGAGGCGGTCGAGGACGCGAGTCTTTCGAGCTTCCGGAAGAGCCGGCGCATCACCCGGCTCTCGCCGACGAGATTGCCGAAGGAGTACCGCTCCCGGAGGGCGCTTCGGAGGCTCACGAGCTCGCTCTCCAGGCGGGCCCGCTCGAGCGCCCGAGAAACGACGATCCGGAGAACCTCCGGTTCGATCGGCTTGACCAGAAAATCGGCGACCCCCCGGCCGACCATCTCGAGCGCCGGCTCCTTCTCCCGGTCGCCGGTCACGACCACCACCGGGAGGTGCGGCCTCCGTGCGCGAATCTCCCCTTCGAGCCTGATCCCTTCGGCCGCGCTCCCCGTGTCGGGAGGCAGGTGGAGATCGAGAAGGACCAGATCGACCTCCTCGCCGGACACGCACCGGAGGGCCTCGTCCGCGTCCCCCGCTTCGAGCACCCTGTACTCCCCCTTCAGCGCGAAGTAGAGGAGGCGGCGCGCCGTCTCCTCATCGTCGACAATCAGCACTGTCTTCGCATGTGTCATCGATATCGAGCCTCTTGCGAGGGAGTGCGCCCGAACGTGACCCGAACCCGGGTGCCGGCCCCCACCTCGCTGTTCACCTCGATCCGCCCCCCCAACCGCACGACCGCCAGCCTGGCATGGTACATCCCGAGGCCGAGACCCTTCGGCTTCGTCGTGACGAAGGGACGGAAGAGCTTCTCCCGCACGAACTCCTCGCTCATCCCCACCCCTCGGTCCATCACCTCGAGGAAGTGGGTCGGACCGCCCTCCTTCCCCCGGCCCGGCCCGGCGAGGAGACCGGCGCGGACGACGATCTCCCCCCGTCCCCCCATCGCGTCGGCGGCGTTCGCCACGAGGTTTTCCACCACCTCCCGGAGGAGTTCCCGATTCGCGAATACCGTCGCATCCCGATCGAGTTCGACTCGGAAGGCGATCTCCGGCCACGTCCCGCCGTACGTCTCGACGAGGGGGCGGAGGAGCCCGCCGAGATCGACAGGCTCCCACACCGTCTCCTCCCCCTCCTCCCGCTTCCGGAGAAGGAGGGTGAGCGACTCGATCTGGTGCGCCAGACCGCCCAGGAGATCGACCGCCTCGGCGCGGAACTCCGGATCACCGATCCTCTCCTTTAGATTATAAATGAGAAGATTCATTTGCGAGGCGACCCCTTTCAGATCGTGGATCACCTTGGCGCTCACCCTCGCGATCGACCTCGACTCGGCCGTCAAGATCAACTCGCGCGCCATCTCGTTCAGATGCGATGCGATCGAACCGAATTCGTCATTCCGCTCCAGCCGGATCGTACGCTCCAGATCCCCGCGCGCGATCGCTTCGACGCCGTCCGCGATCTCCTCCACCGACCGGCCGATCCCCCGGGTGACGTAGAGGATCCCCCCGACGACGAGGATCGCCATCAGGCCGACGAGGAGAAGGGCGATGCCGAGGTTCTCCCGGATCCGCTCCTGGTCGGGAGAGAGGGAGAGGGAGGCGCCGATGAACCAGCCTGTGCCGGGATGAATGCCGCCTCCGGAGAGGAGATCCCCTTTCCGCTCGAACGCCCACCCCCCCTGATCGGCGGCCTGCGACGGGGAGAGCGCTTCTACCGTGGGAGACCCTTCCCCCTCCCCGCGGAGACCGATCCGTGGGAGATCCGTGTGGTAGAGAAAAGACCAGCCCGATGTCTCGGTTTCCGGCGCGGCGGCCCATCGGACGTCGGGGACCGTCGACCGGGAACCTTCGAGAAGCGGCTCGAGGAGAGGGAA
The DNA here is from genome assembly GCA_043809585.1 of Candidatus Eiseniibacteriota bacterium. Lineage (GTDB taxonomy): Bacteria > Orphanbacterota > Orphanbacteria > Orphanbacterales > Orphanbacteraceae > JBDROZ01. Next base: position 15,528 of record JBDROZ010000081.1, read on the forward strand.
GACGGTGAGCTCTTCGACGAGCACCCTCCCGGCGCTCCCCGCCCGCCCGGCCACGGGGACGCCGAGGGCGAGCCGCGCCCCCCTCGGCCCGAGGAAGGTGACCGGCCCGAGCCGGTCGGAGAAACCCCCGCCGGGAGACGGGCGAAGAACCTGGTAAGGCGGGGGGAGCGATTCGGCCGGAATCCAACCGGCCACGGTGGCGACCCGACCATCCTCGGTCGGGATCCCCCGGATCTCCAAGGCCGAATCCCCCCCTTCCGGGAGAAGGAGGATGCGGGAGACGACGCACGGGTCCTCCTCGAAGCGGGCGACGATCAGTCGGTGCCGGACGATCCATTCGGAAAAGTCGATAGGCCGCTCCGGATCACATGAATCGGACCACTCGGCGGCGACCATGCCGAGAAAGATCCTCTCGGTCCCCAGCCTCCTCTCGATCCTCTCCGAAACCGCGTCGAGGTATGATCCGAGCCTCGACACGCCCTGCCGTTCCGCCAGGCGATATGTGCCGACAAGGATGCCCCCCGCCACGATTCCGATCGGGAGAACCGCGAGGGCCAAGAAGACCAGGAGGAGTTTTCGCCGGATCGTCATCGTCTTCGGCTCATCGGTCGGCGTTCCTCACGCGGACCCGTTCGTAGAAACAGATGTTGAGCGGGTTCGTGCAGTTCGGCTCCCAATCCCCCACCCGGGGCGAGACGATCTGGCTCTCTCGCTCATGATGGAGGAAGATCGCCGCCTCGTCCCGAACGAGCATCTTCTCCAGCCTCCGGGCGATCAGGGTCCGCTCCTCCTGCTCCCGGGTGTCACAGAAGAGGTGGAAGAGCGAGTCGTACGCCTCGTCCCGGTACCGCCCGAAGTTCTCGGAGGAGCGGGAGTAGAACAGCTTGAGAAAGGTGAGCGGTTCCGGGTAGTCCGCGATCCACCCGGCCCGGAAGAGGTCCGGCCCGCCCTCCCCGATGAGCGCGTAGTACGCCGCCGGAGTGTAGGTGGCGAACTCGACGGGAACGCCGATCTCCCGCACTGCCGCGGCGACGGCGTTCCCCACACCGGCGTCCCAAGACGGCCAGGCGATCCGGAGGGGAGGAAGACCCTTCCCTTCCGGACACCCCGCTTCCCGAAGGAGTTCCCGGGCCCTCTCCAGATCCTGCCCCTGCCCCTCCAGCTCCGGGTCGTACCCGGGAAGGCCGGGCGGAAAGAGACCGCGGGCCGGGAGCGGCATTCGGCCGAGCGGCCTCGGGATGGCGCAGCCCAGAGCCTCACGAAGCGTGCGTCTCCGGACCGCGGGATGGCCGGAGCGGAAATCGAACGCGATGAAGATCGTGTTGAGGCGCGGCACGAAGAAGACCTGTTCCACTTGCCGCGGCGGCGGGAATTCCGGCCCGCCCATCCCCTCCTCCCCCGGAATCGGCCGCGCGGCGGAGCGGACGTAGCTCGACATCATGTCGATCCTCCCCTCGGCATAGAGACGGACGCCGTCGCCGCGCCAGACCGGGACGAAGCGGAGCGCATCGACGTACGGGAGGCGCTCGCCGTCTTCATCTCTCCGCCAGTACCCCCTGTTCCGCACGAGAAGGATCCCCGAGAGAGGGTCCCACGAGGCGAGCCGGAACGGGCCGCTCCCCGCGGCCCGGATTCGGAGCTCCTCTCCGTAGCTCTCGACCGCCTCCCGGGGGACGATGCGGAAACGGATGTGGGCGATCTCGTGCAGAAGGGTCGGGTTCGGCCGGAGAAGGCGAATCACGAGGGTCGAGGGGGAGAGCGCCTCGATTCCGCGGACGTGGTCGCTCTCGCCGGCGAGATACTCCCCGACCCCCACGACCGTGGAGAGCTCCCTCTCGGCGGCGGTCGCGCCCGGCGCCTTCAGGCCCCTCTCCATCGAGTATTTGGCGTCGGCCGCCTCGACCTCGCGGCCCTTTCCTCCGGGGAAGCAAGGATCATCCACAAAGCGAACGCCCCGGTGCAGCAAGAAGGTCCATTCGAGACCGGCTTCGGCGACGGACCATTCCTCGGCGATCCGGGGAACGACCGCGAGGGTGTTCGGATCGTAATCGACGAGCCCCTCGTAGAGCTGCCGGACGACGTTGTAGGTCAGGATTTCGCCTCCCTCGACGGGGTCGAGGCTTCGAATGTCCCGGGGGAGGGGAACCCGAAGTTCAGCGCACCCGCTCTCCGGCGGGCGTGAGTCAGGGGAGCAGGAGATGAAACACACCGTCCCGGGAATCATGAGAAGAAGCAAGATCCGGAACCGCGCTCGGCCAGCGAGCGCCCGTGAGGAAGGATCGGCGCCGTGCATCGGGTGGTTCTCCTCGGCCGGGGTGCCCTTGAACTCCCGCGTGCCCTATCCTACACCCTCCGGAGCAGGCGGCCAAGCCCGCTCGCTCGGAGACCGTCGCCGGAAAACCCGGGCTCCCGACGGCGATCTCGAGGAGGCCGGGCATGAACCCGTGGAACCTCTCCGGGCCGGACGATCGGGGCCGGGCGGTCAAGCCTTGATTCTCCATGAGATCTCGGCCGGCCCGCCCGGGTGATGATCCGGCTCTCGGGCGCGGGCCCCACGCTGTGCGGCGGGGCGGCTCGATGCCGGGGCCGGCGCGCGAGAGCTGTTTGAGCAAGCCGGCCCTGATCCCCCGGCTCCCCCGAGATCAGCTCATGATGTACTTTTCGAGTTCCTGGATCGTGAACTCATGGTCGGAGATGACCTTCTTGACCACATCGCCGATGCTGACGATGCCGACGAGCTTCTTCCCTTCCACGACCGGGAGATGGCGGATCTTGGAGTTCGTCATGATCTGCATGCACGTGTCGATCGAGTCATCGGGACTGATGCAGTAAATCCGGGAGGTCATCATCTCCCGGACCGGCGAACTCTTGGACGACTTGCCGTGGAGAACCACTTTGCGGGCGTAGTCCCGCTCCGAGAAGATACCGACCACCTTGTCTCCCTCCACGACGGGGAGGGCGCCCACGTTCTTCTCCGCCATCATCTGGAGGGCGTCGTAGACGAGGACGTCGGGGGCGATGAACCAGATATCCTTCCCCTTGGCATTCAATAGTAGTCGGACGTTGGGCATGGTCTTCTCCTTCCCCCCGGGTTTCCGGCCCGCGGCGCGGGGGGGGCGGACCTTACCGCATCCCCGCCCCGCGGACCGGCCTTTGTATAACTATGAACGGTGGAGGGCGCCGGGTCAACGGCGGGGTTCGGCCTTGATAAGGTGAGGGCGGTGTTCCCGACCGGTCAGGCGAGAGCCAGCAGAAGCTCCGATTTCTCGGCCTTCTCACGGATCTGCTCCACCACCTCGGGGATGTCGGCCACCGTGAGGCCGAGGCGTTTCCAGACCTCGTGATCATAGGCGGGAGCGCCGTCCCCGCTGCGGGCGAGCCCCTCCAGGTTGCAGATGTAGTTGGCCGTGTGGACCATTTCCACGAGATCCCGGTGCTCGGCGTCGGCCGACCGGGTTTCGTGATGCCACCGGATGACCTGGATCAGGTCGGGGGAGAGATTCCACCGGATGCCGAGCCATGAGCCGACTTCGGCGTGGTTCGCTCCGATGACCCGCTCCTCGGCGGTCTGGAGCGGAATGCTCTCGGCCCGCGAGATGCCGAGGGCCGAGACGAATTCATCGTGGAAGAAGCCGTCCAGGACGATCTTGCCCATGTCGTGAAGCAGGCCGGCCAAGTGCAGGACGTCCCTCCCGTAGAGCCCGGCGAGATGGTCCTGGGCCCGATCGTAGATTACCATGGCGCCGATGCCGGTGATGATCGAGTGCCTCCAGAACTCCTCGCGCTCCGAGGGACCTCCCGGTCCTTCACCGAAGGCGCCGAAGACGGAGGTGGAGATCGCCACGTTGTGGACCGCGTTCATTCCCATGCGGGCCACCGCTTCCCGAACCGAGGAGATCGGCCTGCTCCCGGCGTAGAAGACGGAGTTCACCGTTTTCAGTACCCGGGCGGTGATGGCCGGGTCGTCCTCGATGATCCGGGAGACCCGGCGGGCGTCCGAGTTCGGGTCCCTGATCACGCACCCGAGCCTCTCGATCACCGCCGGGAGGGTGGGCAGTCTGTCGATCGCCTGGAGTTCCCGGAATATGTCTCGCCGGTCCTTCATGGTGCTCCACCTGTCGCGGGGGGCCCCCGGTTCACTCGCCGTGAGAAACGCTTACCTCCCAAGTATCGTCCGGTCCGCCTAGAAATTGAGGGGCCTCGGCCGCCCCCCTGCGCCGGACCGGGCGCCCCACAGGGTAAAGTTTCCGGGATAAATGCCGATAGCCGGAGTAGGTCGTGACCGTGCCATCGCCGGCGCATCGGGGCCCGGCGCTCCGGGGACCGAACATGGGAATCGGGAAACAGGAGCCGACGGCCCTTCGAACAAATGGTTCGAAGGGGATTCCGAATCCCCGAACCGCGTCGGGGCCGCCCTCGCTCGTGGGCGGGAACATCCTCACCGTCCACATCTCCAACCTCAAGGTGAGCAACGACCCCAAAGACGTGCTGGTCACGTACGCCCTCGGATCGTGCATCGCCGTGGTCATTCACGACCCCGTCCGAGTGGCGGGCGGGATGATCCACTTCATGCTCCCCCGGTCGGGCGTCTCCCCCGCCAAGGCGGTGGCGAACCCGGCCATGTATGCCGACACCGGCGTCCCCCTCCTCTTCCGGCGCATGTACGAGCTCGGATCGGCCCGGGAAGACCTGGTGGTCAAGGTCGTCGGCGGAGGCAATCTGTACGATCCGGAGGGGACCTACAACATCGGGGAGCGGAATTACGGGGCCCTCCGGGAGGTCTTCGAGAAGCACGGCATCCCGATCGCCGCCGAAGACGTGGGCGGATCGGAATCCCGAACGGCCCGGCTTCACGTCGGGACCGGCATCGTCGTCGTTCGATCCCGGGGGAGAGAGGTGGAGCTGTGAGTCCCGTCGACGACATTTTGAAAGAGGTCCGGGACCTGCCGACCCTCCCTTCCGCGATCGCCCGCCTCTCCGCCCTCGTCGGCGACCCTTCGGCCAACGCGGACGACTTCGAGGCGGTGATCCGCCCCGACCCGTCCCTCACGGCGAACCTCCTCCGCCTGGCCAACTCCGCCTATTTCGGGCTCCCCCGGGAGGTGGGATCGGTCCGCCAGGCGGTGATCCTCCTGGGGATCAAGCGGGTCTTCGAGCTGGCCGCGGGCGCCTCGTTCACCGGCGTGATTCCGGAGCGCATCCCGGGCTACGGCATCAACGCCACCGACTTCTGGCAGCACTCGCTCGCCGTGGCGGCCCTCTCGGAGAGGCTGGCCTCGGACCTTCGGGTTCAGGTCCCGGACATGACCTTCACGGCCGGCCTCCTCCACGACATCGGCAAGATCGCCGTCGGCGCCTACCTTCAGGGGCGGCCCGAGGCGCTCGGCGACGAAGCCCGCAAAGAGGGGGTGTTCCTGATCGACGCGGAGCGGGCCTTGATGGGCTTCGACCACGGGGAGGTCGGCGAGACGGTCGGCGAGCAATGGTCGTTGCCCCCCGCCATCGTCCAGGGCGCCCGGTGGCACCACGCGCCCGGGGACGCTCCTCCCGGCGCGGACCGGACCATGATCGACCTGATCCACGCCGCCGACGGCCTCGCCCACGCGCTCGGTCTCGGCGCCGACGTGGGTGAACTCTCGCGGCGGGTCGACGGGGGCGTGATCGAGAGGCTCGGCATCGGGGTCCAGCGGCTCGAGCGCGTGGCGGGCGAGACGGTCGACGACATCCGCGCCATGGGCGAACTCTTGGCCTCGGGGGCGGCGGTCTAGGCGCCCGGGCCGGCTCTTTCCGAACGAGAGAACGCCCGCGATTCCGGGGGTCGCGGGCGTTTCCTGTTTCCGGGGGATCTTCGATCAGACCGCCGAAGGCGCCGGAGCGCTTTCCGCCGGTACCGCCGAACCGGCCCCCGTCCCTCCCCCCCGCGGGGTCAGCCGGTCGGCCAGGCGGGTCAGCTCCCGAGAGACGGCGTTCTCGGTCCGGATCTCGGCGAAGGGGATGAAGGAGAGCTTCTCGGCGAGCACGGCCGGCATGAACGGGCCCCGTCCCTCCCCGAGCCCCTCGGCGACACCCCACGCCATCCGCCGGGCCAGGGCGATGTCCTGATTGTTCGGGAGGGCGCCCCGGAGAGACCGGGAGAAGGGCTCGGCCACGATCTTCTTGTTCGACTCGATCCCGGTCTCCCGGAGAAGGCGGACGAAATGCTCCGCCGCGTTCTCCCCCCGCTCTTTCCGGGACGGATCGTCGGCGGCGAATCCCTCGGCGACGGCGATGACCCCGTAGTCCCTCCGGTTCAGCTCCTCCATGACGGTCCCGAAGTCCGGTTTCGAGGAGGGGAGCACGGCCATGTGGGCCCGGGCGCCGAGGCAGGAGTAGAGGGCGTGGAAGCCCCCCCGGGCGCCCATGAACTCGACCACGTAGACCCGCTTGTGGGTCCGGGCGTCGGCCATGTAGCGACGCAGCTTGTCGGCGCCGTACTCGACGCCCGTGTGCTGGCCGATGCACTCGGTCCCGGAGACGTCGCTGTCCACGGTCACGGGAACGAAGGCGCAGCGCACGTGCGAGGGGAGACGGCTCGCGAGTTCCCGGACGCCCATCAGCGTCCCGTTCCCCCCCACCCCGACCAGCGCCCGGACACCCCGGCCGAGAAGGTTCTTTACGGCCCTCATCTGGTTCTCGGGGTCCTCGAACTCCCGGTAGCGTTCGCTCCGGAACTGGGCGCCCGCCGAGTCGTTCAGGAACGCGGCGTTGAACACGCCGGGGACGTTCTCGATCCGCCGGTGCTCTCTCTGATCGTAGACGAGACGGGCGAAGTCCCCGTCCCCGCCCGACACGAGCGACCGGAAGCCCTCCCGGGCCGCGTACACCCTCCGGCCCCGCCGCTCCAGCTCATCGGTCAGAAAGGCCGTGACCGGGTTGTACCCGGGCGCGCAGCCCCCATCCTGAACGACGAGGACGTCCATTTCCCGGTACATCTGGCGCCGCTGCAGTTCGGGGCCCCGGGAACGGAGCAGCCGCCTTTCCGCCACCTGCAGGAAGGCGGCGAGAACGGCCGGCACGACCGGTTTCCCGAGATACCCGTCGGCCCCCCGGGCGAGGGCGTCCCTTTCCCCGTCCCCTCCCGCGCCGGCGACCAGGAAGAAGATGTCCGCCGATTCGGGGCTCGACTTCAGGCGGGAGCAGATGTCGAAGGCGGAAACGCCCTCCACCGACTCGTCGCAGAGAACGATATCCGGCGTCGTGCGGCGGATCTCGCCGAGCGCCTCCTCGCCGTCCGCCGAACAGCGCACCTCGTAGTCCCGTCTCTGGAGTTCCCGGCAGAGCCGGAACTGAACTTCCAGATCCGGGTCCACCACGAGAATCCGGAATGGCCGCATCACGCCCCCGTCCGCGCTCCCCATGGCCGAACCTCCCCGTCTCAAGGCCGCTTCGGCAGTCGAATGGTGAAGACGGCCCCCCGGCCCTCCGCGGTGCCGAGAGCGATCTCCCCCCCGTGCTCTTCGATGATCTTCTTCGTCACCGCGAGACCGAGTCCGGTCCCCTTGCTCCCCTTGGTCGTGTAGAGGGCGTCGAACACGTGCTCCCGGTGCTCCGGCTTCACGCCGGGGCCGTCGTCGCTCACCGTGATCCGGACCGACGGTTCGCCGGGGGCCCATTCGGTGCGTATCTCCACGTCTCCGCCGTTGTCGACGGCTTCCACGGCATTCGTGATCAGATTGGACAGGCACCGGTAGATGCCGGTCGAGTCGACCGGCACCGGCTCCATCGACTCGTCGAGAACGAGCCTCGATTCGAACCCCTTCGCCGCCGCGGCCGGCTGCATGGCCGTCGTGATCTCCGTGACGAGCACGTTCAGGTCCTGAGGCTCCCGGGTCGGCTTTCGGCTCTTCGAGTAATCGAGCATGTCGAGAGTGAACGATGAGATCCGGTCCATGGCGGAGCTGAAAAGCGGGTACGCCCTGCGAACCGCCTCCATGTCGTCCCGCTGCACGCCCTGCTCGAGAAGGAACCGGGCGCCCCGCATGCTCTGAAGCATGTTCTTGATGTCGTGGGAGAGGCCGGCCATCACCTGGCCGATCGTGGCGAGGCGCTCCCGCTGCACCACTTCGCGGTGAAGGAGGGCGTTCTCCACGGCGGTGGCGGCGAGCTGGCAGATTTCGCCCGCCGCCTCGAGCTTCGGGGAGTCGTGACTCTCCACCGCCGGATTCGCCACCTGCATCACGCCGACCACCCGGGTGCGGCTGACGAGGGGGAGGAACAGAAGGCACTCGAGGTCGATCCCCGCCGCCGCCGGGGGGAGGTGGCTCACGTCGGGGTTCTTGAGGAGCAGGGGCTCCCCGACCTCGGCGACCAGTTCTCCCACCGGCCTTCCTTCGAGAACGATCGCCCCCGTGACCTCTTCGGGGAGGCCGAGGGAAACGGAAGTCACGAACCGGTTGCCGTCCCACTGAAGGACCGATCCGACGTCGCTCCCCACGACCTTCATCACCTGTTCCACCGCCCGGGCGAGAACGTACTCGACGTCGAAGCCCCCCACCACGGCGCTCATGGACCGGAGGACCTCCCGGTCGATGAGCCGGCGGCGCGCCTCCTCTTCCGCCTCGTTCCAGAGGCTCAGCTTGACGAGGGCCGCGGCGAGGTGATCGCCGACGATCTCCAGTTCGTCGGCATCCACGGGGACGCCGATGCCGAACTCGCCCACCGGATCGCCCCGGAAACGGAGCACCGCCGTCGCCCCCCCCCGCGGCTCCGGCGCGCCGTCCCTACCGGTCCGGGCGCCGACGCCTCCGAGGCACCTCTCCCCCTCGCCGGGAAGGATCAGCCGCCACGGCACGGGTCCGGCGAGCGCCTCGACCAGATCGCCGCAGGCCCGCTCCAGCTCCGCCTCGTCGAGGGCGCCGTGCACCGCGGCCAGAGCGCCGGCCCACTCGTTCGTCTTCGTCTCACTCATCGGTCCCTCATTTCAAGCCCGTGAAGAGATCCCTCACGTTCTCCACTTTTTCCGTGTAGCCGCCGGTGATCTCGAGATAGCGTTCCCCGGAGATGCCGAGGGCTTCGAGCATCGCCGTCTCCCCCGCTTCGTTCACCGCGGCTTCCCGGAAGCCGACCCCGAGCCGGTGGGCGGCGAGGTTCGCCAGTCCGACGAGGCGGACCGCCCGGATCGTGGACGGATCGGCCCCGCCCGGCGCGTGATGGTGGCGGACGGAGGCGGCCGTCACGGGGGCGAGCCGCCACTTCTCGGCGAGCCGGCCGCCGACGTCGCAGTGGTTCAGATCCGCGACCCGCCGCTCCCAATCGACGATCGCCGCGGCCTCTTCGGGCCGGGGCTCCTCCGACGGGTCCCGGATCAAACCCTCGAGGATCGGACCGAGCACGATCTTGCCGATGTCGTGGAGGAGGCCGCCGACGTAGACGGCGTCCTGGCCGTCTTGGTCCTCCTTCGCCTCTCGAGCGAACTCCCGCGCGAGCTCGGCCGTGGCGTAGGAGTGCATCCAGAGGCCGCCCGGAAAGATCCCGTATGCGTGGAGATCGGCCCCCAGGAACTTCAGCGTCGCGGCGGCCATGGCCAGGCTGCGCACGGAGAGGAACCCGAGCATCACCACCGCCTGCTGCACCGACGCCACCGGGACCGTAGGGGAGTAGAACGCCGAGTTGGCCAGCTTCAAGATTCGGGCGGTGAGGACCGCGTCCTTCTCGATGCACCTCCGGAGATCGTCGGCGGCGGACGTGTCGCTTTTCGTCAGGCCGACCAGCTCGGTCAGCACTGTCGGGAAGGGGGGCAGGTTTTCCATCCGAGAGTCCACTTCCTTGAGGACCCGGACCCGGCGGACGCCGAAGGGTTGATCGGCGCCCCGGGTGCTCTTCGCTCCGGTTCCCTCCTGGGGCCCTCCCCCTCTTCTCACCCAGATCACCTGCTGGGACAAGGCTCTCTCCTTTCTACGGGCTCGGGGGCCCGGTCCACTCTTCGCCCGGGACCTCGAATACGTGCCCTCGGGTCGGCCCCGTGGGGCTGAACCACGTGTCTTCCGCTTCCCCGCTCTTCTTTTCCTCCGCCGTCCCGGAGGTGAAACAATCGAGGGAGATTTCCACTCTCCGGTTCATGGCGCGGTGCTCCGGCGTGTCGTTGGCGACGATCGGCCGGCTCGCCCCCCTCCCCTCGGCGAGGAGGCGGCGTCCGTCGAGCCCGGACCGCTCGAAGAAACGGACGATGTCGACCGCCCGGGCCATCGAGAGCTCCCAGTTCGACGGGTAACGGGCCGTCCGGATCGGCATGTCGTCGGAATGCCCGGTGACCCTGATCCCCCCCGGCCAATCCCCGAGGAACCGCGCCACTTCGTCCATGACCGGTATCGCGTCCTGTTTCAGGCCCGCGCTTCCGGGGTCGAAGAGAACGAGGCTCCCGAGGGTGAGCGAAAAGCCCGGTTCCGTCTCGTCGATCCGGACCAGGTTCGCCGCGTCCTTCCCGAGAAGCTGCTCGAGGGCCATTCGCAGCTTCTCCGCCTCCTTCCGGATATCCCCCCGCGATTGGGTAAGAACGCCGGGACCTCCGCTGCTGATCAGGTTCGTCTGGTCGGCGCTCCGGAGGAGGGAGAAGGCGCCCCGAACGGAACCGATGGCCGAGCGGAAGCGTGGCCCCTGCACCTGGGCGAGGGAGACCATGATCACCATGAAGCAAAAAAGGAGGAGCATCAGGGAGATGAACGTCATCTCCTGAGTCTCGTCCGCCGCCTCCTTGCGCGGCTTCCGCCTACCCACCACCGGGCAACCCTCCCGCCTCTACCGGAAGTCGAGACGGATCTCGACCCGCCGGTTCCGGCGCCGGTGTTCTTCGTCCTCGTTCGGGACGAGGGGGAAGAACTCTCCTCTCGCCCGGGGGACGATCGACGCCTCGCCGAGGCCCTCCGCCTCGAGATAGCGGACGACACTCGCCGCCCGCGCCCCCGACAATTGCCAGTTCGACCCGTACCGTCCGGCCCGGGTCGGGAGATCGCACGTGTGCCCGTCCACCGAGACATCCACGGGACCCGCCCTGATGATCCGCCCGATCGGCTCGAGGAGGAGGGCCGCTTCGGGGATCAGGTCGGCGCTCCCCGGCGCGAACGCCACGGGCTCGGCGAGGCGAAAGATGAAACCCTCCCCTGCGGTCTCCACTTCGACCTCGCCGTAAAACCTGGAGGAGCCCGCCAGGCCCAGGAACTCCTCCATGCCGCCCACCGCTTCCTTGGCGGCGATCCCGAAAGATCCGCCCATGGAAGCCAGGAGCGGGATCACCCCCGTGTTGCCGTTCAGCGCTCCGTCGCCGCTGGCCGCCATGATGGCGTCGGCCGACTTCCCCGCGACGAGGCCGAGCATCCGATCGATCGCCCCCCGGGCCGTCTCCCATTCGCCCGGCTGATAGGTCGACGAGGCGTAGATCAGCACGTAGAAGGTGAGAAGGAGGGTGGCGAGGTCGCCGAACGTCGCCAGCCAAGACGCCGGTTCCTCCTGTTCGGGCCGCGGTTTCTTGCTCATTTCGCGCCTTCGAGCACTTTCAGCTCGTCGCGCCGCCCCGGAGGCAGGAACGTCTTCAGTTTTCTCTCCACGAGCCTCGGGTTGTCTCCGGTCTGGATCGCGCGGATCCCCTCGAGCATCAACTCCTTCACGAGCATCTCGTTCTCCGAGATGGTCTCGAGCTTGCCCGCGAGAGGCAGGAAGACCATGTTCGCCAAGAGGGTGCCGTAGAACGTGGTGATCAACGCAACCGCCATCCCCGGCCCGATCGCGGAGGGATCGTTCACGTTCTGAAGCATCTGGATAAGGCCGATCAGGGTTCCCATCATCCCGAAGGCGGGGGCGTATTTCGCCATCTGCTTGAACATGTCCCGACCCCGCCGGTGCCTCTCCGAAAGCAGCGTCAGCTCCATGGTCATGAGAGAGTTGATTCGGTCCAGATCCATGCCGTCGATGGCGAGTTCCATGCCGTTCTTGAGGAATGTGTCGTCCACCTCTTTCAGATCCCCCTCCAAGGCGAGAAGACCGTCCCTCCGCGCCTTCTCGGCGAATCTGACGAGGGTACGTATCGTCTCCTCGGGAGTGAACGCCTTGTTCATGAAGGCGTTCTTCACGATCCGCATGACGCCGAGGAAATCGGTCAGGGGATAGTTGATCAGGGTGGCGCAGACGGTGCCGACCACGACGATGAGGATCGAGGGAACGTTGATGAACGATCCGACCCCACCCCCCATGAGAATGGAGCCGAGGAGAACCGCGAAACCGGCCGCGATCCCGATGACGGTCGCGAGATCCATGATCTATGAAAACCCTTTCCCCCGAGAGGATCGGGATCAGACGTTTCGCGCCCGGGCCCGGGTGCCCCGGGTGTACTCCTCCACCATGCGGGCGACGTCCGGGACCGACTCGCGAACGACGATCTTCTTTCCCGTCGTCAGCGTGATGACCGTGTCGGGGGTGGCCTCGAGGCTCTCGATCAGATCGGCGTTGAGGACGATCTTCTCGCCCTTCAGATGAGTCAAGGTGATCATCGGCCGTCGTTCCCTTTCCTCTCCGATCGCCCCGGAGCCGGCGGCCCGCGTCGGCGCGGGCTAGAAGCCGAAGGCGAGCATCAGCTCGTCGACGAGCGCCTCGATCGCCTCCGACGAGTCGTAGTACCCGCTGTCCAGTCTGTTCATGATCCGCTCCATCCGCGCATCCGGGGCTTGGCCGGAGGGCCCCGTCTTGGGCGCCCGGCCCGCTTGGAGATCCCGGGCTTCCAGGGAGATCTGAACCCGGTCCTCGTCGCCGGCGAATCTCCGTGACCCGTCGGCCGCTTTTCCGGTGCGCCGGTCCCCCCCCGCGCCGTTCTCTCTCGCCGGATTGACGTGCGGAGCTCCGTGTTCTACCCGCATGTCCTCTTTCCTTGGATCGAGTCTTGGTTCCCCGCGCCGTCCGCTTTGGACGGCCCCCTAGATCAAGCCGCTGTACAAGAAGTTCACGATTCCCTGGAGGCTCTGGGACATGGACATCGCCTCCTGGAGAGCGCCGTACTGCCTGATCAGCTCGGCTTCTTCCATATCCTGCAACCGTCCGAGCCTGTCGATGCGGCCGTCCAGGAGTTCCCGGCGGCTCGAAATCGAATTCTCGCTTCCGTGGATGATTCCGGATGCCGACACGTACTGATCGAGAAGTCCCTCGAGCCGGCCCGCGATTCCGTCCGCCGAATTGAACAGATCCTCCACGGCGCCCAGATGGTTCGCCAGCGCTTCCTCGAAATCCTCCGTGTCGCTTATCGAAAAGCTCCCGGTAGAATTCGAGGTGATCCCGATCTGCGAGAGGGCGTAGAAGATTCCCCCTTCGACGGTGGAAACCGAGCCGGCCAGTGCGGTCCTCATGTTCTGCCATAGGTTCACGTACGGGTAGTCGCCGGCGAGGTCGCCCCGGGCGTACGTCGTCTTGTCGACCGAGACCTTGCCGCGGAGGTATCCGAACGCCTCGTTGTAGGCGGTAAGGAACTCCTGCACCTTGGCGGTGATCGCCTCTGTGTCGACCGACACGTCGATGGTCACGTCCGCGTCCGCTTCGAGCTGGGCCGAGTTCAACTCCAGAGTGACTCCGGTCAAGACCCCGGTCACCGAATTCGAGGAGTGGGTGATGGCGATGCCGTCGACCGTGAGGCCGGCGTCGAGCTCCTCGTCGGCGTAGATGTAGCCCCCGGTGGTCTCCGTGGCGAGGACCCCGGCACTCACTCCGATCGCCGCGAGCAGGCCGTCGGTGTCGGTGAAGGAGATCTTGTTTTCGAGCCCGGTCTCCGCGCTGAAGAGGGAGAGTTTCACGGTGGTGCTCGAATCGGCGATCTTCGAAGCGCCGGCGGCGAGGTCGCTCGCGTCGTTCACCGCCGTCGCGATCTTCGCGAGAACCTCTTCGTTCGTCTCCCCCGCCACGATATCGACGCTGATGTCGTGGGTCTCGCCGTCCACGGTGATGGAGAAGCCCTTCGTCCCCTCGTGGGCCGCGGAAAGGGTGGTGTCGGCCGCCGTGATCCGATCGGAGACGACCGAGTACGCCCTCGCGAGCTGGTGTACGTGAATGGTGTGGCCCATGGAGAGAGCGCCCGAACCTGCCGTGGCGGTCACCACCGAATCGTTCGTCGACGTCGCGCTCTTCGCTCCGAAAGCGGAACTGCCGCCGATCCCGCCCAGTTCCTCGGCGAGGTCCTTCAGCGTCCGCAGCTGCGTCTTGAGGTCGCCGTAGACGCCCGTCCTGACATCGAGCGCGTCCCGCTGCGCTTCCACCCGCTGAATGCGGTTCCTGGAAACCGTCATATAGGTATTCAGAAACTGCAGTAGTTCCGCGGAATAGACTCTCTCGGTTCGAATCATCTCGTTCCCGCCGGGCGCCCCGTTTCGACTTCGTCGACGACCTGGGCCCACGAGCTCCGGAGCTCGGAGAGGAGACCCATCACTTCCTCGAACCGCTTCTCCCGGTTCGCGTCCAGGCAGTACTCGTAGATCCGCCAGAGAGGACCCGCGATTTCCAGATGCTCGAGGTCGAGGCCCTTCATCAACTCGACGATCCCCTTGTTCGCGCGGACCCAGTCGGATCTCCGGCAACAGGCGATGATGTAGTCGTAGGTCTGCAGGACGAGCTGCCCCGGCGTCGACCCTTCCACCTTATTCGTGACGTAGGTGGCGATGGCCGAACTCGTATCTGTAGGACTCTCGATGGCCATTGGTTCCTCGTTTTATGAGCGGTGAACTTCCTTCGTCCGTCGCCCTCGGCCCGGGAGCCGGCCCGCTCCGATTCGATTCGGCGGCGCGGCCGGACTGCGTCCGGGGAGCGGTGCCCCCCGGACGCGAAGGCCCCGGGCTCTCTACCCAAAAATCAGTTGCAATACCGACTGGGGCGCGTTGTTCGCCTGGGCGAGCATCGCGATCGCCGTCTGCTGCAACATCGAGTACTTGACCAGGTTCATCTGCTCTTCCGCCATGTCGGCGTTGAAGACCCGGCTGTGCGCCGCGAGCTGGTTGTTGATGGCCACCGAAATGTTGGCCTCCTTGATGCCGACCCGGAACTGCGTCGAGCCGAGGGTCTGGAGGCTGGTGTTCAGCGTGCTGATCGCCGTGTTGACGTTCGAGAGCGACGTCGACGCGGCGGCGGAGGTGGTCACGTCCAGATCGCCGTCCGCGACGGTGAGGCCCGCGGCGGTGTGGCTCTGGGAGATCCCGAAGGAGAAGGTATCCGTGGAAGCCTCGCCGACCTGGAACTGCTTGCCCGTGAACGTGCCGTCCAGAAGGACGTTGCTGCCCCACGTCGTCGTCGTCACGATGTCGTTGATTTCGGCGGCAAGGTCGTCGAGCTGACTCTCGACCGCCGCCCGCTCTTCGCTGCCGATCGTGTCGTTGGCCGCCTGGAGGATCTTCTCCTTCATGGTGAGAAGAATCTCGCTGATGTCCTGGAGGCCGCCCTCGGCGGTGGCGATCAGGTTCTGAGCGTCACCGACGTTGTTCCGGGCCGTTTCGAGGCCCCGGATGCGGGACTCGAGCCGCTTCGCGAAGACGAGACCGGCCGGGTCGTCCCCCGCCGAGTTGATCCGCTTGCCGGTCGCCAGCCGGAGCTGGTGGACCGTCAGCTTCGAGTTGGTGTCCCGAAGCGCCTTGAGAGCGTTCAGGGCCGACATATTGGTGTTGATGCGCGACAGGTCAGCGCCCGCCATGTTCTAGCTCCTTTCCCGATGGTACACGTCCGGCATCCTTGCCACACATCCCGATCGACCGTCCTTGATCAACCGGCTTCCCTTGCGCGGGGAATGGGGAAGCGTGTTCCCGCTCTCGAAGTTCCCGGCCACCTCCTTTCGCGGCCATCCGCTTGGAGTCAAAACGAATTCCTCCCGATTACTCTTGTGAAACCTCTGGTCTCTGTGGAGCTAATCGCGAGTGGCGGCCGGAACTTTAGTTTCCCCGGGCACTTTTTTCGCCGGTCCATCGTACGGTTTTCGGCCGGTTTCCTCCTCCCCTTCCTCGATTTCGCGCCATCGGGCCAAAGCACTTGAAGCTTCGTCGTTTCTTCCCGTTTTGCGGTAAAGTCCCGCGAGTTTTCTCAGTGATTCCCCGGAATGGGGGTTTATGGTCAAGGCTTCTTCGTACGATTCGATCGCGCCCTCGAGATCGCCCGCGCCGATTCGGAGGTAGCCGCGGCAAAGCTGGAGAGTCTCCGAGGGTCCATGGCGGAGCCCCTCCTCCACCGCTTCCTCGGCGGCCGCCCGGTCCCCCCGCGCCGAGCGAGGCGAAGACGAGGTCGCGCCAGGCGTCGGTCCGCTCCGGCTCGATTTCGAGAGCGCTCCGGAACCGGAGCCGGGCCTCGTCGAAGCGTCTCTCCGCCAGGGCGATGCGTCCGAGAAGCCGGGGGCCCGCCGCGGAGTCGGGCATCGCGAGGGCGGCCTTCGCCCCGTCCCGGGCCGCCCCGTCCAGGCGCCCGAGCCGGAGAAGCGCCTCGGCCCGGATGAGCCGGGCCTTCCCCGGATCGGGTTCGTGCCGGATCAGGCGGTCCCTCTTTCCCTCGAGGCGGCGGGTCCTCCCGAGATAGCGGTCCACTTCGGCGACCGCCCGCTCGTTCTCCCCCCTTCGCACGTTCGCGGAGGCCAAGACGAGGAGGGCGGGCAGGGCGTCCCGGTCCTCATTCAGCACCCTCTCCGCCTCGGCCGCCGCACCGTCGAGGTCCCCGCTCTTGAGGAGGGCGGCGGCGATTCCGAGCCGAGCCGCCGACCCCTGCTCGGCGGGGAGGCCGGAGGCGCGAAGGGCCTTCCGGTAGCATTCCACCGCCTTCCCGGGGTCGCCCAGGAGGGAATGGGTTTCACCCAGATGAAAGAGGACGAGGCTGTCTTCCGGGCGGTCTTCGTGATCTTCGAGGAGGAGACGGAGATTGCGCCGCAGTTTTTCCTCGGCGAATCTCCGCTCCACGGCGTACCCCTCGTGCTCGATCAGGAGGTTTCCGTGACGAACCCGCGCCCCCGCCTCGGCGAGCGCGGGGATGATCTGCTCGTGGACCCGGCCCCGGAATCGGTGGGCCGGCCTGTTGCGGAAGAGCCGGGGATACCGGTGCTCGTAGATCCGGCCCCCGGCGAGGGGACTCCGGATCCGCACGAACCAGGCGTCCGCTTCCCCCTCGAGCAGGCGCCGGAGCGTCTTCTCCTGCCCGGCGCCGAGCCGTTCGTCGGCGTCGAGGGAGAGGACCCAGTCCCCTCCCGCGGCGCCCAGACCCTCGTTCCGGGCGGCGGAGAAGTCGCCGGTCCACGGCCTCTCGATCACCACACCGCCGGCGCCCCGGGCGATCTCGATCGTCCGGTCCTCCGACCCGGTGTCGACCACCACGATCTCGTCCGCCGCCGAGCGAACGCTCTCCAGCGCGCCGGGCAGGCGTTCCTCTTCGTTCCGGACGATCAGGCAGACCGAGAGCCGCGAATCTCGGCCCGTCCTCTTCCTATTCCCGCCCATCGCGGGTCGCTCCCACGGCCGCCTCTTCGAGCGCGGCGAGCCGTTTCTTCGCCTCTTCGTGGTCCGGCGATTTCTCGAGGGCCTGTCGGTACCATTCGGCGGCCCCGCCCTGATCGCCGAGCCGCTCGTACCAGCCGCCGAGATCGACGTAGACCGAGGGGTCGTCCGGAGTTCTTCGCACGATGTCCCGGTAGACCCGGAGCGCCTCCTCCACACGGCCGACGCTGAAGAAGAGGTCGCCGAGATTCCGCGCGACGTCCGCGCTCCCCGGTTCGTCGGCGAGGGCCCGGCGGAAGTGCTCTTCCGCCTCCACGGCGTTCCCCTGCTCGAAGGCGAAGCAGCCGAGACTGTTCCGGGCGGGCACGAACCGCGGGTTCGACTCGAGGGCGGTCCGGAGATCGTCCTCCGCCTCCCTCATCCGCCCTTCGCCCGCCAGAAGAAGGGCCCGCCAGTAGAGGGCGTAGGCGTAGTCGGGTTTTCGCCGGAGAGACTCCTCGACGCGTTCGAGCGCGGCCGGGCCGTTCCCCTCGACGTGGAGACGGTTCGATTCGACCAGGAACCGGACGGCTTCCCGCTCCTTCGGCTCCCATTCCGAGACCCCTTCCCGAGCCGGGCAGAGGTGGACATAGGCGCCCGGGGCGATGCCCGATTCCCACCTCCGGTCGGCCATGCGCGCCGCGAGATCGACCCAGCCGGCGCCGGAGCGGAACTCCGTCTGGAAACCGCCCGACTCGACGTAGGCGTCCTTCCGGATCAGAAGGACGGCGCCGTCCTGGTCGGCCGTCTCCGTGAAGGCGTCCCGGTTCTCTTCGCGGAGCCGGGAGGCGAAGTCGTCGAGCCCCCTCTTCGGGGAGGCGTAATCGGGATGCACCGTGCGGGCGGGGGGGCCTTCATTGGCCCGAGGCGAAACGACGGCCGCCCGCTCGCGCCCCGCGGCGGCGGCGGCCAGGGTCTCGACGAACCCGGCCGGCGCCCGCACCCGGGAGGAGAGGAGCAACACCCACGGGGTCGACGCGCTCCTGATCTCCCGGTCGAGCCTCTTCCAAAGATCCCCCCGGGGCACCCCCTGCACCGGGATCCCCTCCGCGCGGAAGGGTCGGAACTTGGACGGTTCCTCGGAGAGGATCCGGCCGTTCGTTCCCGGCGGCAGGGCGCGCAAGGTCTCCCGGATCCGGCCGCCGCTGACCTCCCGGCCGTCCTGGTAGAGGAGGACCGTGAGGGAGGACGCCCCCTCCGCCGGGGCGGGCCGCACGGCCCCGGGAGCGCCCAGGAAGGACCACTTGCGGAGGTAGACCTTCGAGTTCTCCTCGAGAAGGGCCTTGTAGTCGACGTCCATCAGGCGGAACGTGGCGCCCCCCTCGTGGTGGACGTAGACGTCCCGGGCGCAGACCACCTTGTATCCCGCCATGCGGATCCGGAGACAGTAGTCGTCGTCCTCGAAGTTGCCGATGCCGAACCGCTCGTCGAAGAGACCCACCTCCTCGATCACCCTCCGGGGCAAGACCATGCACATGCCCACGACCTTGTTCATCTCCTCCCGCCGTCCCCGGTTCTTCCTGTATAGACGGTCGCTGAACTTGTAGAGCCCCGTCTCGTCCCGGTATTCCGCGGCGACCCGCTGGCCCGTGCTCGCGTAGTTCGTCTGGGGGGCGACGACGCCGATCGACGGATCCTCCTCGAGATGGGCGATCATCCGCTCGAGCCACCCCGGGGTCACGATGCAGTCGTTGTTCAGGATCACCACGTAGTCGCTCCAGACGGCGCGGATCCCCTGATTCACGGCCGCCGCGAAGCCGAGGTTCTTCTCGTTCCGGATGACGCGGAAGTTGTTCTGCTCCGCGTCGTAGGCGACCGGTTCCGTCGAGCCGTTGTCGACGATCACGAGGTCGAAAGGCGTCTTCGTGTTCTTCCGTATGCTGGTCCAGCAGTTGACCGTGAGCCTGAGATTGTTCCAGACGGGGATGACGATGCCCGCTTTCGGGACCATGGCGGGTCGCCGCTCGAGGCGGCGGTAGTCGCCGCCGCCGGGCGTCTCGGTCCCCTTCTCCGCGCGCCTTCCCCGCCCGATCGCCTCGAAGACTTCCTCCCAGTAGCGGGCGGCGTTCTCGGCGCTGTAGCGCTCCGCCGCGAGCTCCCGGGCGTTCGAGGCGATCCGCTTTTGGAGGTCTTCATCCTGGTAGAGGCGGACGACCTCGGCGGCGAACGCCTCCGACCCGTCGGCGATCAGGATGTCCCTGCCGTGGCTGAGCCCCATCCCCTCGGCGCCGATCCGGGTCGACACCTGGGGAATCCCGGCGGCCATCGCCTGGCCCACTTTCCCCTTCAATCCCGCGCCGTACCGGAGCGGCACCACGCAGACCCGGCACTCCCGGAGCCAGGGGAGGATGTCCGGGACGTATCCGGTCACGTTCACGCGCTTCCCCGCCAGGGCGCTCACCGCCGGCGTGGGGTTGTTGCCGACGATGTGGAACCTCACGTCCGGCAGCTTCTCGTGCACGAGAGGAAGGACATGGTTCACGAAGTGAACGACGGCGTCCTCGTTCGGCTGGTGGTTGTAGTTCCCGATGAAGACGAGGTCCTTCCTCTCCCCGCTCCACTCGAAGGGGGGCACGGGATGGATGTCCGTCGAGATGCCGACCCGGAGCGACCGGTCCTCGGCGAGAAGCACTTCCCGGTCCTGCTCGGTCACGGTGAGCACCATGTCCGCCTTGCGGTACCAGGAAAGTTCGATCCGGCGGGTCTCCTCGGCGCGCCAGAAGTCCTCGTCCTTCCCCGTGACCTCCGCTTTTCGTCGTTCCCGGAGAAAGGCGACGTCGTAGGAATCGATGACGAGGAGGCTCTCCGGCGAGTGTTCCCGGATCTCCTTGTGGTACTGGGCGGCCATGTGATAGAAACCGACGATCACCGCCCGGAAGTCGTTCATGCGGAGCAGCTCGGGGAAATCGATCCAGACCGGCCCGACCCCTTCGAAGCCGAGGGCCCGGAGCTTCTCCGTGTCCGTGTGGAACACCGTGACGCCCCACTCCTCGAGGGGGTTGATGTAGCGGACGCCGTCCCGGCCGTTCCGGGCGAGGAAGACCACCTGATAGCGCTCGGCGAGGATCTTCAGCGTGTGGAACCACCGCATCTCGCCGGCCGCCTTGTCGTACACCGGAAGGAAGGGAAGGATGACGAGGATCTTCTCCTTGCCCGGCGCCCGCGGGATCTCGTAGACGTTTTCCCGTTGCTTCGTGAGTTCCTTCGCCCACTTGGCGACGAACTTCGGCTTGTTCCTCGCCTGGAGCTCGCTCGACACGGACCGGGTTCCCGGCCCGCCGAAGCTCCCCCCCTCGTGATGAACCACGATCGAGCGGGGTTCGTAGACGACCCGGAAGCCGGCCTTCCGGGCCGAGAAGCAGAGGTCCGTGTCCTCCCAGTAGGCGGGGGCGAACCGCAAGTCGAAATATCCGGTCCTTTCGAGGGTCTCGCGCTTCACGTAGAGGCACGCGCCGGAGACGTAGTCGACGTCCGCGGCCTGATTGTAGATCCACCGGTCCGGGTCGTCGTGCTTCCCGATCTCCCGCCCCGACGCGTCCGAGTAGATCTCGCACCCCGCCGCCTGGAGCCGGCCGTCCGGATAGACCAGCTTCCCGCCGACGACGCCGATCTTCCCGTCCGACTCCGCCCGCTCCACGAGCGCGCCGAGCCACCCCTCGGTCACGACCGTGTCGTTGTTGAGGAGGACCATGTCCCGGTCGCCGTATCGCTCCATGACCCGGTTGTTGCCGCGGACGAACCCGAGGTTCTCCTCCGGGGAGATCCGGTCGATCCTGTCGCCCAGTTTCTCGAGGTAGTTCTTCGTGCCGTCCGTCGACGCCTGGTCGACCACGCAGACCCGGCAGGGGTGTTTCGTCAGCTCGAACACACTCTCGAGGCAGCGTTTCAGGAGGTCTACCTTGTTCCAACTCAGGATGGCGATCACCGGTTCGCGCGCCCGTGCGGTCATCGATCGTTTCCTCCGCTCCCGTCCCGGGACGGTCCCCCCGCGGCCGGGGCGGCGCCCGCCCCCCACGCCCGCAGACTTTCGATGAGCCGCTCCTGATCACGGACCTTCCGGTCCAGCTCGAGGGCCCAGGTGGATCGTTCTTCGAACTCTCTTTGAAGCCGGCGGATCGTGTCGTCCCGCTCGGCCACTCGGGACTCCAACGCCTTCGCCCAGCGGGTGCGGTCCTCCAGCTCTCTCTCGAGCCGCGCCGCGGCCTCGTTCATCTCACGGGCCGTTCGCGTCCAGCGGTCGGCGCCGGCGCCGAGATCGGTCTCGTTCGTGAAGAGCCCGGGGACGAGACCCCGGCCGTCGACCTTCCCCGCCGGGGAGACGGCCGCCACGAAGTAGGCGCATCCCCCGGCGCGCGAGTGGACCGGGCCCGGCTCCCCCCAGAGCGATCGAGGGGGAAGGAGCAAGGGGCGAATCTCCGCGGCGAGGGCGGTCCGATCCGGATCGGGCTCTCCGGCCGGCACGATGCCGAGCCCCGTTAGGGGCGCCTGGGTCCAGAGCCGGACCGAGCGGAACCGGGGCTCGAGGAGCGCGAGGAACTCGCCGGCCCCGTACTCTCTTATATGGAACGGGTTCTTCCCGTCCGGCCCGCCCGCCCCGTAGGTGGCCGCGTTCGGCGTGGAGACGAGGAGGACGCCTTCCGGATCGAGAACGCGGATCATCTCGTCGAGGAACCGCTCCGGATCCTCGAGGTGCTCGAAGACTTCGAAGGCGACCGCCCGATCGAAGGAGGCGGCGGCGAAGGAGGGGGCCGTGACGTCCCCCACGGCAAAGGCCAGTCCGTCGTGGCGAAAGCGTTCGCGGGCGTAGGCAATCGCCTCCCCCGAAAGGTCGACGCCCGTGACCGACGCGGCGCCGCTCCGGGCGAGGTGGTAGCTCCCGTACCCGCACCCGCAGGCCGCGTCGAGAACGCGCGCTCCGCGCGCGAGGGGAGCGGCGAAGGCGTACCTCGCGGCATGCTCCAGAAACAAGTCGTCCCACCCCTCCGCGGTGGGCACCAATCGCTCTCCGGTGAACTCCATCGAGAATCTCCTACCGGCCGGCCCGTCCCGCGAGGGCGTGCGCCATCCCGTGGCCCGTCCCCTCGAGGAACGGGAGGAGGGCGTCCATCACCCTTTCCGGGAGAACGGCGTCCATGCAGTCGGGCCGCTTCGAACAGTTCGTGAGATAGCAGCAGAGACAGTCCATCTCGGGCGTGATCCGGACGCCCCGGCCGTAGAGGTCGACCTCGTGGGAAGAGGTCGGCCCGAAGAGGGCGACCACGGGGGTCCCGAGGGCGAGCGCGCCGTGGAGGCCGAGGGTGTCCCCGGTCACCACGGCGTCGGAGCGCCCGAGAAGGGCGAGGTAGATCCGCAGGGGATGATTCGAGCCGGCGTCGACGGCCCAGCCTCCCGTTCTCCCCTCGATCCACCGGTTGCGCTCCGCCTCGAGAGGGCCTCCGAGCAGAACGACCCGGGCGCGGCTCCCCTCCCGAATCCGGCGGGCGAGATCGACGTAGCTCTCCTTGGGCCACCGCTTTTTCGGCCACCGGGAACTCGAACCGGTGTTGAAGCCGATCACCGGCGCGCCGCCCACGAGGCCCTTCGCCGCGAAGATCCGCTCCGCCTCGAGGCGCTCCTCCCCGGTCAGGCAAAGGACGATCTCCTGCCCCCGCGCGTCCAGCCCGCAGATCCGGTGGAGGTGATCCTGGTATGTCTTCCGGTTCGCCTTCTTGAGATCGTCGCGGCCGCCGAGGACGAGCCACTCCTCCCCGTCTTCGTTCCACGGCCGCACCTGGCCGTCCCCCCCGAGGCGGTAGCCCCGCTTCACCCTCCCTCGTGCCAGGGATCCGAGGGCGGCGCTCTTCTTCGACGCGTCGGGAGCGAGCACGAGGTCGAACTCCTCCACCGCCAGGCGGGCGAAGCCTTCGGCGTCGTAGAAGAGAATCTCGTCGATGTGCGGGTTGTTCCGGAGCACCGGCTCGGCGCCCGGGAGGGTCAGCCACGTCACGTGGGCGTCCGGATGGTCCCGCCGGAGGGCGGGAAGAACCGAGGTCGTCCGGAGCACGTCCCCGAGGGCGTCGAGCTTGATCACCAGGACCCGGAAACCCGGCGGGGCGAAGACCGCGCACCCCTCGCACCGTGCGCCGGTCTCCTTGTGGAGACGGCAGGGACGGTCCCCGGGAAAGTGCCTACAGTTCAGGTCGAGTTCCATCGGGCTCTCCCGGGAACTGCGCCTCCGGATCCACGTCGTCCACATCCTCGAAAAAGACGTCCGTCTCCAGTTCGGCCCGGGTGATCCGGACCGACGAGGGGGCCGATACGGACAGCTGGACCCGTTTCCCCTGGATTTGGTGGACGATAATCGTGATGTGTCGTCCGATCCGAAGCGCTTCTCCCACTTTACGTGCGATCACCAACATCGGGCGTCACTCACCTCCCGGGATTCCGTCCCGGCGGCGGCCGACCGCGTCCATCACGCGAAGCCGGGCGGGGTATTCCTCTCCGAGGAGGATGACCTGGCGCCCGAGCCCTTTCGCGGGGTGAATCACGATCGGTCCCTTCATGTTCGCGGTCATGTCGTTCGGATCCGCGGGGATGCCCACGACGACCATGACGGTGAGATCCGTCTCACCGGTCCACTCCAAGGCCATGCGGTCTTCGCCGCCCAGCACGAATCGGTACTCCGGATCGAGGATAAAGGGATCGATGACGGCGAAGACCGGCTCCGCCCCCTCCGCCGCCCGCAGCACCCGGAGCGGCGATCCGTCCCGGAGCGGCCGGAGGATGAACGCGTCCACGTCCTCGAAGCCGAAGATTCCCCGGTCGAATTCGAGACGGCGCCCTTCCGCGGCGTCCACCGGTCCGGTCCGTTCTCTGACGACCATCATGTCCCTGCCGCCTCCCCGCGGGCCTGCGTCTAGATGAACCTCATCAGGTTGAGTTTGTAGAGCCGGGAGGCCGCCGTGAGCGCGGCCTCGTACCCCATTTCCTCTCCCTGCAGCTGGATCAGGACCTCCGGAAGATCCGCACCTTCGATTCCTCCGATCAAGCTCTCGAGAAACAGGTCCGTCGACTCCAGCTCCGATACCCGGGACTCGAGGCTCTCCGCGCGGGTCCCGATGATGCCGAGCTTCTGGGTCGCGCCGTCCAAGGCCCCGTCCACCTTGTCCATGAGCGCCCGCACCGCTTCCCCGTCGTTTTTCCAAAGCGCGTTCTTCAGATCGATGGCGAGCTGGAAGAGATCGACCCCGTCGGTGAACACCTCGCTCCCGAGCATGTTCACCTTGATCTGCCGGTCGTCGCCCATCCGGCGGAGCATGTCGCCGGTCATCGGCACCGCGACCTCCACGGAACTGACCGTGGTCGTCTCGTACTCCGCGACGTACGTCTCCCCTTCGGTCATGGATCCGCCCGCCAGAATCGAGACCCGGCCGGTATCATGGTCGACGGTGTAGTCGACGCCCTCGGTGTAGGTCACGGTCCCCGCCTCGTTCCGGATCGTCACCGTGCCGGACGCGATCCGGGCGTGGATCAGGTCCGCCTCCTCTCCCGCGGCGGCGGCGGCGAAGGAATCGCCCGTCACCTCGCGGCTCGGCGTGAACGGGGCGGTCGAGGTGTCGTGGCCCGAAAAGATGTACCGGTCGCCGAGCGTCGTCGATGCCATGTCGAGGAACTCCTCGAGCACCTGGTCGATCGTGAAGCCGAGGGACGGACGGACGTCCGGCGTGTCGTCGCTCCCCTGGACCGCGATCTCCTTGACCGTCATCATGCCGTCCACCAGCGACTGGAGGGCCCCTTCGGTGGTCGTGGTCCACCGGAGGCCGTCGGTGATGTTCCTTTGGAACTGCTGATTCGCGTCCTGGGAGCGGCGATACGAGAGCATCCGAAACGTCCCCGTCGGATCGTCGGACGGTTTCAACAGCCGCTTCCCCGTGGCGATCTCGGTTTGGAGCCGTGAGATCCGGGTAAGGGAGCGCTGGAGCGTGTGGATCATCTGACTCTGGATCAGATTGCTCGGTACGCGCATGGTCTTCCTCCTCCGTCCCTTCCCTAGACCATGTCGATGAGCGCCACGGTCATCTCGTCGATGGCGGCCGTGACGCGGATCATCGCCTCGTAGGCGTGCTGGTAGCTCATCAGAAACGACATCTCCTCGTCGAGGGAGACGCCGCTCACCTGCATGCGCCGGTTCTCCACGTCGAGGAGGAGCGTTTCCTCCGCCTCCATGAACGACCCGGCCTCCCGGCTGTCGAGACCGATCCGTCCGGTCAGGGAGTTGTAGTAAGTCGAGAAGGTGGCCCTCCCTCCGTTCATCGTCATGGCCGTACGGAGGCCGGCGATGGCCGCGGCGTTCTGACCGTCTCCTTCGGCCCCCCCGCCGGAGGCGGCGATGGCGGAAAGGTTCGCCACGATCCCGTCGTCCAGCCTGATGTCGCCGGCCGTGACCTTATCGGGATCGAAGAAGTTGTTGCCCGTCGACCCGTCCAGGCCGAAGCCCGCCGCGTGGGCGGAGTTGATCCGGGAGACCATCCCCGACGCGAGGGAGTCGAGATCATCGATGTAACCCTGGATGTAGACGTCCCGGGCCTCCACGTAGCCTTTCAGCAGCCCGCCCCCCGCCCTCACCTCGAAGTCGGTTCCCTCCCAGGTGATCCGGGTCGATTCCGCGGCGCGCTGCAGCCCGGTCTCGACCTCGAGGTGGCGCCCCGTCGTGTCCTGGACGAGCACCTGGGACCCGATCATGACGGTCACCGATCCCCTACCGTCCTCGTTCACCTGGATGTCGAAGATCTCCGAGAGCTCGTCGATCAGGTTGTCCCGCTCGTCCCGGAGCCCGCTCGCCTCGATCCCACCGAACTCGCCCTGCGTCACCATGCGGTTCAGTTCCGCCAGGCGGTCGGCGATCCGGTTCGTGCGCCCCACTTCGCCGACGATCTGTTCGGTCAGGTTCTGCTGGAGCTCCCGGAACCGGGAGTCGAGGCGGTGGAAGATGTTCGTCAGCTGCTCGCCCACGCCCCGGAGCTGGTCCCGCACGGGCATGCTCTCCGGCTCATTCGACAGGTCCTCCCACCCGGCCCAGAAGGCGCCGAGGGCTTCCGAGAGTCCGCCGCCGTCCGGCTCTCCGAGCACCGATTCGACCTGGGAGAGATAGCTCTGCAAGGCGAAGTACCGCCCCGCGCTTCCGTTGTGCTCCCGGAACATGCCGTCCAGGATCTCGTCCCGGGCCCGTCGAATGTTCGATACGTCGACGCCGGTGCCGATCATGCCGGGGCCGATCTTCAGGTCCCGGGCGGTCTCGAAGATGACCTGGCGGCGCGAGTATCCCGGCGTGTTCACGTTGGCGATGTTCGTGCCCACCACGCTCATGGCGAGCTGATGGGTCTGCAGCGCCCTCCGGGCGACTTCCATTTGACTGCTCAGACTGATCATTTCTCCACCTCTCGCTCCGCTTTAGGTCACGTGGTCTTGTCGACCAGCGTTCGAATCTGGTCCCGCGGTTTCAGGTCCCCCGAAGGCGTATAGGTCCGTCCGGACGGCCGCCGCCCCCGAAGGGCGCCCAGCATGTCGTGAACGAACTCGAGAGAGCGTTCGATGAGCCGGCGGTTCTCGCGGTTCACCCGGCCCACCTTCTCGAGGGTCTCCCGCGCCGCCTCGGCGGTGGCCCGCAGTTCCCTTCCCACGTCAGGGTCGAGACTGTCCGATATCTTCCGGATCGTCGCGTCCGCCGGGGCGATGCCGAGATGGCCGGCCAACCCGCGCACGAGGCGGAGCCGGCTCTCCTCCATGCGCTGAATGCGCTTCAGGTATTCTTCTTGGGTCGAGATGCTCCGGACGATTCCGGGAACGTCCCGCTTCACGAGACAATCCCGCTGCTCTCCCAGAACCTCTTCCAAGGTCTTCAGGCTCTCGACCTGGCGGGCGAGGAGGGTCCTCAGATCGTTCAACAACGCTTCCACTCACTCCCCTCCCGAGGCCTCGGCCTCATCCATCGACGCGGTCCCGAGGGCCCCGTTCGCCTTCCTTTTCCAGGCGGCCGATCACGCCCTCCACATACCGTTCCGTTTCCGGATAGGGCGGAACTCCCCCGTGCCGTTCCACGGCGGCGGGCCCCGCGTTGTACGAGGCGACGGCCAGCTCCAGATCCCCGCCGAACCGATCGAGGAGGCTCCGGAGATAACGGGCGCCTCCGAAGACGTTCTGTTCGGGATCGAAGGGGTCCCGAACGCCCATCTCCCGGGCGGTTCCGTCCATGAGCTGCATGAGTCCCTTCGCCCCCTTGGGCGAGACGGCGCCGGGCCGGCCCGCCGACTCCTCCGCGATGACCGCCCGGAGGAGGTCCGGATCGAGGTCGAAGCGCTTCGCCGCCCGCGCGACGATACCCTCGACGCCGCCGGCGGCCCCCGCGGGCGAAGACCGTGACGGGACCGAAGTCCGCGGAGGAACGCCTTCGTGGCTGACCGCGGCGGCGCCCGGTCCCCCTTCGGGCAGGAGCCTCTCCCGGAGCATGCGGGCGAGGCCGAGCCCGCCCCCCCGGGCGATGGCGACGGCGAGCTGCTCGTCGGCGAACTCGCTCATCATCCCGGACCCCGTCTCCTCCTCGTCGTCGCCGAACATCTCCGCCGACGAGCGCATCGACTTGAGGATGTGCGTGAGGAGAAGGGCCTCGAAGTCGGAGGCCGCCTTCCCGAGCTTCTTCGCCCGGACCGAAGCCTCTCCCCCGCCGGCCGCCCCGGTTCCTTCCGCGCGCCCGGAGAGGGGGAAGAACTTCGCGCCGCCGATGGCTTCCGCGCCGTGCATCGTTAGATGATCCTCAGCTCGGCGCGAAGCGCGCCCGCTTCCTTCAATGCCTGGAAGATGGCGATCATGTCCCTCGGGGTCACGCCGAGGGCGTTCAGCGCCCGGGCGAGATCACCGACATTCGCCGATTCCTCGAGGGCGACGAGCCGCGTCCCCTCGGTTTCCACGCGGATCTGTGTGTCCTCGGTCGCCACCGTCTCCCCCTGGGAGAAAGGGGCGGGCTGGGAGATGACCGGCCGCCCCCGGATCTCGACGGAGAGGTTGCCGTGGGCGATGGCGACGGCCGCGAGCGTCACGTGCTGGCCGGCCACGATGGTTCCGGTCTTCTCGTTCACCACGACCCGGGCCGTGGCGTCCGGATCCACCTCGAGCATCTCGATCCGCGAGAGGAGCGCCACCCGGTCGTCCTTGAGGTCCGGGGGGGGCTCGAAGGTGATCATCGCCGCGTCGAGCGCCTTCGCCGTCCCCTCGCCCAGTTCTTCGTTGATCGCCTCCGCCACCCGGCGGGCCGTCGTGTAGTCCGGATCGGCGATCAGAACCGTCACGGCTTCGTCGCCGCGGCGGTTCTTCCACTCCCGTTCCACGATGCCGCCCCCCGGAACGCGGCCGACGAGCACGTAGTTCTGACTCGACTCGTCGCTCCCCGATCCTGAAACGCTGAAGCCCCCGACCGAAACGGCCCCCTGGGCGGTGACGAAGACCGTACCGTCCGGCGTCGCGAGGGGCGTGTTCAGGAGCGTTCCCCCCTCGAGGCTCGACGCGTCTCCCACGGAGGAGACGGTCACGTCGATGGTGGCCCCCTTCCGGTGGAATTGCCCGATCTTGGCGACCACCATCACCGCCGCGGCGTTCTTCGCCCGGACCTTGCTCTCCGGAACGGTGACGCCGAGGCGGGTCAGCATGTTCGCGATCGACTGCATGGTGAAGACGGACGACTTGGAATCGCCGGTCCCGTCGAGGCCGACCACGAGCCCGTAACCGATCAACTGGCCTTCCCCACCGAGGTCGATGCGGGCGATGTCTTTCAATCGGGCCGCGGAGGCTTCTCCGCCCGAAGCGGCGAGGGCGATCATGACCGCGGCCGCCATGCGGGCCCGCGCGAGGATTCGGAACGAGTTCCCTCTCATTGAAACCCCCGTTAGAAGAACCACGAAAGAATACGCACGAAGATGTTCGGACGGCTGCCGCTCGTCACGGCACCTTTCCCCTTGTACTCGATGCTGGCGTTCGCGATGTTCGAGGAGTAGACCAGGTTGTCCGACCCGATGTCCTCGGGACGGACGATGCCTCGAAGAGTCAGGATTTCCTTCTCCTCGTTGATGCCCACTTCCCGCTCCCCTTCGATCACCAGGTCGCCGTTCGGAAGGACCTCCACGACCGTCGCCGCCACGGTGGCCGTCAGACGGCCCTGCCGGGAGAGCTGCCCCGATCCGGTGTGCTGCCGGCCCCAGTCGGCGGACGCCCCCGTTTGTTCGATGAAATCGAGGGGGCCGACCCCGTCGGGCGCCTGCACGTTGAACTTCGTGCTCTTGTTCGTGTTCAGCGACGACGAGTTGCTGCCGCTCGCCCGCTCCACCACCGCCACGGTCACGATGTCCCCGACGTCCCGCGCCTTCAGGTCCGCGTAGAGCGACACCTGGCGGATCGTCTGGGCCGTCCCCTCCCCGGGCGGGAACGCCAGGGCCGCCGCGAGCGCCAGGAGCGACGCGGCGCCGATCGTCTTCTTCCTCGTCATCCTTTGATGCCTCCCGGCCGGGCTTCCCCGTCCACCCTGACGAGACCCTCCGCCACGACGACGCCGTAAAGCCGCCGTCCGCTTCGTTCGTTCTTCACCCGGATCACGTCGCCGCTCACCCCGTCGTCGAGGGCTTTCGCCACCGCCGAGACGGTGATTCCCCCGTAGGAGACCGTGAGCATGACCCGCTCGCCCCGGCGGACCAGCGGAACCGGCTCCACGTCGTCACGCTTGACGATGACCCCGTCGCCGAGCATGCGGCGCGTCCGCATCCCCTCGAGAGCCGTCGCGGCGCCGAACACGTCGTCGGCGACGGTGCGGATCTCGCGGCGTTCGAGGCGGAGGTCCCCGGAGTCCACCGTTTCATGACGGTCGAGCCGCCGGTCGGTCACGACCACGTCCCGCCACACCCGGACCCGGGCGCTGACGACGCGCCTTTCCAAGACCCGGTCCCCGTCCAGGAACTCCACGGAGAGAACCACGGGGCCGTAGGTGGTGATGGGCCGGGTCGGTTTCGCCCGGATCGTGAGGTCTTTCCCTTCGACGCCGTCCAGCCGCGCCGCGCCGGTCCATTCGATCTCGACGTCTCCGGCGGCGCCGAGGGCGCCCCGAAGCACCCGCTCCGCCTCGTTCAGGACGGCCGCATCGGTGACGGTCTCCGGGGCCCCGGCCGACGGCAGGAGGAGAATGGCGAGAGCGATCGCTCCGATCCCTCGGGCCGTCCGTATGCGGGTTCCTTCCCTGACGGTTCGCTTCACTTTCATCTCCCGATCAGAGGTTCATGCTCCATTACCGAGACAGGTTGTTCGCCTGGGTCATCATCTCTTCCGAAGTCTTGATCGCCTTCGAGTTGATCTCGTACGCCCGCTGGGCGGTGATCAGCGCGATCATCTCCTCCACGATGTCCACGTTCGAAACCTCGATATAGCCCTGGGCCACCTGGCCGAGACCGTCCTGCCCCGGCGTCCCCGGCAGCGCCTCGCCGGAAGCGGGCGTCACGCCGAAGAGGTTCTGCCCGAGGGCGGTGAGGCCGGCGGGATTGATGAACCGGACCAGCTCGATCTGGCCGACCGCCTGGGGCGTCGAATCGCCGCTCACGGAGACGGCCACGGCGCCGTCGGGGGAGATGCTCACCTGGGTCGTGTCTTCCGGAATGGTGATGTCCGGATCGAGGAGGTAACCGTCGGTGTTCATCAGACGCCCTTCGGACGTGATCTTGAAACTGCCGTCCCGGGTGTAGCCGTAGGTCCCGTCGGGCAGAACGAGCCGAAAGAAGCCGTCCCCTTTGATCGCGATGTCGAGGGGGCTGTCCGTGGAGATCAGCTCGCCCTGGCTGAAGAGGCGCTGGGTCGACACGGGAGTGGTCCCGTAGCCGATCTCGAGATTGGCCGGCGATTCGCCCCCCGAGGCGGAAGGGTTGCCCGCCACCTTCATCTGCTGATAGAAGAGATCCTGGAACTCGATCCGGCTCTTCTTGAAGCCGGCGGTGTTCACGTTCGCCAGGTTGTGGGCGATGTTGTCCACGTTCAATTGCTGGGCCTTCATGCCCGTCGCCGCCGTTCGCATCGCTCGTATCATTCGAGGCTACCCTCCCTCTATCCTTGGATCAGTTCGTTCACGACCCGGCCGAGGGCCTGGCTCTGGCTCTGCACCGCCCGCTGGCTCGATTCGTATTCCCGGAGCAGGATCATCATCTGCATCATTTCGCTACTGGGGTTCACATTGGACGACTCGAGGCTCCCCTGGAGGACCCTGTACTCCCCCTCCGCCGGCCGGAGGTCCGCCCCGCGCCGGGGGCCGAAGAGCCCGTTCTCCTTCCGCTCCAGGCCTTGGAGCTCCGTGAAGTGGACGATCTGGAGCCCGCCGACCCGGCGGCCGTCGACGAAGAGCCCGCCCGTTTCGTCCACTTCCAGGTTCCCCCCCGGCGGCAGTTCGACCGGGCCCTGCTCTCCGAGCACCCCATAGCCTTGGCCGGTCACGAGCCGTCCTTCGCCGTCCATGGAGAAGTTGCCGCTCCGCGTGTAGAGCGGTCCGCTCGGCGTCTCGACGGTGAAGAACCCGTCGCCGTCGATCGCCAGGTCGAGAGACCGCCCGGTCGATTGGAACTCCCCTTGAGAGAAATCGATGTAAAGGGTCTGATTGGACGCCGCCCGCCGAACCGTGTCGGCGCCCCCTTCCACTTCCTCGAGAACTTTCGCGAAGACCCGGCCCGCCTTGAAACCGGGCGTGTTCAGGTTGGCCAGGTTATTGGTCAGCGCTTCCTGGGGATATTGCCGGGACACCATCGCCGCACCCGCCAGGTAAATACCGTTGGACATCGTTTCCTTCCTCTCCGGTCCCCCCCGCGGGAACCGCGTCCGCCGTCCTTAGCGCAAGGCCCGTGCCATCGGAGACGGGCGCCGGGGTCGTTTTCTTAACTTTATTCATTACAGTCGGTTATGTCGGCTCAATCGAGAGAGAGGGCCGGGAGATAGGGGAAGGCCGGAGAGGCCGGGAGGGAAGAGAGGAAAACCTTTCCCGCACGGGGGGAGAAGTTTCTTCTTCTATCCGTGTCCCCCCCGAGAGGGCGGATCCTCGGCGATGGAGGGCGACGGGAGAAGGACGCCCGCCGACTCCAGGACCACGGCCTGGAGGAGCGCGCCGACCCGGGCGAGGGCCTCCCTCGAAGCGGGCGACGGGTCGGCGAAGGGGTCGCGGGCGGCGAGGGCGCGAAAGAGGGGAGCGTCCCTCCGCTCCGCTTCCCACCAATCCGGATCGCCGTCGCGCCACCAGATTCTCTCGTCCATCACCTCGTCCTCACAGTACGAAGTCGACCCGGGGGACGGAGCCCCCTTCGCCCCCGACCCGGACCGCCACCACCCCCGGGTCGTCCCGGAGCGCGCGGGCGATGCGCGCGCCGTCGACGGCCCGTCCCGCGCGGTTCCCCCCGGTGGGGAGGTGGACCGTCAGGGGCCCCCCTTCCGCGCCGACCCGGAGGGAGAGGACCTCCCGGCCCCCCAGATCGAGCCAGACCCGGGACTCTCCGGTCCGGAGAAGAAGGAACAAGGTTCCCCGCTCCCCCGAGATCGAAACGGGAACCTGCCAGGCCGTTTCGCCCGCACCCCCCGTTCCGCCCAGGTTGTTCACCTGGATCGACTCGATGGTGTCGAGGGTCCGGCCCGCCCAAGCCGAGGCCCGGAAGACGCCCCGGCGGGCGGGGCCGCTCCGCCGGGGAAGGTCCCGGGAGGAGAGGGTCCGGAGCCATCGGTCGAGATCGATCAGTTCGCCTTTCAGGTCGCCGGCACCTGGGTCCTCCTCTCCCCACCCGTCACGGCCCGACGCCGCGAGACGCGCTTCGTAGCCGTACCCGCACCGGCAGAGGGCGCGAAGGAGCGCCTCCCCTTCCCCCGCGCCGGTGAGATCGAGAAAGTACGAATCGAGCCGCCGGGCCCGGCGGGCCGCTTCCCGGCAGGAAGCTCCCCGGAGAAGATGCTCCAGCCCGGCGAGTTCGTCGACGAGCCTGCCGAGGGCCCGACCCATCCGTGCGCCGCCCCCGGAGCGGAGGGCCGCGAGAGCGCGACGGGACGACGGAAGACCGCGGACACGCGCCGCGAGGAGCGTGGCGATCTCGTCCCGCAGGCGGAGGAGAGGGACCGGTTCCTTTTCGAGGGCGGGTATCGTCTCCCGGAGCGCCCGGATCACTTCCCGGGGCGGCGCCTCTTCGCGGCGAAGGCCGAACTCCGCGGCGGTGGAGGCGATCAGGGATTCGAGGGTTTCCGTGGAGGGTCCGCTCCCGGCCCCACCACTCTTCTTCCCCCCCCCTTCCCCGTCCCGCACCCGGAGCATCGGACCCTCCCCGGAGTCCTCCAGAACGGCGGTCACGACCCGCCCGATCGCGAGGGGGAGATCGGTCCAGGCCACGACGGTCCGCCCTTCCAGGTCGAGGAGCGCCTTGCGGCCCGGAAGGAATCCGAGGACCCTCGCGCGCACCCGGTCGCCGGGTTTTAGATTCTTCATCGGCTTCGATCTCATCGGTCGTTCTCGGCGTGGACGATACGAGAGGGGGGTCGGGGAGGAACTAGCCTGGATTATGCACAAATCTCCTACTGCGATCTCGGATCGCCGCCTGCGAAGCCTCCTTTCCGTCGCCGCCTCCTCGACGTAGTGCATGACTACGCCTCCGGTGGCGGCTCGTCCAAGTCGGCTTCTCGTCAG
>JBDROZ010000082.1:0-58313 GCA_043809585.1 Candidatus Eiseniibacteriota bacterium
TCGACCGGGGGCCGGCTTGGCGGCGATCCCCTCCGCGCCGTGCGTGTCATGGCGTGCCCGCCATCGCCGGACCGACCGCCGATCCACACCCAGCTCACGGGCCACCTCACAGGGAGCCCAACCCTCCTCCAGAAGTTCCAAAGCCCGACGCCGACGCTCTTCCAAGAACTCCGGACTGCCGTGTGGCCTCATCATCCACCTCCTGCCCGGAGCATAGGACTTTATTTATGCGATTGTCAATAGTACGTGGGCCATGGCTCGCGGTCTCCTCTCCGGGTTGCCGGGATTCGGAATCGGGGGGGGGGAGAACCCGGCGGCGCCGGGTCCTACGGGATGAATATAGGAAATTTCGGGGTCCGGTTCACGGGCGGAGCCGGGCGCTCCGGAATCCCACCGTCCGAGGCTCCCGGCTATCGGGCCTTCTTCATCAAGCTCCATTTTCCCCCGCCCCGGCACGCGATATAAAGGAAGAGGAAACAGTAGACCACGGCGAGTTCCCCCTTGTTGATGGCCGGGAAGAAGGCGGATCCGAATTGGAATTTCCAGTGGAACTGGATGTAGGCCACGGCCATGGTGCCGCTCGCGAGAAAGGCCGCGTATCGCGTGCCGAGACCGAGCATGATGGCGAGACCGGCCACGAGTTCGATGAGCCCGCCGATCCAGAGCTGGGACCCGACGGCCGGCGTCGAATCCCGCAGGACGCCGAAGATCTTCTGGACGCCGTGAAAAGAAAACAGGAATCCCGACACGATGCGAAGCAGCCCGTAGGCATGGTCCGCGTGCTTTTCTAGCCCTCTCATTCTCCCCCCTTCCTTGGTCGGTGCCGAGTTCGGCTCATCCCGGCCGCCCACGAGGCGGCCGGAGGGTGAAACGGACGTACCCTCAGACCCGGTGCGGCGTCCCGATCATGGCCGGTCGGGTCTCCCGTTCCCTCCACCTCCCTCCGACGGCTCGGGGGGCCGGCAAAAGGGTCTCTTTCCCGGAATGTAGTCCCGGCCAAGCGATCCCGCACGGAGGATTCTCGGGGGACGGGGGGTAAAACGCCTTCCGTCCCCATAGTTCCCTCGGGAATCAGACCCCGGAGGAGTTCTCTACCCGATGAGGGAAACAGGGGATCCTAACCTTGATCTTTCATAAAATCTCGGCTCAAAACGCTGACGCTCGCATGATAGCACGCCATCTGCGACAGTGCTCGCATTCACCAATGCTCACATATCGATGGATATGCTCTGCTTGGTGAATGCTGCGCGCTGCCGCATCTGACGCACTCTCACGCGTTTGCTCTCGAGATTTTATGAAAGATCAAGGCTAACTTTCGAAACCGACTGACGAGAGGGGGAAGACCGGTCCAGCCATCGAGGGCCCCGACGACACAGGTATCAATCACCCCAGGTAAAGGTCCCGTTGACCCGGAGCAACCAATCTGTTTCCAACTGGGGACCGTTCAGGGACTGGTAGAGGGGCGTGCCGAACTCGACCTCCAGACCCTTGTTCTTCAGAACGCCCTCCGGGGAGAACAGGCTCGTTCCGAGGAAGACGTCCACCCGGCTTCCTCCCTGGAGGGATGGATCCGCCGTGGGGACCATGGCCGGATCCAATTCAGGATCTGCGCCATGGACGTTTCCCCTGTTCTGTCCCTCCACCCGAAAGGTCACGCCCACCTCGTTCCTGATCGTGCGGGTGACCCAAGTGGTCAGATCATACCGGTTACCCAACCGGTAGTCGTTGTCGTTCACCCCGGTTCGAATCTCCGCGTGTAGATTGATCCCGCGGAGCCAGTCCTGTGTCACCTCTTGATAGGTGATGCCGGGCAGAAGGTCCCAGGTGCCGGAGCCGAGCTGCATCGGGTAGGGGAGCTTCTGGTCCGGCCCCATGGGTGTATCATCCCGTCGGTCGATGGAGCCGGTGGGCATGCCCATCGACACTCGAAGATGGAGGCTTCGCTCTTCATCAGCGTAGAGGCGATGAATACCGCCGAATATCAGGTCTCCGATTCCCTCCGACCGGGTATCGAACTCGACCCCCATCCGGTTTCTGTGATCCATGGAGATCCGCTTGTAGGGGAGCAGCCCCATCAGGGTGATCCTGTCGGAAAGACCGTACATCACCCCCGTCATGTGCGTGGTCATGACCATTCTCGTGGGGGTGACCGAGAAGTCATTCAGGACTTCCTGTGGCGACATGCTCTTGGTTCCGTCGAGAATCCCCTCCATGCCCATGGCCATGAAGTGGTACATGATCATCCACTCACCCCGGCTGTGAATGTGGCTCCCCAGAACGGTTGTCGGGCGATAGACCTCCAATTCGAGAAGATCCTCCAACGAGAGCTCGGTGAGGTCCATGTACCCCCGTCCGGGGGCAGGCTGGCCCGGTTTCAGCTTCGGGGCGGGCGCCGCCAGGCAGGCTTCGCCGGACCAAAGGAAGATCGCCGGGAGCACTGCTACAGCGATGAAACTGCGCGCCCCCCTGGACGAGCCTATTGTCTTCAATCCCCGCCCCCTGTATCTGGTGGGCCGCAAGCGCGACTAGAAGCAGTGTCGGGGTTTCGGTGGACCGCCCCGATATTCATGAATATCGGTTACACGTTTCGAACCTTGAGGGCGGAGCCGGCCTGAAGATTTGCGCGCCTGGTGGACCCGAATCAGGGAGCGGGCAACGGGCCTGATGACTTCTTTGTGCTTGCCGACTACCGCACAACCCGTTTTGTTACAACCACATACGTTATAATTCGCCGGGTCGTGACTGGAGAAAGTGTGGCAAGCGGGAGGCGACGGGAGCCTTTGGCCTCAAGAGATAACCGGGATTAACCGAACATTATGCCATTCAGACCTACCTCATCCCATTCTTGGGAGGGAACGTGAGGGTCCGTGGGAAACGGTGGTGATTGGCTCTCGAGATTCAAGACTGGATCAACCATCCGAACACCGTGCGATGCCCGCGTCAGCGCGAATCGCCGCGCCGGATGAGAGGGGCAGGAGGGATACGATAACATGACCGATCGTGTAGCCCAACCGGCCGACACGGAGCGGCCTGCCTTCCGAACGCGGAGACGACTTGTCGCGGCACTGCTCGCGTTGGGTTCCACCCTGTTCTTGGCAGAGTTCGCAGTGCATCAGTTCCTGTCGCTCCTGCCGTTGCGCAACACCTGGAAGATTGCAGCCGACGGTTTCGCGCTGGCAGTCCTGGCCACGCCGATCCTGTACATGCTCGGGTTTTCCAAGTTCGGGCTGCTCGGCTTGACGGCCATGCGTCGGACCGCGGGGCCCGAAAGACGAATGTGGGTGGCCCTCACAGCCTACATCCTCTTGGTGCTGCTGGTCGCGGGTTCGTACCTGATGCTTCACTCCGGGCAACAGGAGAGCGTACGGGTAATCAACTTGGCGAGCAGACAGCGGATGCTTACACAGCTCATCACCAGGGAGGCGATATTCGAGACCTTGGAACTGGCCCATGCAAGAGTGGCGGGGCGCGAACCTGAAAGGTTGTCGAAACTGGCGGAGCCCTCGGCCCGGTTTCGCCGGGTGCTCCACGGACTGATCGGAGGCGACTCCGAGCTCGGACGGCCCCCCCCCCCCTCAGACGAGGCAGCTAGGCAATTCAAGACGGTCGAGGATGCGTGGCACCAACTCTCGGAGCTCGTACAGCAAACCGCCGCGCCTTCAAGTATGAATGAAGCCAGCGCCTACGTCACCGCCATCTCGAACACCGCCGATCGGCTCGTGGCGGAACTCGACCAGGCGGTCCTGTTCCTGCAGAAGCACTATGAGAACCGTACGAAACAGCTCGATCTCATGCTGGGCCTCGCCATCATGGCCGCGATCGCCATCGCACTGCTGCTCGCGTTCACCATCGCCCAGGTCTTGAGTTACCGCCAACGGGCAGAAGAATTGCTCGCCGATGAGGTGCGGCTGGGCCAGTTGCGTGAGAAGGAACTCCTCCGGACCAAGGAGGCAGCAGAGGCCGCCAATAAGGCAAAGAGCGAATTCCTCGCCAACATGAGCCACGAGATTCGCACGCCCATGAACGGGGTCATGGGGATGGCGGGGCTGCTCGCGGATACCGACCTGACGCAGGAGCAACGCGATTACGTTAATACCATACGCTTCTCGGCCGAGGCGCTTCTCACCATCATCAACGATATTCTCGATTTCTCGAAGATGGAGGCCAATGAACTCGATCTCGAGACGCTCGACTTCGACCTCCGCACCGTGGCCGAGGAACCGATGGACCTTGTAGCGGAGAGCGCTTTGTCGAAAGGCCTCGAGCTTGTTCTCTGGATCGCACCGGGAGTGCCGGAGGCGGTGTCGGGCGACCCGGGCAGGATTCGGCAAATCCTCCTCAACTACCTCGGCAATGCCGTCAAGTTCACCTCCGAAGGGGAGGTCGTGGTGCGCATCGAAACCGTGGAGGAAACCGACGACTCCGCTCTCATCCGATTCGAGGTGCAAGACAGCGGATCCGGTATTCCTACCGAGTCCCAGGTGAAGCTCTTCCAGCCCTTCTCCCAGGTGGATGGATCCTCGACCCGAGAGCACGGCGGCACCGGCTTGGGACTGATGATTGCCCGGCGACTCGCCGAGCGAATGGGGGGAGAGGTCGGATTGGAGAGTGAACCCGGCAAGGGAAGTACCTTCTGGTTCACGGTAAGGGTTGAAAAGAGGGAGCCGTCGCGGCAAAGCGTGCGGGTCATGCCGGTGGTAGAACTGTCAGGTGTGAGTGTCTTGGTGGTCGATGACAGTCCGACCAATCGGTGTGTGCTCGAGGAGCAACTCAGGGCATGGGGCATGATCGTCGACTCGGTCGCGGGCGGTCCGGAGGCGATTGAACGTCTCAATCCCGCCCTCGGCACCGCCTCATCCTACCGGCTTGCGCTGCTGGACCACGACATGCCCGGCATGGATGGCCTCGAGCTGGCCCGGGAGATCAGGGCCGTCCCGGAGCTGACCGAATTGCCTCTGGTGCTCCTCACTTCGAGCCCGGGGCGAGGGGGCTGCGCGGCCGCCGAGGAAGTCGGCTTTGTGGCCTGTCTTCGAAAGCCCGTTCACCAAGGAACACTGCGCGACTGCGTTTCCGAGGCGCTTGGGCTTATTACCGCTCAGCCCCCGAAGCGCCGGGAGACTTTGACTGCCGAGCATACCTTGGCAGAGGATGCCACGCCGCCACGTCCCCGCATTCTTCTTGCAGAGGACAATCCGGTCAATCAGAAGCTCGCTTCCCGGCTCTTGAAGAAACTGGACTACCGGGTCGATGCCGTGGCTAACGGCCGGGAGGCTGTAGAAGCCGTTAAGAACATCCCGTACGACCTTGTGGTGATGGACTGTCAAATGCCGGAGATGAATGGCTACGTGGCGACGGGGGAGATTCGCCGACTCGAAAACGGCGAACGCCACATTCCGATCATCGCCATGACGGCGAATGCCATGAAGGGAGACCGGGAAAAATGCCTCGAGGCCGGGATGGACGACTACTTGAGTAAGCCGGTCAGTTTTAAGGAAC
Organism: Candidatus Eiseniibacteriota bacterium; assembly: GCA_043809585.1. Lineage (GTDB taxonomy): Bacteria > Orphanbacterota > Orphanbacteria > Orphanbacterales > Orphanbacteraceae > JBDROZ01. The sequence continues at coordinate 5,497 of JBDROZ010000082.1, forward strand.
TTGCGGAAGTGCTCCGACGGTGGACTTCGAACACCGAATCTGAGGCAACAGCACCCTTGATAAGAAACTCCATTCGCCGCTGAGGATAGCACACCCTCCCCTCGCCCACCTGGCGGCAGTCGGCTCCACACTCGACGGGAACCGCGACCGGCCCCGGGGCTCCGGCATCGGTCGCGGAACGGGGGAACTCTCATCCTCCTGCCGGCGGAAACCCTCTCCCCAGGCAATTCCGGACGCATTTCCGGGGACACGCATTTCCGGGGACATTTCCGGGGACGCCACACTTAATACGGTTTCGAAAAGTGACGGGAGAACAAGAAGAGGCTCGGTCCTCCTGCGTGTCCCGTCCCGGGATAGCTCTCGATCAACTCAGCATGTTACAATGGGTTCCGAGACTGAAACAGGGGAATTCCGAGTACACGATACCGAATTCGTTTCCGAAATACACGAGAGAAGAAGAGGGACGGCCCGGACCCGGCGACTATCCCCGATTCAGTGCTTCAGCGCCCGCCGCGGCTTCGGGAACGGGGACGGGCGGAGGGGACCGGGGCGCATCCTCGCTGCCGTCTGCCGCCGCTGCCGCCACCGCTGCCACGGCTGCCGGCGCCGTCGCTTCCGTTGCCCCCGTTGCCGCCGAATCCCTTCGGGGCGGGCAGGACGGATCGATAGGCCTCTTCGCAATGATAGGCGTGCTTCATCTCGGCGGGCACGGGTTTCCCTAGAAGGCGCTCGATCTCCCTCAGATAGGCGCGTTCCTCGGCGCTGCAGAACGATATGGCGCTGCCGTTCGCTCCCGCCCGGGCGGTGCGCCCGATGCGGTGCACGTAGGTCTCGGCCTCGATGGGGAGATCGTAGTTGATCACGTGGGTAATATCGTCCACATCCAGGCCCCGCGCCGCCACGTCGGTGGCGACCAGCACACGGTAACGGCCCTGTTTGAACCCGTCCAGCGCCCTCGTGCGTGCGGCCTGGCTCTTGTTGCCGTGGATGGCGGAACTTTGAATGCCCGCGGTGGACAACTTCTTCATCACCCGGTTGGCCACGTGCTTCATCTGGGTGAAGATGAGGGCCTTGTTGATCCGGGGGTCGCGGAGCAGGGAGACGAGCAGGGCAGGCTTGTTCCCTTTTCCCACGAAGAGCACCTTCTGCGCGATGCGCTCCACCGCGGGCTCGCCGGGATCGATGCTCACCCGCACCGGGTTCTGAACCATGGTCTGGGCCAGCTCCTCGATCTTCGGGGCCATGGTGGCCGAGAAGAAGAGGGTCTGCCGCTTAGCCGGGATGTGGGAGAGCACCTGCTTGATGTCGGGAATGAAACCCATGTCGAGCATCCGGTCCACTTCGTCGAGGATGAACACCTCCACCTCGTTCAGGTGGACGAAACCCTGCCCCATCAGATCGAGCAGCCGGCCGGGGGTGGCCACGAGGACATGGACGCCGCGCCTGAGGGCCGTGACCTGGCCGGACTGGTTCACCCCGCCGAAGATCACGGCATGCCTGAGGGGTAGAAAGCGTCCATAAGTTTGGATGCTCATCTTGATCTGCGCCGCGAGCTCGCGCGTGGGGGCGAGAATGAGGGCCCGAGGGGTGCCTTGCCGGGGTGGCCGGTGGTCTCCCGCGAGCCGCTGCAGGAGGGGCAGGACGAAGGCCGCGGTCTTGCCGGTCCCGGTTTGGGCGGTGCCGAGGAGGTCCCGCCCGCCAAGCAGGTGAGGAATACACCGCTCCTGGATGGGCGTGGGAGTGACGTATCCCTCGGCGGCCACGGCCCGCTGAATCTCCGGCATCAAGGTGCTGAAGACACCTTGCCGAAACTGTTGCTGGGACTGCGGTTGCGGAATCTGATGGGCGGTGCGGGCGGGCCGCGCGTGCGCGTGTTCTTTCATGTCTTCCTTGGTCCGGCATTGTACAAATCTCTACCCGCCGGACGCGTGGAAAAGAAAGGACCGCGTGGATCGCGGCAAACGAAGAAATGTAACTACATGACAAACATACACCATGGAACCGGGGGCGCAAGGAAAAAGAACGTCCGGACGCCCGCGAACCCGGAGGAACCGGAGGGGCGAGAGGCCGTTTTCGGGACGCCGCTCTCCGCAAAGCCCGCTACCCGCCGCCAGCCCACGTCGAGCAGGTCCCGGGGCAACTCGCCGCAGAACGACGAATTCCAAGTCGGGAATCGGTACGTGTCCCCGAATTACCCGCTCTCTGTCCGGCACTCGGCCAGCACGGCCTCGCGAAGGTCCGCCGCGGCCGACGACTCGGCGGCGACCACGAAGTCGGCGCCGGCCGCGCGCAGACGATTCGCGTCGGAGGCGTAGGCAGTGCGGCCGATGATGCGGAGCCCGGGCGACAGGCGGCGGGCGGTCCGGACCCCCCGGATGGCGGCGTCGGTGTCGTTGACAGAGACCACCAAGGCCCGGGCGTGGTGGATCCCCAGTTTTTCGAGGACTTCGTCGCTCGTGACGTCGCCATAGCAGGCGGTCAGGCCATCGGCGGCAGCGCGCCGGACGTTCTCCGGATTGAGGTCGAGAACCACGCCGGTGAATCCGCGTTTCCGGAGGGCCCGCGCGACCTCCCTGCCGCCCAGACCGTAGCCGACGATCACCACGTGTCCCGATAGGGTCTCGGCGCCCACTGCTTCCTCCGGCGACAGGATATCGAGCCGGCGGCCTACCCACCCGAGGCGGTCGGCCCCCACGGCGATATGAGGGCCAGCGGCGAGCAGCAGGGGCGTCACCGCCATGGAGAGGATAACCGCCACCGTGAAGGGCTCCTCCACCGCGGCCGGTAAGAGCCCTTTTCCGGCCGCGGCCCGCATGAGGACGAAGGCGAACTCGCCGACCTGGGCCAAGGCCGTCCCCGTGAGCAGCGCCGTGCGCGGCGGGAGGCGAAGCGCGAGGGCGGTCACCGTGACCAATAGCGCCTTGCCGAGCACGATCGCCGCGAATAGTCCCGCGATGGTCGTCGCGTCGGACACGATCAGCCGGGGATCGAGGAGCATGCCGACGGAAACGAAGAAGATACTGGCCAGGACCTCGCGGAGGGGGATCAGTTCCGCCATCGCCTGGTGCCGGTACTCGCTTCCCGAAACCACCAAACCGGCGAGAAACGCTCCGAGGGCGAGGGAGATTCCGGCCGCGGATACCGCGTAGGCCGTACCGAAGCAGATGAGGAACACCGCCAGGACGAAGAGGTCCCGCTGGCGTGTGCGGGCGACGAAGTCGAGAAGGCGCGGCACCACCAGCAGGGAGAGAATCAGGACACCGCCCAGAACCGCGACGCCGGTGGCCAGGGAAAGGAACGCCGCCGCCCGTGCCCCGGCCACCCCCGCGAGCAGGGGAATCGCCAATGCCATCGGCACCACCGCCATGTCCTGGAAGATCAGGATGCCGAGGGCGAAACGGCCGTGAGGGGCGTCCAGTTCCCCCCGGGAGGCGAGCCCCCGGAGGACGACCGCTGTGCTGGACACGGCGACGAGACAGCCGAGGAAGATCGACGGCCCCACGGCGAGTCCCGAAGCCCGGGCGACGATCATGGCGGCGGTGAGCGTCAACCCGACCTGAAGGGCGCCTCCGACCAGCACGGGCTGCCAAAGGCGCCGGACCCGCTCGAGCGACAGTTCCAGGCCGATGCCGAAGAGGAGGAGCACGACGCCGATCTCGGCGAGAACCTCGACATCGTGAGAGTCGGCGATCAACCGAAACGCATGGGGACCGACGAGCACACCGGCGAGAATGAATCCCGCGATGGCCGGCAGCTTGAGGCGCCGGAGCGCCGCCACCACAATGAGGGCCACCGCAAAGATGACCACCAGATCCGCGAGGAATGCGAACTTGTTCATGCGCGATCCGCCAATCGAGAAGAAAGGCCCCCTTCACGAAGGAAGCTGCGTCACTCCGCCCGCGACAGGCCTCATCAATCAAACAGGTACTGTGTTCCCGGACTTCTGCGGCCAACCCCGCCTCAGCGGCGGAGTGCACCGCCGTCCGCCTGCATCCGCTTGCTATTCCGTCCTGATTCGCTCCAGGATCTCATGCATCCGATGCTGGTTCGCGTATAGCTGCCAGATCGCCACAAGATCCGAATCGACGACGACCCGCCACGCCGCCGGGACGATCCAGTGGTTGTCGGGCGTTAGTTCCCCGTTCTCGACGATCGTCCCGCTGGCCCGGCCCAACAGAACCACTGTATCCGCGGCCTCGAACCGTTGAAACACCTCGATCCGAAGGTCGGGCACGAGCTTGAAATGCTCCCGCCAGCCAGAACGCATCCCCTCCCGCCCTACATGCTCGGATCCATCGGCATCGATGAACATATGTTCCGGAGTCATCAGGCCGACCAGCCGATCGACTTCGCCCGAGTTGATGGCCGCTACGAAAGAGCCAGCTACTTCCAAAGGAGTCATGCGGCTTCCTTTCCACCATCGACCTGACGCCCGGCACCAGCTGAGCCGCGAAGCGTGCGCGCAACGTTGGCTTCACCTGCGGGCGTGGCCGGCGCAGGCCAGAAGCGTGACAGACTCGACCGGGCCGTGCAAGCGCTTGTTATAAAGCCCTCGTCGGCGAAGCCATTCCTCTCTCTATGCGCCCGAATACAGCGCCGTGCTCAGGTACTTCATCCCCGAATCCACGGCCACTGTAACCACTGTGTCGTCGGGTCCGAGACGTTCGGCGACCCGCAGCGCCACCGCCACATTTCCTCCCGTGGAAGTGCCTGCGAAGATGCCTTCCTGCCGGGCAAGGCGCCGGGCGGTCGCCATCGCTTCCTCGGTCGATATCGTCTGGATCTCGCTCGCGAGTGTTTCGGTCCACAACGGCACGATGAACCCGGCGCCGGTGCCTTCGATCTTGTGAGACCCGCTCGGTCCGCCCGACAACACGGCCGACTCCTCGGGCTCTACCGCGACGATGTGCACCGCTTCGTCGTGGACTCGAAGACGTGTGGAGATCCCCCGCAACGACCCGGCGGTGCCGACGCTCTGGACGAAGGCGCCGACCCGCCCGCCGGTCTGCTCCCATATCTCCTCGCCCATCCGCTCGTAGCTCGACAGCTGATCCGTATTGTTCAGCTGATCCGTCCAGTAGCTGCCGGGCGCGGAAGCGAGTCTTCTCGCGGTCTCGATCATCTCGAGAGTCAGGGCCTTCGTCGTCCCGCCGGTCGGACTCTCGACAAGCGTGAGGCGTGCGCCCAGCGCCGTCATGTGGACCCGTTTTTCCTCGCTGAATGCCTCCGATGTCACGATCTGAAGAGGGATGCGCTTCGCGGCGCACACGAAGGCGAGCGACACGCCCGTGCTTCCCCCCGTGTACTCGACCACCGAACCGCCCGGCCGCAATCGTCCATCCGCCTCGGCCGCCTCGACCATCGCGAGCGCCATCCGGTCCTTCATGCTCCCCGTCGGATTTTCGTATTCCAGCTTGACGAGAACCCTGGCACTCGACTCAGGAACCATATGCCTCAGTGGAACGAGACTCGTCCGGCCGATGGTGTCGAGCACCGTCACCCTCTGTTCTCCCTTCCTGCGATGATCACCGGCTCCGGGTCGGTTGGACCAAGAGGTCCCCGGGGGATGTCTTCCACATGTTGGCCTGACAAGAAAGCGGCCACGTGACAACCGAGCCCGTCGGCCCCACACGCCAGACAGACTGTTCGCGGTCATCTTTCGAAGGCCGTTTCGGACTCTCTTGGAATACCTCCCATTCATCGGGAATGAGGACGACCGTTTCGGGAGTAGGATCTGCGATCCCCATGTTATCCACGGCTCGCACGCTGAACATCCAGTACACGGCAATCTCGGGCCCGAGGACAAACACGCTCTCGGCAACGACAACCGAAAACCAGCCGCTTTGTACGAAGTCGACCTCGGTTTGGATGTCGTAGTGGTCGATCGAGCCGTCGGGATCCCACCCAAACCAATACATCCTGAAGGCGTAGTTCCCGTTTGTGTCGCTCTCAGCCGGATTGAAGCTGAGCGCCGTCTCAGGAGGTATATTGGGGGAAGCCAGGGTGAACGCGTTGATGGCCGTGTATGTTGTACCGGCTCGGCTGTAGGCCCTGCATTGGAACAGATACTCCCTATCGAACTCCGCATCGGGCAGCGCCAGAGTGACGCCCACACACCCGTAGCCATCTCCTGCGCTCACCGATCCGCTCGCATGTGCCAGCACCAGCGTCGTGTCGTAGAGACAGTCGCAGAGCGTCGGAAGCCCTCGCGGGTCAACCTCGAAGCTGACGGCTACGCCAGAGCCGTCGTCCCAGACCGACGCGGGCGGGAAGATGACAGGCGGCTGCCCGCTCTCGGGGCAATTGCAGCTGGTATCGCCGCAGCCACCCACGACCATCCCTAGAGAAATCAAACAGACTACGATGCAGCCGACGATCACCGGTGTTCCGATCTTGTAGCGCATAGACTCCCCTTCCCTCTCCTACCAAGTGGTCCAGCGCCGCTTATCTGCGCGCGCCGACGAGCATCAAGTCCAACGGTTCCTTATTCCCTCGGCTTCCTGACGGGGCGCTCCTGCTGGACCACGCGCGAGACTCCAGTGGCCACATCGTACCAAAACGGCGCTCCGAGCCCCGCCAGCACTCCTGTGATTATGATGCCCACCACCCACATTGCCCAGCCACCGATGTTGTTCCTCCGCTGGAAGTCCTTGGATTCCCCTTCCTGAAACCCAGAGTGCGGAAAGTAGGACCAGCCTATGAGCAGGTCCAAGCTCGAGAGCGCGTCGAGATCCTCTTGGCTGTCCCTCCAGGCCTGCTCGAGATCTTCCTTGGTGATCGGAGAATTGCCATTCTCCTCGTCAAGGGACGCAACCAATGCGTGATAATTCTCAGCGAAAGCCTCACTCTGCGCAATCACGCCTTGGCGCATGGCTTCGTTCCTGATGTATGAATCCGCGATGCGAACACCATCCATGTTGAACGCGACCGCGAGGAGGAGCGCCACGACGGTGGCCCATCGCCTCGAGTACTTTCGAAACGATTCCGTGAACCTATCCCCAACGATTTCGTAACGTCGTCCCAGTTCATCGAAGACGCCGCGGGCTTCGTCGCCAAGTTCTGTCAGCATCTCCTGACCTAAGCCAGACCGTTTCAGCCGCTCCGTGAGCTCGTCGGTCGACACACTGACAAGCGTGGCCAGTTCATCTCCGCCAAAGAGTTCGGACTCACTGAGATTATTGGCTGTTGTCGTTAGTTTGTCGGCGACCCCGTCAGTCAATTTCCTCTTGAGCCTATTCACTTCCCGCTCGATGACCGGCCGGGCTTCCTTATCGAAATACTCCGTCAACATCTTTTGCAGCTCCGCGTTGCGCAGCTTGGCCGTATTCCGCAGGAGACGAACGATCTGTGTGACGACCGTGGCTACCACGAGCATCGTCAGGGCAAATGCGAGGGCTGCATCGAGAATAGGCATGGCGACCTCCAATTCCGATGGAAGGCATCCGAATCCGGGCAGTGCTTTCTGCTTGCGCCTCCTTGTTGCTCCAGAGGATCAACCTCGATCTTGCAGAAACCTCGGCCCTGATTTCGGTGGGCGGGACCCAGGGGGTCAGGGCCGACTTGCTCAAACAGTCTCCGCGCGCCTCACAGGATCTTGATTGCGTCAAACACCTTGTCTACGACGGCAAGGAACTTCCCGACGGCCTTGACCAGGTCCTTCACCTTTTCGATGTCCTTGATCGCCTGGTCCAGGTCGGCGCCGGCATCGAGGACCGTTCCGATCCGCTTGTCGACATTCGCCGTCGTCTCTTTGAACAGCAGGCGCCCGGCCATCATCACGCGAAAACTCAGCTCTTCCATCTCCCGAAGAACATCCTCTGCCTCTTCTTGATCTTTCGTCTTGCCGAGGCGCTTCGCGAGGCCCTGATGGGCTTCGATCAGCTGCTTGTGAAGCTTCTTGACTTCTGAGTTCATTGTGTACCTCCGCTGGTCGAGCCTCCCGCACGGCGGTCGCGAAAGAGTTTCGCCTGTTCTCGGTAGGCTTTGTACTCGTCCTGAACGAGCTGAATCAGAGCCGCCGCGGACACCCGGCGGCCTTGGGCAAGCTCCCGATGCGCGTTTGCCAGGGCCGCAAGTGAGACACCAACCGAGCCAAGCTGCCGGTCCTGCATGTCCCGCTCGTCCAGCGCGTCAACGTAGCGAAGCACCGCAGCATGCTTGGCGTCGATGCTCGAGGCGAGACGGAAGTCCGTGGCGTCGATCTTCCCCAACACGTTTGTCCAATACGTCCTCACGGTGCCTCTCACCCCGAAAGAACTGTCGCCGACTGCCTCGACCATTGCGCGGAAGACTTCTTGTATGGCGGGGTCTGCCTTGCGGATCACTTCGAGGGCGTCCCGCTCTGCCCGGAGATTGACCAAGAACCCGCCTAACTTCATGAAAGCGGCGGATATTCCGGCCGGAAGCTGTTCCCCGCGCGAGGCTTCGATCCTTTCACCGAGAGCCGAAAGCTCCCCTTCGACGCCGGAGCGTTGCTCTTGGTCGAGCAGCCGCTCGAGCTTTTCTGCATAGGAATCGATGAGGACGAACGCCCGGTGCCACTTCGTAATATCGTCCGATGCAAGACCTTCGAAGAACAGCTCCTCCGTCAGGGCATCCTGTTTGACCGCCCGCTCGATCTGCCGGCGGCGCAGGAAGCTGTTGGCGTCCGCAAATGCGGCCGACGACTGCTGGTCCACCAGTAGAACGCCCTGGCGGAACGGTGCGATCACGTCCCTCGACGGGGCCGTAGCACAGCCGGCGACGGCGAGTAGTGCGACGCCGAGCAGAAGAGTGATCAGGCCGCTGCCCGCTATCCTACGGAGTTTCTCGCTCGTCGTCATAAGGGGACCTCCCGTGCTTTGATTTCTAGGCCGAACGCCTCGCGTATCGGCCTGAGGCGAAGGGTGGTGCGGGGGGTGCCGGCGCGAAGCGCCCTCCTCGCGGCCCAGGTGACACTTCAGCTATAGCCGCCTGGATACGCTAGTTAGACTGCACCCAGAAGGGGCTCCTGGACTCTCCCGCAAGCCGCGCTCACGGGCACCGCCACTATGATTTCGGAGAGACACCGACCCCTTGGCACGCTTCCCTGAATCGTCTGTTATGCCCGATAACGACAGGGTACTCTGCGGTCCGGTCGTAGACGCAAAACTCCCAATCGCCCTCGTTGAGCCCTTCTTGGCACCGCGAGATAATCCCGTCCATGGAGTCATTCGTGCACCCAATCCAGAGCGACAGCGGATGCTCCCGTATGAAATCCTGCCAAGACTCTGCGCGATCGAAGATGAAGTGGCACTTTCCGACCTCCACGGGACAGTCGATCTTCGAATCGTGCATGAATACGATCGTGGGTGCCTTCACTCTGTAGAGGCACCGTTTGAACAGCTTGTTGCTGTAGCTCCCAACATGAAAGCCCCGACAACTCTGAAGGTCTCCAAGCACCCTCTGGTCCTCCGAATACGGCCGCTTCGTCTCGGGCTTCATCGCTTGGATCTCTTCACCAAGCTGAAGGCCCGACATTGCAGCGAGAATCAGGGTGTCCTGTGGCGTGGACTCGTCTCCAAACACTTGAGACACAACATCGTCTATCATGGCCTCGGCATCGGGGTCAGACTCAGCCAGAGGTCGGAGGCTATAGTCCGGAGGGCGATTGCGATTGGTGAGGGGACCATACATGCCTGCGTACTTCTCGTCCGGCGGTCCCTCTGGAGCCGGATGGCACATGACTCCGGAACACAGCCACAGGTAGATATGTGCTAGTGCGTTGTTGGTAAGCACAGATGGTCGAGGGCGGTGATCGAGAGACTCTGCTCTAGTAGGCAGCCTCTGGGCAAGGAGCAAGCTCACGTGAAATAGCGTGCTGCCCGATTCGATAAAGATCCTCTCGTACTTCTCTTGGATGTCGGCACCGTGTACCTCCTCGAAGGCAGCGGCCAGCGCCTCCTTCTTACTCTTGTCCGTCGATAGTCGTCCCTCAACGGTCTTGAACTCACCCAGCTTGCTGACGATGTCCCTCAGTCCCTGGTGCTTCGCGTAGACCCTCAGCACGTCACTGGTCTGCATGTCCTGTTCGAGGATGTATCCGGGTACGTCGTGCCGCTTGCTGAAGAAGCCGTAGAGCCAACGGTCTATCTGCGCGCTCGAGGTGAAAGGGACACAGTAGGGCTGATCTGAGTGGTCTTCGAAGCGCTTGCGAAGGTTCCAGTACAGGTCTTCATTGCTAAGCTCCGCAGCCTCTTTAGGACCAGAGAGCTTCTCGCGCTCGGCCCTCGCCTCATCTGCGTCCAACAGGAACGCGATTATGGGCAATCCGCATTCCTGCGCCCACGCAAGCTCGATCTCAACGTAGCCCAGCCCCGCCTGGCCGTCCTTATCGAGGGGTCTCGTCCCGTAGCGGTGACCGATGATCAAAACGAAGTACTGGGATGACTTAACCGCCCGACGGATGACCGTTTCCTTGTCCTTGGTGTCCGGAGCGTAATTCTCCAAGCACACCGGCAGGTGTCCGGCATCGATGACGGCTCGAGCTGCCGCGCGTCTATGTTCCCAAAGATCGCGGAAGGTACTGCTTATGAAGACTTGGTACTTCCTGTCGACTTCAGGGCGCTCGCCACCGATCTCCATGGCCGACTCTCCCTTCATCTAGTGCATGCCTCGGTCGGCGCAGTATGACGTGTAGCGTGAGCCGCTTCGCGTTGGCCGCAGCGCGAAGCGGCACGGCTTACCCGAAGTTCGCGCTCCACGCCCTTGTTCGGCAAGACAACCCCCATACCCGACGAGTCTGATCGGCCTGCCTGGCCCGGCTCGCAGGTCAGCGGATCTTCTTCAATCCCTCAACGAGGTCGAGACGCAGGGTGAAGAGAATGCCTTGGCCCGGGGCGTGCAAGTCGCCACACAACGACCGGACGACTTCAATCGCCTTTTGCAGTGTGTCTTCGTCTTGCACGACAGCGAAGACCGTCTTGTTGGTGGCCTTGCCCTTCGCCAAGACGCTCTTGATCGTCTGCATTGCGGGCACGTCCGCTCCACTTTCGACCAAAATCCTGCCCATACCGATACTGTCCACCACAGTCGTACCGGTCACACCGGCTTCGGCGAAACCCTCCAGCAATTCAGCAAGCCGTTCCGTCTGCTCCAGAACATGAACTAGCAGATGCACATCACACCTCTTTCCCTCTTCGTGCTTCCGAAGATGCCTCTCATCATTGGAACGGCTCTTCCTCCCCGCTACGACGCCTCGTTCTCCGTGCGGTTACACTCCATCTCATAGTCTGAGATGAGCGATTCCATGACCCGGTGATACGCATTCTGATGGGAACTCAACTCCTCTACTCTACTCGCAAACTCCTTGTGTTTCATTTCATCATCGAGGACGAGCCACAATTCGGCCAGCTTCTTGATGTTGATCTCTGCATCGTGTCGCATCTGTTTGAGTTGCGAGATGATGTCTCTTGATCTTTCCAGCAGTGTCTTTTCTGGCTGATCGGTCATGATTCCCTCCTTCTGAATTGAATGCCTAGCGCGCGGCGGATCAGCCGCGCGGACCCGAGAAAGCGCAGTTTTGGCAGGGCCGCGCAGCTGCCGCGCCCCGGTTTACCACCCGCTGAATCCCTGGTGCGGATGCCGGGCGCGGTCTGCTGAAGTGGCAAGTTATGAGGCTTACGGAACCTCAAACACTACCTCCACAGCATCGGGAACAAGCTTCTGAGCCGCCGCGAACTCGTCGCTCGGTCCGCCTCGGTAGAAACTCCCCAAGAGCCTGATATGACCGGGGCACCCCGCGTAGTCGGAAACACCGAAGCGAAGAAGCAGCGTATCGCTGTAGACCTCCCCCCCCTGTAAGTCCACGAGTCGGCCCCCAAAACCCTCATTACGCCACATCGCCGGATCGGCGTAGAAGAAGATCGCAGCCGGATCACAGAGGGAACGCGGCTCCTTCCGCTGATACCCACCAAGAAATACAAACCGGCCATACAGATGCACAGGATCTTTGGATACGTTCATAGCGCGGGCGATCACACGCACTGAATCGATGTCACCGACAACATGACGCTCCACCATTGAACTAAAGGCCAGTCGGGACGACAGACGTGCGCTGTCCTCAGGCGTTCTTCCGCTCTCCCCACATCGCATCGACCCCGAACACGATGCTTGCACCGCACACCACAAGAGGCACAAACCCACCACGAGACGTCTCCGCGTTGTCATCCTCACGACCTCCCAACGGCTTGCAGTTCACCCGCAGCCGCCACCTTCCAATCGAACGCCACTTGTCTGAGCGGGGTGGCGGCTGGCGGGTGCAACTGCTAGTTAGAGGACCGAGCGGCTACTCAGAATCCGTGGTTCCGTCCGTCCATCTGACGGCGAGTCCCATGATCTGCCATCCGGACAAAGAGGTCATCGCTGGGTTCTGCACGACGTAACCTCCACCGACGGTTCCAGAGCCTCCATAGACTGGGACCCAGGTTGTGGTTGGTGGATGCCAGTAGCCGCTTACGCCGGAACCGCAGAAACACTCAACGATGGCGTCAGCCTGCAGTCCCGCCGCTTGTTTCTGAAGTTCCTGAACTGCCTTCGACCAGTTCGTCGCCTCAATTGTGTAGTAGAATGCCCCGTTGGGCGCTCTCTTGTCTGTTCGCAATACACCGTATTCCGCCGTACCCCACGTTTGTCGTTTCAGCATCTTCGGCTTGATTGAACTGTAGACCTCGCCCACTGCAACGAACTCCCTATCTGGCGGACCGACCGAATGGGAATGTTCCGACATCCCCTCAGACTCGGACAGAATCGATGTGAGCTCCTTTGGATCCACAAAACGTCTCGGGTCCAGATTCGGAGCACTGCTAGCGTATCCTGTTGGAAAGCGATGCACATACGGGTCAACTGCTTCCAACGTCGAAAGGTATAGGTGGACCGGCGTATAATCGTCCGGTAGCACGGTCTCCGATTGCGCAACGTCGTACCGCCGGAGCCCACCCTTGCTCGCACAGCCGATTACGGTGAGCACAACTAGCAATAGAGACACCGCCTCGCGTCCCGACCAGGATCGTCCCACGAGTGTCACCATGGGAGCCCCTTTCCTTTTCACCTCGAGATCTCACTAGCGGATTCTCAGTTCCTCTAACGCTCAGCATCAGCTGCGGCGCGAAGCGTCGTCAGCTGCATGCTGTTGATACTCATCAAGGCCCCCTGGGGCCTACCCCGATTTCGGGGTAGGCTGGTGGTGTCCAGTATCCACCCAACCCAGGAGGTGAAAACCATGAGATTCTACACCGGACAACACCAACACTACTGCGGTGTCGATCTACACGCCCGATCGATCTACGTCTGTGTTCTCGATCGGGAGGGGAACACGGTGTTGCACCGGAACTTGTGTGCCAACCCCGATGTCTTCCTTCACGCCGTCCGGCCCTTCTCGGATGATCTCGTCGTCGGCGCTGAGTGCATGTTCACCTGGTACTGGCTGGCCGACCTCTGCCGGGACGCCGGGATCCCCTTCGTCCTGGGACACGCCCTCTACATGAAGGCGATCCACGGCGCCAAGGCCAAGAACGACCGCATCGACTCGGCCAAGATCGCCGCACTCCTCAAGGGCGGGACCTTCCCGGTCGCCTATGTCTACCCCCGGGAGTGGCGATCCACACGAGACCTCCTCCGAAGGAGGCTCCACCTCGTCCGAAAGCGCGGCGAGCTCGTCGCCCACATCCAGAACACCTACCACCAGCAGAACCTCCCCGCCCCCTCCGCCAAGCTGCGCTACCGCGCCAACCGCGCCGGCGTCGCCGACGTCTTCCCCGACCGCAGCGTCCAGAAGAACGTCGCCGTCGACCTCGCGGTTGCCGACCGGCTCGACCAGGTCATCCGCGACCTCGAGTCGTTCTTGACGCGCCGGGTCAAGGTGCACGACCCCGACAACTTCCACCGGTTGCGATCCATTCCCGGCGTCGGGAAAATCCTGGCCATGACCTTCCTTTACGAAATTCACGACATCGACCGCTTCCCGAGGGTGCAGGACTTCTCCTCCTACGCACGCCTCGTGAAATGCGCGCACGAGTCGGGTGGCAGGCGGTCGGGAACCGGCGGGGCCAAGATCGGGAACGCCCACCTCCGCTGGGCCTTCGGCGAAGCGGTCCTTCTGATGCTGAGGGAGAGCGAGGAGCTCAAGAAACGGCGCCGTCGCCTCGAACGGAAACACGGAAAGGGGAAGTCGCTCGCCATTCTCGCTCACAAGCTCGGGCGGGCAGTCTACTTCATGATGAAACGGAAGAGGGTTTTTCAGATGGAACGCTTTCTGGCGGCTTGAGGAGCCACCCATATCGGAGGGAGGAGAGTGAGCCCAACGTCTAACTGGAGCCGCCAACGGCCAAGCCCGATTCGACCGCCATCTATAGGGAACTCGAGTCCATCCGTGGTCGTGGGATTTTTGCCGGGCAGCCCCTGCGCTTTGATTGGACGCTCTCCTTCGCTCCGTGTTCAGGACGGCATTCTCTTCGGCTCTGCCCCTCCCCCGAGCCCGCGCATAACTGGACGGACGAGCTCGGCTCGTCGAACCCGACTCTTGAAAGGGACGGTTTGAGGGCACGAACGAGCTTCTAGGGCGCGAGGTCATCCGGACTCGCTCAGCCGATCTCGGCCGGCTTACCAGCTGACGAGCTCTCGGTGACGATCCTCGATGAGTGTTTGGTGCGGAGCCCGATCTCCGCACCCACTGTGAAGCGAAGTCAGGACGTCGAGAATGACCGGACACCATCGTCGCCTCTCTCGCAAGACGGTGACTCAGGGGGAACTTTTTCCTTGCGCCCCGGGGGCCTTATGAGTGTTCGGCGCCTCTCGTAAGCAGGACTCGTACATCACATCCCCTCAAGCCTTAGGAACTGGACCGCATTGTTGTAGAGGATGTCCCGCTTTTCCTCCTCGGTCAGGAAGGCGGCTGATTCGATCCCATCCACAGCCATTCCGATGGCCTCAGGCCACTCCATCTGGTCTGATCCAAAGAGTAGCCGCTTGCCGAGGCCGGCTACGATGAGTTCCCGCAGGTAGTCGTAGAATTCCTGCCGAGGCAGGATCCAATTGATCGTGGCAAGATCGAGATAGACCTGCGGGTACACTGATAGGATCGCCTTCGTTTCCTGGAGGTACGGCGCCCCGCCATGCATCAGGTAGATGCGCAACCGCGGGTGTCGAATGAGCACTTCCTCTACGAAAATCGGATTTCCGAGCGTGACACGGAAGTCCGGGCAGCATGGGTCGTATGGTGTCCCCGGGGGGCCGATGCCTGTGTGGATCCCGACCGGGATGTCCATTTCCTCGGCGAGGGCGAAGTAGGGTTCCATGACAGGGTCGTTGGGCGCAATGCCCAGGTGTTGCGGGACTAGCTCGCCCAAGACTTGGACGCGCCCCGCTTGTATCTCGGCGCGCAGCGCCGCGAGATCGGGCAGCGGGTTCCCGGGGTACATGAATGCGGCCGGTATGATTTTGTCCGGGGCGACCTCGCGCCACTGGCGGACGGTTTCCGCTGGCCCGCTTGTGACAGCCTTCACGATGTTGTAGCGCTCGAGCGCCACCAAGGACATGTCACGGAGTTCGGCGCTCGTTCTCGCGGTGGAAGGTTCCCCAGTGACTGGATTCACTGGAGGCGGCTCTCCATCGTGCAACGGGTAGGCATGAAGGTGCATGTCGATGATGGGAGGTCTAGGGTTGTCGGTTGCAGTTTGAGCTGCTGAGGGATCAAAGCAAAGTGCAACCACAACAAGGAAGAATGGAAACGCGTTCAGTATTCGCACGAGATCTTCCTTCGAGCCGGCGTGGCAGCCGCCGAACTAACAGTCTCTTCCCCTGCCTGCAGGATGTGCTGCAAGGACGGCTTGTTTCCCTTTACGGGTGGAGGCCGCCCGCGCCCGCAACTACCGGTACCCCATCCGGTAGGAAACGATCAGGGCATGTCGTGTATCCGGATGTGCCGCGAGATGCCTCAGAGGGTCCGAATACGCGGGCGAAGCCCCTTCCGACGAGCTTCCCTTGCCCTCGGGGCTTCATGGCTCCCGATCCAAAGGGCTGCGCGCTCCACGGCCGCCCCGGTTGAGGACGTGCGTGTAGACTATGGTTGTGCTCGCATCTCGATACCCGAGCAGTTCTTGGATCGTACGGATGTCGTTGCCCGCTTCCAGCAGATGAGTCGCGGAGGAGTGCCTGAATGCATGGCAAGTCGCCCCGATGTGCGCCTCCTCCGTTCGCGGACTATAGTGGCGCGCACGGATCACGTCGCGGACCTCGTCGAAGAGGCGGGGTTTGGGGAAGGGAGATCGATCCTCGCGGACGAAGGAGGTCGGCGGAAGCACTGGATAAGGTGGGGTTGGGTAAGCGGTTACTGTCGAAGAGGTCGCGATCATCTCAGCTCCCCCCACCCGATGCCGAACTTCGACAAAGTATAAGCCTTGCGAAACATTCGTGTCAAAGGGATTTGGGCTAGGTTATGCACAAATCTCCTACTGCGATCTCGGATCGCCGCCTGCGAAGCCTCCTTTCCGTCGCCGCCTCCTCGACGGGGCCCGTCGGGCGCTTGGACTTATCGCGACCGCTAGGAGCGATAAGTGATAGCGCCCGGGGGGAGGCTCTTATGACTACGCCTCCGGTGGCGGAAGTCCGACCGCGCCGGGGTACCCGCCACAGCGGAGCAGTGGCGGGCCGGCGCCGGGAGTACCCGGAGCGCGGAAGCGCGAAGGGTGAAAGTCAGCTTCTCGGCAGGCCATCCGAGCCCTCGTGACGGAGATTCATGCATAATCCAGGCTAGGCCGCGGCGGGGAGTCGGATAGGGGGCCTTTCGGAACCAGATACCCCTCCGCTTCGCTCCGGGAGAATCTGGTACCGAAAGGGGCACGTTCGCCAGCGCGCGGCACGGGCGGTTTCTACGTCGGGCGCCCGGATGGCAATTTCGGGGGACACGAAACAAGTTCATGTCCCCCGAATACGCTCGTCGTGCTGCGGCGACCGAGCCCGGGTACCCACCGGAGCCGCAGGGGGAGGTGGGTGGGCGAGGAAGCATCCGGAGCGCGGTAGCGCGGAGGATGATGCCTACAGCCCTCCGGGCTCGTACGAGTAGCGTTGCGCGGACCGCCAACAACTCCCCGGTTATGCCCCGACCCCTCCCGATGCCGGTCCGCCCGCCGCCGCACGCAGAAGAATTGTAACTGTCCCTGGTACCTTCCCCCGGTTCATCCTTCGATACACCGCGGCCCTTGGCCGCGGCACTCAGGACGAACGGGGGGAGGGAACTACGGAATTGGGTTTCCTGGATCCCCTTCGCGGGGATGACAATTGGATACTGCGCGGGGGTAGGCTCTGCGGGGATGACAATTGGACACTGCGCGAGAGCAGTCTACGCGGGGACGACAATCTTATGAAATCGGCGGGAAGGCGGGACGGAGGAGGTCCGCACTCCGGTTCTCTCCCCTCCCCTCCTCTCCGGAGGCCCGGGGCCGCGGGGTCGGGCCGTAGCGAGGCTCGGGAGCGTGCGGCGAGAGGACTGTTCGGACGAGCCGCCACCCGCAATCGTAGCCTTAGCTACGATGAGGATGGCGGCGACGGAGAACTGTTCTCGCAGCCCACGATCCCGGGCCGCAGTAGGCCCGACCCCGCGGTCACGGGCCTAAGCGTCCATGTCCGTCCACTTCTTCGCCATCTGGCTGAAGATGACGAGGGCGACGATCGCCCCGACGCCGATGGCGGCGAAGGGGAGCCAGACATGGTACTGGGGCGAGTAGGTGTTCCAGAGGAGCTGCGTCACCTCCACGGCGTCCTTGCCGGTGAGCTCTTGGAGCCTCACGAACGCTTCGGTCCGGGGGACGCCGGTCACGGCTTCCAGGGACTTGATCTTGCCGTCCCAGGCGGCCGCGCCGGGGATGAGGCCGTTCTCGGCCATGTACTTCAGCGCGAGCGTCGCCTTCTCTCCGTAGTGTCCGTAAAGGTAGCCCGCCATCTTGGAGCCGACAAAACCGCCGATCCCGACGGGGATGTTCACGTAACCGAGGAAGAGGGCCTTCTTGCCGGGGGGCGCGATCAGCCCGAGGTATTCATTCTTCTTCGGCCCCGTCATCATCTCGCCCGTCGAGAAGAAGACGATGCCGAGAAGGAGCACCCAGCCGAAGCCGGTCATCCCCGCGATGAGCACGCCTCCCGTGGCGATGGCCATCCCGATCACCATGCACTGGAGCACCCGCATCCGCCGCACCAGCCACGACAGAGGCACCATGAAGGCGATGATGAAGATGGCGTTCAAATTGAGCAGAATCTGCTGCGGCACCATGACGCCGCGGCTCGTCTCCACCCTCCACTGGTCGAAGGGGAGGATTCGCGCGACCGGGGAACTGTCGACCCAATCCTCGATGAAGTTCGGGTGCAGATCCCACAGCTGGTACATCATGAGCCAGAAGCAGGCCATGATGAGGAGCCAGGCGACGAGCCGCGGCTCGACGATGTTCTTCATGGTGCGAAGGAAAACGGCTCCGGGACTCTCCGTCTTGTCCGCCCCCGACTGCACGTCCTTGAACGTGAAGAGCATGATGTAGTTCAGCGCCGTCACCATCGCCGAGGCGGTGAACAGATTCCGCCACGTCCCTTGGGTGTGCGGATCGCCGAGGATCGCCGTCGCGAGAAACGGGCCGATCGCCGCGCCGATGTTCACGACCCAGTAGAAGATCCCCCACCCGACCGACGAGTTCTTCTTCGTCAGGTTCTGGGCGAGCGACCCCTGCAGCGCCGGCTTGAAGAGCGCCGTCCCGCTCGCGAGCACGATGACGCCCGCGAAGAACCCGAAGTAGGTCCGGAGGTTCGCCATCATCAGATAGCCGATGATGTTCATCGTCACCGACACGAAGAGCGTCTTCTTGTATCCGTAACGGTCCGCGTACCCGCCGGTGAAGGTCGGCAGGATCGACTGGAAGATGAACCACCAGGCGTAGATCGTCCCCTTCATGGCCGCCGTGAAGTGGAGGCCGCCCGGATCGTCCGCCTGCATGATGTAGACCGGCACCACCGCCCGGACGCTGAAATAGGCGAGACGCTCGAACATCTCGATCGAGTTCAGCAGCCAGTAGGTTCGGCCGAAGGTCCGTTTCTTCGTCTCCGTGGGTGCGTTCGCGTCGCTCACTCGTATCCCCTTGTGGCTGGTCCGGTGGGGGTTCCGGAGTTCAGGGTCGTACCGGCAACGATGGGCCGGAGGCGGCCCCGAACCGGATGGGCGGGAAGTCCCGAAGATCATACACGGAGAGGGCCGTCCATGTCTTCCGTTTCGCAACGAGTTGATATCGCAGTGGATGGAAACCGCCGCCCCGGATGGAATCCGCCGCCCCCCCGTGAAGGTGGATCACAGGAACGCATTCGGGTCCCGGCCCTCTCCCTCCCTTTTCCTTTATCCGCGGCGCCGGACGGAGTAGCGTTCGTGCCGGGACCGAACGCTCGGCCGAGATGATCCAAGAAACTCAGACGTCTTGTCGGATTAAGGTCAGAAAAGGAGAGAATCATGTTCCTCATCGTCATCCCGATCGCGGTCTTCCTCTTCTTCGCGGGGATCCGGATCATCCGGCCGACCCAGCGCGGGCTCGTGGAGCGGCTCGGGAAGTACCGGCGCTTCGCCCAGCCCGGTTTTCACTGGATCATTCCCCTCATCGACCGGATGATCAAAGTGAACGTCACGGAACAGATGATCGACGCCATGCCCCAGGAGATCATCACCAACGACAACCTGAACGCGAGCGTCGACGCCCAGGTCTATTTCAAGGTGCAGATGGACGAGGAGAGCGTGAAGGCCTCCCAGTACAACGTGAACGACTACGAGTACCAGATCGTGAACCTCGCCCGCACCACGCTCCGGAATATCATCGGGACCCTCACGTTGAAATCGGCGAACAGCGAGCGTGACCGGATCAACGGGGCGCTCCTCACCACCCTCAGCCAGGAGACGAGGAACTGGGGGATGGACATCGTCCGGACCGAGCTGAAGGAGATCGATCCCCCCAAGGACGTGCAGGAGACGATGAACAAGGTCGTGAAGGCGGAGAACGAGAAGATCGCCGCCCTCGACTACGCGAACGCCGTGGAGCGACAGGCGGACGGAACCAAGCGGTCGGAAATCAAGAAGGCCGAGGGGATCCGGCAGGCCAAGATCCTGGCGGCCGAGGGGGAGGCGGAGGCGATCAGGCTCGTGAACGAGGCGGCGAACAAGTATTTCGTCGGAAACGCCCAGCTCCTCCGCCAGCTCGAGACCGTGGAGCGCGCCCTCCGGGATAACGCGAAGATCGTCATTCCGGCCGATTCCGAACTCGTCAACGTGATCGGCGAGATGGCGGGCGTGCTCCCCCTACGGCGGGGCAAGAGAGAGGAGGAGGGGGAAGGGACGGGGCGCCGGCTTTACGGGGACGACGAGAAGATGTAGGCGTCCACCACCGTGCGGGCGAGGTGGGCGATCGCCTTCTCCAGATCGTCCACCTCGGACTCCGACCGGGTGATGAAGATCGCGAGGGCGACGTGCCCCCGGCCGTCCGGCAGTTCGACGATGCCGACATCGTTCACCGTCTGGAGCCCGCCCCCCCAGATCGTTCCGGTCTTGTGGGCCGGCCCTTCGACGCCGGGAGGAAGCAGCCCGGCGAGACGCATCAAGTTCGCGCTCTCCCTCATCGTCCGGAGAAGAAACTCCCTCTCTTCCCCCGCCACGGCCTCGCCGGTCCAGATCTCGCGAAGCAGCTCCGCCATCGCCCGCGGGGTCGAGGTGTCCCGCACGTCGAGAAAGGCACGGTACGCCGCGGCCGAGCGCCGCCCCTCGGGGATCCGCGCGACCGCCGCCTCGTACGCCTCCCTCGTGTAGGCGTCGTCCGCGACCAATCCCTCGGCCCCGTCGGAGGCGAGGACGAGCTGCAGCGTCGAGCGGTCGATCCGGAGGTCCCGGATCCCGAGTTCCCGGACGCGCGCCGTCACCGCCTCCGGCCCGCCGGCCGCTCGAAGGACGAGATCCGTCGCCGTGTTGTCGCTGATGAGGAGCGAGAGACGGAGGAGGTTCCGGAGCGACAGCGCGGCGCCGGGCGCCTCGATCCAGTCGCCGAAGATGCCGCTCCCCGGGCGGACGTCGTGGGCGCCCACGACGACCATCGAGTCGAGGTCGACCTCCCCCCGGGCGGCTCGGGCGAGAAGGGCCGCCGCGATCGGGACCTTGTAGGCGCTCGCCATCGGAAAGCGCTCGTCCCCGCGGTGGGTGAGCCACGTCCCCTTCTCGAGATGGAGCGCCGCGACGCCCACGTCCCCCGGAACGGTCCCGGCGATCCGGGCGATCTCCCGCTCCGCGGGGGTGGGCCCAGGGGGCGCCGCCGCCGGCGCCTGGCCGGAGACGGGCCAAGGAAACCCGAGAAAGAGGACCACGAATGCGAGCGGAGCCCATCCCCTCCGCGCAATAGGCCGGATCATTCCCTTCATCGTCATTCCCATTCGGTCGCGTAGATCCGATCCACGTAGTCGAGTCGCGCGAGCCGGAGAAGCACCTGGCGGAACCCCGGCTGCCCCGTGTTGCCGACGCAGAGGAGGGCGCCCTCGCCGCAGCCGGCCCGCCCCCGGACGCCCGGCATGACCCGGAGAGAGGGGTCGATCGCCTTCACCTCGGCGAGAAGATCCTCCCTCTTCGGCACGCAGAACTCGTAGTCGAGGGTGCGCGCCCCGTCCGGCGGGCCGTAGAGCCCATCGCCGCGGAAACGGGCCAGGTCGAAGCCGATCTTCCTCCTCGCCATGGCGTCGATTTCCCGCGACGTCGGGGGGGGCGCGGCGCAGCCGAGAAGCGCCGCGGCGGCGAGAAGGGCCCATGGAGCGACTCGGATCCGCTTCATCGACCTTCCTCCCCGGGTGTCCAACGGAAACGCCCGAGATCGATGCGACCCTTCCCGTCGAACTCGATCCCCTCCCGCTCGAGAAGCATCCGCTGCCAATCATCGTTGCCCGGGCGTGTCCGCTCGCTCACCTTGCCGGCGGCGTTCACCACCCTTTGCCACGGCACGTCGTGATCGTCCGGAAGCAGCTTCAACGCCCGCCCCACATGCCTCGGATTCCTCGCCCCCGCCATCGCCGCCACCTGCCCGTACGTCGCCACCCTCCCCTCGGGGATGCTCCGCACCACCTCGAACACCGCATACGCATAGGGCGGGATTCCATGAGCCATGAATCATGTCCTGTCCGGTTCCGCTTCCTTCCGTCCCTTCCGTTCCTCCCGCTCCTTCCGTCCCTTCCCCTTCCTTCCGCTTCCTCCCGTTCCTTCCGCTCCTTTCCGGCGGCCCGGGTCACGGGAGGGGCCAGGGGGATGACAAATCAGTCTCTCCCCCCTCCGCTCCGTATCTAGCCTGGAGCGGGGACGGGGATCCTCCCGCTTCCTCCCGTCCCTTCCGCTCCTTCCTCTTCCTTCCGCTTCTTTCCGGTTCCCTTTGGCTTCTTCCGGGTCCTTCCGGGTCCCTCTGTTCCCCTTCGTGGCCCGGGTCACGGGAGGGGTTCGTCGCGAGGGTTCGGAGCGCGTGGCGAGAAGAAACTCTGGACGAGCCGGCACCCGGAATCGTAGCCGTAGCTACGATGAGGATGCCGGCGAAGGAAGAGTTCCTTCGCAGCCCGCGATGCGAACCCGCAGCAGAACCCCTCCCGTGATCCGGGCCAGGCTAGTCATCGATGGCCACGATCGCTTCGACCACCACCGGGAAGTTCAGAGGAAGCGCCGCCACGCCGATCGCCGAGCGGGCATGCCGCCCCGCCTCCGGACCGTACAGTTCGAGAATCCGGCCGGAAAAGCCGTTGATCACGTTCGTCATGAGCGAAAAGCCGGGATCGGCGTTCACGAGACCCCGCACCCGGAGCCACGACGTGACCCGGTCGAGGTCGCCCAATTCCCGCTTCAAACTCGAAAGCATGGAGAGCGCCGCCTGCCGGGCCGATCCGGTCGCGTCCTCGATCGAGACCTGGCTCGGCACCCGGCCGAAAGGACCGAGGGGGGAGCCGTCCGACTTCAGCGGCCCGTGCCCGGACACGTAGACCGTCTTCCCGTGGACCCGCACCCACTCGAAGCTGAAATGCACGCCCGGCGGGGGCTTGTGAATGTCCGGCAGCTTCAGTCCCCGCTTACTCAACTCCGCTTCGATACGCATGATCTCTCTCCTGTGCCTCCCCCTACGGCCCCGGCGCGGGGTCCGGATCGGGCCATTTCACTTCCGCCGCCGAAGACGACGCCGACTCCCCGGCCCGCGAGCTCCCGGCCGAGGGCCGCGGCCTCCGCCTTTCTCCCGTCCGTCGCCGCCATGCTCGACCCGGCGTACACGCAGGTCCATTCCATGTCGGAGACAAACCTCTCCGGACATCCCCCTCGATCAGAGGAGAGGAATCGTCCACCGGTTCCGAACGACCCGCCGGAAACCGCGCCGCTCGTACAGGCGCTCCGCCCGGGCGTGTTCCTCGTCCACCTCGAGATCGACGGCCCGGCATCCCGCCTCCCGGGCCGCGCCGAGCACCGCCTCCAGGAGCCTCTTCCCCACCCCTTCCGAGCGCCGCTCCGGGAGGACGTACATCTCTTCGAGCCAGGCGCACGGCCCGCCATGCTCGAGGGTCCAGTTCCGGGCGAGATAGGCGAAGCCGACCCCCTCCCCGGCGTCCCTCGCGATCAGGAAGAGGCCTCGCCCGGCGTCCGCGAAGGCGCCGTCCACCGCCCCCCCCGCGACCGTCTCGTCGAAGGGGATCCGGTGCTCGGCGAATTGTCCCTCCAGAAGCCGGAGGATCTCCCCGCGGTCGCCCGCCGTCGCCGGTCCGATGACGACCTCCGCCATCCCCTCTCTCCCCCGGCGGCTAGAGCCGGTTCAGATTTCCGCCGAGAATCGCCTTCATCTGGAACGGCTTGAAGCCCCCCCCGTCCCGGAGCGCCTCGATCCAGGGCCAGACCTCCTCCTCCGGTGACGCCGCGAGCCAGGGGACGAGGTCGACGTGCACCCGGTCCCACCCGAGGCGGCCGATCTCCGCGGCGATCTCCCCGGCGTCCGTATGCCCTTCGAGGCTCGCCACGAAAAGCACGCCCTTCCGGGGGAACGATTCGGGATCGTCGATCCGCTCCCCCCGACCCGGGAAGAAGCGCACGTACGCCTTCCCCTCCGCCGGGAAGCGTTCGGGGTCCGCCTTCGCCGCCGGCACGAGGAGGGCCACCCCCTCGCCGGCGAGATCCTCGAGGTATTCCGTCTCTTCCGAGACCGGCTGCTCCCCGAGCCACCGCGTGAAGCTGACGTGCATGTCGCCGAGAAGGTGGACGTGGTCCTTCGACACGCGCCCCCCGTCCCCCTCCTCGAGCCCGAGAAGGACCGAGCGTTTTCCGCTGCGCGCCTCCGTCTGGACCTCGCCGAGGGAGTAGACGAGGGCGAGCGAGTCGCCGCCGGTCCGGATGCGGAGATCGCCGAGGGCGGCGATGAACGGCTCCCGGGGGAAATCGGCCGCGTCGAACCAGCGGACCCGTCCCCGGACGAACCGGGGAGCGCCCCCGTTCATCGTCATGCGCCCGTCGAAGTCGACCTGGTCCGATGCGTGGAGAAGGGTTCGCCCCGCCCTATGGTCGACGAGAAGGGGCGCCGGATGGTCCGCCAAGGTCCGGAGCCACCCTTCCGCCATCCGCCCCACCGATCCGAGCACCTCGGCGCTCACCCACTCCGTGTCGTCGTCCACGGAGTGGTAGAACCGGTGCTCCCCCTCGCTCCAGACGTTGAAGACCGGAATTCCCTTCCATCGGAAGGGGGCGTGGTCGCTCCCGTCCCCCCAGGGGCGGGCGATGCGAAGGCTGTCGGCCCGGGCGGTATCGAGGGAAGCGCGGAAGGAATCGAGCATCTCGTAGTACCCGTCGGCGCCGATCCCGACCTTGCCGTCGCCGTGGCCGCCCATGTCGAAGTTGACCATCGCCACCGCCGTCCCGAGGTCGAAGCTCGGTTCGTCGGCGAAGGCGATCGAGCCGAGGAGCCCCTGCTCCTCGCCGGCGAAGGTAATGAAGACCATGGTCCGTTTCGGAGGGGGCCCCGCGGCGAAAGAGCGGGCGAGCTCCATGACGATCGACGTCCCCGATGCGTTGTCGTTCGCCCCGTTGTAGACCCGGCCGAACCCGTCCACTCCGACATGGTCCATATGGCCGCCGATGAGGACGATCTCTTCCCGGAGATCGGGATCGGCGCCGGGGACGCGCCCCGCCACGTTCCTCGCACGGCCCTCCGGGACGGGGGCCACGTCGGCGCGGAACCGGAGCCGCCTCCCCGTCTCGAAGGGGACGGGCCCCTCTTTCAGCTCTGCTTTGTAGCGAGACCGGTCGGAACCGGTCCCCCGGAGAAGGTTCTCCACGACCCGGGCGGAGACGGACGCCATCGGCACACCGGGGAAGTACGACCCGCCGTGGATCGCCGCCCCCGCCACGGCCCGGTCCCCCCGGCTGAAGAGGACCCCCACCGCCCCGCGGCGGACCGCTTCGGTCACCGTCGAGTCCCGGGCACCCGCCTCTCCCCAGTCGTATCCGTTCTCCGGCGTCCCCCGATGGATCAGCACGATCCTGCCGGAGACGTCCGTGTCGCCGTAGTCGTTCCACTCCCGCCGCCCGTCGGCGAGACCGTGGCCGGCGAAGACCACCTCCGCCTCGATCTCGCCGCTCCCCGAATTAGTGAGGAGCGCGAAGTCGTCCCCGCAGAGGAACTCGACGGGTCCCAAGGGGCCCTCCACGAGGACGAGGGAGGCGCCCCGCTCCTCGGTAACGAGCATGGGAAGTTCGTGGAAGAACGTACCCCCGTCCCCCGCCGGCCGGAGGCCCCACTCGGCGAACCGGGCGGCCACGTACTCCTCCGTCATCCGCCCCCCTTCGAGCCCGCTCTTCCGTCCCCGAAAACCGTCGGCGGCGATCGCGTCCACGGTTCCTTTCGCCCGGACGCCGTCGAAGGCGGCCGCGGCGGCGGGAACGAGCAGGACCGCGATCAGGGGAGAGATTCGAAGGCTCATGTCCGCGACTCCTTCGAGGAGGAAGAAGGGAAGCCAGTACGAATGTACCATACCGGGGAGGACGATCACGGGCAAAGACCGGAGGTCCGAACGGGGAGGGAGTGGGCGGCGAATGGGGTGAGACGGACCCGGTCAGATCCGGGCCCCGGTGATCGCGAGGAGGAGGACCGCGGCCGAGAAGAGGGCGGTCGGGACGCCCGGCATGAGGACGACTCCGGCCGCCATCAGGCCGAGGAGCAGAACGTTTCCGACGGAGACGAGCACCCGGTTTCGCCGGGTCCGCTCCCCGGCGCTCCAGAGAATCATGTTGAGGATGCCGGTGGTGATCGCCGCGAGACCGGTTCCGGCGAACCAGATCGCCTCTTCCCCCGGCTCGCGGAAGAACACGAAGGTCGAAGCGGTATGGACGACTCCGATCGCCGTGACGGCGAGGGTCGCCGCTATGTGGAGCGTGCGGATCATGATCGTCGACTCCCGCCGCGGTGCCGGCCGCTCCCCTATTCTTCCCCCTCCAGGATGACCCCCTCCCGGAGACGATAGAGCTTTCCGCACCTGCACGGCACGCCGGGCGTCATCTTCAGGCCGCACTCGCAGACGTACCCCCGCATGCGGGCGGGATTGCCGATGACGAGGGCGTGGTCGGGGACGTCCCGGGTGACCACGGCACCGGCGCCGATCATGGCGTTCCGGCCGATGGTGACGCCGCAGACGATGGTGGCGTTCGCCCCCACCGATGCACCTTCCTTGATGCGGGTCGGCAGGAAGGCCTCGGGGCCCTTCTTGAACTTGCAGCGGGGCAGGAGGTCGTTCGTGAGCACCGCGTTCGGGCCGAGGAAGACGTAATCCTCGAGGACCACTTTGTCCCAGACCGACACGCCGTTCTTGATGGTGCAGTGGTTCCCGAGGACGGCCCCCGACTCGACGAAGCTGGTCTCGCCGATGTTGCAATCCTCGCCGACCACGGCCCCCTTCATCACGTGGGCGTAGGCCCATACGCGGGTTCCCTTGCCGACCTGGTCCGATTCGCAGAGGCCTTTCTCGTGAACGAAGACGTCGTCCGCCATGAATGGTCACTCCCGCTGATGGATGGGTGATCGTACTCCGGACTAGCGGGGAGTCTATCCCACCCGCCGCGCCGGGCCAAGAACAGAATGGGCCCTTACTTTTCGATGTAGCCGAGGGCCTTCAGCTCTTCCAGCGTTTCATCGTCGAGGGCGCCCCGGATCTCGGGGCCCTTCCCCTCGTGGAGCCGGATCCACGCCTCGATCTCGGCCCGCATCGCCGCCGCCCGCCCCGGCTCCTCGGCGAGGAGGTCGGCGCGCTCCGCCGGGTCCTTCTCGAGATTGAAGAGCATGTGCGGCTCGTCGGGGGACCAGACGTACTTCCAATCGTCCCGGACGAGAGCCCGGCGGTCCGGCCCGAAGACCACCGCTTCGGCGATCCCCGCCCGGTCCTCCCGCTCCTCGCCGGTGAAGAAGGGCGCGAGGGAGGCCCCCTCCATCTGCCGGGGGGTGTCGATGCCCGCGAGACACAGGAGCGTCGGCGCGAGATCGATGGCGCGCACCGAATGGGGGAAGATCCCGCCGGCCGGCACCCCGGGCCCCCGGAAAACGAGAAGAAGGCGGAGTTGCTCGTCGAAGAGCGTGTGACCATGGCCGACCCCGTAGAGACCCCGGGGATCCCGGTAAGCCGCGGCCTGCTGCGCCGCGTGGTCCCAGAACTCCTCGCCATGGTCGGTCACGACGGCCACCACCGTCCTCTCGTCCAGGCCTCGATCCTCGAGCCGGGCGAGGACGCGGCCGATCTGGTCGTCCATGTACCGGATGCAGCCGTCGTAGACGGCGATCTTATGCTCCCGAAACTGCTCGAACTCCTCCCCCTCGAGACCGGCGCCGTCCGTGAATCGCCACTCCCAGATCTCCTCGTTCGAGTGGGGCCGGCCCGTGGAGGTCGGGAAGATCCGGTCGTACGGGGCGGGGGGGCGGTTCGGGATGTGGGCGTCGTTGAAGTGGAGGAAAGCGAAGAAAGGACGGTCTTCGACCCGCTCCAGTTCATCGAGGAAGGCGTCCGTCGTCTCCCCGGCGGGGCGAATCTGCACGCGCCACGAGTCGTACCCCTGCTGGAGGCCGAATCGGAGGTAGGTGTTCGTCGCCTCGCAGAGCGTGGCGTATCCCCGGTCCTTGAAGATCTCGGCCAGCGTCGCCCGGCTCTTCGGAAGATAGGGGACGTAGTCCCGGGAAAGGCGGCGGACCTCGGTCCCGATGTAAGCGCCGTGGGTCGACGGGTAGAGGCCGGTCATGAGGGACGCGAAGGAGGAAAGCGTCCAGGGCGCCTGGGAGAGGGTGCGGACGAAGAGGGACCCGTCGGAAGCGAGGCGCGTGAGGGCGGGGGCGGTCTCCCGCGGGTATCCGGCGAGAGTGAGATGGTCGTTCCGGGTCGTGTCGAGGGCGATGACGAGGACGTTCACGGCCCCCCGGGGCGCCCCGCCGGCGAGAAGACCGGCGGCGAAGGCGGCGAGCGGCCCGATGAGGGCGGCCGAAGCGAGGCGTCCGGGGACGCGAATCCCCCGGCCCTCGCCGCCGGGGAGAACCAGGGGCCGGGCGATCCGGCGGAGAACCAGGACGGCGATGATGACGGCCCCCGCGAGGCAGGCGTTGCCGAGGATCACCGATCCCGAGTCCTCCCAAGGCACCGAGCGGGTGTTCCGCACCTCTTTCCAGAATCCGGTAAAACCGTACCGGTTGATCCGGAACGCGAAGTGGAGCCAAGCGCCGAGCCCCGCGGCCCCGACGGCGATGCCGACGGACCGGGCCCTCCGCCGGACGGGGAGGGCGCGGGCGGCGGCGAGAAGAACGAGCCAGAGAAGGGCGGAGGCGAGGAAAGCCGGAGCGACGGACCGGTAGATCCCGGCTCCGGCCCCGAAGAGGAGCCGCCACTCTCCGTGGGCGGCGTATCCGTGGCGCGCCACCTCGACGGACCAGAGAACGAGCCCCGCGAGGGCCCACGCGAAGACCGCCGGGACGAGCCAACGGATCCAAACGGGCGCCGATCGTTCCTTCACTCCGTTCACGCCGCCATGCTAGCAGGGAACGGGGAGAGGGGGAACCCCCGAGAGGGCTCCCTCCCGATCGGACCTAACGAGACCCGCCGAGGAGACGTTCGTCCCCTTCTTCCAGGCCGCGGACCGGTTCGAAGGGCGCTCCCACGTCCCCACCTTCCTCTCCGGCATCCTCTACGACAAGATCATCGAGGCCCGGCGGTGGAGCTTACGGTTTTCCCTCGAGCTTCGATTCGACGCTCCTCACCTTGTCGAGCATGGTCTGGGGCCGGTCGGTGCGGGTCCCGGCTTTGACGACCGTCGACACCCGGGGGGCGCCCATCTCGTGGACCACCTCGTGGCATCGTTTGATGGCGGCGAACACATCGTCCCACTCCCCTTCCACGTTCGTCCCGTAGGCGTGGAGGTGGTGGGAGAGTCCCGCCGCCTCGAGCACCCGGTGGCAGGCGGCGACGTACTTCGAGACCGACACGCCGACGCCGAGAGGAACGACGCTGAAATCGGCGATCACATGCATGGCGTACCTCCGTTTCCCGGCGACTCCGCCGGAATCCTTCCACGACCCCGAGGATCACACGGGCGGGGAACGCCGGGGCGCCGCCGAATCTCCTCGGCGAAGCGAAGGACGGCGCCGGCGCGAATCCCGACCCGTCCCGTCCGGCCTTCGCGTTCATTCCTCGTGAAACCCTCCGCTATTGACGGACTCGGAGGCCCGGCACGTCGGGGTCGTCGGGCGACAATTCCTGAAAGCGGGCGAGCCGCTCCTCTCCGTCCTTGCTTGTTTGCATGACGAAGCGAAGCTGCCGGGCGCTAAGGCCCCCTTCCCCCTCCGGCCGGACCACGAAGAGGTTGCCCATGCGCAGATCGAACACGTCCCCCCCTCCCTGAAGTTCCCATCCTTCGACGAGATTAAGGGATCCTTGGAATGGGGCCGGCCCGCCGCGCAAGTCGAACTCGAGGGTCATCCGATCGGGCGTACCGCCCCAACGGAAGCCGTGGGAGGATCCTTCGTCGTCCGGAACGCCGGGCTGCAAGATCAGGAGATGAAAGATGTCGCGCTCTTCCGACCAGGATCCGCTTTGCTCCCGGACCGCGCCGCGGGCGGTGAAGATCAGGCCGCCGTCGAGGGCGATGGTCTCGCTGCCCGCGTTCCGATAGGGACTCGACTCTCCGCAGGCGAGGGACACGAGGAGCGCCCCCAGGATCGCCGCCCTGCTCCCATTCACTTGTCTCATCCTGTTCCCCCCCGCCGGCACGGCCGAGGGTTCGGCTCCGCTCCGGCACCCCTATCGTAACACCATGAGGGGTCGATCGCGAACCGCGGCGGCCGAACCCGCCTTGACCCGGCTCCCTCCGGCGGGTAGCCTGGACGGATCCCGGCCCCCCCGAGGAGCACCCCATGAGCCGAGACGGGTTCGCGCCCTACATCCCCGCCGAGAAGAGGATCCCCGAAGCGACGGTCCGGGCGATCGCGCTCGGACTTCTTCTCGGCCTCGTCATGACCGCGGCGAACACTTACCTCGGTCTCTACGCGGGCATGACCGTGTCGGCGTCGATCCCCGCGGCGGTGATCTCCATGGGCATTCTCCGGGGAATTCTCCGCCGGGGAACGATCCTCGAAAACAACATCGTGCAAACCGTCGCCTCGGCGGGCGAGTCACTCGCCGCGGGGATCATCTTCACCGTGCCGGCCCTGGTGCTGACCGGGGCATGGCACGGCTTCCGCTACTGGCCGGTCACGCTGATCGCCGCCCTCGGCGGGCTCCTCGGCGTCCTCTTCATGATCCCCCTTCGCCGGGCCCTCATCGTCGAGGAGAAGGAGCTGATCTATCCGGAAGGGCTCGCCTGCGCGGAGGTGCTCGTGGCGGGCGAGAAGGGGGGCTCGGGGATGGCGACGGTCTTCTCCGCCATGGGCGCGGGCGCTCTCTTCAAGATGCTCGTCGGCGGGTTCTCCCTCGTCCGGGGGACGGTGGAGGGGGCGGTGCAGGCGGGGCGCACGCTCCTCTACTTCGGGAGCGACATGTCCCCCGCCCTCCTCGGCGTCGGCTTCATCGTCGGGCCGAACGTGGCGGCCCTCGTGTTTCTCGGCGGCGCCATCGGATGGCTGATCGCGATTCCGATCGAGGCGGCGCTGCACGGGATTCCCGCGGGGGTCGGTCTCGCGGAGCACGCGAACGATCTCTGGGACAAGCAGATCAGGTTCATGGGCGTGGGCGCCATGATCGTGGGCGGGCTCTGGTCGATCGTGGGCGTGCGGAAGGGGATCGTGCAGGGGCTCCGGGGGAGCGTCGGCGGTGAGGCGGGAGCCGCGGGAGTGGAGGAGGATCGCCTCTCCCGGAACATCCCGGCGAAGCAGATCGGGCTGCTCCTCGCACTCACCCTCCCCTTCCTCTTCGGCCTCTACGTGCGCCTTGCCGGAAGTCTCTCGGTGGGACTTCTCGCCGGCGTCGTGATGGCGGTCTCGTCGTTCTTTTTCGTGGCGGTGTCGAGCTACATCGTGGGGCTCGTGGGGAGTTCGAACAACCCGGTGTCGGGGATGACGATCTGCACCGTGCTCTTCGCGTCCCTCGTGATGCTGCTCTTCGGGATGAGCGGCACCGCGGGGATCATTGCGGTCCTCGGCATCGCCGGCGTGACCTGCTGCGCCGTCTGCACCGCGGGCGACGTGTCCCAGGACCTCAAGACCGGGTACATCCTCGGGGCGACGCCCCGGAAACAGCAGTGGAGCCAGGTGGCCGGGGTCATCCTGCCGGCGTTCATCATCGCGCCGATCCTGACGGTGCTCCACACGGCGTACGGCATCGGGGACGGGCTCCGGGCGCCCCAGGCGACGCTCTTCGCGAGCCTGACGGAGACCCTCTTCCGGGGGGGCGAAATGCCGTGGGGGATGATCAGCGCGGGGGCGGCGATCGGCGTGGGGATCATCGCCGTCGATCTTCTCCTGAAAGCCCGGGGGGCGGCCTTCCGGGCGCACATCATGCCCGTGGCGGTCGGCATCTACCTTCCCCTCTCCCTCTCGACGCCGATCCTGCTCGGCGGGATGGTGAGCTGGTTCGTGGGGCGGGCCCTCTCGGGGCGGGAAGAGGGGGCGCGGACCCGGGTTCAGAACCGGGGTCTCCTCTTCTCGTCCGGCCTCGTGGCCGGGGAGGCGGTGACGGGCGTGATTCTCGCGGCGCTCATCTTCTTCGGCCTCGACCTGCCGGTCACCCTGTTCGACTCGGGAGCCCTCTCGATCCTCCTCTTCGGGGGGGTGGTCCTCCTCCTCGGGGGCGTGGCGCGGCGCGCGGCCTGATCATCACCATCCCCCCGAGGCCCCTTGTCCCCCGGCCGGCCTCCCGGTATGCTCTCCCCGATCGTGGAGCGAATGCGTGAATCGAACATGAGAGGAGTCATCGTGCGACGCGCTCGAACCGCCGGCCCCTGGGTCATCGCCCTTCTGCTGCTTCCCGTCTTCGCGGAAGGGGCGGGTCATCGCTTTCTGGAGAAGGTGCTCGAGGAGCGGGAGCGGATCGAGTCGGAGCTGTACGCGCCGGAGACGGAAGCGGGGGAAACAGCCCGGCTTCTCGTGGTGTTGGGGCGCTACGCGGAAGCGGAGAGTCTCGTGGCGGCCCTCCCGGCGGGGTCGGCCGGCGAGCGTCTCGATTCGCTCTGCCGGCGGGCCGAAATCGGGCTCGCCCGCTACGAATTCGCCGAAGCCGAAAGCGCGCTCGTCCGGGCGGAGGCGATCGACCCGGGGGGCGAGGATCCGTTCCGGCTTCGCATCGACCTCTTCTTCCGCAGGGACGACCTGGCGCGGGTCGACGCGATCACGGCCCGGCGGCTCGCCGCGGTTCCGACATCGCCGGCCGCCCTCCTCGGCCGTGCGGACCTCGACTTCGAACGGCTCCGCTTCGTCGAGGCGGCGCGGGGATACGAGGAAGCCCTCGCCCACGCCGTCCGCCCGGGGGACGGCGTGCGGGCCCTGGACGGCTTGATGCGGGTCGCCTACCGGCGGAATGATTTCGACGGCGCCACGGACCTCGCCGCGCGCGCTCTCGGCGCGGGACCCCCTACCCCCGGGCTCCTGAACGGGATCGTGTCCGTTCTCATCCGTATCGGGGACGTGTCCGGCGCGGCCGATCTCGCTCGGGAGGCGGTGCGGTGGGACCCGTGGAACGAGCGGGCCCACTACATCCTGGGCAACGGCTACGCGAAGCGGAACTACACCGAGCTGGCCGCCGCCTATCCCGCGGCTTTTTCGGCGGAGGGTTCGGAAGCCGAGCTGGCGGCGATCCGCGGGCTTCTCGAAAACGGGCGCCGGGAGGAAGCGAGGGTGGGCCTCGCGGAGCTCCGGAAGGCGCGGCCCGCGAGCGTCGACGCGGATATCCTCCTCGGTTCGCTTTTCTGGGAGGAGGGGGAAGCGGACTCGGCGATCGCCTGTTTCACGGCGGCCCTCGAAAAGTGCCCCGACTACGGGAGGGCCCACAACGGATTCGCGAAGGCGATGGAGCGGAAGTTGCTTCGCGTGAACGTGCACGCCCCGCGCTGCGAGCGGGAGCTGGCGGAGACGCCGTGGCCGGAGGTTCCGGGGATCGAGCGGTTCGTCGTCAATTACGGCGCCCTCTCCGAGCGCCACCGGAAGCGGGTCGCCATTTCCGTGGCGCCTTGGGCGCCTTTCGTGCCGGTGCTCGTCGAGGCGGGCGCGACGTTCTACATCAAGCCCCTCTACGAACGGCTTTCGGAGACGCCTCACAACCAGCTCCTCAGGGACGGGAGGATCTCCTACGACTCCCGGCTCTGGGACGACGTTCGCGGATGCGGCGGCTATCACACGGTGACCGGCGTGGAGGACGTGGAGCGGACGGTCTTCCGGAAATACAACACGGTGCTCCACGAACTCTCCCATCAGGTTCATTACATCCTGACTCCGGAGGAGAAGCGGGAGATCCAGGAGGCGTACCGGGCGGCGAAGGAGCGGGAGACGTCCGGGCGCGAGACTTTCCTTTCCCTCTATCAGGGTTCGAGCGTGTACGAGTATTTCGCGGAGGGGGTGAACGCCTATTTCTCGCCCCGCCGCGACGAGTACGACAGCCGGGAGATCGTGAGGGAGCGATTGGAGTCGCTCGATCCCGATCTCGTGGAGCTGGTGGAGTGGGTCCTGCGCGCGGAGGACGGGTCGAGGTACTACGTGCCCGCTTTCGTCGTCTCCGCGTACGACCGCATCGAAAACGGGCGCCCCGAGGAAGCGCTCCCGTTGATCGAGAAGGCCCTCTCCCGGTCGGGCGAGGACGAGTCGGCCCTCTGCGCCCTCGCCTACACGCGGAACCTTCTCGGCTCCCCCCGGGAGGCGGAAGAGGCGGCGGTACGCGCCACGAAGGCCCACGGCGCTTCGGCGGATCCGTGGATCGAAAACGGGCGGGCCGTTTTTCATCGAACGGGAAGCCGGTCCGACGAGATCGCCGTTCTGCTCCGGGCGCGGGAGGAGGTCGATCGAAGCCAACGGTTCCTGATCGAGCTCTCTCTCGGCGACGCCTACCTCGGCCGGGGCGACTTGGGCAAGGCGGAAGAGTCCTACCGCTGGGTGCTCGGCTATCAGGAAGACCATCCGGACGCCTTGTGGGGTTTGGCGAAGACCCACGGCCTCGCGGCCGACTCGGAGGAGGCGGATCGGTATTTCGAAAGGGCGATCCGGCGGAGAAACGGGATCGTGGAGCTCCGCGCCGATTACGCCCGGTACCTGACGCGGCAGGGAAGGTTCGAGGAGGCGGAGCAGCAGATCGGCGAGGCGAGGCTGCTCGATCCGAAGAGCAGCGACGCCGAAACGGCGGCGGGGCTGCTCGCCATCTACCGGAAGGACTGGGCCGAGGCGGGGCGGCGGTTGGTCGACGCGCTCGCCCTCGCGCCCTACAACGATCTCGCCACGATCTTGCTTGCCCACGCGTGGGTGGCATCGGGCGACGCCGCCCGGGCGGGGGAATTGCTCGACCCCCTGCTCGCCTCGGTGGACCGTGGGGATCCGCCCGAGTTCCTCTACATCGAGCGAAAGGGACGGTACGAGGAGATCCACCGCTATCTCGCCGAAGAGCGATGGCTC
Organism: Candidatus Eiseniibacteriota bacterium; assembly: GCA_043809585.1. GTDB lineage: Bacteria > Orphanbacterota > Orphanbacteria > Orphanbacterales > Orphanbacteraceae > JBDROZ01. The sequence continues at coordinate 40,623 of JBDROZ010000082.1, forward strand.
CTGTACATGACCGCGTCCGAACTCGCCGCCGCCCGCGGCGACTCGGCCACCGCCCGCAACCACGAACGACTCATGAGCCAAGTCTTCCGCTGATCCCCTCCTCGGGGACGGACACCGGTGCCCGTCCCGGGCAATGGATCAGCGGGGGGAGCCTACGGGAACGAGGTAGAGGGGCTCTTCGTTGTCGGGAAGCTCCAAGAGGTTCTGGAGTTCCCGGTCCTCGAACGCCGCGACCGGCGTCGAGCCGAGACCGAGGGTGACCGCCAGGAGATGAATGTTCTCAGCCGCATGACCGGCCTCCATGCGCACGTACCGGACACCCCGCTCACCGTAGCGGTTCGTCGTGCGATCGTAGTCGGCGACGATCACGATCGTGAACGGCGCGCCGGCGATCCACTGCTGGGCCAGCGCCGCCGCCGCGACTTCGCCTCGCAGGTCCCGATCGCTCACTCTCGTCAAACCGTGCGGGGTCGGCCGGTACTTGTAGAGCCCGGCCGGCAGTCCATCCACTTCACCGGCGATCAGATAGAGGATGAGCGGGTAGGTCCCTCCCGCCGACGGGGCGGCCCGAGCGCCCCCTTCCTCCGTGATCCCCTGCCCCGCCCACAGGAGCCGGCCCACGTGGTCCAATCTCGCGGGCCCGGGCAGGAACTTCCGGATCGAGCGCCGCCGCCTGATCGCATCCTCCACGGAGTTCAGGTCCGCCCCACCCGGCTCCGGCAACGCGATCTTCACGGCCCTCGGCCGTCCACCATCCGCCTTTTTCATCACCATTCCCCCCGGCGCGGAAGTCCGGTCCGCCGGCCTGATCCGCCCCTCAGGAGATATTGACGACCTTCCGGGCCTTCCACTGGGCGGCGATGATGTCCGTCATTCCCCCCACCGTGCCGACCCGCACCCGATCCGCGATCCCGTAGTGATCGAGGCACGTCTTGCAGAGAATCAACGGCACCCCCTTCGACTCGATGGAGCGAAGGACCTCGAGCACCGGGGATCCGTCGGTCACCAGCTTCACGCCGTCCGTGAAGAACGCGACCGCGCCCGGGAGCATGTCGTTCTGGTCGAGCAACGTCAAATAGGTGACGATCAGCTTCCGGCGAAGCGCGTCGTCCCCCCGCCCCATACCGTCGCTCGTGATCTGCAAGAGAATCGTGGGATCTCCCGAGATGCCCGGCATGGGAGTCTTCCTCCGTTTCAATCTTCCGAAGATGTCCCGGTTCTTCGAGGATCCCTTCCATCATACGGCGAACCGGGGCCTTCGAGCAGGGGTCAGGAATGGGAGGGCGGTTCCGCTCCGGACCCCGGACGATGCATGTACAGTGTCTGGGTCGGATAGGCGAACTCGATTCCTTCCGCCTCGAACCGCCGGTAGATCTCGAAGTTGATCGCCTGCTGGACATCCATGAACAGATTGTAATCCCGGTCGAGCACGTAGTAGACCGCTTCGATGTCGAGAGAAGACGGCCCGTACTCCTTCCAATGACACCGGTCGAAGCGCACTCCGTCCCGGCTCTCGATCGCGTCCCGCACGATCGCCGTCGCCCTCGCCATCTTGTCCGGCGTCGTCTGGTAAGTGACGCCGAGCGTGAACAGGACCCGCCTCTCCCTCATGCGCTTGAAATTCCGGATGCGGCTCCCGAGCAGGTCCTGGTTCGACATTACGATCTGCTCGCCCGTCAGGCTCCGGATCCGGGTCGTCTTCAAGCCCACGTACTCCACGTTCCCCATGAAGTCCCCCACCACCACGAAGTCGCCGATCTCGAACGGCTTGTCGAGGGCGATCGACACGGAGGCGAACAGATCGCCGAGGATGTTCTGCGCGGCGAGTGCCACGGCGATGCCGCCGATGCCGAGCCCGGCGATGAGGGTGCTCACCTTCACCCCCGGGATGTTGTCGAGGGCCATGAGAATCACGATCGAGAAGAGAATGAGCCGGAGGAAGAACAGGATCATCCGGGTGGTTCCCCGGTTCGCCTGGTCCTCGCCGAATTTCTTCTCCTGATACCGAAGAATGGCGAGAGAGAGGATCCCGTCCGCCCAGAGCCCCGCCTGCAGGAGGACGACGATCACGACGGCCGCCTGAACCCACGGCATCGCCTTCCCGGTCATGCCGACGCCCAGGAAACCCGCCGAGAGCGCCACGATCGTGAGGAGGGAGAAGCGGGTCCGCCGGAGCGCGACGTCGAGAAAGCTCCCGGTCGCCCCCGGCATCGCCACCCGCCGCGCGGCGACCCGCCCGAGGACCGCCTTCACGACCCGGAGGAGAACGAGAAAGAGAACGGTCACCCCGAGGGCCGAGGCCCACTCCGCGACGGTTACCCCCGCGATCGCACGATCCCAACTCAACGTCATCTCCTCCGGCCGGGAACCCTACGGACTAGAGAAATGATAACGGAACCGCCCGCCTCTTCCAAGGGTGCGGATTCCGTCGACCAGGCGGGAACGGAGGCGCGGCGCCCTCCCCCCTCCCCGCTTCGAGGATCATCGCAACGTCTGAACGAACCAGGCGGTGATCGCGGGGATCAACGCGGGATCGTGATCGAAGAGCGGCGCGCCGTGGGCGTTCCCCTTGTACAGGATCATCTTCGTTCCGGCGCCCCGCGAGCTCTTGAACAAGCGCTCCGTCCGCTGATAGGTGCCGCGATCCTCTTCGGACGCGATGAGCAAGAGCGGAATCGCCCGCCCCTTCTCGAATTCGTGAATGGTGTCGTCGTCGATCCACGGCACACTGGACGACAAGAAGGCGACCGACCGAATCGAGGGCCGTTTGATCGCCTGAAGAAGGGCCTGGGATCCGCCGCAACTCGCGCCCAGGATGCCGACCCGCGCCCCGTCCACTCCCTCCCGGGAGAGGAGCCACTCGTAAGCGGCGTCCACGTCCTCCTCGAAGAGCGGCCAGAGATCCTCGCTCCGAGATTCAAAGTCCGGGATCTCGTCGGTCACGCTTTCCCCGAATCCGCGGAAATCGACGGTGAGTGCGTGGACGCCCGCCGCCGCCAGGGACCGGGCGAGTTCGCCGTACGCCGACCGGTCCTTGTTGCACTGGTGAAGGAGGAGGACCGCAGGACCCTCCCCTTCTCCCGGATAGTAGGTGCCCTTCAGAACGAAACCGCCGGCGCCGGTCAAATCCACCGGCACCGGTACCGGTACCGCCGACGCGCCGAAGGCGAGGGCGATCACTCCGCACAACGGGAACATCCATTTCCTCATCGTACCGTCTCCATCTCTCTCCCCGCCGGCGCCGTCGATCCCCGCGGAGCCTCCCGCCTCACACTTTCGACTTCTTGCCGGTCCAGCTCTCCACGTCGACGCGGATGATCACCATGGCGTCCACCGGGCCGTCGTCGTACGTGAACGGACCCTCCCCGTACTGGGCCATCAGAACGTCCAGGGCCTTCCGCTTCTCGTCCGGGTCGTTCACGATTTCCGCGTTCCCGTAGCCGATGACGCTCCGGTACCGGGCCCCCCACCCGCAGGCTTTCCCGGCGACCACGATCTCGGAGTCGACGTCGACCTGGAAGCAGACCCGCCGGTTCCGGCGGATCATCTCGACTTTCCTCCCCTCCGGCGCCGAATGGAAATAGAGTGTCCTCTCTCTGTACCCGTAGTTCAGGGGCACCAGGTACGGCTCTCCTCCGTCGGCGAGGGCCAGCCGGCAGACCTTGCCCGCGGCGAGGATCGCCTCGATCTCCCGGGGGTCCCGGATCTCCTTCTCTTCCCGCCTCAACTTCGACCCTCCGTCCCGAAGGTGGCTGCTTGGCCATATGGCCATATAACCACGAAACTATATCTTTCCATTGGTGAAGTGCCTCCCTCCGAACGGCGGGCCGCCCTCCGACGGGTCCTCAGAGATACCGCTCCCCCACGACCTCCACATGATGGATTTCGTGCCCCGCGATGATCCAGGGCAAGGCCCGGACCGAGACTTCGACGCCGCTCGCGCTCCCCCGGCGGCCCCATGCCTCCTCGGGGAGCCCGGCGAAGAGCGCGACCGTCGACGCCCTGACCGAGCGAAACTCCCCGACCAGATCCGCGAGGGACCTCCGGCCGAACGCCCCCGCGGGGACGTAGACGTTCTCGTCGAAACCGGGGAGCGCCGTGCCATCGCCCCGCGCGAAGCGGAGGGCCCGGTAGGAGAAGACCCGCTCGCCGTCGATCAGGTGCCCCAACACTTCCTTCACGGTCCATTTCCCGGGGGCGTATCGATGGTCCCCCTTCGATTCCTCGAGGCCGCCGAAGAATCGGGCCGTCGTAGCGATCCGGTCCCGAAGCGTCTCGATGATGTTCCCATCGGGGACCCGCTCGATATAGCGGCCGAAGTAAGGAACGTGATCCAAAGGACCGGGTCTTGTCGCGAGCCATTCGCCCATGTTTCACCTCCGACGGCGGGGCATGATCCCCTGTCGAGTGAGGGGATCACCGACCACGAAGCATACGCCGTCGGCCACGGCGTTTCCACCCCTCCGCTCCGGTTTCCGGGAGGCGTCGCTGGAACATGCTCCGGCGACAGGCATTGCGGAATTTCTCCGGGGCCCGGCCTTCCGGCACTTCCCATGCAATCCCCGTTTTTCGCCCGGGATGCGCGGGAGGTCCGGCAGGGCGACGGATGGAGGAGTGCCCACGTCCGGCCGGCGCCGGACCCTCCCGTAGGAAGGTGAGGTGGCCATGAGTTCGAAGATCCGAAGGACCGGAGCAGTGATTCTTCTTCTCGGCGGAGCGGCGTTCACTCCCCCGGCGGGGGCCGATCCGGTCCTCCCCCCGGAAGAGGGCTGGACCCTGCCCGCGGTGATCCCGATGAGCGAAGGGGCGACGGCTTATGTCCACGGCCGTGCGTTCCGGGGAACGGTGACGTTCTACCGTGACCGGAACGACACGATTCGTGTGACCGACGGGGCGCGGGACGTGGCGGTGTGGCCTCGCCCGCTCCCGCCCCCGTCCCCCCCGAACGTGGAGGAGATTCGGCGGCGGTTCGGCGCCGTGCCCTTCGTCCGGGAGCGGACCGGCGGTGGAAGCGGCGAGGAATGGGCCGCGGCCCGCGAGGCGTTTCTCGATCTCCGGCGCCGATTCTCGGTGGACCTGTCGGCGGCGTACTGGGACCACATGGACGCCCACCTCGGCGACCGGGCGGGCGCCCGGAGCCGAGGGGAGCAGGCCATGGCGCCGTACCGCCCGCACCTCGACGACGGGCGGGGCGCTTTCCGGTGGGAAGGAGAAGACCTCATGGTCTACTGGCGGGGCCTCCCCGAGGGGGAGCTGGTCTTGATTCATGGGGGTCGGTTCCGCGGGGACGACCCGAGGCGCCGGTCCCGGTTCGCGGACGGCGAAACGGCGGCCCGGAGGATCGGCATCTTCGCCCGTCACGCCTCGGGCACCGGAGCCGGGGAGTGCGTGGTGATCGTGATCGGTCCCCGGGGCATGCGTGCGTCCACCGGATGCGGTCCGGGATCGGCGCACGCCCAGATCGAATCCGCCCTGGGAGGCGGAGATACGGAAGGGCCTCTCACGGCGCATGAACTCCGCGAGATCGTGGCCTCGGCGCCGGAAGGGGGGCGATAGCATGAGCGTATGGTGGAAGAGAATCTCCGCTGTCCTACTCTTCTCCGCGATCCTCGTTTCGGGGGGGGCCGGGGAAACTCGGGGAACGCCGGGCCGGGCGGCCCAGTTCGTCTGGATATGCGGCGAAGAGTGTTGCACCGGCGTCCAACTCCAAGCGTTCCCCGAGGCCGTGGATTATTGGAACGTCCAGGGACCGAACAACTACGTCTACGAAGAAAGCGTCTACGACGACTCACCGATCATCACCGTGACCAATCACGCGGAGCTGATGGAGGGCGCGAGGCTTCTGGCCATGATCACCCACGGCAGCGAGGAAGGGTGGTACGCGGCCGAGTACTACGCCACCCTCGATTCGGCCTACGCGGCCCTCGACCGGTACCGTGCCGCGGGACTCGACGATGACCGGGTGAGGCTCGGGTACACGCAGGCGGGAACCGAAGTGCTGATGGTCTCCCGGGAGTTCGTCGAGTGGCACGCGGGGAATCTCGGATCCCGGGCGATCGCCGACCTCTCCTGGTGCCATTCGGCCTCCATGGCGGAGGCGTTCTTCACCATCGGCGCCACGTCGGTCATGGCCTACGCGAACACCGTCACCCTCGGGCGGGTCTGCCGCAACTTCGAGACCCGGTGGAACCGGCTTGGTTGCCGGGAGGATGAGGACGGGGTCTATCCGAGCACGGCGCTCGGGGCGAACCGGCTCCCGGAGGCGGTCCTTCTCTCCGCCACCGGGACGTACGCCGACTCGGTGAACTCGATCAACCCGAACTGCGACTGCGACAACTGGTCCGCCCGCATTCTCGAATGGGGCATCGACCGGGGAGGCCGGGTTCTCTTCGTCACCAACTACGAGCGGAGAACGGAGGCGTTTCGAGTTTACGGGTTCCGGGGGAACGAGAGATCGCTCCTTGCCGAGCTCCCCCCCCGAGGGGACTCGAGCGGCCGTGTCACGGTCTACGAAGCCGCCGTGAGTCCCGGATACGAAAGGTACCAGGTGGCGGAAATCGACGGCGGGCGCCGGTGGCGGACGGCGTCGGACTGGAAAGAGCCGGGCGACTTTCCCGCCCGCCTCGAGGAGATGGCCGCGAGGGCCGGCGAGGATCTGGGATCGATCCGGGGAGAGCCGGCCCGGGAAGGCCCGCGGGGTCCGGCCGTCCTCAGCTCCGGCGCATGGGGGGACGCGGCGGTATACGCACCCGACTCGGCGTGGGCCGCGCCTCTTCTCGCCCAGCTCGCCTCCCAGGGGCTCGAGGCGGTCCTCTACATCGGGGACGGCTCGCCCGAGGACATCACCGCCGCCTACTCCTACACCCACTCTTCGAACGTCTCGAGGAACGGGGAGATCGGGGAAGACAGGTATCCCGTCTGGCCGGGGCCGGAGCTCTATCTCGTCGGGCGCTCGTCGGACGGATCGGTTCGAACCGGATCGTGGCCGGACGACGAGTGGGAGAATTGCAATCAACCCTCCTGCCGCGGGGACTTCGACTACACCGACGTCGACGGCGACGGCCGGCCGAACGGTCCGGTCTCACGAATCTTCGCCGTGTCCTCCGAGGAGGTGGCCCGGTACGTCCACTTCTCGGAACTGTACAACGAGAGCGGTTCCGGCGCTTCCTCCACGGTCCTTCTGTGCGCGGGGGACCTCGACTACGGAAGCGGCGGCTCCTTTCCCGGTCCCGACCTCTGGCTCGACAGGGTCGAGTCGGGGCTCGCCCGGATTCCCGGGCTCGGACCGGCGGTCCGATTCCGCCGTTCCGGGTACGGGTCTTCCGAGGAGGCTTCGGCGGCGGGCACGGCACTGGTCAACGCGGGGGTCCGGCAAATTTGGGCGATGGGCCCCCTCTCCGGCTACCGGAGGATTCCGTCATCGGTCTTTTTCGGCACCAACTTCGACGCCGACTCGCTCGTCAGGGACCAGGCGTTCATTCTCTTCGCCCCGGGGTGCGAGGTTGCCGCCGATTGGGGTTTCGCGGCGACCTACGATCTCCTCCTCAGAAAGCTGATGACGAACGCACCCGGCCACACCGGATGCGCCGGCGCCGTCGCCCACTGGTCGGGCGGTTGGGGGTCGAAGCATGACACGTGGGCAAGCTACGTTCTCGAGAAGTACATGGACGCGGAACCGGGGGATCCGATCTCCCTCGTACTCTGGCGCGCCTTCATCCGATGCACGGACGACTGCCCCTGGATGGTCGACTACTGCCGGTCGGCCGTTTACGTCGGCGCCCGCACCCTGGTCCGGGGATCGGAGGTCGCGGTGCGGCCGGGCGCGGGACCGGCGGCGACTGGTCTCGATCTGCGCGTGAGTCCGACGGTGACGAGAGGAGGAGGGATCTCCATCCGTTTCCAGGCACCTTCGGACGGGAACGCCTCGGTCCGGATCTACGACGTTCGGGGGCGGCCCGTCCGAACTCTGGGCGACGAACGGTTCGGGCCCGGACCGGGCGAAGTCCTCTGGGACGGACGGGACGACCGGGGCCGGGATGTCGGTTCGGGGATCTACTTCGCCCGCGTTCGTTCCCCCCGCGGAAGCGAGGCGCGGAAGATCGCGGTGATTCGATGAGACAAGGGACCGGTTAGCGGCCATCCGCTTCGCCGGTCATCGGCACGAAACGGACGGGAATCACGGTCCGCCTCCGGACCTTCCCGTCCTCTTTTCGTAGGACGACCAACTCCTGATACACATCCCCCACGGGAAGGACGAGCCTTCCCCCTTCGGCCAGTTGCTCGATCAGGGGCTCGGGCACGTGGTCCGGCGCGGCGGTCACGATGATCGCGGGGAAAGGGGCCTCCTCGGGCCAGCCCCGGTATCCGTCACCGGTCCGGACGTTCGCTTTGCGGATCCCCGCCGCCTCGAGGTTCCGGCGGGCCAAGTCGGCCAGCTCGGGGATGATCTCGATGGTGAACACCGTGTCGGCGATCTCGGCAAGGACCGCGGCCTGGTAACCGGAGCCCGTGCCGATTTCGAGAACCTTGTCCCCCGGTTCGAGTTCGAGGAGTTCGGTCATGAGGGCCACGATGTAGGGCTGGGAGATCGTCTGCCCGTGGCCGATCGGGAGGGGGTTGTCGTCGTAGGCGCCGGCGGCCATCTTCTCCGGCACGAAGAGGTGTCGCGGCACCGCCGCCATGGCATCCAGAACACGCGGGTCCTTCACCCCCCTCGCCTCGATCTGCTTCCGGACCATCGCCTCCCGGCGCGCCCGGTGCTTATCCTCCGCATTCATCGCCCGTCCCCCTTCCCCCGCCTCGGTCCCGCCGCAGACGGCCAGGAAAAAGAGGAAGAGCGGGCCGAGCCAAGTGTCGGCGCGTCGAAACGCCCGCGATTCCATTCCCATTCTCCTTCCTTCATCGATCGAACCCACCCGCTTCCCCCCGCTCGGAGGGAGGATCGAGGGTCAGCGGTGTGGCCCCCCGATCGAGCAGGCGCAGGAAGAGCGGCTCGTGGCAAGTGAACAGAAACACCTGCCGACGCTCCGCGATCCGGTCGAGGATCTCGAGGCCCCGTTCGAGGCGTTCTCGATCCCAATGGGCGAAAACCTCGTCGAGAAAAAGGGGGAGCGCCTCTCCCCCCCCCTCGAGGTGCTCGAGCAGGGCGAAACGGAGGCTGAGGAAGAGCTGGTCCAGGGTTCCACGGCTGAGAGGGGCCCCCGCGGGAATCGGGCCGTCCCCGCCCCGGGGAACCACTTCGAGCCCTCCTTCCCCCTCCGGCGCGAAGAGATCCGGGTAGCGCCCCCCCGAAATCGCCGCGAAATGCTCCTTCGTACGGAGGATGATATCCGGCTCGTGCTCCGCCCTGTACCGCCGGTCCCCTTCGCGCACGATCGCCGAGAGGAGGACGAGACGATCCCGCTCGTGGCACGTTTCGGCGAGCTCCTCCCGGAGCGCCAGCCTTTCTCCTTCGATCTCGGCCGCCGACGGTTCCGCTTCCTCGGCCTCTAGACGGGTTCGAAGCGCTCCGATACGCCCCTCGAGATCGCGAAGAACTTCGTCCATCTCGTCCTTCCGCGCTTCGCGGCGGAGAATCTCCTCCTCCGAGAATTCCTCGATCCCCTCCTCCGTCGCCGTCCGGATCTTCCTGACTCGCTCCTCGAAGTCCTCGCCTTCCCGTAAGAGCCGTTCGCGGGCTTCGAGGGCGTTCGCCCGGGCCCGGCGTCTCCGATCGAGCGCGGCGATGCACGCCTCCCGGTCCGTTTCCCCGAGGGATAGCAGCTTCTCCTCAAGCTCGTCTCTTTCCTTCCGGGCCGAACGCAGCCTGTCCTCGAATCGGGGTATCTCCAATTTCAGATCTTCGAGGTTCTTTCTCCCCTGCTTGTCCGCTCTTTGAGCGTCCCCGGCCTCCTGGAGCAATCCCTCCAACTTTTCGACCGCCCCGGAAGGGGACGCGCTCTCGATCGAGAACTCCTTCGCGAGCGAGAGAAGATCCTCCGCGCCCTTCTCGACCTCCCGTCTTCTCTCGGCCGCATGGGCGCCGGCGGAGCGCCAACCGGCGAGGGCGTCGGCGAGGTCGCGCACGACCCGGGCGAACTTCTGGTCCGGATCTTCGAGGAGGGAGGGGAGGACGGGGAGGTCCCCGAAACTCCTCCGGACCTCCTCCCGCGCCTTCGCCTCGTCGGCCATCGAGGCCCGCAGCTCCTCCTCCCGGGCCGAGAGGAGAGCCCGATCCCGGGCGATCGACAGGGTCTCCCGCCGGGACCACACGAACAGGATCAGTCCGGCGATCAGCGAGGAGAAACCGGCGCCCCAGGCGATCCAACGGGCCGGCGGGGTGAACAGGAAGGAAGCGGCGAACAGGGCGACGCCCGCCCCGGCGAGAAGAACGCCCGGAAGAAGGGACGGGGAACGGGGCGGCGGCGGAGTGGCGCGCATCGTCGTTTCGTCGTTCTCCCGTTTCTGACGAGCGTTCCGGTAAAGGTCGATTCTTCCCTCGATCTCGGCGGCCGGAATCCCGGGAAGATCAAAGACCATGTCCGGGCGATCGAGGAGCGCCCCGGCCCGCTCCCGGAGCACCTTCCTCAAGGCGAGAACGTTCCGGTCCTCCTCTTCCAAGGACTCCCGATCCCGGACCAGGCGCTTTCCCCGATCGATCCCCTCTCCCACTTCCTCTCGCCGGTCCATGACGCGGCGGAGGGAATCGTCGAAGGCCCGGATATCCCGGTCCGCCCCCGCTTTCTTCTCGATCTTCTCCCGGAGGGTCTCTTCCCACTCCCCGATTCGCTCTTTCCGGTCCTTCAGGAAATCGCGGGGATCCGCCGGCAGGGAATCGAACGCGCCGATGTCCCCGGCCGTCTCCTCGTCGCGGCAGATCGAATCGACGGCGGCGCGGTCCTTCTTCAGTTCCCGAAGCCGCTCGATCTCCGCCTTGATTTCGATCCTTTCCTCCTGCACGCGCTCCCGCTCGGCGCGAAGTTCCTCGAGCTTTCCGCGGGACTCCCGGATCTCCCGGTCCCGGTCACGGGCCTTCTTCGCCGCCTCTCCAAGCGCGTGGATGCGCTCCTCCAGCTCCTTCGCCCGCGGACCCTTTCGCCGGTCGGGCCGCCAGAGGGCATTCGCCTCGCCCTCCAGATCGGAAACCACCTCTCGGGCCGGGCGGATCCCGTCCAACCCCGATCCGCCGATCATCCGGTCCTGAACGTCCCCCCACGTTTCCCGGGGAAACTCCAGGTCCTCGCGGGCGAGGGTGTAAATGCTCTCGTACACCTTCTTGTTCACCGCGGTCACCGCGGGAAGGGGCCGGTTGACAAGGGGGGATTTCGCGCCGTTCACGGAGAAGTCGCCGCGGACGGTGCCGAGCAGCCTCCGGGTGAGGCAGAGCGTTTCACCGGACCGCAGCTCGATCTCCAACGCACCGCCGAGTTCGGCGCCGCTCCACGGCGCGTAAGGATGCCTCTCCCGGGAAGCCGGTTCGAAACCATAGAGGATTTCGTAGACGAAGCGCCGGAGCGAGGTCTTTCCCGATTCGTTCGGCCCGAAGACGATCACCTTGGGGCCGAGATCCTCGAACACTCTCTGTTCGAGCCCTCCGAACCCGTGGACGTGGATCTTGCGGATCCTCACCGGTCCTCCCTCCACATTCGTCGGACGACGTCCGCCTCCGCCCCCTCGAGAAGAGCGCGAAGGTACGCGCCCCGTTCCTCTTCGTTCCGGGAGACGAAGCCCGCGAGAGTCTCGGGCGCGATGCCGTCCCACGACCCCCGGCCGCTCCGGAGACCTTCCACGAGGTCGAGCATGGTTTCGACGGGACCGACCCGCGCCGAGTCGGCATCGAAGACGCCGCGGATCCGGTCGGGCCGTAAGGAGAGGTGGGCGATCCCGGAATCGAGCAAGAGGTCCCCCTCGAGATCCTCCCGGACGGACCGGTTCCGGACCTGGTCGACGAGAGGGCTCTCGCCGGAAGGGAAGAGGGCGAGGAGCGTGCCGGGGCCGAACCCGCGCCCCTCGATCTCCTCGAGGAACTTCGCCCGCAGGGCTTCCACATTCTCGATCCCCGAGACGTCGACGTCCATCTCTTCCCATGTCATCGGAGCGGTCGGCCGGAACTCGATCGACGGCGGGAGCCCGGGGGCGGCTTCCACCAGCAGCACCCCTTTCGGTCCCGTCTCTTTCCGGCTTCGCCCGAAGACGCTCCCCGGGTAGCGGGCGGGCGGATCGGCCCCCATTTCTTCCGCCTTGTGAATGTGGCCGAGGGCCCAGTAGACGTAGCCTTTCCCGCGGAAGTCGGCGGAGGCGCAGGGGGCGTACCGGGCATGATCGGGGGCGGTCACGCTCCCCTCGACGGAGGCGTGGAGGAGGGCGATCTCGGGAATCGCCCCGAGGGCCCGCGGGAAAAGGGCGGCCAGATTCTCCCCCACGGCGCCGTTCTCGTGTCCCGCGCCGGTGACGGCCCCCACGACGGTCCCCTCTCCGGACACCTCGATCCGCCGGGGAGCGGCGGTGTCGAAGAGGACCGCGTTCGGAGGCCAGCCGATCGCCCGGCCGGCGCCCCCCGCCGCGAGAGGATCGTGGTTTCCCGTGGCGTAGAGGAACTGGATGTCCGCGTCCGCCAGGCGGCGGATCTCCCCGAGAACGAACAACTCGTCGCTCACCGTCGGAGAGGGGCTGTCGAAGAGGTCGCCCGCGACGAGAAAGGCGTGAACCCGCTCCTCGATCGCGATCGACACGGCCCGGGAGAAGGACTCCCGGATCGAATCGATCAGCCGCTTGCGGATGGCCCCGTCACGGTTGACAAAGGACGCTCCGAGATGGACATCGGCGGTGTGGATGAATCGAAAGGTGTTCATGCCGCCTCCACGCTCAGTATAAGGGAGGGGCGGCGGAAGCGTCAGCCTTTCCGGCGGCGGGGCGCGACCGCGCCCCTATCGCTTCCCTCAGGGGGAGTAGGCGGAGACGCGGCGGACGGAGGCGAAGAAATCGTAGGAGGCGCCCCGTCCGCACGGATCGACCGCGATCTCGTCGGCCCAGATGAGAAGCGCCCCCTCCGGCGCCGATCCCGGCAGGTTCGACAGCCCGACCGTCCGCTCACCGGCGTGCAGGGCGGCACACCCTTCACCCCCCTCGTCGGAGGGGTTGCCCTTCAGTACCATCCGGGGCCTCGGGGGCTCGTTTCCCTCAACCACGACGAGGGTGTCCACGAGCCGGCACGCGCGGATCACATAGACGCCGGCGTCGAGGGGCGGGAGGGCGAGGCGTCGCTCGCCGTAGACGACGACCGTGGGGCAGACGCCGTCCGGAGGGGCGTCGCTCTTCGCCGTGCCCGAGACGACGATTTCGCTGCCGTCCACTTCGAGACTGATCTTTTCGAGGTACCAGCAACCGTTCGTGCCGACGAGAAACTCGACGTCGATCGAGTCGGCGTTTCCGTGAGGGGCGATCGGGGTCTCGAACCGGAGAAGCTCGACGTCGATGGAGCGGTAGCTCGGACCCGAATCGGGATCGGTGAGGCACCCCGCGAGGAACGCGGCGGCGATCCCCGCCCCCGCGGCGAGCAGAAACCTCCCCCTCGTTTTCGCCATTCTCGTCATCGTCGCCCGCCCCGGAATCAACTCTTCACCGTCACCGTCTCCACCGCCGGCGGATCGTTCAGGTACCGCTTCACCGTGCACATGTCCGCCGCGCGAACTATAGCCTTCTCGTACTTCTCCGGGAAGCCCTCGGGAAGACGGATCTCGTGACGGATCCGGGCGACGCGCCTCCCCGATTCGTCCTTCTCGAGACGGGCGGTGACGCGTATCCCTTCCGTGGGGAGGCCCCGGCTCTGGCAGAAGCCGAGCACCGTGTACGCCGTGCACAAGCCGATGGATGCGAAGAAGTAATCCACCGGCTCCGGCGCCGTGTTCTCGCCGCCATGGTCCTCGGGCTGGTCCGTCTTGTGGACGAACCCGTTCAGTTCGGCTTCGACCTTCTTGCCTCCACCGAATCGCATGTCCATGATCATCCTGGTCTCCTCGCGCCCGCCCTCCCGGAACGTTCCCCGGGCCCGGCGCCTCCCCGTCGCCTCGGTTCTCGCCCCCGAGTATACGCGGATCCTGCCGGGACCGCCGTGGCAATCTGTGCTACCCTTTCGCCGGACGTTGCCGGTCACGATTGTCCCACGGGGGCGAAGCCGATGATCGAAGTGCGCGGACTCCGGAAGAGTTACGGCGACCTCCTCGCCGTCGACCAGGTCTCCTTCGCCGCCGGAACGGGGGAGATCTACGGCCTCCTCGGCCCGAACGGCGCCGGGAAGACCACCATCCTCTCCATCGTCTCGGGGCTTCTGAAAGCGGACGCCGGATCGGTCATCATCGGCGGCGTCTCCCTCGAGGCGGACCCCCGCCGGGCCAAGTCGATGCTCGGCGTGGTCCCCCAGGATGTCACGCTCTACGAAGAACTCTCCGCCCGGGAGAACCTCCTCTTCTGGGGGAAGATCTACGGGCTCGGCGGCAAGGACCTGGACGGGCGCATCCAGGAGCTGCTCGCGAAGGCCGGCCTCGCGGAAAAGGCGAAGGCGCCGGTCCGTTCCTACTCGGGGGGCATGAAACGCCGCCTCAACCTCCTCACCGGCCTCGTCCACCGCCCCAAGGTGCTGCTCCTCGACGAGGCGACGGTCGGCATCGATCCCCAGGGACGCCTCGCGATCCAGGACATGGTCCGGGAAATCGCCGGCTCCGGGACGACCGTGATCTACACGACCCACTACCTCGAGGAGGCGGAGAACCTCTGCCGCCGCGTCGCGATCATGGATCACGGCCGCATCCTCGTGGAAGGGACCATCCCGGAGCTCATGAAGCAGCAAGGGGAAGGAGAAGTGGTGGCGATCTCCGGCGCCTTCGGCGAAGGGGAGATCCGCGCCGCGCTCCAAGGGCGGGAGGAGATCGAGATCCACCATCTCGAGGAGGGGCGGGCGCTCCTCTCCGTTTTCCTTCCGGGGCCCGAGGTGTTCCGCCTTCTCGACGGCCTGCTCGCCCGCATGACCACGGTGGACGAGATCTCGATCCGGAAGCCGTCGCTCACCTCTCTCTTCATCAAGCTGACGGGAAGGGAGATCCGGGATTGAGAGCGATCGCCCCACTGATCGCGAAGGACCTTCGGCGCCGCCGCCACGCTCCGTTGAATCTCCTGCTCACCCTCGCCTTCCCCCTCGCCCTCCTCGCCATCATCGGCCTCGCCTTCCGGCCGGGAGACTCGTCAAGGCTCCCGTCGATCCGGCTCCTCGTCGAGAACCGGGACGGCGCGCTTCTGGGCAACTTCGTGAGCGGCGCGCTGCGGAATGAGCGGATGGCGGAGTTCTTCGAGGTCGTGGCCGTCGACCCGGGAACGGGGGAAGAAATCGTCGCGGACGGGGACGCGTCGGCCCTGCTCGTGCTCCCCGAAGGGATGACCGACAGCCTCCTCGCCGGGGGCCGCGCGACGCTCACTCTCGTGAAGGACCCCGGCGGGGTCGTCCTTCCGGGAATCGCGGAGAGCTTCGGCGAGCTCCTCGCCCTCGTCCTTTCCACGGGCACCAAGATCCTCGGCGAACCGCTCCGGGAGGTCCGCTCCCTCTGGGACGGGGACGGTTGGCCCGCGGACGAGACGGTCGCCGGTCTGGCGGTGACGTTTCAGAACGGTTTCCGGCGGGCCGAGGGGATCTTTCTCCCGCCCGCGATCGGCGTGAAGAAAGTCAAAGTCGTCGAAGCGGGCGTGGAGGGGGATGACGAGATCGGGGGCTTCAACATCTTCGCCTATCTCTTTCCCGGCATCGTGGTGCTCGGCCTCCTCTTCGTCGCCCAGATCTCCATGCGCGACCTGGTCCGGGAGCGGGAAGAGGGGCATCTCGCCCGCATCCTCTCGAGCCCGGTCTCGATGTCGGACCTCATCGCATCGAAGCTGATCTCCACGATTCTCCTCCTCGGGATCTGCCACGGCCTGCTCGCGGCGATCGCGGGCCCCCTCTTCGGCATCCGGTGGGGGAACGTCCCCGCGTCGATCCTCCTCGTCGCCGCCGAGGGCCTCGCCGTCACCGGTCTTCTCGCGCTCCTCTTCTCGATCGTCCGGACCGAGCGCCAAGGGCACGCCCTCTCGTCGGTGGTCATCCTCGCCATGTCCCTCATGGGGGGGAGCATGGTGCCCACCGAGTTCTTCCCGAGCGGATTCCGGGCGGTGACGCGGATGACCGTGAACTACTGGGCGATCGAGGGATTCCGGGAGGTGCTGATCGGGGGGGGCGGCGTGCCCGAGATTCTCCCTCACCTCGCCGTGCTCACCCTCTTCGGCGTGGTGACCGCGGGGGGGGCGGCGTTCCTCCTCCCCCACCGGATCCGGAGGGCCGGGGCGTGAGACGGATCTTCGTCATCGCGGCGAACGACTGGAGGCTCGCCCTCCGGGACAGGCAGGCCATGCTCTGGATGTTCCTGATGCCCCTCCTCTTCATCTTCGTCTTCGGCAATCTCGGGGGGGGCGGCGGGGAGCGGAAGAAGAGGGACCTTCCGGTGCTGGTGGAGGACGAACGGTTTCTCGGAGCCGCGGTCTTCGACGCCCTCGAGGACGAGACCTGGGCCCCCCTCTGCGTCTCCCGGGACGATTCGCTCTTCGCGAACCTCACGCTCTGGATCGAGGTGCCGGCCGGTTTCACCGACTCGGTCCTGGCCGGCGAGGGGTCGACGATCCGGATCATGGAGAAGGAAGGGGCGTCGGCGCAGACCCGGGAAGGGTACGCCATGAACGCCCGCATGGCCGGGATCCGGGTCCTGACGAACCTCTTCGCCTTCCCCGATTCGGCCCTCGCCCTCCTCCCGGACGAGGAGATCCGCCCGATCTACGACTCCCTCGCCGGCCTTCCCGAAGCGGTGATCCTCGAGTCGCGCCTCGCCGAGGGGGCCCGGGAACTCCCCGACGGCTACCTTCTCTCGGTGCCGGGCAACCTGATCATGTTCGTGCTGATCGTCGCCCTCACCGGAGGCGCGGCGACGGTCGCCGCCGAAGCGGGCCGGGGCCATCTCCGGCGGCTCGGGGCGAGCCCGGCGGCGAGGCACGAGGTCTTTCTCGGGAAGCTCTTCGGATCGGCGCTCATCGCCCTCACCCAGATCGCCTTTCTTCTCGCGGCGAGCGTGCTCCTCTTCCGCATCGACTGGGGGAACGACCCGGTCGGGCTCGGACTGGTGCTCCTGCTCTTCGCCCTGACGGCGGCGTCGATCGGCGTCTTCCTCGGGCTTCTGGTTCGGAAGCCGGAGACGGCCGCAGCGGCGGGCGTGCTCACGACGCTCGTCATGGCTTCTCTCGGGGGCTGCTGGTGGCCCCTCGAACTCGTATCGGACACCATGCGGACCGTGGGTCACCTCTTCCCGACGGCGTGGGCCCTCGGCGCGCTCTTCGATCTCGCCGCCTACGGGAAGACCACGGCGGAGATCGCGCCGAAGCTCTTCATGCTCCTCGCCTATGCGACCTTTTTCAGCGTCCTCGGCTCCCGCCTCCTCCGCTTCGACAGATAACGACGCCTCAGGTAGTCGTGTGCGTCACGCAATTCACGTCAACGGAAACAACGGAACTAGCCTGGATTATGCACAAATCTCCTACTGCGATCTCGGATCGCCGCCTGCGAAGCCTCCTTTCCGTCGCCGCCTCCTCGACGTAGTGCATGACTACGCCTCCGGTGGCGGCTCGTCCAAGTCGGCTTCTCGTCAG
>JBDROZ010000083.1:0-25048 GCA_043809585.1 Candidatus Eiseniibacteriota bacterium
CTAGGGCTTATCGCTTCGATGGGCGCGATAAGCCCAACTGCCCGACGGGTCCCTGCCTCCGGTGGCGGCTCGTCCAAGTCGGCTTCTCGTCAGGCGATCCGAGCCCTCGTGACGGAGATTCATGCATAATCCAGGCTAGGAACCCTCGCCGCCGCGGGAAAGGACCGCTCCCTTCCGCTTCCCCTTCGCCCTTGAAACGCCCGCGCGGGTCCGGATACAATTCCCCCGGGCCGTCCGATCCGAGCCGGCCCCCGAAACTCCGAGAATCCTGTTCCGGAAGAGGTTCTGATCCCGGTTCTCGCCCCGGCACGGGACCGCGGCGCGCGGTGCGCGCGGCCCGCTCATCGCCTCCTATTCCCGCCGGGGCCTCGGGCGCGGGGATCGACTTCTCCCTCCCGATCGTGTTCGCCCCGGGCGATGGCCCTCAAGCGAGGAGTACCGAATGAGCAAGGTGGAACCCATTCTCCCGAAAGCGCGGATCCCGTACGGCACGTGGGGGAGCAGCTACTTCCCGGCCTGGCAGACCTCGGCCCTCGCGGAGGTGAACATCGGCCAGTTCGCGGGCGAAGCGATGAACCACATCCTGGGCCTGCGATCGGTTCCGGTGCACGAACTCGACTACCTCGTCACGGGATCCACGAGTCCGTGGCACTGGAAGTTCTGGAACTCGCCGCTCCTCGCGACGTTCCTCGACAACCGCATCCCGGGGTCCCACGTCGAACAGGCGTGCGCCACGGGGCTTCAGGCGATCTTCGCCGCCGCCGCCGAAGTCGAGGCGGGCGCCCACGAAGTCACCGGCGTCCTCACCTTCGATCGAACGAGCGACTCCCCCGTCGGCGTCTTCCCCGAGCGCCGCGCCTACGAACGAACGATGGCCATTTCCGACGTGTGGGACAACTTCGGATTCGATCCGGCGACCGGGAAGGCGATGATCACCTGCGCCGGCGTCGCGGCCCGGAAGCATCGGTGCGACCGCCGGGAGGTGGACGAACTGACGATGCACCGGTACGAGCAGTACTTCCGCGCCAAGGAGTCGGGCTTTCTGGGTCGCGCCCTCGTCCCTCTCGAGGTTCTAAGCGTGCAGGGCCGCTTCCTCGGGCGGGTCGACGACGATCTCGGCGTCCGGCCCGTCACTCTCGGCGGTCTTCGATCGATGCGGGAGCTCGACACGTGCATCACACCCGGAACACAGACCCACGCGTCGGACGGGATGGCGACGCTCCTCGTCACGACCGCCGGAAAAGCGGCCGAGCTCAGCACCCGGCCCGAGATCTCCATCCGATTCTTGGCGAAAACGGACGTGCGGACCTATCCGAGCCTCATGCCCGAGGCGCCGGCGATGGTCGTCCAAAAACTCCTCGACCGGACGGGCCTCTCGATGGACGACATGGCGGTGGTGAAGAACCACAATCCGTTCGCCGTCAATGACGCGATCTTCGCGAAGGTGCTCGGCTACGACTGGCGGAAGATGAACGAAACCGGTTGCCCCCTCGTTTGGGGGCACCCGCAAGGCCCGACGCTCACCCGTGTCGTGATCGAAGCGCTCGAGGAGGCGGTCGACCTCGGGGGAGGTCGTGTGCTCGTCTTTGGATGCGCCGCGGGCGACGTGGCGATAGGCGCGATCTTCGAGGTCACCGATGGAGGGCGCGAATGATGAAGTGGATGAGGGAGCCGACGCTGAAAACGTTGGGGCTCGGAAGTGTCCTCGAGATCTTCGAGCGCGGAGAACTCCCCGTCGACGCGGCGGGCATGGTCGACGACATCTTCGGGCCCGCGGAGAGACGGGGGGCCTTCGTCGTTTCCGGCGCCAACGGCATCGTAGGCGCCGGCAAAATGATGCAAATCGGGTCGAGGCTCGAGCCGTTCGGAGTAACGATGGTCGGGCTCGACTTTCCCGGCGCCGCCGACGGAATCGGCCGGCAGTATCCCGGGCTCCGGCGCGCTTTCGGAGACGGCGGGGCGGCGCGCATCATGTCGCGAATCGTCCGCCTTCATTACGACGGAAGGAAGCTTCCCGAGGAACTGAGCGCGTTTTGCCCCGCCTTCCTTCTCGAGGCGATCCCGGAGATCCTCGAGATCAAGAAGGCCCATTACGAGGTCTTTCGCGAGACCTTTCCGGGGATCGAGATCCGCTCCGTGACTTCCGGCTTTCCGAGCGGGGCCCTCGGCGTCGGCATCGCCCACCCCGCTTTCCCCCACGAGATCAACAAGGTGTGGGAGACGGTGGAGCCCGAACCGGGACGGGCCGGCAAGCTCCTCTGGTCGCTCGGCCTCATCCCGATGCCGGTGAGCGACGACTGGTCCTTCGTCCTCGACGTGCTCTTTTGCGGGCTCACCCTCGCGGCGCTCCGATACCACCGCGCATCGAACCTTCCGTATTGGAGAATCGACAAGTACGTCCGCCGGCTCGTCGGGCCGAATCCGTTCCGGGCCCATGACGCGATCGGCGCGAAGGGGGCGAACTTCCTCACCTGGTCGTGCCTCCACCATCTCGCCGAGCGGTACGGCGACGTCTTCACGCCGGCGCCCGAACTCGTCTACCGGAAGGAGAGCGGCGAGGACTGGTACCCGCAAAACCACTTCCGGCCCGTGGTCAACCGGCGCCTGGACGGCGGCGAACACGACACCTTCGAGACGTGGATTCTCGGCCCCGTCATCCAGATGACGAGCCTCATGCTTCAAGAGTCCCGGTCCCATCTGACGCACATCAACGCGATCGGCGAGATTTGCGCCCAGTTCCGGCCCGGCGTCCTCGCCCTCATCCGGAAACTCGGGCCCGACGAGGCGATCCGGCGCGTCGAGGCCTACCACGCCCTTCATCCGGAGGCCGCCGGCGCGGCGTGGTACCCGGGTGCGCTCGGCAAGATGGAGGGGAGCGATTGGCGGCAGCTCTACGTCAACGCGGAACACGACGGAACGGTCGGGGCGATCACCATCGCGCGGGAAAGCTACAATTCGGACGTCGACGCCGAATTGAATCGGGCCATCGACTGGCTGCGATCCGAGGGGATCGAGCGCGTCATCGTGACCGGCGACTTCCACCTCACGACACAGCTCGTCGGCGCCGACACGAGCGAGTTCTACCCCGCTCTCGAAGACCGGGCCGCGGGCCTCGCCATCTCGACCGACTGGTCCCGCACGGCCCGGCGGCTCCATGACGATTTCCGCGTTTCCGTCGGCTTCGTGCGGGGCAAGCGTTGCCTCGGGGGGATGCTCGAGCTCCTCATGCACTGCCATTACCTGGTCGCAGAAAAGGGAGCCTCCCTGGGCATGCCCGAGGTGACGCTCCCGGTCGTCCCGGGAATGGAAGGATGCCACTGGCCGCTCCGGAAGGCCCGCGAAGAGGACCGCCCGAAGATCATCGCGCTCCTCCTGACCGGGAGGTTCGTGAACGCGGGGGACGCCCTCGGCTGGCTCGTCGACTACGCCGGGGAGACCGGCGAGGCGCTCCGGGCGGCGTGGAAGATCGCCTCCGGCGGCAAGCATGGAATCGCCGAGAGACCGGTCGAGAAGGGCCCTTTCGAGGCGCCGCCCGAGGGACGGATCCCGGCGGCGGACGGTGCGGCGATGGCCGCGGCGCGGAAGGCGATCCTCGCGTGCATTCGGGAGTCGTGCGGCGCAGCCCTCCCGGAGGCGCTCGACGTTCAGGCAAGGCACTCGGCCCGCTTCATGGGGGGCGATGAGTGCCGCCGCGGCTTGATCGGCTCCGAAGCCGAGAAGACGATGAAGCTGTAGAATGTCGGGCTTCCGGGGACGAGGAAGAAGCGGATCGCGGGGCGGAACGGATTCGCGAGCGGGCCCTACGAGCCGCCGATCGTCTCCCACATCTTTCGGAGATACACCTCGATCATGTCGCGGCGGTGGTCGAGGGGAAGCGCGTCGTTCTTGACCGTCCGGCACTCCTTTCGCGCCCGGCGGACCAAGTTATCCGGTTCGTCCCGTCCCGAGGGATCGCAGTCGATCAGGACCGGCGCCGGTGAAACGCCTCCAAGAGAGACGCGGATTCCTTCCCCGGGCCGGGCGGCCGCGGCGACGGTGAGCGAGGAGAAGTCGACGCTCCGCCGGAGCCGGAGCTTCTTGTACCACCAGGCGGCGGTCCGGCCCGGCACCTCGATCCCCGTGAGAATCGCGTCCCCCTCCAGGCCCCGGTGGCTCGCCATTCCGTCCTGCGCGTAGAGGCCGGACAGGGGGTCGCGACGCGTCCCGGTCCGGTCGCGGATCTCCGCTTTGGCGCCCAGCGCGAGCAGCGCCGGGGCCGTATCGGAAACGTTCCGCGCGAAGCAGCCCGTCTCCGCCCCCGTGACGAGGCATGTCTCCCCGCCGTCGCGAAGACAGGAACCGATCGCGACGCGCCACTGGAGCGACTGGTTGTAGAACGAGCACCGGTTCCGAACGAGCAGGTTGCCGCCGAGGGTGGCGGTCTTCCGGATCACGGGGCTCGCGACGGCCCGGGCCGCCTCGGCGAGAAGAGGGAGTTTCTCGCGAACGAGAGACGAACCCTCGATCTCGGCGAGGGTCGTCATCGATCCGATCGCGATCGAATCGCCCCTGTCCGCGACGCCCGACAGCCCTCCGATTTCCGTCAGGTCGATGAGAACTCGCTCGGCCACGAGCCGCTGCTTCAGATGGACGATGAGGTCCGTGCCGCCCGCAATGTAGGCGTAGTCGCCCGGATGCCGCCCGGCCGCCGCGAGGGCTTCGTCGATCGTTCGGGGGCGCAGGTACTCGGCTTCTCTCACTTCTTCCCGACCCTCCGGATTTCGCGGAGCACCTTCTCCGGCGTGATCGGCAACTCCCGCATGCGGACCCCGACAGCATCGTGGATGGCGTTCCCGATCGAAGGGAGAACCGGGTGAATCGGCCCCTCGCCCGCCTCCTTCGCCCCGAACGGGCCTTCCCGATCATTCGACTCGACGATGGTCACGTCCATCTCGGGTGTGTCCAGGGTCGTCGGAATCCGGTAGTCCGTGAAGTTCGCGTTCACGATTCGCCCGCCTTCATAACGGAGTTCCTCGGTGAGCGCCTGCCCGAGTCCCATGTGGATACAGCCCTCGATCTGCCCTTCCACGGCGAGCGGGTTCAGGGCCTTGCCGCAGTCGTGGGCCCCCCACACTTTCACGACCCTGACGACCCCCGTGTCCGGCTCCACCTCCACTTCGCTGATGAACGCGCCGAAGCTGTAGGCCGGGCTTAAGCCCGCGCCGGACCCCTTGAACTTCCCCCCCATTTTCGGCGAGACATACATCCCCGATTCGACGAAGGAACCGCACCCGGCGAGGGCGATCTCGACCGCCTCGGCCCAGGTCAGGGAGAGAGAGCCGCCCTCGGTCCCGACCGTTCCGCCGGCGAACCTCAGGTCCCCGGCGGCGACCCCTTTTTCCTCGGCGACCGCGGCCGCGATCCGGTCGCGGATCTTCTCCACCGCCGATTTGGTCGCGTTGCCGGCCATGAACGTCACGCGGCTCGAATAGCTCCCGAGGTCGACGGGCGTGAGCATCGTGTCCGCCGACTCGACTCCGACGAGATCCATCGAGATTCCGAGGACCTCGGCGGCGATTTGCGCGAAGATCGTATCGCTCCCCTGCCCGATGTCGCTCGCCCCGCTGAAGATCACGACGCGGCCGTCGAGATCGAGTTTCCCGTGAACGACGGTCTGGGGATAACGATTCCATATGATCGGGAGGGCGCTTCCCGAGATGTAGAACCCGCAGGCGACGCCGAGGCCGCGGCCGTAGGGAAGCCCGCCGCGCCGCCCGTCCCATCCCGAGCGCTCCCGAACCGCCCGGAGGCACTCCCTCACTCCGTTGCTCGTGATCCGGAGCCGGCCGACGGTGAGTGTGTCGGAAGGGAGGAAGTTCCGCTCCCTGAGGTCGCACGGATCGATGCCGGCCTTCTCGGCGAGCATGTCGAGGGCCACTTCCATCGCGTAGCGCGGGTTGACCGCGCCGTGACCGCGCATGGCGCCGCACTGCGGCTTGTTGGTGTAGACGCGGCGCGTGCGGAAACCGAACCGGTCCACCCGGTACGGACCCTGAAGGAGAACCCCGTTGTAGTACGTCGTGACGACTCCGAAGCTTCCCGAGGCGCCCCCGTCGATCACGATGTCGGCGTCGATCCCGGTGAGCGTCCCTTCGCCGTCACAGCCGACGGAGAGGGTCATCTTCGTCGGGTGACGGCCGTGGTTCGCCAGAAAGACCTCCTCCCGCGAGAATACCGTCTTGACGGGCCGCTTCGTCTTCAGGGCGAACCAGGCGGTGATGATCTCGTGGGGGAAGGGATCGCTCTTTCCGCCGAATCCCCCGCCGAGCGCCGGCTTCTTCACGCGGACGCAGTGCATCGGAAGGCCCAGCACCCTCGAGAGCGTGCGGTGCAGGTAGTGGGGGACCTGGGTCGCGCTGATGACCGTGAGACTTCGGCCCTCGTCGACGAGCGCCACCGTCGCGTGAGGCTCCAGGAACGCGTGGGTCACGCCGGCGAAGGAAAACTGCTCAGTGCAGCGGAGCGGTGATTCGTCGAGAGCTTTTTCGGGTTCGTGGAAGCGCATCTCGGCGATCTTGTGGATGTTCGTGTTCCCCTTGCCGTGAGGGTGGATCTTTTCGCCCTCCCGGCACTCCTCGAGAGACTCCTCGGGGGTGAGAAACTCACGGATCGGCTCGTACTCGACGCGAATGAGGCGGATCGCCTCTTCCGCCGCCGCCTCGCTCTCCGCGGCGACCGCGGCGACGATCTCCCCGACGTACCTCACCTTCTCGACCGCCATGGCCGTCTCGTCGCGGCTCACGGTGAGAACGCCGAAGGTCTCCGGCATGTCGACGCCGGTCGCCAGGGCCGCCACTCCGGGGGCTTTCGCGGCCCCCTCGGTGTCGATCTTCACGATTCGGGCGTGGGGGTGCGGGCTCCGGAGGAACTTCACGTGCAGCATGTTCGGGAACCGGAAATCGCCCGAGTACTTCACCTGCCCCGTCACCTTGCCGACGGCATCGATATAGGGAGTCCGCTTTCCGATCGGTCCGCTCATCCCGATTCCTCGTTCCCGGCGGCGCGCACGGCCTCGATAATCTTGGCGAAACCGGTACACCGGCAGAGATTTCCGGCGAGGGCCTCCCGCACGTCCGCCTCGGAGGGACATCGGTTCTCCTCGAGGAAGGGGATCGACGTCATGACGATCCCGGGCGTGCAGTAGCCGCACTGCATCCCCCCCCTCTCGACGAGCCGGCGCTGAACCGGATGGAGATCCTCTCCTCTCGCGACCCCCTCGATCGTGACGATCTTCTTCCCTTCGCAACGAAGGGTCGGCGTGATGCAGCCGAGGACGGGCCGGCCGTCGACCAGAACCGTGCACGCTCCGCACGAGCCGGAGTCGCACCCCGGCTTCGTGCCGGTCAGCCCGATCCGTTCCCGAATCGTGGTGAGGAGCATCTCGTGCGGATCGACGAGGAAGGGCCGGTCGAAGCCATTCACGTTCAAGGTCACCGCCCGCATCGCTCAATCCTCCAACGTCTCGATCATCATCGCGACGCCCTGGCCGTGGCCGACGCAGAGAGAGGCGATACCGCGGCGGAGCCCCTTCGCGGCGAGGGCGTGGGCGAGGGTCACGGCCAGGCGGAGGCCCGAGGCCCCGAGCGGATGCCCGATCGCGACGCCCCCGCCGTGCACGTTCACCCGGCCCGGATCGATGCCGAGCTCCTCTTGGCACGCGAGGATCACGACCGCGAACGCCTCGTTGATCTCGAAGAGATCGATGTCGCCGATGGACATGCCGGCGCGGGACAGGAGCTTCCGAATCGCCAAGACCGGGCCGAGTCCCATGAGGGACGGTTCGAGGCCGACATTCGCCGTCCCGAGAACTCTCGCCAGCGGAGGGCGGGCGAACCGGCCGAGCCCTTCGAAGCCGGAGAGGACGGCCATGCACGCCCCGTCGGAGACGCCCGAGCTCGTCGCCGCCGTAACCGTTCCCCCCTCCAGGAAAGGTGTGTGGAGGGCGGCGAGCGTTGCGAGATCGGAGAGGCGCGGCTCCTCGTCGTCGACGACCGTCTTCCCGCCCGGAAGCCGGATCGGAACGATCTCCCTCGCGAAGAAACCGCTCCTCTTCGCTTCGAAGTAGCGCCGGTTGCTCTCTAGTGCGAATGCGTCCTGTTCCTCGCGGCCGACGCCGCGCTCTCCCGCGAGTTTCTCCGCCGTCAGACCCATGTTCGTCCAGCGAAACTCGGCCCCGCGGAAGAGGTCCTCGTGGTAGGCGGTCGACGCGGTCATCGGGACATGGCCCATGTGCTCGACGCCGCCCACGAGAACCAGCTCGTTCGTCCCGGCCCGAATTGAGTCGGCCGCCATCTGAAGGGCGGTCAGGCTCGACGCGCAGAGACGATTCACGGTCACTCCCGGAATCGTCGTCGGCAGTCCCGCGAGCAGGAGGACGAGCCGGGCCAGGTTCTTTCCCTGCTCGAGGTGCTGGCCGACGCACCCCAGGTAGAAGTCGTCGATCGCGGGCTCCTCGAGGCCGGTCCGCGCGAGAAGGGCTCCGAGCGTCTGCACGGCCAACTCGTCGGCGCGCAGATCGCGGTAGATCCCCTTTTCCGGGTGCCCGCGGCCGATCGGGGAGCGCAGACCGTCGACCAGGAAGACGTCGTTTCCGCTCATCTCGTACGCCGGACGGCCGGACGCGCTCATAGCACGCCGGCGCCGATGCTCCTCCCTCCGTCCACGTGGATCACCTGGCCCGTGATGAACGCCGCCTCCTCCGACGCGAGAAACGAGACCGCCGCGGCGACATCTTCCGGCCCTCCCGCCTTGCCGGAAGGCTGCAGCCTCACGAGCTTCTCGTAGACCGCGCCGGGAAGGGCCCGGGTCATCGGCGTGTCGATCAGTCCCGGCGCCACGGCGTTCACCGTGATGCCGTTCCGGGCGAGCTCGAGGGCGAGGGATCGCGTGAATCCGACGACGCCCGCCTTCGACGCGGAGTAGTTCGTCTGCCCCGGGTTACCGAGCCAGGCGCGGGAGGCGATGTTTACGATGCGCCCCGAACCCTGCCTGCGCATGACGGGAGCCACCTCCTTCGCGACGATCCAGGCCCCCTTCAGATTGACCGTGAGAACCGCGTCGAAGTCCTCTTCCGGCATCCGCCAGATCACGTTGTCCCGGAGGATGCCGGCGTTATTGACGAGGACATCGATACGCCCGGTCCGATCGAGGACGGCGGAGACGAAGCGCGCCACGTCCTCGGAACGGGTCACGTCGCCCGTGAAGGAGCGGGGATTCCCCTCCTCCGCCGACGCTTCCTCGCCGAAGCCGATGTCGATCACGAAGACCGACGCCCCCTCCGCCACGAAGCGTTCGGCGATCGACCGCCCGATTCCGCGGGCCGCCCCCGTCACGACGACACTCTTCTCTTCGAACCGTTTCAACGGTCTTTCCATTCCGGTTTGCGCCGCTCCAGGAAGGAAAGAATCCCTTCGTTCCCGTCTTCCGTTTCCATGAGCCCGCCTGTGTAAAGTCCCTCGAGCCTTTCAAGGCCATCGAGGAGGCTCTCGTGAAAGCGCCATTGCGCCGCCCGAACGGCAAAGCGAAGCGACGAAGCGCTTCTCGGAAGGATGTGCTTCCCGATCCACTCGTCGACTCCGGCCTCCATCGATTCCCGATCGCCGTAGGCCGTCGTCGCGAGTCCGATCGCCGCCGCGTCCGCCCCCTTGATCGAACGTCCCGTGAGCAGGAGATCGTCGGCCCGCGCCTGCCCGATCTTCATCGGAAGAATGAGTGATGCCGGCGGCGCGAAGACCCCGAGCTGGATCTCCGGGCAGCCGAGCCTCGCCGTCTCGTCCACGAACAGGAAGTGGCACGCGAGCGCCAACTCGAACCCGCCGCCGAGGCACTGGCCCGAAACGACCGCCGCCGCCGGAACGGAGGACCGGACGAGGGACCGGAAGAGGCCGTGAAACTGCCGCAGCATCTCCGGCGCCCTTTCCTTCGTGTGCTCCTCCACGCTCGCGCCGAAACTGAAGTGATCTCCTGCCCCCGTGATCAGAAGCAACTTCACCTCCGGCCGACCCTTCAGGCCGTCGAGCTCGGTTTGCAGCCCCGCCATCATCTCCCCGTCGAGGATGTTCCCCTTCGGCGCGTTCAAAGTGATTCGAAGGACCTGTCCGTCATGAGCCGGTTCGCCGATGATCTTCCCCGCCATCTCGCTCACCTCGGCAGAATCGCGTCGACGAGTTCCTCATCCCACGGATGGCCCTCGGCGAGCATGCGTCGCAGTTTCACGAAATCAACCTCCCGGTTCCCCTTCGGCCCTTCGTTGAACGCCCGGAACCCCGCTTTCGCCTCGGTCATCATGTTCAAGGCGAGCCAGTCTCGGTTGGACTGCTGGTTCCGGTCCCAGTGCTCGAGCTTCTTCTTGCGCACGCTGTTCAGCGTCTTGTTCACGCAATCGGGCATCATGTAGAGGAAACTCGTGGCGAGTCGTCCGACGGCCTCATCGAGCGGCGTGAGGTCGATCGTTCCCGCCCCGAGCGTCTCCTTCCCCGCTTTCTGGTCGTCGCCCCTCTTCCGCCGGCCGTACACGACGGCACCCGATTCGTCCAGCCAGCGGTCCGTAACGACGAGCGGGTTTCTGACGAATGCCCCTCCTACCTTCAGCACGGGCACGACCTCCGTGATCAGGCCGAAAAGCTTGGCCTCGTAGGCAGACCACATTTCACAAAGCGTGCAACTCTGAATCGCCCGCTCGATGCCCACGAAGAGGTGCAGGAAGTCGGTGCTCCCGCCGTCCGGAGCGCTTCCGTGCTTCGACCCGGCCTGTCCGAAGACGGCCAGGTCGCTCGCGACGGTCAGATCGCACGCCATCCCGATCTCCTGTCCGCCGGCGATTCTCATACCATTGACGCGGCAGATCACGGGCTTGTCGCAGTGGAGGATCGACGTGATCATGTCGTTGAAAAGGCGCATGTACTGCTTGTACTCGAGGGGCCGCCCGGCGTAGTACTCGGCGTACTCCTTGGTGTTCCCGCCGGTGCAGAAAGCACGGTCCCCGACGGCGCTGAAGACCACAGAAACGACGGAGCGGTCGTTCGACGCCTGCCGAAAGGCGAGAATGACCTCCTTCACGGCCGCCGTCGTGTACGAATTGTACTGCTTCGGATTGTTCAGGAAGATCCACGCGTTGTGAAGCCCCTCGACCGGCTTCCCGTCCATGCCGATACAAGGACGAAGCTCGTAGAGGATTTCGCTGAAATCGTGCTCCACGATGTTGTGACTGACGAGATCGTGGCCCATGGTTCGATGTCTCCCTCTTAGGCGCGGAACGTCCGTCCGCGCGGTCTCCTCCGGGGCGGCCCCGCCGGCCGACCGGGTCGTTTCCATCTCCATTAGAAATCCGGGATGAGCACGGTCCGCTTCGAGAGATTCCCCGCAAGGGTCTCACGGAATACTTCGTTGATCGTAGACAGAGGAGCCGTCTCCGTAAAGGGTTTCAGCGCGAGCTTACCCTCGGCGACGAGATCGATCACCTCCGGGTAGAGCTCCGGCCTGCAGCCCCATGTGCCGATGATGGCGGCGTCGAAGGCCATCAGATTCGAGAGACGCACCTCGAGCTTGTCCAGCGTGAAACCGACGATCGACAGGGTCGAGGCGATGCCGACGAGGGCGAAGGCGAGCTCTTGCCCCCCCTTCGTGCCCGACATCTCGTATATCTTCCAGCCATGCGCCGGCGCGCCCATCTCCTTGCAGCGCGCTTTGACCTCGCCTTTGATCTCCTTGACCCCGAGTCCCGAGGAATCGACCGTCGCCGAAACTCCGATTTCGCCGAGCCGTTCCAGCTTCCCGCCGTCGATGTCGATGGCGAGGACTTTTCCACCGAGAATCCGAGCCAGCTGGGCCGCATACACTCCGACGCCGCCGACGCCGATCACGATCGCGAGGTCCCCCTCCCCGAGACCGCTCTTCAGGATCACCTGGTAGGGCGTGGACACGGCGTCGGCGATGACGGCGAGCTCCGCGAGCGAATGCCCCGCGAGCGCGCGGTCGGGAACGGGGGCGAGATAGCGGGCCGGCACGACCACATGACTCGCGAAGCCTCCGTGAAAGTCGTTCCCCGGCATGAGCTGTTTTCGGCAGATGTTGCTCCGCCCGCTCCGGCAGAGGTCGCAATCTCCGCAGGGCAAGACGGCGGGCACGACGACCGCTCTTCCTTTCCACTCCGGCGGTCCTTCGATGACGGTTCCGCTGATCTCGTGCCCGAGGACGAGCGGCGGCTCCTTTCTCGTCGGAACGCCGTAATGCCAGAAGCTCAGATCCGTGTGACAGACGCCGCATCCGGCCACCTCGACTACCGCGTCGCCCGGTCCCGGATCCGGGGGAGCCAGTGTGACCTTCTCGAGGGGCCGGTCTTTCCCCGTCATCTGATAGGCATGAATCTCGTTCATTCTCGTCCTCCCTCGGGGACCGACTCCCCGGCGATGCATCTTCCCCCGCAGCGCTTTCGGACCCTTCGCTCAGGACCGCGACCCGATTTGCCGTGCGATCACCGCCGCGCCGAGTGCGACGCAAAGCTGCGGTTCGTGCGCGACCTCGATCGGCGCGTCCATCGCCCCGCCCATCAGCTCGCCGAGGTATGGATGATGGGCGATCACGCCGCCGCAGAGAATCACCGGAACACCGGCGGGAACGGACATGCGCCGGATCCGGTTGACCAGGGAGAGGTAAATCCCCCGGGCAATGTCCTCGAGCGGAACGCCGGAGAACTTCCACTCGAGGATTTCGGTGCGCGCGAACACGGTACAGAAACTGTTGATCGTCCGATCCGTAATCGAACTTCTCGCGAGATTGCTCATCTCGGCGATCTCGAGCTCCGCCTTTTCGGCGATCTCGGTGATGAAGGTGCCCGTTCCCGCCGAACACTTGTCGTTCATGCTGAAGCCGAGAACGGAACCGTCGGCGCCGCTCTCGATCACCTTCAAGTCCTCGCCGCCGATGTCGATGATGCACTTCCGAGTCTTGTGCGTAACAGAAACCCCTACCGACGCGCAGACGAGTTCCGGCCGCCGCAACTCGCACTCGAAGCGGTGCCGCCCATAGCCCGTCGCGCATACCCCTTCGATCGAAAAGAGGTCGCGGGCCTGCTCGACCGTCTCCTCGAACCGCCTCTTCCGGCGGCTGAGTGTCGGCATGACCTCCCGGAAGACCGGCTCGTCATTCCCGCCTACGACCACGAGCTTCGTGTAAGTCGAACCGATATCGACGCCGAGATAGTAACGATTCGTCTCTTCCACGCGCGATCCACGCCCTTCGCCCGTCACTCCGGGGAATGCTCGATCAGGTGAATCAGGGCCGTCACGGATTGGTTCAACGGAGTCGGAAGACAGTGCTTGTGACCGTAGTACACCATCTTCCCGTTCAGGTTGTCGATTTCTGTCCGCCGGCCTTCTTCGATGTCCACGAGCATCGACGGCCGGTGGTGTCCCGCGTTCTTCAAGTAGCGCACGCTGAAACGGCGGAACTTCTTTCCAAGATCGATTCCCTCGGCATCGGCGATCCGAACCGACTCGTCGATAAGCGCCTCGACCAACTCCAGCGTCAAGGGATAATCCATTACGTCCTTCATCGTCTTCCGCGTAATGGCGCAGACCGCGCTGAGCGCGCTGTTCAGAATCGCCTTTTCCCAGACGTAATCCTGGATGTCTTCCGGGATCTCCGTGGTCAGGCCCGCCGCGTTGAGCATCTCGGCGAACCTCTTCGCCACATCATCACCGTTCGGAAGGAGTGGCGCGATGTAGTTCGGCGGGTTGAAGAAGCTGACGTGTGTGATATTCGGGGCGCTCTTGTTGCCGGCGTAGTTGATGACCATCCGGAGGGTCCTGTCGTCTCCCACGGCGCGCGCCACGGTCACCTCGTTGTCGATGCCGTTCTGCGCCACCACCACGTACATGCGGTCCGTGACGATCTCCTTGATCTGATCGACGACTTTCCTCAGCCCCGGCGTCTTCACGGCGATGACGATCACGTCGAGATCGTACATCTTCAATTCCTGGATGGAATAGCACGCTTCGGTGATCTTCACGGACTTGACGATGGTGCTCTCGAGGTGAAGTCCCTTCTTCTTCATCGCGTCGATGACGAGAGGGTTCATCTCGCAGGGCACGACAAGCGCGCCCGCCTCCATCAGATGGGCGACGAGCACCGTTCCGACCGGCCCCATTCCGACGACGCCGATTCGCATCGGCCTGTCGTTCCTCTCTTCGCTTTCGGCCTTCTCGTGCTTCTCGCGCTTCTCCCGCTTCTCGTGTTTCTTGTGTTTCTCGCTCTTCTCAGTGGCCTTCTTGCTCATGAAGTCACTCCGGGGGAAAGAGGAACATCGAGTTCAGTCACGCGCGATCTGCATGACGAACGTCTCCAGGATCGTTCGAGTCTGAAGGTCGGAAAAAAACCGGAGATCGTTCAGGTCACCGTTCACGACGATCGTAGGCTTCCCCGTTTCTTCGCGAACTCTCCGGTCGAGCCCGAACCGGTTGTTCGAGTTGTTGAAACATGTCTTCGAGTCATGAAAAACGACACCGTCGATTCCGAAATCGTCGATCATCTCGCGGATCACCACGAGCTTAGCGTTCTCGCTCCGGTTTATGAAGATCCGTGTATACGCGAGGGCCATCGACTCGAGGGGACGGTCCGGATCGAAGTCGTCAAACACCCAGCTGTTGCAGTAGGTCGACGCCACGACGGCAGCCTTCTGCTCGACGAAGAAATCGGCGAGCGACCGCAAGCGTCCCCAGATCGGCATCCCCTCCCAGTAGATCCGCGCCCTCTCTCCGGGCACCGCCGGGCCCACGCCATCCTCCAGCTCCCTCAGAAGGTCCTCGTAGAATTCCACGCAGGCCCTCGTTCCGCGGAGTATCACGATCGGCGCCATGAGGATCGTGCCGTCGAAAAAGGAGAGTGGAGACGGGGTGCGGCGCGCCGTCCCGAGCACTCTCTTCCAGAGGTCCGAGCCCTCACGCGAGAGGGCGACGACGCGCCGGAGGTTCTTCGGATCGAGCGTCTCGCCGCGTATCTCCTCGCCGACGCGGATCAGGTCACGGTATCGGGAGACGACATGGCGGATGTCGTCTTCGGCGACTTCTTCGAGGTGGCGCGGCGGGTGGATCCCCACGACGGGAACGCCAAGCTCGCGCCCGAAAAACCCGAACCAGTCGGCAACCTCCCGGCACTGGTTGGTGCAGTAGACGATGAGGTCGGGCTTCGGGATCGACGGGAGGCCGTACGCCTCGCGGAGCGGCGTCGCGCCCGAGAGCCAGGCCCCGATGTCCGACGTCAGGTACGAGCATATCTCGCCCCCGAAACCGGCCTGGTGGGCGCGGGGAATGTACTTCTCCGCGAGCCGCGAAGCGCCGAGGATCGCCCCGTGGTTCTCGGGGAAATAGACCTGAAATCCGAGGGCCCGGAGAATCTCGGCGGGGCCGGCGCTCGTGCACCACGCGAGGGGGCTCGAGAGAGACGTGTAGTACTCCCCCAGCAGCGTCTTCAGCTTCTCCTGCGACTTCAACCGTGGCATCGCTACTCCAGGCGAATCACGTACACCTTCTCGTTCGCCGGATCTTCGGAGCCGTAGAGGGATTCGATATCCGCCTTGAACACTCTCGCGACCACACCCGGCGCGAGCTTCATCGAGGGAGTCAACTCCTCGTTTTCGATCGAAAGCTCGTGATCGATCAACATGGCCGCGCGCGGGCGCGCGTATTTCGCGTCGATCGAGTCGGCGACGCGCCTCATGCAGCGACCGAGGCAGTGCGCCAGATCCCGCGGGGCCTCC
This sequence comes from Candidatus Eiseniibacteriota bacterium, assembly GCA_043809585.1. GTDB lineage: Bacteria > Orphanbacterota > Orphanbacteria > Orphanbacterales > Orphanbacteraceae > JBDROZ01. The sequence continues at coordinate 15,794 of JBDROZ010000083.1, forward strand.
GGGCACTCGCAGGCGTCCCGCACGCTGGTTCCGTCGGGAACACGGGAAAACATCGCGCGGTTCGGAAAGAGCAGAACCACCGGGTAATCGCGGCCGCTCCCGGCGACGAAGGCGTGCGACAGATAGGCGCAATCCTTGACGATCAGGTTTTCGATCTCGGTCGGGATCACGATCTCGGCGTTGCTCAGTTTGAAGATCCGATCCTTCCGCGAAATGAGCCGAACCCCCGCCTCGGTGATCGCGCCCACGTCCCCCGTGGCGAACCAGCCCTCGTCAAGCATGGCCCGCTCCGTGTCCACCGGGTTCCGGTAGTAGCCGCTCATCACGTTCGGACCGCGAACGAGGATCTCGTCGTCCTCCCCGAGCTTGACCGACACACCCGGGATCGGCTTTCCGACGACACCGGGATCGCGCGGAATGCTCGGATCCGTCACGGTGCAGCAAGGGGACGTTTCGGTCAGTCCCCATCCCTCGTACACGGGTATGCCCCGCTCTTCGAAAACATCCGAGATGTTTTTCGGGAGAGGCGCCGCGGCGGTGAAAATGAACCGGAGCTCGTCGTGGAACACGGCCTTCTCGACCTCCCGGTCCCCCGCCGCGCGGGACGTGATCTCCTGGTAGACGCGGGGCACGCTGAAGAAACAGGTCGGCCGAACCCGCATCCAGTTTTCGAGCAGGACATCCATGTCCTTTCCGTAGCCGTGTTCGAGGGAGAGGACGGCGCCGTTCGAGAGGGCCGCGAACTTCTCGAAGATGCCCCCGAAGCTGTGATGCCACGGAAGGTAGCTGAGGAAGCGGTCCTTCTCGGTCAGCTTCCAGAGAACGCGCATCGCCGCCTGCTGGGAGAGGATGTTCGAGTGGGTCAACTGGACGAGCTTCGGCCTCCCCGTCGTGCCCGACGTGTACATCATGAGGCAGACCGCCCCCGGCGCGACTTCGGTGCCCGCGATCTCCATCCCCGACGTCTCACCCCCGGCGAGGAGTTCCTCGAAGCGGACGACGTTTCCCCCGGCAGCCTCCCCGACAGGATCGAAGACGACGACGGCCCCGAATTCGTCGGGCGAATCGAGCTTCCCGTACTGTTCGGTGTCCGCGGTTACCACCACCGCGGGCTCGCAGAACCGGACGAGGCCCTGCGCCTTCGCGGCGGGATAGCCGTGGAAGATCGGAACCGAGACGGCTCCCATCGACATCACGGCCAGCTCGATCTCGAGCATCTCGCGCCGGTTCCGGGAGAGAACCGCGACACGGTCGCCCCGCCCGACTCCGCGCGCCGCGAGCGCCGCCTGCAGGAGGATCACGTCGTTCCCGAGCCGCCGCCACGAAAGGGGGCGCATACTCCCGCCCGCGGCGTGCTGGAAAACCGGGTGCCCGTCGAATCGGGCTACGTTCTCCACGAGCATGGTGGCGATGTTCGGTGGAAACGGCGGAAGGGAGTGTTCTGAGGTGAGTCCATCTCCGGAACGAGTCACGCGCCCGCCTCCTGAAGCTTGAAGTGCCGGAAACCTCCCCAGAGCGCGGCGCCGATCGCCCCCGCGGAGACGCACTCGCTCGCCGCGAACACATCGAGGTTCATGCCCCGCTCGTCGAGCGTCTCCTTCATGGCCGCGACGAGACCCGTGTCCAGCGCAAGACCGCCCGTGAAGGCGACGGGAGACTCGACCTTCAGCCGCGAAAGAAGTCGGACGATCCTGATCGCGATGGACTGGTGAATTCCCTTGATGATGTCGGGAATCGGAATCCCCTGGGAGACCATGTTGATCACGTCCGTCTCGGCCAGCACGGCGCAGATGCCGCTCGTCTTCGCCGGGTTCGTCGATTCGAGCGACAGAGGTCCGACTTCGTCGATCGTGACGCCGAGGTAGCGGGTGATGTTCTCGAGGAACTGACCCGATCCGGAGGCGCACTGCCCGGTCATGGCATAGTCCTTGACGCGCCCTCCGTCCTCGATCGACATGACACGACAGTAGAGGGCGCCGAAGTCGACGACGGTCCGCACTTCGGGATGGTAATGGCAGGCCCCGCGCGAATGGGTGGTCATGCTGTAGAAATGACCCCGTTTCCTCGGCACCAACTCCCCCTCGCCGGTGGAGGCGACGTAGAGCATATCCTCATACCGGAGCCCATGCCGGTCGAAGAGATCCTCCATGAGCTGGTCGATGATGAGCGTAGGGTTCCGTTTCCGAATCTTCTCGACGACCAGATCGACGACGCTGGGCTCGGGGCCGTAGTCGACCAGCGCGATCTTGATGAAGCTGCTGCCCACGTCGATTCCCAGGGTGTAGTTCATGGTCAGTGCTTTCTCCTGGCCGAAAAGAGCCCCGCACCCAGCGCCCCCATGAAGATCGAATCCGCGTGCCGGTTGATCGTGATGTCGCCGTAGTTCCGCAAGACGCTCTCGGAGACGTATTGGAAGACCGCGGGATTCCGCGCGACCCCGCCGGTGAACGTGAACTCGTTCCGGACGCCGCCCGATCGGGCGAGGAGGGCGAAGGCCCTCTGGACGATCGCCTCGTGAAGCCCGGCGAGAATATTCTCCTTCTTCTCGCCCAGATTGAGGTACTCCCGAAGTTCGGCGCCGGCGAAGACGGTGCACGTGCTGCAGATATTCGCTTTGTAGTCGGCTTTGAGGGCGAGCGGGCCGAGTTCGCCTACGCCGATGTTCATCTCGTCGGCGATGTAGCCCAGGTACCTTCCGCACCCGGCGGCGCACCGGTCGTTCATCTGAAAGCTCGTCACGAGACCGTGCCCGTCGACCTGGATCGCTTTCGTGTCCTGTCCGCCGATGTCGAGGACCGTCCGCGTCTCCGGGAAACAGGCGTGCGCCCCGAGGGCATGGCAGAGGATCTCCGACTTGATGTGTTTCTGCTCGAAGGGAAGGAGTTGACGCCCGTAGCCGGTGCCGATGTAATCGGTTGGTTCGAGCGATAGGTTGGCGACTTGGTCGAGGCGGGGCCGCAGGGCGGCGGCACGGGCGGCGTCCTCTCCGTCGAGGAGGTCGATGGCGCGGTGGACGAGATCTCGGAAGTCGAAGTCGATCGCGCGATTCTCGACGGGCACGACCGACCGGTCGTAGAGGGAGGTCAGCGTGTCGTAGAGTCCCTTCCTCTTTTCGTGGACAGCGGCCATGTAGGTGGTGCTGAAGAGATCGCGGAAGAAGTCAGATGTCGTCGAGACCTCGCCTGCGAAGAATCGACCGCGGATTTTGCCGAGGACGGCGGGCGCCAGTTCGGTCAGCGCGTCGACGGCCTCCTCCCTTTCACCGAGATCGGAGATCTCGCCCGCCGCCTCGATCATGGCGCGGAGAAGACTCTCGAATCTCGCTTCGAACTGGAGGAAGTGGAAGCGGTTCTCCAAATCACCCAGGAGCCGTCCCCACCCTCCTCCGGCGCTTCCACCGTCCGGCGTCGTCCGCCTCAGCATGGAGAAACGGGAGTTGAATTCCGCTTCCACTCTCGCGATGTCCGCCGCGACCTCGTAGTTCGACCGGGTGTTCGTGATTCCGCGGCCGATGATCCGCTCGTCGCCGTCGATGATGACCGCTTTGGATGTAGTCGAACCGAGATCGATGCCGAGGTACACTTCCATGCGAATCGCCTCCGTTTCCGGGTCGACCGAGACTTCGCACGGGACGGGCCGAACCACGCGCCGGTTGCCCGGCTGGCGATCACTCGCCCCCCGCCGGAGGACATCCTGACATTTCGTTCACCGGGTCTTGCGCGCCACCCATCCGCCAGCACGCGGAAGAGGATCCGGTCGGGGCCGCACGGTCGGTACGGTCTCGTCCCGCGCAAAGCGGGTCACCGCCCCGACGGCGGCCGGTCTCCTCCAACACTCGCCGTCGATAGCGGCATCACCGCCGTCGAACAGGTGAGTTCGGCTCGATCCTCTTCGGGGATTCCCAGGCGGCGGCCGTCGAACGGCACAGAGGGCTGTCTGAGAAGGCCGGCTCGTAAAGGCCCACGGGGCCGGGCAGAGATCACGGGGGGGGGAGAATGGGGCGCCCCGCCCGCCTTCCCGGCAGGAAATCGCGGAGTTTCAGAGAGCCGTCGCCTCGCCCAAGCGCCTTAATCCGTTGCCATTATGGGCCAGGGGCGGGGAAGGGGGCAACCCTTTTCTTGGGGGGCCCCGGAGGCTCCAAACCTGCCGGGTCCCGCGAGGCGGGGGGCGGGGGGAGATTCCTCCTCGCCGCGCGCCGCTTTACTTTCGGAGCGACTGCCTCTGCTCGAGCATCTGAAAGAACGAGTCGAGCCGGTTCTTGATGTTCGAGTACGAGTAGTAGCGCGGGTCCACCAGATCGGTCTCGATGAAGCTGACCGGAATCCCGAGCCGGTCTTCGAGGGTCCGCATCATGACGAGCTGGCCGGCCGAAAAGGAGTTGCAGCTCTTGATGGAGTTCACCAGGAGGCCGTCCGCCGAGTAGCGCTTCACGTAGCCCTCGAGCAGGTCGATCCTCTGCGGCAGGTTCCGGTTCGTGTAGCACCCGAGGCAGTACTCGGCAAGACTGCCGAGCGGGTCTTTCGAAGAGTGGCGAAATCCGTCGTCATAGACGCCTCCGACGCGCGTGTACGTCGAACCGACGAAGACCGCGCCGATCTCGTAGAACATCTTCCAGAAGCCCCGGAAGTGCGTCCAGTTCGGAGGGCCCTCCACGACGAGACGGAACCGCTCGTTCTCGAGGTACCCGTCCGGTGTGATCGGTCCGAGACCGTTCGCGACCCTGTAGCGCACCTCTTCGCGCAGCTCGCGGTAGTAATCGACGCAGTCCTCGCTCCCACGAAAGGCCGTGAAAATCGGCCCGATGTAGTAAACCCCGCCGAAGTAGGCGTCGATCGGGGAGGGCCGGTTCTCGGCCGAATCAAAGACGTCCATCAGGAGGTCCTCGGCCTCAGCCGAGAGATCGAGCTTCGCTCCCAGTTTCTCCTGGTCGAAGCGAACGCCGCTCACCTTTTCGAACTTCGGGATCACCTCCCGCACCAGCTGATCCTTGATGTATTTCACGGCGTTCGGCTCGATCCGGCCCGACTCCTGGTACGGGATGTGGAGCATGGCGATTTCGGCGTCCGGGTAGAGATGTTTCAGATTCTCGAACCACTTCATGAAGACGAAGCACCCGGTATAGCTGAGGAGGAGGAGGTCCGGCGGTGGGAGCGACTGGCCCGTCGGGCCTACGTTCCCCTGGAGCATCATGCCGATGTCGCACTTGACGTAGGAGCAGACGTCCTCCGAGTACCCCATGTCCTCGGCGGAGCGAATGTAATCTCTCGACATCTGGCGCATCCCCGACTGGAGGGCGTTGATTTCGGGGTAGACGGGAAGCATGTCGAATGCGTAGACGAGTTCGGTCAGATTGCCGGGGACGAAAGTGTAGCAGACCTTCTTCCCCGTCTCCCGAACCTGCGAGAGTTCCATGAAATGTCCGGCGAGCATCTGCTTCTGCTTGACCATGCTTTGTTCTTTTTGGGCTTCCATGGCTACTCCCAGAGCTTGATCATGTCGGCGAAGGTGCCGGCCTGTTCGCGGATCACGTGGAACTGGCCGAGATTCTCGTGGTACTGGAAGCTCGAGTGCTTGATGTGGTGCCGGTCCATGGCCTGCTCCAGGAGCGGCCGGTCGAGGAGGGCCGGGTCGCAAAAGCTGGGCGCGCAGAAGATGACGCCGTCGGCGGACAGTTTCCTCACCTCCGCGGCGAGGAGGTCGCCCTTCCCCTTCTCGTTCTCGTAGAGGGCCGAAGAGTAGTGGCTCCGCCCGAGATACGCGTCCACGAGGGCGCCGACCGGGTCACCGGATCCGTCCGGGATATCATCGGCAAACCAATCGAGGCCGAGCTGAAAGTCGTCACCCACGATGTAACACCCCGCCATTTCGATCGTTCGAATCAACCCGAGCGGCGGCTGCTCGCAGAAGGCGCCGCTGACCACCACGCGGATCCTGTCTTCCGGCTCCGCGTCGGAGGCCCTCGCGAGATCGAGGACCTTCTCGAGATAGCCGTTGTGGTCTTCGACGGAGAGCGTCTGTCCCGCGCGCCGGACAAGGTACGAGTCGAGGGCGGAGACCTTGTGAGGCTCGGCGGAGCGGAGTGAGTCGAGCTCGCGAAGGAGGCGGCGGTTCCGGTTGTAGAGCGCGATCGACCGATTGAGGCCCTCGGCGCCGACCTCCTTCCCGTTCATCTCCTTCAGATCGGCGGTGAGGCGCTCCAACTCGCTCCGGTAGAAGACGCCCCCGACGGCGGGATCGAAGTTCTGGGGGAAGTCGAGGTATCGGACGAAGGCGCCTTCGGCGTGAAGCCGGAAGATGCCGGAAAGATTGCGGATCACATCGCAGATCGACGGGAAGATGAAGCCGTCGAAGTCGGAGAACTTCCCCCGCGCGAGAAGCTCGACGACGGTGCGCGGAATGTGGCAGATGTACGATTGGAAGTAGGCGTCGCCGTGTACGACCGGAATTCTGTCGCCGGCCCCGAAGATCCCGACGGGAAGCATCCCCGCGGCGTGGATGATCTCCCGCGGAACATAGATCGGGAGGAAGCCGATCACCCGTCCCTGGGGATCGGCCTCCTTGAACCGGCGGGCGTAGGAGAACGAGAGATCGTCGAACAACTCCCGCGCGAACCCGATCGCCTCCGCGTACGTCGCGAATTGGGTCTCGACCATGATACGATCCGTCTCCGTCTCTGGGCGGTTGCGGTCACGAATGACGGGCGTCCCGGGCGGGCGAGGGGATCCCGATCGGCTGCGCCGGGGCACGGGGCCCCGCGGGCCCCTTCCGTAAATAGAATAGTCGAGAAGAGGGTCCGACTCCAGAGGGAAATGGCGGAGGGGCGCCGGAGCAGGAGCGTCCGGCGGGGGGTGTGCGGGGACACGACATCTGTTTCGATCCGTCCGCGCCCGACCAAACCGGCAGGGCATCTCCGGCCCCGTTGTCTCGTCGGCGCGGTGTCTTCTGTTGATTTCCGCTCCTTCGGCGGGCGCCCGGCCGCCGGGAATCGGAATTGTGTGGGGCTGTTGAAAAAGGGTGAGAACCGATCTTCCGGGAGGAAGCCCCGGCGGAATCGAGCGGATCGGTGGCTCCGGGTTCTGCTATCCCGCTTGTGGACCGGATGGAGAGACGCCCTGGTTCCGGTTGAGCCCCATACACCAGGGTCCCAGCTAATTCACTCGAAGAACCGGTTTTCCCCCCCTCGGGATAGCCGGATTACACTGATAGAGCGAGAAATGCACGGGAATCCGGTGGCGGATGGGGTTTCCGGTAGGGACAAGCCCCCGGAACCATGTCCCCAATGTACTGATGGCGAAAACCCGCTCGACAAGTCATCATCCCGGTGCTAGATTGACAGGTGGGATCACGAGGACGGAACCTTTTCCCGCCGATTCGTCGCGAAGTGAACAAGCGCGCCGGCCCACGTGACCATCCGGATATCGCCTCGTCTGCTCAACAACCACCGGATTCCCGCTGAAGCATTTCGTCCCCGGCGACCCTCGAACAGGAGGGTTCGGTCCGTGAATCCACACGGAATCCGCAGAGCTAAATCAAGGAGCATGAGCGAAGGGCGAGGTACAGGGCCCGAAGGGAGAAGCCTCGCGGAGTCTCGGCGCTCAATGAGCCGTACGGCTCCAAGCCAGCTCTTCCTCCATCAAAAGATGCCCTGAGCACGGCCCGGGGAATTCGTCTCTCCCCGGGCCCTTTAGGCTGCCAGTACCTCAGCGGACGGCCAGAATCGACGCCAACTGTCTCACGGAATTGAGGAGATATCATGAAAGCAAACGATTGCTGCTCTGCAACCACTATACTTCTAGTAGTCGGGCTCACAGCCGCGACGGCTTTCTTTGCGCCCCTCCTTGCATGGGACCAGGTTTACAACCTGGGTCCGGGGGTGAACACACCCGGCGATGAACGGGGACTCCAGAGAACCTATGACGGAAGCATGCTGTTGTACTCATCCAACTGGGCGGGGGGTGACTACGATGTCTACTGGGCAACGCCGAGTGCGGGGTATGAATGGGATCTCTGCGTCTCCTGCGCGATTCCCATCCTAGATGCTCCGGGTTACAACGATCTTGCTCCCACCATGACCGAGGCCTATGATATGGTTTTCTTCGGCTCCAATAGAGCGGGCGGTCAAGGAGGCATGGACATATGGGTAACCCGCCTCGGCGGAGGCGGGTGGACTGAGCCTGAAAACCTCGGGCCTCCCGTGAACAGCCCCGGCGACGAGGAGATGCCCTACATCTCACCGGATGGAAGTTCGTTGTACTTCGGATCGGACCGGGCTGGAAGCCTCGGCAGCCATGACGTCTGGGTCAGCAACTCGTCTGATGGAGGCTATACCTGGTCCGAACCGGAGAACTTGGGCCATCCCGTCAATGGCGCATTCAGCGAGCGGGGTCCATCTCTCAGTCCTGACGGAAGCTCGCTCTTTTTCGGATCGAACCGGCCTGGAGGAGAAGGCGGGGTAGATATCTGGATCTCTGAGAACCTCGGCGGGAGCTGGGGAGAACCGATCAACGCGGGATCACCTGTGAATACGTCTGACGATGAGACGTGCCCAAGCGGGGATGAAACGGAGCTATACTTCGGATCCACGAGACCCGGCGGTTATGGGGATAAAGACCTGTACGTCGCCGTGGTCGAAGCCACAAGAACTGAGGCAACCACGTGGGGGAGGATCAAGAGCAGCTTCCGATAGCATGGGGTGCGCCTTCGAAAGACCCATCCTCCTTGGGGCTCTTGACCTTACGGCGATTGTTTTGCGTCGCCAGAACCAGGCACCTCTTCCAGAACCGGTTTCTTAGACCCAAGTGTGGTGGCAGTACGACGCGTCGCCACGTGCTCACTTTACCAGCACCGTCTTCTTCGTCGCCGTGAAATCGCCAACCATAAGGCGGGCAAGAGAGGGAGTATATCTACCGCCTGTCCCTCTCGTAAATCCCGTCGGCCTTGGTCCGCTTGACCTTAGACGGATCGTGATTCACGCTTACTTCCATGATATCACAACTACTGAGTCTCGCATCGTCACTGGTCAAGACGCGCCGGGCGCTGGTTCTGGAGAATCTGGCGCTTCGGCATCAACTTCAAGTGTTGCAACGGTCTGGAAAGAAGCCCCGGCTGAATCGTGGATCGGGGTTTCTGGGTGCTGCTCTCCCGCCTATGGTCTGGATGGAGAGACGCCCTGGTCCTCGTCGAGCCGGCGACCGTGGTCGGCTGGCATCGACAGGGATTCCGGCTCTACTGGAGGTGGAGGTCTAGGAGAACGGG
>JBDROZ010000084.1:0-80742 GCA_043809585.1 Candidatus Eiseniibacteriota bacterium
CTTTCCTTCGCCGCCTCCTCGATGGGGCCCGTCGGGCGCTTGGACTTATCGCGACGGCTAGGAGCGATAAGTGGTAGCGCCCGGGGGGAGGCTCTCATGACTACACCTCCGGTGGCGGAAGTCCGACCGCGCCGGGGTACCCGCCGGAGCGAAGCGACGGCGGGTCGGCGCCGGGAGTACCCGGAGCGCGGCAGCGCGAAGGGTGCAAGTCAGCTTCTCGTCAGGCGATCCGAGCCCTCGTGACGGAGATTCATGCATGATCCAGGCTAGCCCGAATACCGGTCGAGGAGGAGACCGTGGCGGAGGCCGCGGGCGGAGACGAGGAGACGGTCCTTGCCGGAGAGGTCGAGGATCACCCGAACGATCGCGGCGCCGGCGAGCATGACATCCGCCCGTCCCGGAACCATCCCGGGGATCTTCCCCCGCCCCTCCGCCGGCAGGGAACGATAGAGCTCGACCTGCCGGTCCACTTCCGCTCGGGAGAGAAGGGCGCCCGCGAGGGCCGTCGGATCGTACCGTCCGGCGCCGGTCATGACCGATGCGAGAGTGAGGACCGTACCGCCGACTCCGATCAACGTCCCCTCGAGCGGGGGGAGGGGCGCGAGCGATTCCGAGAGAGACCGGACGAGGGCGGCGACCCGCTCCTTCGTCGCCGGGCCGTCCGTTCCAAACTCCTCCGTCGGGCCCCGGACGCCGACGGGGAAACTGAAGCGCTTCTCGATCCGTCCATCCTTCCCCATGACGAATTCGGTGCTCGCGCCGCCGGTGTCGAAGACGCCCGCCGGGATTGACGGATCGGCGAGGCCGGAGAGGGCGGCGACCCAGGAGAGCCGGGCCTCCTCGTCGCCGGAGAGAATCTCCACATCGAGGCCGCACTCGCGGCGGATTCGCAGGGCGATGTCCGGGGCGTTGGCCGCGCGGCGGAGCGCCTGGGTGCCGGCGGCGATGAAGGAGCCTGCGCCGGCGCGGACCCCCGCCTCCCGGAGTTCTCGAAGGGCATCCATGGTGCGCCGGGCCGCCGCCCCGCCGATCCGGCCCGTCTCCCGGAGCCCTTCGGAGAGACGGGTGACGATCACCCGGTCTTCCCGCTCATGGAGACGCCCGCCACGGAGATCCGCGACAAGGAGCTTCACCGAGTTCGAGCCGATGTCGATGACGGCCCGGCGATCCACGGCCTCTCCTCCCTGTTCGTTCGACGACCCCGGCGCGGGCGTGTCGAAGAAGCTCCAATCCCCACCGCCGCATCCCGGGAGAGCCGCACCCGAGGTTCCGCACACTCGTTTTGCCATGCCCCCATGGTACTCAATCTCCCCCTCCCCGAAAAGGGACGGACACCCGTGTCCGTCGCCATCCTATCCGCCTTCCCATCGGCCGGTCACACCGAGGTCTTCGCCATGGGAACAAGCACTATTGTCCGTCCCCGACCATGAGGGCGGGGAGGAGGAGGGCGGCGGTGAAGAGGAGGGCGGGGACGAGGCCGGCGAAGGGGAGGAGGAAGAGGGCGCCGAGGAGGGCCCCCGCACTCCCCCCGATCAGGTCAGCGGCGTAGAGAGGGGCGCCCGAGCTTCTGTCGGATTCCGCCGCCCGACAGTACACCGCCCCCACGATCCCGCCCGTGAGGAGAAGCCACAGGAACGAGAAGGCGAGGCTCCCGAAAGCTCCGCCCGGAAGGAGGATTGCGGTGAAGAGCGCGGCCGATGCGAAGGCGGCGACGAGGATCCTCCCTCCCGAGCGCGCCCGGGCGGCCCGGCGCCCGGCGAACGGGCTGAGCGCGAGTCCGGCCATGAACCCGCCGAGAAGCAGGCCCACATCCCGGTAGAGGATGCCGCTCGCCGTCTGGAATCTCAGAATCACCGCGAACTCGACGATCATCCCGGCGAACCCGGCGAGTCCGACGACCAGAATGGCCGCTCCCCGGGGGCGGCGCCGGAAATAGAGGAAGAGGCCGGCCACGAGCGTGAGGGCCACCGCGAATGCCCGGGCGCCCGGCGACGGAATCGACCGATACGCGAGGGACGGATGGAATCGGGAGAGCCAGAGCTGAAGGGTCGTCGGATAACAGATCGGGCGGAGATCCGTGTTCGGCGGCCCGACGTGTTTCCGTAGTCGCCTTCCGACTTCGTCGAATCGCTCGTTCTCGTACAGGTAGCGGAGATACTCGGGCGTCACGAGCCGGACCTCGAGATGGCGGGTCTCGATCCGGCCCCCGAGTCTCTCGGCGAGAACATCCGGATCCTCGTCGAGGGGGGCGTTCGAGGCGATGTAAATGTCCGCGGTTCCCGGAAGAACGGCGATGTGATCGAAGGCGCCGGCGAGGGCCCGGTAGACGCTTCCGTTTCTCCGCGCGAGAAGAGGGCTCCAGTAGTTCTCCGACGACGGCAGACGGAAGGCGAGCACTCCCCCCCGCCGGAGAGAGCGCGCACACTCGCGAAAGAACTCGGCGGTGTAAAACCGGTTCGCCGCGCCCGACGTCGGCTCCGGAGCGTGTATGATGATTTGGTCGTACGCCTCCGGACTTCCCCGGAGCACCCGGCGCTCGTCGTCGACGATGACCCGCCTCCCCGGGAGCTTCTCGTCCCCGATGGATCCGAGAAAGACCCGGCGGGACAATTCGTACGAAACCCGATCGGGCTCGACGATCGTGATCGAGCGGGGACCGAGCCGCCGTATCCAACCCGCCCCATGGGCCATCCCGCTCCCGAGAATCAGCACGTCCCCCGGATCCTCCCGCTGCACCAGCGCGCCGTGGGCGAGCAGTTCCGGCTCCTCGCTCTCCGAATCGTAGGCAAGCCCGCCGTTCACGAAGAGCACCCATTGTCCCGTTCCCCGCCCGGTCACGGTGAGCCTCCCGTAAGGCGAATCACGATTCATCACGAGAGTGGGGAAATGCCATCGGATCGTCTCCCGTTCGATCTCCCCTCCCCAGATGACGACGATTCCGAGCAGGAGACCCGCGGCGAGTCGGAGGGAGACACGGGCCGGACGAGACGAACGGGCGAGAAACGAAGCGAGAAGAAAAGAGAGGGCCGCGGCAACCATCACCGAGCCGCTCGCGGGCGCCCCCGCCGCCAGGACGACGGTCGACGCGGCCCCTCCCGCGACTCCGCCGAGGGACTCGATCCCGTAGGCGGTGGCGAAGCTCCCCCCCTCCTCCCCGCAGCGCCCCGCCGCCCGGGCGAAGAGGAATCCGAGCAGGATGCCGGTCGGAGCGAGAGTGAACGCGAGAAGGAGGAACTGGACACCGATGGGAAAGTAGACGCCCGCCGTCGTTCCGAAGATCACCCGCGCCCCGCGGGCGAAGAGAAGGGTCGCCGGAAGGGCCGCGCCGAGCCCCATCAGAGCAGCGGCGATTCCCCCGCGGTTCCGCCGGCCGAGCCACGCCCCGGCGCCGGCGAAAACCATCCAGAACGAAATCCCGACAAGGAGGATCAGTTCGCTTCCGAAGAAGGCGACGAGCAGCTCCCGGAGCAGAAGGACCTGGCCGAAAATGGAGAGGAAACCGACAAGAAGCAGCGCGGGGATCATGACCCTTCGTCACCGCCCCGGCGGGTCAATGGACCTCTCCCTCGCCGAACACTTCCGCGCGAAAGGTCCAAAGCGCCGCCCCCCGACGCCACGCGTCCGCCGGCAGGCCGGCCTTCCGCGCGAGATGGCCGAGCATCTCCTCCCGGTTCCAACCCTCCTCGGGCGCGACCTGGGGAAGGTAAACCGCCGAGCGTCCGTCCTTCTCCAATACGACGCCGTCCCGCCCGATCACGATATCCTCCGGACCCGAGACCCGCCGCTTCGGCGTCAGCACCGAAATCTCCACCCTGATTTCGCCCAGTTCCTTCGCGGTGAGGGGCGAAAAGCGGCGGTCGTTGAACGCCGCCTGGAGCGCCATGGCGCCGACCACCTGGCAGAGGGGACGGTTCTCCGCCATGTGGCCGATGCATCCGCGGAGGCGGTCGCCGATCTCGAGGGTGACGAACGCCCCCTGTCGGCGCCAGAGGCCGGCGCCCTCCGGACGTGCGAGGGGGGCCGTTCCCGACGTCAGGTACTGGACGACGGCGCGCCGGGCGTGGGCGAGAAGCCACCGCCGTTCTTCTTCGTCGAAATCCCGCTCCGACAACTCCGGCTCCGGCCTCCGGAGACCGGCGAGCGGGTCCTTCCCTCCCGTCGCGCCGAAGGCGACGGCCCCGTATCCGACGACCCGCTTCCGGTCGCCGAGGGCCGTGTCCCCCGAGTTCGCGTAGCTCACCACCTCCGCCGAAGGGAGACCGAGCGCCTCCGCCGCCGCCAGCGCCGCGAGAACGGGCCCTTCGCCGCAGGCGCACGTGGAAAGTCCCGGCGCCCCCCGGCGCAGCTCTTCTTCCATGACCCGAACCACCGTCGCCCGGTCCCCCTCGGCCACCGCCCGGAGCACCGCCCCGTCGACGCGGACCGCGTCCTCCCATTCCGGATAGTGGGAAAGATCGCTGCTCGCCGCGATCACCGCCCGCCTCCCTCCGGCCAGCCGGGCGATCGCCCTTCCGAGGGCTTCGCAGAGCTCCGGGTCGGGCGCGCCGACGACGAGGGGCACGATTTTCGCCCCGGGGAAGAGAACCTGGACGAACGGAACCTGCACCTCCACCGAGTGCTCCCGCTCGTGGGCGTCCGGGCGGAACACGAAACGGGGATCGGAGTTCATCAATTCGCGGGCGATCCCCTCATCCACCAAGGCGTCGCCGAGGGGGGTCCGATAGGCGCCGGCGTGCCAGACCGAAACCTCCCGGAACGGGGCGACCGTGTGGTTCGTGCCGAGGATGAAGACGACGTCCGCCTCCTCCCGGGCCGCCCGGGCCCATGCGTCGGCCGCGATCTGGCCGGAATAGACGTATCCCGCGTGGGGCGCCACGATGACCCGGACCCCCTCGACCGATCCCCCCTCCGCGTCGTCCAGGTAGAACCGGATCGCCCGCCGGAGCATCCCCGCGTCGTCGGGATAAAAACTCCCCGCCACGGCGGGGGGACGGACGCCGGGACCGGCCGCGGGCAGGTCCGACCCGCAACCGATCGCGAGAAGCAAGAGGGCCGTGAGGAGCGCGGGCCCGCGGCGGGGCCGGGGCGGGCGGGAGGATGCTTCCGGTTCTCGAAAGACGGGGCTCAATCGACCTTCTCCTGAAGGGAACACCCTCATTCTGGCACAGGTCCCCGGTCGCCGCAACGGGCGTCGCCTCGCCGGATCCATCATCTTTCGGTCTTCTTCCCGGTCGACTCCCGATTCCCCGGAGAAGCGACCGCGAGGCGAACGAAGAGGGAACGGGAGGGGCGGAATCCGGAGACCTTTTCAGCGGCCTTTCCGAGGGGTTATACTCCCCCCGAACGGACGATGCGCCCGGAGGACGACATTGACATCCCTCGAAGACGATCGTTACTGCTTCGCCTGCGGACGGAACAATCCGGCGGGCCTGAAAGTGGAGACCCGTCGAGAGAACGGTTCCGCCGAGCTTCTGTGGGCGCCGAGCCGTGAGTACCAGGGCTTCAAGGGAATCCTTCACGGGGGCATCGTCACCACCCTCCTCGACGAAGCGATGGCCCACGCGGTGCTCAGCGTCGTCTCCGGGGCGGCGACGGCGACCATCTCCGTCCAGTTCCGCCGCCCCGTCCGCACGGACCGGGAGGTGTCGGTCCGCGCTCTCCTCGAGGAGCGGCGGGGCCGCGTTCTCCTCGCCAAGGCCGTCCTCACCCAGGCAGGCCGGGAGATGGCGACGGCGGAGGGGAAGTTCGTCCTCGTCCGCGGACCGCGTTCATCCTCCCCACCGGAAGCATGATCCTCGATTCGATCCGGGCGAGTTCCCATTTCGTTTGGACGGGACCGGGGGGCCTTCGCTATAATGGCCGGGGAAGTCATCGCGCCCTTCCGCGTCGCTCCGGGGACCCCGATCACCGGCGCTCCTTCCGCGGGGGTCGCGGATCGACGAGCCCACCTCGGCGGGAGGATCTCTCATGAAGACGACGATTCGACGGATCCAGTACTTCCACGCCACCGTGAAGGACCGTCCGGGAGAGGCCTTCGAGGTGCTCAGCCGCCTCCGCGGCGCGGGCGTCAATCTGCTCGCCTTCAACGCCGTACCGTGCGGCCTCGGGAACACCCAACTCGTGCTCTTTCCGGAAGACGTCGACGACTTGGCCCGGGCGGCGGCCGAGGCGGACATCGTTCTCATCGGCCCGCACCACGCCTTTCTCGTGCAAGGGGACGATGAGCTCGGCGCCCTCGCCGAGATCCACCGGAAGCTGTTCGATGGAAGCGTCAACGTCTACGCTTCGAGCGGCGTGACCGACGGGCGGGGCGGCTACGGTTACATCTTCTACGTGAAGCCCGAAGACTACGAGAAGGCTTCCCACTGTCTCGGGGTGTAGGCCGGGGGAGGGTATCCCGTCTTCTTCCCCCTTCCGTCCGAGCGGGATCGTCCCGGCGGTTCCGGCTCGAAAGGGGCCCCCCTTCCGCGCGCCGCACCGCGCTGGTTCGCCCCCCTCCCGCGGGGCGGCCCGGTCCATGAAGAGAGCGGCCGGGACTCCGCGCGATTCGATTCTCGAGGGACGGACCATGAACGAACACCGTGAACTGTGGCGGAAGTCGCCCACCACGAAGCTCGCCCGCGTCGTCCATCTCGATCTGCCCGAGGGTTTTCACGCGGTCCGCGGCGGTCATCTCCCCTCCATTCAGGTGAGCTACGAATCGTGGGGGGAACCCGACGGGAGCGGGGACAACACGATTCTCCTCGCCCACGCTCTGACGAGCGACTGCCACGCCACCGGCGCATTCGCCCGGCAGCCCCTCGGCTGGTGGGAGGGCCTCATCGGTCCGGGGCGGGCGCTCGACACGGAGAGGTACCACGTGATCTGCCCGAATCTGATCGGGGGATGCTACGGAACCACGGGCCCCCGATTCCCCGCCCCCGACGGCCAGCCGTGGCTCGGGCGCTTCCCCCTCCTCACGCCCCTCGACATGATGCGCGTCCAGCGCCTCTTCGTCCGGGCCCTCGGCATCGGGAAGCTCCGCATGGTGGTCGGGCCGAGCATGGGCGGCATGGTGGCGTGGGAGTGGGCGATCGAGGCGGAGGAAGGCGAGCTCGACCTCGCGGTGGTCATCGGCGCTCCCCTCCGGACCACGGCGTATCAGATCGGGCTGAACTGGTTGCAGCGCCGGGGAATCGAGCTCGACCTGAAGGACGACCAGGTGATGGCCGAGTGGGGCCAGATGGTGGCGCGGGGCGTCGGCATGCTGAGCTACCGGAACCCCGTCGGGCTCGAGGAGAAATTCGGGCGGGAGTGGTTCCAGGAGCCGGGGACGACGCTCGCCGAGCGGGGACGGTACAACGTCGAATCGTGGCTCCGCCATCACGGCCTCCGGAGCGCCAAACGCTTCGACCCGTACACCTACATCCTCTTCAGCCGGGCCATGGACCTCCACGACGTCGGCGAGAAACGGGGGGGCCTGATCGCCGCGCTCGACCGCGTCCGATGCCGGGTCCTGATCGTGGGCGTCTCGAGCGACCAACTCTACATGCCGGGGGAGGTGCACCAGGGGGCGGACATCCTGAACCACCTCGGGAAGCCGGTGGAGTACGCCGAGCTGCGATCCCCCCACGGACACGACGCGGTCTTCATCGAGACCGACCAGATCGCTGAGTTCCTCGGCGGCGCCTCGCGCCGGGAATCGCGCATACTGCCGACCCCGCGGCAGCGGGAGGCGCGCCCGGTGCGGATCGGCATTCTCGGCGCGGGGCGCGTGGCGTCCCTCTTCGCGCGGCTCCTCGACGACCGGCGCGCCCGGATCCGGGAGGATTACGATCTCGACCCGCGCATCACCGCCGTCGCCGACACGGACCCGGAGAAGACACCGGGCTCGGAGTTCCACGGCGCGTCGTTCACCCACGATCCGAATACGCTGGTCGAGCGGGACGATGTGGACGTGATCCTGGAACTCACGAACGGCACCGCTTCCCACACGGCGATCGAGAGGGCGCTTCGCCGCCGCCGCCCGGTGGTGACGCCGAACAAGGCGCTCGTCCGGGCTCACGGCGAAGCCCTTGAATCCCTCGCTCTCGAGAACGGCGTGCGTCTCGCCTATCACAACGCCGTCGCCGCCGGATGGCCCCTGCTCTACGCGATCGAGCGTCCTCTCGTCTCCATGGTGATCCAATCGGTGGAGGCCATGCTCTCGTGCGCGGCGAACCGGATCCTCGAGCGCCTCGAGGAGGGGAGCGATTGGGAAGGGGCCCTCCGGGAGAAGGGCTTCACCGATTGGGAGCCGGAGCTGCACACGTCGGGATGGGACTCGGCCCAGAAGCTCGTGGTGCTCCTCGCCCGGGCGAAGGGGGTGCGCTACTCTCTGGCGAGCATGACCGTGCGGGGCATCGCCGGCTTGGATCCCCTTCTTCTCGCGGGGGCCTGCGGGCTGGGTCTCCGGGTCAAGCTGGTCGCGATCTTCGAGCAGAACGGAGGCGGCCCCGTCGCCGGCGTCCTTCCGGCGGCGGTCCCGGCGGAGGGGTACATCGGCTCGGTGCGGGGCGAGGACAACGTGGTCGTGCTCCGGAGCGGCGAGATGGGGGAGATGGTCTACCTGGGGAAGGGCCGCGGAAGCCTCCCCGTGGCCACGGCGGTGCTGAACGATTTGATCGGTCTCTATCATCCGAGCCGGAGCTGGACCGGCCGGTACCCGCGGGCGGCCGCGCCCCCCCGGGAGCCCGTCTTCGACAAGTGGCTCGTCCGCGACGGAAGCGAGGTGCGCCTCGTCGACGAGGAAGGGCCGGGCGCCGTGGCCGTTCTCGAGTCGCTTCGGAAGGAGTAGGCCGGACTAGAGCGGGGCCACCGGCCGTCCGGTCAACACCGAAATCACCGAGAGAAGTTCTTCCTCTTCCACGGGCTTGTCGATGAAGTACACGACCCCCGCGCGAATCCCCCGCCGCTTCGCCCGCATGGTCTCCCCACAGGTCAAGGCGACCATCGGCGTATGGGCGAGTTCGGGAAACAGACGGACCCGGTCCATGATGCGATAGGCGTCGCCGTTCCGGATGGCCGTGTCGATGAGGATCACCGAGGGGGATTCCCGCACGGCGCTGTCAATCGTCGTGCCCGCGTCCGCGGCGACCGTCACTCGGTAGCCCTTCTCCCGAAGGGGCTTCGCGAGTGCCGCGGCGAGATCGCCATCGTCTTCCACGATCAAGACTCGGGAACGGTTCATCCGTGGGCCCTCCTTCCGGGGGGAGATCGCCCGGGGCGGCGGACTCCCTGGTACGAAGTATCGGCCGATTTGAACGAGAATTGAGGGAGTTGATCCCGATAGGCTTCGGAGGCCCGCCCTTTCTCCCCTCAAATCGAACTCCGCAGCGCGAGCTCCCGTGGATACGGTTCGAGGTAGATCTGGGCGTCGACCCATTCGTGGCCGAGGCGCTTCAAGTGGTGATGGAGGAGGGTGAGGGGGGTGACGAGGGGGACGTAGCCGTTCTTGTAATCCGCGAAGACCTGATGGAGCTCCCCTTTGGCGGGCCCGTCGAGCTCTTCCTTCAAGAAGCCGGCGAAGTGTTGGAGCACGTTGACGTGGCGGCCGGGGGAGGCGACGCGCCGCAGGCCGGCCATGAAGGTCATTTCGTAGCGGCCCAGAAGATCATCGATATCGAGGGTGCCCGCCTTCGCGACGAGCCTTCCGAGGGCCGCGTAGTCCTGAGGGCTGTGGGCGAGAACGAGCATCTTGTGGGCCGTGTGGAAGGCGACCAGATCTTTCGGCCTCGGCCCGGCCGCCCGGAATCGGAGCCACCGGGCGTACGCGAAGACCCGGGTGATGAAGTTCTCCCGGAGCCGCGGGTCCCGGAGGCGTCCTTCCTCCTCGACCGGGAGAAGGGGCAACCGTTCCATCAGCGCCCGGGCGAAGAAGCCGGCCCCCTCCTTCGCCGGCACGCCGTTCTCGTCGTACACCCTCACCCGCTCCATGCCGCAGCTCGGCGAGTCCTTCTTGAGGACGTAGCCGTGGAGGCCGCGCCCCGCGAGCTCCCCGGCCTGCACCTTCGAGTAGGCGGTCATCTTCTCGGTGTGATCGGCGCCGCTCTTCCCCCCGACCAGGCGGTCCTTCCCCCCCGCCCGGACGATGCGGATCGACTCCCGCGGCGTGCCGAGGCCGATGTCGACCTCCGGGCAGACCGGCACCCACTCGGCGTATCCCCCGAGAATGTCGGTCAGGAACCGGTCCCGCTTGTGGCCGCCGTCGAAACGAACCTGCTGCCCGAGGAGGCAGGAGCTGATCCCGATGCGGAGTCTCTCCGGTTCACCCACGGTTCCCGTCTCCTTCTTCCGCGAGGATACGATCGATCACCGACTCCCGGTAACGAAAGATCCGCTCCACGTCGGGACCGACGAAGAAGCGGTGGACCAGCGCGCCGCCGGGGACGGCGTAGCGGACGAGATCGCGGATCACCGTCCCTCCCCTTCCCTCCCGAAACGAATGCTCGTGCTCCCACATCCGATACGGTCCCTTCCGCTGCACGTCGACGAACCGGCGGGGGGGCTCCCAGACGGTGATCTCGCTCCTCCACAGGAGGGGGAGCCCGTGAACCCGGAGCCGGTAGTCGATGATCGCGCCGGTCTTCATCTCGATCGGCGCCGGCGTCACGACCCGGAACCGGAGGAAGGGGGGCGTGATCCGCTCGAGGTTGCGGGCGTCGGCGAAGAAGGGGAACACCTTTCCGAGAGGAAAGGGCACCGTCTGCTCCCTGTCGAGCGTGAAGATCTTCATCTCTTGTTCCCTTCGCTCTTGATTTTGTCGTACGCGGCGAGAGCCGCCTTCCGCGCCTCGCCGTGGTCGACCATCGGCTTCGGGTAGGTCCGCCCGAGCGCGACCCCCGCATCTCGGAGGAGGGCCGGCGGCGCTTCCCACGGACGGTGGACGTACTTGTCGGGGAGCGCCCCGATCTCCGGGACCCGGCGCCGGACGTAGACACCCTCCGGATCGAACCGCTCCCCTTGTGAGACGGGATTGAAGATGCGGAAGTAGGGGGCGGCGTCGGCGCCGCATCCCGCGGTCCACTGCCAGCCGAAGGTGTTGTTCGCGAGGTCGGCGTCGACCAGGTTCTCCCAGAACCATCGCGCCCCCTCCCGCCACGGAATCAGCAGGTCCTTGGTGAGGAACGAGGCGACGATCATGCGGACCCGGTTGTGCATCCACCCCGTCGTCCGGAGTTCCCGCATGCCGGCGTCGACGATCGGAAAGCCGGTCTCCCCCCTCTCCCACGCCCCGAGGGCGGCCTTCCCCCGCCGCCAGGGGAACTTCGCGAAGGCCGGACGGAGGGGCTTCTCCGGCGTGCTCGGAAAGTGATGGAGCAGGTGGTGGGCGAACTCCCGCCAGGCGATCTGCCGGAGCCAGGGAGCGGGATCGAGACGGTTCGTCCGTTCGCGTGCGGCGGCCCGCCGGGCATGGACCCAGACCTGGCGGGGACCGATCTCTCCGAAGTGAAGATGGGGGGAGAGCCGGGAAGTCCCGACCCGGTCCGGCCGGTCCCGGCCGGTCTCGTACTCCGCCGCCCCCTCCTTCAGAAAGAGGTGGAGCGCCTCCACCGCCCCCTCCTCGCCGGGGGTCCACGCCTCCCCCATGCCCGCCGCCCGGTCGACGCCCGGAAGCAGTCCGAGATCGCCGAGGCCGGGCGACTTCGGCCAGGTTCGCGGCGGGGCGATCTTCTCCGGCGCCCGCGTGATCCCGACCGGCTCGGGACGGTCGAGCAGCGCCTTCCCGAAGGGGGTGAAGACCTGGTACGGCCCGCCCGTCTTCGTCTCGATCTCCCATGGTTCGGCGAGGAGCGAGCCGTTCGAACTCGAGGCCTCGATCCCCTGCTTCCGGAGCCCCTCCTCGACCTTCCTGTCCCGGGCGGCGACGGCCGGCTCGCAGCGCCGGTTCCAGAAGACCGCTTCCGCTCCCGTCTCCCGGACGAGCTCTCGGAGAGCCCGCTCGGAAGGCCCCTTTCGAAGGACGAGCCGTGACTTCCTCTCCCGGAGGGAACGATCGAGCGCGGCGAGGGAGTGGTGAAGCCACCATCGGGACGACCCGCCCGGCGCCCACGGCTCTTCCTCTTCGGGGGCCCAGACGAAGACCGGGATCACGGGCCCGCCTCTCCGGACCGCCGCCTCGAGGGCCGGGTTGTCCTCGAGGCGGAGATCGGCCCGGAACCAGACGAGAGAGGAGGGGGGACGGGTCATCGCTCTTCTTTCGGAGGGGAATCATTCATCCGCCCGCGGGGAACTCGGGTCGTCCGCTCCGCGCAGGGGAGATCGTGCGAGCGGGCCGGTTCTCATGGCGTCCGCGGAACGTCCGGCCCCCGCTCACACCGTAGTACTATATCTATAGAGGGGGCCGCGCCATCTCTTTCGCCTTGCCACGGGGCTTCCGATTCCCAATACTGGGAGAGAACCGGTTTCCGGAAAGGAGACGACCATGAAGCGCATTCTACTCTTGATCTTCTCTCTTCTCGCCCTTCTCGTGCTCGTGCAGAACACGAACGTCGTGACCGTCCGTCTTCTCTTCTGGAGCAAACCGATGTCCCAGGTGGTACTCGTCCTGCTCACCCTGGTCGTCGGATTCCTCGCCGGCTACCTGACCGCGAAGATCGCGTCCCCCAGGCGGCGGCCCGGGGGAAAGGAGTAGAAACGATGGCGAGGCACTTCCGGAGAAGCCACAAGAAGATCGCCTCCGCCCCCGGCACCGTCGAGTTCGCGGGTGAGAAGAAAGTCGAGCATGTCCGCATCTCCGTGATGGACTACGACAAGGAGCATTTCGACGAAAAAGCGAACGTCTCCGTCGACGAGTGCCTCCCCTACTTCGACAAGCCCGAGGTCACATGGATCAATGTCAACGGCCTTCACGACACCGCGGTTCTCCAGACCCTCGGCGACAAGGCCGGCCTCCACCCCCTGGTCCTCGAGGACATCATCAACACCCACCAGCGCCCGAAAATCGAGGAGTTTCCCGGGTACCTCTACATCGTGATGCGGATGCTCCGGTTCGACGAGGAGAAGAACCACGTATCGGGGGAGCAGATCAGCATCATCCTCGGGCCGAACTACGTGCTCTCGTTCCAGGAAGTGGAGGGGGACATGTTCGATCCCGTCCGGGAGCGGATCCGGATCGGCCGGGGGCGGTCCCGGAAGCTGAAATCCGACTACCTCGCCTACGCCCTCGTCGACGCCGTCGTGGACCACTACTTCGCGGTGCTCGAGAAGATGGGCGACCGGATCGAGTCCCTCGAGGAGCGGGTGACGGAGGACCCGACGACGGAGGTTCTCCACGCGATCCACGGGATGAAACGGGAGCTGATCTTCGTGCGGAAGTCGGTCTTCCCCGTCCGGGAGCTGATCTCCTCCCTCTCCCGGACGGAGAATCCCCTGATCCAGAAGGGGACGGACATCTTCCTCCGGGACGCCCACGACCACACGATCCAGGTGATCGACGCCCTCGAGTCGTACCGGGACATCCTCTCCGGCCTCCAGGACCTCTACCTCTCCGGGATCAGCAACCGGATGAACGAAGTGATGAAGGTCCTCACCATCGCGGCCACGATCTTCGTCCCCCTCACGTTTTTCGCGGGGATCTACGGGATGAACTTCGACTTCATACCGGAGCTGCACTACAAGTGGGCCTATCCGGCCTTTTGGGGGGTGATGCTGGTGATGGGCGGCGGCATGGTCGTCTTCTTCAAGAGAAGAGGATGGCTGTAGCGGGAGCGGCGCTGAACCTCGATTCTGCAGAAACAGTAGCCCTGAATTCGGCGGGCAGGAGCCAGGGGGCCAGGGCTGGCTTGCTCAAACAGTCCTCGCGCGCCGGGCCCGGGCATCGAGGCGTCCCGCTACACAGGGCAAGCCCGGCGCGCTGCGGAACTCGCCGCTCAGCCCTAACCCCCCGGCTCCCACCTTGGCCCAAGTCGTATGAGTGTCTTGAAGGATCGCGCCTAATAGTCGGCGCTCCACGTCAACTCCGCCCCCGACTGGTTCTGGTGCCCGAACAACGTCTCTACCTTCAAGTGTCGGGAGAGAAAATACTCCAGGTTGACGTAGAAGCTCTCCCGGTTTTCCAGCGCCTGCTCGTACTTGAGCAGCACCTTCCTCGTGATGTACTTCCCGATCATGACCGAGTTCCCCTTTCCCCCGTTCCGGCCCCGCCTAATCGTCACCATGTCGACGCCGAGCTGCCGGGCGAGCCGCGACTCGATTTCCGCCATTCCGAACGACGTCGCCACCTCCGTCGCCCGCCGCTGGAGAAGTCCCATCTGGTCGTTGTCCAGCTCGTCCACCGGCCTTCCGAACACGAGGAACGACAGGATGTCCCCCTCGGGCATCTCCGGATCCGACTCCAGGGCCAGCTCCGGCTCTTTCGCCGTCCCCTGGAACCGCACCCGCACCGACGTTCCCTGCACGTTCGCGGCGAGCACCAGGTCGAGAGTGGGATTCGCCTCGTCGTCGCCGTAGAAGACTACCCGGCCCCGCTCGACGAGGAACGTGTGGCCGAGGAAGAGGAACCGGCCCGAAACGGCGCTCAGCTCACCCGTCAGCGTCGGGTAGGCTCCTTTCTGGACCAGGCGAAGCTCGCCGGCCAGCTCCGCGTCGAGCCCCTGCCCCCGGATCCAGACGCCGGAGGGAATCGAGACGGTGACATCCAGGTCGAGGGGGCGGGCCGCCCGCGGTTCCCCTGCCGGTCCGCCGTTCTTCTTCGGTTCCCCCTCACCATCATCCCCCTCTTCCCCGCGCAGACCCCAGAGAATCGCGCCCCCCCCGGCGGGGTGGAGCGTTCTCGTCTTGTCCGGGATTCGGAGCACACCGCTCGACACGACGAATTCCCCCTCGAGGGCGGGGCGCCCCGCCGTTCCCGAGACCTCGATCCCGGCGTCCGTCGAGATCCACGAACCGTCCGGAAGGGTCGCCTTGACCCCGGTCGCCCGTGCATCCCCCCGAAGCGTCGGAGCGGAGACCGGACCCTCGGCGGCGACATCGAACCGGACCCGGCCCTCCATGCCGAAGTCGGAAGGCAGGTACGGGGCGATCTCTCCCAGGGGGAGGCCGTCCGAACGGGCGTGAAGCGATCCCGCCTCCTCCTTCCGGACGACGAACCGGGCCGGCAGGAGGGAGAAACCGGCGGGCCAGGAGAACTCGCCGTCGAACCAGGGAGACCCCGACGAATGGACGGCGAGGGTTCCTTCGATCCGCCCCGTGGTGCCGCTCCCTTCCGTCTTCGCCCGGAACTCGCCGGTGAGGGGGGGCGATTCGGCGCGGAGGGGGGCCCGGATCTTCAGGTCCGCCTCCGCGGTGGGCGACGCCACCGTCCCTCCGAGGGCCGCCCTCCCGTTCACGGCGATGGCGCGGACGGTCTCCTCCCCCCCCTCCCGCGGAAGGGCGACGGGGAAGTCGGTGAACTCGGCCGTGACGGAGAGATCTCCCCCCCGAAGGCCGAAGCGGTAAGGGTAGAGCCCCGCGTCCATGGGGGCCCGCCCTTCGACGCGAAGCCGCTCCCCTCCTTCCCGAGAAAGACCGAGACGGGCCTTCCCCTCCCCGTCGCCCCCTTCGAACTCGAAGTTCACCTGCACCGGGAGCCCCGCCCAGACGATGCCGCCCACCCCGGCGTTCACGATCAGATGATCGCCGTCCGGGGCGTGCAGCACCGCCTCGATCCGCCGCGGCCAGAGTCCGTCGGGCACGCGAATTCCCTCCGGCCGCTCCGGAAGGGAGAACCCCGCCTCGACGAACAGGCCGGTCCCCGGCGTCCCGACGCCCCCCTCGGCGGTGATCGCCCCGAGTCCCCCGGCGAGTTCCAGGCCGCTCACCCCGA
Organism: Candidatus Eiseniibacteriota bacterium; assembly: GCA_043809585.1. Lineage (GTDB taxonomy): Bacteria > Orphanbacterota > Orphanbacteria > Orphanbacterales > Orphanbacteraceae > JBDROZ01. Next base: position 15,824 of record JBDROZ010000084.1, read on the forward strand.
AGGTGCCCGGCTCGGGACCGATTCGAACATCGAAGGGGCGCCGGTTCACGGCCTCCTGGCCGTCGAGACGGACCGCGAGAGACTCGACGCGCACCGACCACCCGTCCCCGCCGCTCACGACCGAACGCTGGAGCAGTTCGTAGTCCGGGCCGCGCACGTGAAGCCTGGCTTCGGCGGGGAAGAGGGCCGCATCCGAATCGGAAGCCGATCGCAGGAAGAGATCGAAGTCGTCGAAGAGGAGCGGGCCCCCGTGGCCCCCCGAAGGGGCCCTCGCCTCCGCGGACCATCCGGTGCGCCCGGCGTCGATCCGGCCGGTCATTTCGTCGGCGCGGAACGAAGAGGACACGACCCGTCCCTTCCACGAGGCTTCCAGGCGGGGCGCCGATCGGTCCCCGGAAAGCACGATCTCGGCCCTGATCGCGGCGTCCGCCGATCCCTCGGCGCCCGGCCGGAAACGGTCCAGGAAACGGAGGTCTTCGATGTCGAGAACCGCCTTTCCTTGCCACGCCCGCTCCGAGAAGCGCCCGCTCCCCCGGAGTCCCGCCCCCTCGGCGAGGACGATCGCAACCGTGTCGAGCAGAACGGCGCCCGCCTCGCTCTCGAAGAGGGCGCGGAACTCCTCGATCCAGTCGTTCGGCGCTACCACGAAACGGGCGCGGACGAAGGGCGTTCCCCCGCCGAAGGTCGCGTCCCCTTCCGAACTCCCGTCGAGCGGGACGAGACCCTCCGTTCGCGAACCCGAAGGGAAAAGAGGCGCGAACGTTGTCGGTCCGGGCAGGCGGAATCCGCCGTTCCACGCGACCCGGGTCCCCCCCCCCGGCGGGCGTCACCTCCCCCTTCAGGCGAAGATGAAAAGGTCCGTCCGACCGCCATCGGGAGCGGAGATCTTCGATCGAATCGGGCGAGAGGGTCCTCGCCCGGAGGAGAACCGGCGGAAGCCGGGACGCGTTCCAGGAGAGATCGAACGACGCCCGCCCGTCCTTCCCCCGGGTCCCGTTCAAACGAAGACTCCCCCCGTCCCCCTCGACACGGAAATCCCGCACCACGAGGGAACCTCCGGCGGGGACGAAGCGGATCCGGCCGTCCATCCCCTCCGCCTCCGAAGGCGCGCCCCCCGTGCGAAGGTCCCGGAAGGCGATCGGTGAGAGACGGATCTCGATCGTGTCCCCCCGGATCGCCTCGGCACGGAAAAGGGCCGAAAGGTCCCCGGTCCGGACGGCGACCCGGAGGGGCATCCCTTCGCCCGGGCTTCCGGGGATCCTGCCGTCCACGCGAACGGAGTCGATCCGGAGATCCCCCATGCGGAAGGCGCCGGTGAGCGACAGATCGACCTCCGGGGCGGCGGCGGGTCCCGCCGCGCGGACCGTGATCCGCGCCGAAACGCTGTCGATCCCGGATGAGGGACGGCCGAGGCGCTCGAGCCACCCGAGGCCGTCGACCTCGATCGTCCCCTCCCCCTCGACCCGCTCCCCGTCGCCCCGCGCCGATCCGGACGCGATCAAACCGGACAAGGCGAACCGGAACTCGTCGATACGGATCGTCTCTCCGTCGCTCCGGGCGGCGAGGGACGCCGCCTCGATCCACTCGTTCGGAATGACCCGGAGATCGGCCTTCCACTGCCGGCCGCGGAACTGGTAGGTACCGTTCGCGGAAAGCTCGACGGCGGCGAGCTCGGGGACCTCATCGAGCCTCCCGGCGAAGAGAGGAAGACGCCGGAGATCGGCGACGGCGGGGACCCTCGCCCGGACCGCGGCGCGGAGGCCGTGGAGGGAGCCCTCTTCGCGGAGGAGCCGCGCGCCGATCCGGATCTCGGGCGGTCCTTCCGCTCCGCCCGTGACGCCCAGATCGAGATCGAGGTCGAACGAGTCGGCGCCGGGCGACGAGAAGATCGCCGTGAAGGATCCGATCGGGGCGATGTCCCCCCGGGTGGAGCCGGACCAGACCCCCGCCCGAGATCGACGGCGATCTTCTCCGCCGAGAGGGACCACGATCCCCCGTCGTCCCGTCCGGACAGCCAATCGATCCGAACGAGGGGACCGGCCCCTCCGGCGAGGAGATCGATCTCCATGATCCACAAGAAATCCCGAACCGTCCGGCCGGGGGCGGGAACCAGGCGGGGGGCCATGACCTCCCACCGCCGGATCGCCACGGAGGGGAATCCTTCGAGGGAACCGGCGCGAAGCCAGGGGATGACCCGCCTCTTCTTCTCCACCCCCTCCTCGGGCGAAGACGGGAAGAGCGCGACGATCCGCGGGCCGTCCGCCTCGAGGTCTTCGGCGCGGAGGAGGTTCACGACCAGGTCCCGGCGGAGCAGGTCGCCGACGCCGATCGAGAATTCGACGAGACTCGCCGAGAGGAGGGTGTCCGCCTCGGCGGTCCACGCGACCCCGCCCAGCCGGACCTCGCCGGGCGACGGCCACGCCCATTCTCGGACGGTGAGACGGCCGGGGAGGACGCGGTCCGCCCGGACGATGGCCTCGCCGAGGATCCGCCCCCGGACCGGCGGAAGAAGGAGGAGCAGGGCGCACAGGATGGCGGCGATTCCGATTCCGCCGGCCGCGAATCCCGCGGCCCTCGAAATCGTCCGCACCCGGCCCCTCTTCGCTTTCGCCCGCTCCGTCATCCTCGTCGCTCCCATCAGAACGGATGCCCGATGGACAGGTGATACACGTCGCTCGGTTCGCCCTTCTCCCGGTCCGTGATCCGGTGCCCCCAATCGACGCGGACCGCCCCCACCGGAGTCAGGATCATGAGGCTCGGACCGACCGCCACCTCGAGCTGGTCGGGCCGGATCTCCCGGGCCCGGGACCACACCTGCCCCGCGTCGGTGAATGCCGCCGCCCGGACGCGCCAGACGAGGGGGAAACGGAGCTCCGCGGCCGCCTCGATCTTCGCCTCGCCGCCGAGGGGGGCCCCCTCGTTATCCCGGGGACCGAGCCGGCGCCGCTCGAATCCGCGCATCGAGCTCGCGCCGCCCGCGAAGAAGCGTTTGTTCGGGAGCAGGTCCACGGACCCGCCGGTCGGTTTCGCCGCGCCGCCGGTCCACCGGGCCGCCCACACGATCCGCTCGGTCAATCCGAGATAGACGGTGCCCGACGCCTCGCCCAGAACGAAATGACTCTCGCTCAAGAAGCCGGGGGGCGCCCATTCGGCGCGGGCCCACGCGACAGACCCCGACGACGGGAAGAGGCGATCGTCCGACGAATCCCGGTGGCCGAGAAGGGAGAGGGTCGTGAGAAGAGCGTCCTTTTCGCGAAAGGCCTCGACGTCCTCGGTCTTGACGTCCACGTTCACGTCCGTGAACGCCACTCCGGCCCGCAGGGTGGCGTTGAAAGAGGGCCGGTAGCGGGCGCCCAGCTCGATGCTCCGACTGTCCAGGTTGTAACTCTCCTCCCGCTCCCACTCCAGATTTCCCCCGAGCTCGCCCCGGACCCGGGGACCGATCCAGGCGGGCCGCCAGGTGGAGATACCCACACTCTGCCGGAACCGGGAAACAGCTCCCTGAAGCCGGAGACCCCGCCCCCGGGAGAAGAGATTCCGATGCTCCCACCGGGCCTGGCCGCGAAGAAGATCGTCGGTCCAGTACCCGATGCCGAACTCGATCGACCGGGGGGTGCGCATGAGGAGACGGGCGTTGACGTCGACCGCGCCGTCGCCGCCCCCCTCCGGCTCGACTCGGATCTGCCGGAAGAGCTCGAGGAGGCGGAGGTTGCTCCGGGCGTGTTCCAGTGCGGAGGGGTTGAACCGGCTTCCCGGTTCGATGTCGGCCGTCTTCTGCACGAGAGAAACGAGATCGTCCGGCGCCCCTTCGACGACGGTCTTCCGAAAGAAACAGAGTGGGCCGGGCTCGACCCGGAGGGTGAGGTCCACGCCCCCCTCCGGTTCCGCCGCCACTTCGGGCGTCACGGCGACCCAGGCGTATCCCGAGTCTCGGTGGACCGCCGCCAGACCATCGACGGTTTCGGCGAGAAGATCCTCCCGGAAGACCCCCCCCTCCCACTCTTTCCGGAGCCGGGCGACCTCGGGGGCGAGGGCGGGGACCGCCCCGGCAACCCGAAAGACCGACACCCGGGAGGGGGCGCCCGGCTCCACGACGAGGCGCACGGTGAGGGACCGTTTGGAGGGTTCCGGCTCGATGCGGGCGGCGACCGTCGCGGCCGGATAACCCCGGCGGGCGAGGAAGAGGCGCACCCGGTCCAAGTCCTCTTCCAGAATCGACGGATAGAAGAGCGCCCGTCTCGTGCGGAGCACGCCCGGCACGGGCGCGAGGGCGAGTCCCCGGCGGAGCCCCCCCTCCCATTCCGGGGGGCTCCCCTCCACCCGGATGTCCGCGACGGTCCATCCCTTGTAGAAGGGCGCGTCGTCCGGAATTCCGCCGCGGGCGGGTCCCGCGGAGAAAAGGAGGATCGCGAGCGCGCCGGCGAGCGCCCTCCGGGATCTCGCACCGGGCTTCCGTTTCAGGTTCGACGGTCCCCGCAAACTCTCCCCCTCTCCGCCTCTCGGGACGGGACATCTCCGCCGAGCATACTCCACCCGAGGCCCTCCGCCAAACCGGGAGGAGAGCCGGGTTCGAGATCGCCCCTTGCGCCCCCTCCGGCGGACCGTGTAAAGTAGGTGAGTATTACGAAAATGACACTCGTAATACCGGAGGGAGATCATGAAACGGCTCGTTTCGGCTTGGGTCGCGGGGGCGCTCCTCGCGGCCGGTCCGGCGGCGGCCCACGAGATCCACCACGTCGTGGAGCGAGGGGAGGCCACGGTCGTCACCTTCACCTCCTCACGCGGCTCGGCTTTCTCGAGCGAATCCTTCGAGGTCTTCCGCCCGGGAGAGACGACCTCCTTCCAGACCGGGCGCACCGACGCCCTCGGGCGGATCTCCTTCCTTCCCGACCGGGAGGGGGATTGGCGGGTGCGGGTCTTCTCGGAGGACGGCCACGGCGCCGACATCCGGTTCTCCGCCGGGCCCTCCGGCGGCGGGGACGGGGACGGTCGGGGGGACGGCGGCCGGATCCCCGCCGAGCCCTCCGGCGGCGGGGCGGACGGGGGCGCGACGCCTCCGGCGGATCGCACGGCGCGCATCGTCCTCGGCCTCGGCGTCATCCTCGGCCTGTTCGGAATCTTCAGCCTGATCCGAGCGAGGAGAAGGGCGCCATGAGAACGAGCCCCGCCTCTACCGCGCCCCTCACGGCCGCTCCTCACGCCGAGTTCGAGCGGCGGACGCCCGGCCGAGATCAGGAACGAGAACCCCCGAGGCCGTGATGCACGTTCCGGACGGATTCATCAGCCCCAAGGTCTATCTCCCCGCCGCGGCGGTCGCCGCCGGCGCGTGGGCGTACGGGCTCCGGCGGGTGAGAAAGGACCTCGACGAGGAGGCGATCCCGCGGATCGCGGTTCTCACCGCCTTCTCCTTCGTCCTCATGATGATCATGATCCCATTGCCGGGGGGCACTTCGGCGCACGCCGCCGGAGTCGGCATCCTCGCCGCCCTCTTCGGCGTCTGGATCTCGTTTCTCGTGGTCTCCCTGGTCCTCTTTCTCCAGGCGATCCTCTTCGGGAGCGGCGGGATCACGGTGCTCCCCGTGAACGCCCTCGCCCTCGGGCTCGCGGGGAGCCTCGCCGGCGCGGCGGCCTACCGCGCCTTCCGGCCGATCCGGGAGGAGGCGGGTCTCTTCGCCGCCGGCTGGTTCTCGGTCAACCTGTCCGCCGCGCTTCTCGCGCTGGTCCTCGGCCTCCAGCCGGTTATCGCCCATGGCCCGTCCGGCGATCCCCTCTTCTTCCCCTTCGGTCTGTCGATCACACTCCCCGCGGTGATGATCCCCCACGCTCTCCTCGGCGTGGGCGAGGGAATCTTGACGATCATGGTGGTTCGCCTCTTCCGGAAGATCGGCGGGAAGACATGAAGGACCGTTTCTTCCTCGGCGTCTATCTCGCCGCGGTGATCACCGCCACGATGGTGCACGACCCGCGCATCCTCGCCGCCGGTCTCGCCGGGGCGGCCGTTCTCGCGGGACGGCGGGCGCCCCGGATCGCCGTTCGGGCCTTCACCGCGGTCGTCCTTTTTCAGGGCTTCGTGCTTCTCTCCTACGGCGCCCTCTCCCTCCTCCGGGGGGGCGGGAGCGCGGGCTACGTCCTCCTCGCCGGCACCCGGGTCTTCACGATCACCTTCTTCACCTTTCTCGTCGCCGATCGTGTGAACCTCTTCCGGGCCCTCGCCTTCTCCCGGACCCTCTCCTCCCTGCTCGTTCTCGCCTGGGGACAGATCGCCACCTTCCGTCGCGTCCTCGCCGATTTCCGCCTCGCCCTCGAGAGCCGCGCGATCGACAGGCCGGCGGTCCGGGATCTCTTCCGGCACGGAGGCTCCGCCGGCGCATGGTTCCTCCGGAAGTCCCTCCACTCGTCGGCGGAGATCACCCAGGCAATGAAGTCCCGGGGGTTCCGGACGTGATCCGGGCCGAAGGCATCACCCACCGCTGGGTGGGGGGCAAACCGGTCCTCCGGGAGGTCTCGTTCGAGATCGGCCGGGGCGAGAAGGTGGTTCTCCTCGGAGCGAACGGCACGGGCAAGACCACCTTGCTCAAGATCATGGACGGGCTGATCCCCCCGGAGAGGGGCGCCCTCCGGTACGACGGCCGGATCGTCGACGGGAAGGCCCTCGGAGACCGGGATTTTCACCGGCGCTTCCGCCGGGAGGTCGTCTACCTCTTCCAGAATCCCGATTCCATGATGTTCCACCCGACCGTGCGGGACGAGATCGCCTTCGGCCCCCGCCAGATCGGAATGGACGATCCGGACGGGCGGGCGCGGAGGTGGGCGGACGAGTTCGGTGTCGGGACCCTTCTCGAGCGTTCCCCCTTCGAGCTTTCCGGGGGCGAGAAGCAGAAGGTCTGTCTCGCGGCGCTCCTCGCGGTGGAGCCGAAGGTCCTCCTGCTCGACGAGCCGGCGGCGAACCTCGATCCCCGCTCGACGGGGTGGCTCGTCGACTTTCTCCGGGACCTCCCGATGACCGTGGTGACGACGACCCACAACCTCAGCCTCGGCCAGGAGCTCGGCGACCGGACCTTGGTCCTTTCGGAAAAGCACGAACTGATCTACGATGGACCGGTGGAGGCGCTCCTCGGGGACGAGGGGAAGCTGCTCGAAGCGAACCTGGTGCACATCCACCGCCACAGGCACGGCGACGCCGAGCACCGCCACTACCACACCCACGACTGGGAGTGATCCATGGCGAGAAGAGACGACACGGTCCGCTTCACCGTATCCCTGCCGGACGCCCTCCGGGAGGAGCTCGACCGCCGGATGGTCGACCAGGGCTACCCGTCGCGGAGCGAGTTCGTCCGAGATCTGATCCGGGAGAGACTCGTCCACGAGAAGTGGGGCGACGGAAAACAGAAAGTGGTCGGCGTGCTCACCATCAGCTACGATCACCATCAGCGGGAATTGGCGAATCGGATCATCGACATCCAGCACCGCCGATACGTGAACGTTCTCTGCACGACCCACGTCCACATGGACCACGACAACTGCCTGGAAGTCATCATCATCCGGGGCCGGCCGCCGGAGATCGAGAAGATGGGCATCGAGATCGGCGGGCTCAAGGGAGTGAAATTCGCCAAGCTGACCCGGGCTTCCGCCCTTTAGGGGAAACGCGTCATGGACCGACGGGCCAGCCTTGATCCGTCAAGAAATCGCGAGTGAAAACGCGCGAGAGTGCGTCAGATGCTGCAGCGCGGAGCATTCACCAAGCGGAGCATATCCAAAGATATGTGAGCATTGGTGAAAGCGAGCAGTGCGGCAGATGGCGTGCTATCGCGCGAGCGTCAGCGGTTGGCACCGGGATTTATTGCCGGATCAAGGCTAGAGCCGCGCTTCCCGCGATGATCGTGGCGGGGCTCGTGCTTTCGATTCCGGGTTGCTCCTCCTCCCCCCGCCCCGAGGGGCCGCTCACCGGCGAGGACGTCGACCTCGTCCTTCTCGCGAACTGGCTCTCCGGCGGTTTCGGAAGCGGTGAACAGGCGGCGCGGGATTCCTCCTATTTCGACATCCGGCTTCACATGGTCCCGATCTGGCGGGAGCGGGAGGACGGCTACTGGCTCTACGTGGAACAGGCGGTGGCGGAGCACGAGCACCGGCCCTACCGGCAGCGGGTCTATCACCTGACGCGGCGGTCCGCGGCGGAGTTCGAAAGCGCCGTATACACCCTCCCCGCCGAGGAAATGTTCGTCGGAGCGTGGCGAAGCCCCGCGTTCTTCGGCCGGATCACCCCCGCCTCCCTGACCGAGCGGAGCGGCTGCGAAATCGTCCTCCGAAAGGAGGACGAGAGGGCCTTCACCGGGAGGACCGGCGACCGGACCTGTTCGAGCGAGCTTCGGGGAGCGTCCTACGCGACGTCCGAAGTGACGATCACCTCGGACGGGATCGTCAGCTGGGATCGGGGATTCGACGAACGGGGCGAACAGGTATGGGGGGCCACGGCCGGCGGATACGTCTTCCGGCGCCTGGCGGAATGACCCGGAAGAGGAGCGGAAGCCCCCTGTCCTAGCCTTGGGGGGTTTTCGACTTCGCCTCGGCGACCACCCGCCGAAAGACGTCGAGCGCTTCACCGGCTTTCGACACCAGCGCGGCGGCCCGATCGAGGTCCCCCGATCTTCCCGCCTGCTCGATCTGTGTGGCGACTTCCCGGATCATTTCGGCCCCCGCGTTCGCCGACGCCCCCTTGAGGGAGTGGCCGTCCCGCTGGAGCCGAACGGCGTCACCCGCCCGGATCGCCTCCTGCAGATCTCCAATCCGACCGGTCGCGTCATCCAGATAGAGATCGACGATCTCGTCCACCAGCTCTTCGTCGTTGTCCAGCCGCTCGAGGAGAGCCCGGCGATCGAACACCGTCGAATCCCGCTTTTCTTCCATGGTGCTTCCCCCGTTCTCTTCGCCTTCCTCTGCCGACATCCGGTTATCGACCGCCCGTTGGAGTTCGCGGGGCTCCGGCGGTCTCGGGACGCAGTCGTTCATCCCCGCTTCGATGCGCCGGTCCCGGTCACCCCCATGGCGTGAATCGCCGTCTCCCGGCATTTCGCGGACGACCGTCGATCACCGGCCCCGGTCGTCAAGGGAGATCCGTCCGGACCGCGCCACTCATTCCTCTTCATTCAGATATCGGCCTGTCGCCACGATGGGATGAGTGATCGGCGGTTCCGGATGGCGTGCCGGCGCGCGAGCGAAAGCGTTCTCCACCAAGATCTTATGGAAGATCCGGGCTAATTCCCGGTCCGGGGCCCGTACTTCACGTTGCAGCCGTAGGGCCTCGTCTTCTTCACCGACACCACCCGGCCGGAGAGATACTGCTCGAGCGCCACGCGGGCGTACTTGATCGAACCGATGCGTTCCAACGCGGGCTCCTCGTCCACGGCCCCCAGATAGATGAGGATGCCGTCCATGCCGATGATGAAGATCTGGGGCGTCGTCTTCGCCCTGTACATCCGCCCCACGTCGCCCGTCTCGTCGAGAAGAATGGGGTATTTCATCCCGAACTCGATCTTCGCCTGCTTGTTCCGTTCGAGCCCGTACCCCTGCATCCCGGGGGCGGCGGAGTTGATCGCGAAGATCACCACCTTCTGCTCCAGCATGGCCTCGTAGAGCTCGCTTATGGTCGGAAAGTCGACGTGGTGCTTCTTGACGTGGGGGCAGTCCGGATTGAACCACTCGAGAATGACGGTCCTTCCCTTGGAGATGTAGTCGGAGAGACGGTGTTCCACCCCATTGAGATCGGTGAGGACGAAGTCGGGCGCCGGCCGGCCGACTTCGGCGACCGACGCGGTCTTCATCCTCCGCCAGTCCTCTTCCTTGTCCGAGCATCCCCCGGCGAGAATCGCCCCGACAAGAAAGAGGAAGACCGGATGAATCACGATGTTCCGCGCGCCCACGGGCTTCCTCCTCTGCTTGGCCTGATGGTCGGGCATCGGAGAGGGCAAGTCCAGTTCGAAATCGCCCCGTCCGCAGGGGATTGCCCTTCGTCTCGAAGCATCGGCCGGAAACCGTCCCGGCGCGAGGCCTCCGGAGGCGGACGCCCGTCGATCCCGGTCCCGGAAAAGGAGTTGGGCCGGGTCTCCCCGGAACCGCGTCCCGGCGATTCTCGGTAGCCAAGGAGGGTTTGATTGACAGGACCTCTTTGACTTACAGTAGAAGAGCAAAGCCGGATCGAGATTCAGAGGAAAGGAGGATCGGGAATGAAGAGAGCGATCGGTTTCGCGTTGATCGCGGCCATGGTGATCGGAGCGGTCGGATGCGCCGTGACGAACACCAAGAAGGGCGCGGCGATCGGAGGGACGGCCGGCGCCATCGTGGGCGGAATCGTCGGGGACCGGGCGGGCAATACCGCCGCGGGCGTGCTCGTCGGCGCCGCGGTCGGGGGAACGACGGGCGCCATCATCGGCCACTACATGGACGAGCAGGCGGCCGAGTTGGAGCAGGACCTCGAAGGAACCCGCGTCGATCGGGTGGGCGAGGGGATCAAGATCACCTTCGATTCGGGGATCCTCTTCGACTACAACAAGGCCGATCTTCGCCCCGCGGCGAAGGACAATCTCGTCAAGATGGCGGAGGTCCTGAACAAGTACGACGACACCAACATCCTTATCGAAGGGCATACGGACGCGGACGGCTCGGAAGAGTACAATCAGAAGCTCTCGGAGCGGCGCGCCGCATCGGTGTCCGGCTTTCTCGCCGGGCAGGGGGTGGCGGGGCTCCGGATGACCACGGTGGGACACGGCAAGACAATGCCCATCGCCGACAACAGCACCGCCGAAGGCAGGCAGGCGAACCGGAGAGTGGAAGTCGCCATCTTCGCCAACGAAGATCTGAAGAAGGCGGCGGAGAAGCAGGCGGCCGAGGGGTAGGCCCCGGCGGCGAGCACCGGGAATGAACGGCGCCGCGGAAAACCTCCGCGGCGCTTCTTCCTCTTCCCCGGGGTCAGCGGAGCCTGGTCACCTTTCGGGTGCACGTCCCGCCCCCCGAGGCGAGGGTGACGAAGTAGACGCCGGGGGGGGAATCCCTCCCCCTCCCATCCCGCCCGTCCCAGACGAACGAGTCCGGGCCCGGCCCCGACCGATCCCTCCCCTCCCGGAGAACCAGACGCCCCCGAAAATCGTGAACGAACATTTCCACCGAACCCTCCCAGGGCATCAGGAACCGGATGGTCGTCGCCCGGCGGAAGGGGTTCGGCTCGGTTCCGTCCACGACGAGAACGACCGGCGATCCCCGCGACGATCCGACGCTCGTGGCGACGCTCTCACCGAGTACCTCGTCGATCGGCCTGCCGACCTCGAATGGATTCGCGAAGCCGAGGAGGGCGCGGACCGTGGGCGCCACGTCGTCGATCTCGTGAGTCGCCCCCACCCGGCAGCCCCGGAGGATCCCAGGACCGAGGAACATGGCCCAGATGTCGCGGCAGCCGGCGCAGTTCAAATTGCATCCTCCGCCGGGACCGGCGTACCCGTGGCCGTGGCTCTGGAATCCGTCCGCCTCCCAGTCGAGGTGCCTACCGTGGTCGGTGGCGACCACGAGCACCGTCCGCCCACCGTACCGGGGGTGATTTTGGAGGAAGGGCCAGAGCACGTCGATGATCTGGTGCTCCGCCTCCCGGTAGATCTCCTCCAGCTTCGCCCAGTAGAAGCCGGTGTCCCCGTCGGCGCAGGTGAAGCCCATCAGGTGGGCCATGAAATCGTACTCGGAGAGATTGATCCCCATCCAGACCACGCCGTTCGTGTCGAGAAAGTCGATCGCCCTCCGGACGATCAACGAATCCGGGCCTTGGTACGGGAAGCTCCCCTGGAGGCAGGGGGGCGGAGGGGTGGCGACGAGAAGAGTGGTCGCCCGGTAAGGCATCCCGTAGTCGGGATGATCCGAGCAGTCGTCGGTTTCGATGAGGTGGTTCTTTCCGGTGACGAAGGCCGTCGCGCTCGGAGGCAACCTCCGCTCCTTCCGGAGCAGCTCGAAGTGCATCGGTTGGTCCGGGTGCCCTTCGCAATTCACGCACTGGTTCGGATCCCCGGAGCCCCACAGGATGGCGTGGTTCGGATCGGTCACGCCCCGGGTCCGGTTGACCACGTTCGGAACGTAGGCGCCCGCCGTGTCGATCCACGATTCCAGCCGCTCGTTCCAGGCGAGGAACTCCGATTTCCGTATGCCGTCGATGGTGACGACCACGGCGTGAAGGCTCTCGGCGGGGACCGACGGGAAGGAGGGAACAGGACAGAGGAGGACGCACGACACCGCGAACGCCGCCGCCACCGAGCGAAGAAAAGCGCGCGCTACGACCATAGGGGGACGCCTCACCGATGAGATGCGGGACGCCACGCGGCCGGAACGGGAATTCAGTTTTCGGGTTGGGTCCGGGATGTCGCTCGAAGATGCGACCCGTCTTGGAGTCAAGATGGCCGACATTTTCCGGATCGTCAAGTGGGGGAGACCCCGGCGAAACCGTCTCTCCATCCCGTTGCCATGCAATCAGTTGAGAATGAGTTGACGAAAGGGGGCCGGCCCGGAAGAATCAGGGGACGCCCCCCCGGGAGGTCTCCCGGGAGCGGCCGAGATCGAACCTCGAAGAAAGGAACGGCCTACCATGAGGCGAATCATCCTGGCCACGGCGATCGCCCTTCTGTTGGCGGGCATCGAGAGCGCCGCCGCGGAAGAAGTCACTTTCACCTACGTCCCCTTCGAGGGCGAGACGGTGACCGGCGTCTCCCTCCGGGGCACCATGAACGAGTGGGGAGAGACCGCCATGGAACGGCGAGAGGACGGCGCCTGGTCGATCACCGTCGATCTGGAGCCGGGCGAGTACCGGTACAAGTTCTTCGTCAACGGGGAGTGGCCGAAGGACATGGAGGCGGACCACGACGGCGATCCGATCGACGGCGAAGCCGTGAGCTACGCCGACGACGGCCACGGCGGGCAGAACGCGGTCCGCACCGTCGGCGGAGGGGGCGCGGCGGAAGAGCGGCCGGCCCGGGAGCCCGCCCCCCCCCTCGGGGAGGGGAAGGCCCGCATCCACTACCACCGCCCGGACGGGCGCTACGACGGATGGGGGCTCCACCTTTGGGAGGACACGCCGGAGCGGGTGGATTGGAACAGTCCCTTTCCCCCGGCCGGCGAGGACCCGTACGGTCTCTATTGGGATTTTCGGCTGAACGAGGGGGCGCAAAAGGTCGGGTTCATCGTGCACCAGGGGGACCGGAAGGACCCGGGGCCGGACATGTTCCTCTTTCCCGGCGAGCACGGCCGGGAGGTGTGGCTCGTCTCCGGCGGCCAGGAGATCCAGACGGTGGCGCCGGACGTGGACGCCCTCGCCCTCGGCGACATCGGCCTCGCCCGCGCCCACTGGGTGGCGGAGGATCTGCTCCTCTGGAAGGGGAGCGGCCGTGACGAAGAGGCGTACCGGCTCCACTGGTCGGCGGACGAGGAGTTCGTCCTCACCCCCGAAGGGGTTTCCGGCGGATCGAGCATCGTGCTGGGATCGGATCCGGGGAGTGTGGACGAGTCGATCCGGGAGCGCTTTCCCCACCTCGGCCGGAGCGGCGCCCTCCGCGTCTCCCCGGCGGACCGCGGGAGGATTCCGGAGATCCTGAAGGGCCGGATCGCCCTCTCGGCGACGGGGGCCGACGGGAAGCTCCGGGACGCCACGGGCGTTCAGATCCCGGGCGTGCTGGACGACCTCTTCTTCACCGACGAGCCCCTCGGCGTCGTGTGGAACGAGGGGGCGCCCTCCCTCCGCCTCTGGGCCCCCACGGCCCGATCGGTCCGGCTTCATCTCTTCGACGGGTCGGGAGGCGCCGAACCGTTCCGGATCGTCGACATGACCGAATCCCGGGGCGTCTGGGGCGCCGGCGGCGGGCCGGATTGGAACGGGAAGTACTACCTCTATGAGGTCGAGGTCTTCGCCCCCTCCACGGGGCGCTTCGAACGGAACCTGGTGACCGACCCGTACTCGCGGGGGCTCGCCATGAACAGCGCGCGGAGCCTGATCGTCGATTTGGATGACCCCGCGCTGAAGCCGGACGGGTGGGATGGCCTGGCGAAGCCTCCCCTCGACCGCCCGGAAGATATCGTGCTTTACGAACTGCACGTCCGCGACTTCAGCGCCCTCGACGGAACGGTCCCCGAGGGGCACCGGGGCACATTCCTCGCCTTCACCGGAGTGGGGGCGGGCGTCACGCACCTGAAATCGCTCGCCGAGGCCGGACTCACCCACCTCCACCTCCTCCCCGTCTTCGACATCGCCACCATCGACGAAGACCGCTCCCGCCGGGCGGAGCCGGGCGATCTCTCCCGGTTCCCCGCCGATTCGGAGGCGCAGCAGGAGGCGATCGGCGCGGTGAAGGACCGGGACGGATTCAACTGGGGATACGACCCGTTCCACTTCGGCGTCCCCGAGGGGAGCTACTCGACGGACCCGGACGGCGGGGCGCGCATCGTCGAATTCCGCCGCATGGTTCGGGCCCTCTCGGACATGGGCCTCCGGGTGGTGATGGACGTGGTCTACAACCACACCAACGGAAGCGGCCAGTCGGAGAAATCCGTCTTCGACCGCATCGTGCCGGGCTACTACCACCGGCTGAACCGGGACGGCCGGGTCGAGACGAGCACCTGCTGCGCCAACACCGCCACCGAACACGCCATGATGGAGCGGTTCATGGTCGACGACCTCGTCCACTGGGCGCGGGACTACAAGGTCGACGGCTTTCGGTTCGACCTCATGGGCCATCACATGGTGCGGAACATGGAGAAGGCCCGGGACGCCCTCCGCGCCCTGACGCCGGAGAAGGACGGCGTCGACGGATCCGCGATCTATCTCTACGGGGAAGGGTGGAACTTCGGCGAGGTGGCCGACGGCAAGCTCGGCCCGAACGCGACGCAGACGAACATGAGGGGCACGGGGATCGGCACGTTCAACGACCGGATCCGGGACGCCGTCAGGGGGGGGAGCGCTTTCGGCGATCCCCGGGAGCAGGGGTTCGCGACGGGGCTCTTCTTCGACCCGAACGGCTTCAACCAGGGGGGGGCGGCCGAGAAGGGCCGCCTTCTCGACGCGTCGGACCGGATCCGGATCGGCCTCGCCGGGAATCTCGCCGACTACCGTTTCCTTTCGCACACGGGGGGCATGACCCGGGGGGCGGACTTCTCCGCCGTCGGATACGCAGGGCGCCCCTCGGAGACGATCAACTACGTTTCCGCCCACGACAACCAGACCCTCTACGACAAGATCGTATACGCTGCACACTCCTCCTCGTCCCCGGACGACCTGGTGCGGATGCAGAAGATCGCCCTCGCCGTGGTCGGCCTCGGGCAGGGAATACCCTTCTTCCACGCCGGGTCGGATCTCCTCCGATCCAAATCACTCGACGGAGACAGTTACAACTCGGGGGATTGGTTCAACCGGCTCGACTTCACCTACGAGACGAACAACTTCGGCGCCGGCCTCCCGCCGGCCGAGAAAAACCGGGACCGGTGGCCCCTCATGAAACCGCTCCTCTCCCGGGCAGACCGGAAACCGGGGCGGCGGGCGATCGAAGAGACGGCCGCCCATTTCAGGGAGATTCTCCGGATTCGGAGGAGCTCGCCCCTCTTCCGTCTCGATAGCGCCGACGAGGTGCAGCGGCGGGTGCGCTTCCACAACACCGGTCCGGACCAGATTCCGGGCCTGGTGGCGATGGAGCTCCTGGACGACGGCGAAGCGGGCCCGGCGCTCGGCGGAGACTACCGGCGCATCGTGGTCCTCTTCAACGCCGCGAAGGGGGCCCGCGCCTTCGCCCGGCCGGTTTGGAAAGAGGGCGCTTTCCGCCTCCATCCGGTGCAGGCTTCCTCGGCCGATCCCGTCCTCGGCGACGCCCGCTTCGACGCGAAAGAGGGCGCATTCGCCGTGCCCGGCCGGACGGCGGCCGTTTTCGTCGAACCCCGCTGATTCTCCCTCCGGGTCCGGAGGCCCCCCTCCGGACCCGGCCCGCCTTCATCGAGGAATCGGAAGAACTCTTCCTCACAGGCCGAGGCCGAACGCTCGGAAGGCCGCGGGTCGCTCGTCTCCGAGAAGGCGAACGGCACGACGTTCATCGTGCGGCTTCGCCGATCCGCGGCCTGATGACACTTTGACTTTTCCTCCGCTCTCGGATATGAATGGGAGCAGTCCATCCTGCCGGGGCGAGTCGCCGGAGGGACGGCACGGTCCCGGTTTCTTCCGGTCCGCCCGTCCGGCCGAAACTTCGCGCCGGAAACCGAAAGGAACGGGCGCGGTGCGATCGACGCCTTCCCTCGAACAGCCGGCCGTCTTTCTCCAATCCCATATGGATCGGCCTTGGATCGCTTACGCCGGCGCGGGAGAGATCGTCGCGTTCACCACGTCCCGGGACGACCGGAGCGAGTCGAACGAAGACGGCGCCGCCCTCGTGCCGGCCGGCTCGGGCCCGGTGATTCTCGCCGTCGCCGACGGCGCCGGGGGACTCCCCGGCGGGGGAACGGCCGCACGCATCGCCATCGAGGAAGTCCGCGCCTCCGTGGAGTCTTTCGGCCGCGAGGGGGGCGACCTCAGGAACCATCTCCTCAACGCGTTCGAGCAATCGAACGAAGCGCTGCTCGCCCAAGGGATCGGCGCGGCCACCACTCTTCTCGTGGCGGAGATCGACGGCGACACGCTCCGTCATTACCACGTGGGGGACTCGCAGATTTTCGTCGTCGGACAGCGGGGGAAGAGGAAACTCGAGAGCATCGCCCACTCACCCGTGGGTTACGCGGTCGAGGCGGGCGTGCTCGACGAGAAGGAGGCTTTGCTTCACGAAGACCGCCACGTGGTCTCGAACTTCGTCGGGACCCGCGACATGCGGCTCGACATCGGGCCGCCGCTCCGACTCTCGCCGCGGGACACGGTGATTCTCGCCACCGACGGGTTGACGGACAACCTCCCCCCCGACCGGGTCCTCGAAATCGTGCGCAAAGGTCCGCTGAAGAAGGCCGCCCAGAACCTCGCGTTCGAGTGCCGGCGGCGGATGGGGGGACGCGAGGGACTTCCTTTCAAGCCGGACGATCTCACCTTCGTCCTCTTCCGCCTTCGCGCCTCCTCCCCGAAGAAATAGCGACGGACACCCGATTCCGATCCGGTGGACCGCCCCCGGTCTCGTTTCTCTCTCGAATTCTCGGCGCGGGTCAGTCCAAGAGAACCACCTTCTTCGTCGATACACCATCCTCCGTTTCGAGGCGGAGGAAATAGACGCCGGGACCGGCGGATCGGCCCGCGGTGGATGTCCCCGCCCAGAGAACCTCGTGGGACCCGGCGGCGAACGGACCCGATGCGATCCGTTCCACGAGCCTGCCGCCAGGCCCGTGGGCGGTCAGCCGGACGTTTCCCGGCCGGGGGAGGTCGAAAGCGATCGTGATCGACGGGTTGAACGGGTTGGGCGCGGCCCCGAGGTACGGAGCGGTGCCGAAAATATCTTCGGCCACGCCCGTCGGTACGGGCCGGTATCCGTCGATCGTGAGAAGGTAACGGGACCCGCACGGGATGCCGTCGAAGACCTGGGGGGCCACCCAAATCCAGTAGCGCCCGGGATCGAGAACCCTTTCGATCGTGGCGGGGAGGCAGAACGGGGGCAGGTCATAGTCCACGAGTTCGTATTCCCAGCAATGATCGATCACCTCGATCAGCATGAGGGAAACGAGAAACTCCGCGTCGCATGTGACGAGAAGGGTACACGGACGCTCGGGATTGATCTCGTACCAATCGGTGTCCCGATAGTCCAAATCGTAATAGACGTAGGTCCCGCTCTCTCCGCAGATCAGGACGGGCTCGGGGGAGGGATCGACCATCCAGAACGCCGTCGGGTCCGCGCTGCACCCGGAGTTGAACTGGTCGTCGTAACCGTCGTAGCAGACCGGTTCCCCCTCCGGAAGGGCCTCCGGCGGGCAGGCGATCGGGCACTCCCACGTGTCGGAGATCCGGAGATCGTAGTTCCCGCACTCGTTGCTGTAGGCGTCGATCACGATGTAGTAGACGTGGCCCGGCTCGACATCGAGGAAATCGATGAGGGACCGGTAACCATCCGCCCCGCACGCGTCATCGTTGCAGGCGTAGGGAGCACCGGGCGTGAACCCGTCCTTGTACACATAGACCTTCGTGTCGTAGGAAGACCGGCAGAGATCGATCCGGATCTTCTGATACTCCGTCGGCGTGAGGGCGTAGACCACATCCGGCCCGCTGTAACCGCCGTAGGGGCACATTTCGTCGTAGTCGTGGGCGAAGCCACAGGTCGAGCCATAAGTGTCGAAGGGCAGGGCCGGCACGAGAAAGGGCTGCTCGATGGTGTCGCCGATCAGGCGCCGCGCGGGCGGGCCTCCGTAGGTACCGGCGGGGGTCTTCTCGGGAAGCACGCGGGCCGCGCCGACGGAGGGTCCGTCCGCCGATTCCGCGGGGCCCGGAACAAGAAGACAGGAAGAAAGAAGAATCGGGAGAATGAGCGTCCACAGGCGGTTCATGCCACACCTCCGGCCGGGGAAACCATTGGAATGCGGCCGCTCCGAGCAATGCGTCGGGGCGAAAGGAACCGGAGCACGGTCGCGAAAGAGCCGGATCGAACTACGAGGGCATTGTAGCACACACCTTTTGATTATTCAACGATCTATGGGGCGTCCCCTCCCGTCAGCGCGGTCCGGAACGGGAAGAGGGCGCCGCTCATGACCCCCTCCGCCACGGCCGGGTCGGCCTCCATGATCCGCTGCGCCTCCCCCGGATCGCCGGTCAGGAGGATCACGATGCCGAACCCCGACCCGTCCGTCACGAGGGTCCGGCCCGCGAGACGGACCATCCCCCTCTCCGTGAGATCCTTCAGGTACTCGAAGTGCCTCTCGATCACTCCCTCTTCCCGCTCCGTGAGCTCCTCGGCCAGCATGCCGGGGCGGACGGGCATGATCCGGTAGATGTGTTCCCTTACTTCCACCTGCATCATGGCTCCTTTCTCGAGCCGGGCACCGAGGAAATCGTGGGGCTGCCCGGCCGGCTCCTCTTGCTTATATTACCGGAAGACCCCCGGATTCTCGCGCGGTTCTTTCCATGAGAGGAGAAAGTATGAGTCGAGTGGTGCATTTCGAGATCCACGCGTCGGACCCGGAGAGGGCGGCCCGATTCTATCGCAACATTCTCGGTTGGAAGATCACCATGTGGGACGGGCCGATGGATTACTGGATGATCGAGACCGGACCGGCCGACGCGCCCGGCATCAACGGGGGTCTGGTGCCCCGCCGGGGTGAGATCGACGGTCAGGCCGTCATCGCCTATGTCTGCACCGTGGAGTCGAAGGACCTGGACGGAACCGCGGCCGCCATCGAAGAGGAAGGTGGCATGAACGTCGTCCCCGAGATGCCGATTCCCGGCGTCGGCCGCCTCGCCTACTTCAAGGACACGGAAGGGAACATCTTCGGCGTCCTCCAGCCGGAGGAGAGCGGGGGATAACCAAGGACGGGCCCCGCCTCATCGAATGAGGACGAGACGGCGCGTTTCCGTCCCCCGCCCGTCCTCGAGGAGCAGGAAGTAGACGCCGGCGGCGACCGGTTCGCCCGCGCCGCTCCGGCCGTCCCACTCGACGGTCCCCGTCCCTTGGGGGGATTCGAATTCCCGGATCCACCGGCCCGCCACGTCGTAGATCCGGATCGCGACCGGACCCGACTCGGGACGGTGGAACCGGATCGACGCGCCCCCCCGCGCCGGGTTCGGAGAAATCCGGAAGAAGGGGGGAAGAGACGGGGTGTCTTCCTCGGCAACCGTCTTAGCGACACTTCCCTCTTCCCACTCGATGTTCCCGAAGCAGCCGACGCCGTAGGCCCCGATGACGCCGCATGCGGAGTCGGCCACGCACGGGGACCCGCGACGGACTTTGAAGTTCCCCGAGGCGGGCCGGCAGAAACGGGGATCGAGGGAGATGTTCCCGTTCGTACCCTCCTGACCGGCGACGCAGCCGGTCCAGTCGCCGCCGGCGTTTCCCCAGAGATCGCTGCAGGTGAAGGTCGCCGAGGCGCCCGCTTCGCACTGCACCGCGGCCCCCGCGAGGCCCGAGGCGATCAGCACGTTCTCCGCCGTGAGCGCCGAGAACCCGTCGAGGAAGAGCATGCCCCCCGGAGCGCTGCAGCCGGCCAGCGTACAGCGATGAAGGGCCACGGTGGCTCCCGCCGCGTCGATCGCCCCTCCCCGGACCGCCGAGTTCCCGGCGAAGAGACACCGGGTGAACGAGGGGGCGCCCCCGCCCGTGACGGCGATCGCTCCGCCGACAGATTCCGCGGCACACGCCTCGAACCGGCATTCCTCGAATGTCGGCGATGCGGTGAGATAGGCGGCTCCTCCCTCTTGGGCGGTTCCATTCCGGACAGTCACCCCTCGCACCTTCGTCTCCGGCCCCTCGCCACCGGTCGCGAGAAACCCCCGGCCCGTCCCTTCGCAGTCGATCACGCACTCTCCCGGCTCGGAGAGCATGTGGTAGAGCTCGAAGCTCTTCCCCCGGAGATCGATCTCCCGGTTTCCCGGCCCCGTGAAGATGCCCGACCGGAGGCGCACATGATCCCCCGGATTCACCGAGTCGATGGCGGCCTGGATGGTCGGCGCGTCGCCGCTCCCGTCGGGCCGGACCACCCAAACTCGAGGGGCGGCAATTCCGCTTCCCTCCGCTTCGCACGGCCGGGATTCGTCGTCGCCGCCGAAGGCGGTGACCGTGTAGACATGCGCGCCCGTCACCCCCTCGTCGACGTACGACTCCTCGTTCTCATCCGTCTCGTAGAGCAGTTCGCCGTCCCGCCGGACCCGGAAGCCCTCCTCGTCCTCCGCGTTGTCTTGCCAGATGATCGTGACCGAGACGGTGTCCCCCTCCGTCGCGTCGCACCCCGTCGGCTGATCGGGCGGAAGCGGCGGCTCCGGTCCTTCGTAGCAGAGCTGCCCCGGATCGTCGAAGACCACCGTCTGGAACTGGGAGGAAAGATAGGCGATGCCGGGGCCGTCCAGGATCCACTCGATCGCCCCCTCGGCGGCCACCTCGAATCGAAATTCTCCGAGCGGGGCGGGGGCGAATTGTCCGCCGCCGTCGAAGTTGAAGTTCGTGCTCGTCACAAGCCAGCACCGGTAGTCGGGAAAGGTCTCGACGATCCAGTCGCTCACCTCGAAGGGGTCCCCGGGATCGGGGCCGTCGACCGTCAGGATCGGCGTGTTCGTCCAACCGGACGGCGTTTCGTAATCCCAGTCGATGAAGGCGAGGCGGTCCTTGTGGGTGACGCAGAAGGTGCAGCCGAGCGAGAAGATGTAGTCCGGAGTGTCGAAGAAGGGCTCGAAGGCGACCGTGTCCCCCACTTCGTCCGCCGCGTACACGCGGCCGAGATCGCCGGTCTCGATCTCGCAGTCGAGATCGCCGTCGAAGTCGAGCCCCGCGAAGTGATGGCCGAAAAGACGCGTCCCCGAGTCGGCGCAGGGCTCCGACTCGCCGGTGTAGTTGTAGGCGACCACTTCGTACAGATAGGTGCCGGGCGAGGGGTAGTCCGAGAGCGAGTGGGCGTTCGCGCCGACCTGGGCGATCTGCTCCCCGTCCCGATAAACCCGGAAGCCGCTTTGCCAGACGGCGTCGTCCGCCCACGTGATGACCACCCGGGAGACGTACTCGTCCGTCGCGGCGCACCAGGAGGGGGGGGTCGGCGCCGGCCGGGGCCCGGCGGTTCCCGTCGCCGAACACGAGTCGGATTCGACGCCCTGGGAGTTCAGGGCCGTGATTCCGTAGACATAAGTCCCCGGCGGGCACTGGTCGACGTAGGTGGTCGCGTCCTCGGGAAGGGTCTGAATGACGAGCCCGTCCCGGCGGATCCGGTACGCCACCTCGAGATCGGAAACGTCATCCCACTCGAGGAGAACCTGCTCGATCCGGTCGTCGGTGGCGGCGCAGTTCTCGGACGGCGGCGGCACCGGCGCCGCGGTGGACGTCCCCGAATCGACGCACGCCTCCGACTCGCCGCCGGCGTTGAACGCGCGCACCGTGTAGAGATGGCTGCCCAGGCCGATCGGATCGTCGAAGCTCTCCGTGTCCGGACCGGCGGTCCCCACGAGGTACTCCCCCCGCCAGACGCGAAATCCCTCCTCGTTGTCCGATCCGTCCGTCCAGGTGACGACGATCAGGTCGATGATCGTGTCGGTCGCCGCGCAGTCGTACGGGGCGCCGGGGGGCGGAGGAGGAAGGAGGGTGCCCGAGTCGGCGCACGCCTCCGACTCGCCGTTCCAGTTGTATGCCCGGACATCGTACCGGTGGGACCCGATCTCCGGGACGTCGGTCCACGTTTCGACGTCGGGCGGCACCTCGCCGACGAGAAACCCGTTTCGCCGGATACGGAATCCCTGCTCGAGAGCCGAGGCATCGTTCCAGGTGACGACGACGACGTCGTCGCGGTCGTCCGTAGCGGCGCATCCTTCGGGGGCTTCCGGCGGAAACGCCTCCGGAGGGAGTGAACCGCACACCCGGTCCTCGTCGTTGAAGAGGACCGTTTCGAAGGTGGGGGTCAGATAGGCGATGTTCGCGCCGTCCAGAATCCACTCGATCCGCCCCTCCGCGGCGACGATGAATCCGAAGGTCCCGAGGGGGCGCGGAAATCCCTCCATCGGATTCTCGAAGGAGAAGTCCGTGCTCTGCACGAGCCAGCAGAGGTGGTCGGGATAGAGATACTCGATCCAATCGCTGACGTCGATCGACCGGCCGCCGACCCGGAGATCGGACCGGATGCCGTCATTGCTGTTCTGGATGTCGATGTCCGTCCACCCCTCCGGTGTGTCGTACTCCCACGAGAGGAACGCGACCTTTCCGCGGTCCTTCACGCAGAAGACGCAGCCGAAGGCGGCAACCGAGTCGGCGGTGTCGAAGTAGGGCCTGAAGAAGACCGTGTCCCCCACCTCGTCCGCCGTGAACACCCTGCCCATGTCGCCGGCGAGGGTGTCGCAGAGGAGGTCGTCATCGACATCGAGCCCCGCGAAGGGGAGGCCCGCGGCGGTCGCTGGGAGGAGAAGAACGAGCAGGCAGGACGAGATCCGTCGGGCGGGGTTCATGGGGGGTACCTCCCGGCCGGGGAGAGGAGCAAGGCAACGAAGGTTCATAACCAGTATACCACGAACTACATGAGCAGTGAAGGACTAGGATCGCTCAGGCCGCACTTCCCGCCAGGTTTCGTTGCGAGGTTTCGGATCAAGAGACGAGAAGCCGACTTGGACGAGCCGCTCCCGGAGGCGGGGCCCGAAGCCCCGTTGAGGAAGCGGCGACGGAAAGAAGGCTTCGTAGGCCGTGATCCGGAACCGCAGTAGAAACCTGGCGGGAAGTGCGGGCTACGCCGCGCCGGACGCGACGAGGGCGGGAAAGGGGGGCATGGGGCAGTCGAGGGCGATCGAGACGACCCGAAGAAGCTCGGCCTCGGCGGGCACCACCTTCCGGTCGGCGAGGACCGTGTGGGCGAGGGCGGTCACCACCTTCTCCTTCACGGGATACGACGCTTCGCCGAGTCGTTCGAGAGCGCGGGCGACGTCCTGGTAATTCGTCTTCTCCGCCGGGTCGAAGGGGAGGGCGATCTTCCCAAGCCCGGGAACCCGGTTCCGGCCCCGGTCGAACGCGGCCCTCGCACCTTCCGGATCCCCCGCCGAACCCTCCCTCGCCAGCGCGCCGAGAAGGACCGCGAAGTCCTTGAGCACGGGCCCGAGGGATCGGTAGCGGACCGGCGCCGGAGGCCTCCCCTCCCGCTCCATCCTCCGCTCGAGCACCCAGCTCAGTGTGAACTCGAAGAGCGTGATCGCCCGGTCCGCCCGGACGAGGGCGCCGACGCGCTCCCGGAAGCGCTCCCGCTCGCCCGGCGTCAGGTCTCGGAGCGCCGGCGCCGCGAGATCGGCGACCACGAGCCGGGCCCGGGGATCGAGCCCTTCGAGGAGAGCGCGGGCGTTCTCGATCGAACGGACCGTCTCCGCCCGATCCCGCTCCGCGAGGATCCTCCCCTGCACCTCCCGCATGCCCGGATCCCGGTCGAGAAAGAGGGCCGACACGGCCGCGGCGGCCCCGGGCGGCCGGCCTACCATTTCACGGACCGCCGCCGGAACGAGGCCGAGCAAGGCGACTCCCAGAAGGGGGTCGTTACCCGCGGGCGCGCCGACCCGCCCCATCGCCTCCCCCGGATCGGCGGAGATCCCGGCCCCCTCCCGTAGACCCCGGATGATCCCCTCCACCCCCGCGCCCGGCTCCGGCATGAAGGGCTCCGCCCCCTCGGGGAGCCTCTTCGGGAAGCGGCCGTCGAAGGAAGGATCGATGCGCCGGATCCGCTCGTCCAGGGGGGGGTGGGTGGCGAAGAGCCCGGAGAAGAGGGCCGGCTTCAAACCGAGGGCGAAGAACATGTGGCTCACCTGTTCCGCCTGGGGGGAACGGACCCGGGAGCCGTGGACGAAACCGCCGATCTTCTTCAGAGCCCCCGCGATGCCCGAAGGGTCCCGGGTGAACTGCACGGCCGACGAATCGGCGAGAAACTCCCTCTGTCTCGACACGGCGCTCTGGATCATCCGCCCGACGAGGGTGCCGATGAAGCCGATCAGCATGAGCATGAGACCGGCGATGGCGATCACCGGCGCCCCCTTCCGGTTCCGCCCGCCGCTCCCCCCCACCCGGGCGAGGATGCGGCCGATGATGCCCATCACGAAGATGCCGAAGAGAACACCGATGAGGCGGATGTTGAGCCGCATGTCGCCGTTCAGGATATGGCTGAACTCGTGGGCGATCACCCCTTGGAGCTCGGCGCGGCTCAGCGTTTTCAGCGTACCCCGGGTGACGGCGACCGCCGCGTCGTCCGCGGTGTGGCCGGCGGCGAAGGCGTTGATCCCCTCCTCTTTGTCCAGAAGGTAAACCTTCGGCACGGGAACTCCGGAGGCGATGGCGATCTCCTCGACCACGTTCCGGAGCCGCCGCTCGTCCGGGTCCCCCGTGTCGGGCCGGACCTCCCGGCCGCCGAGCATCTCGGCCACCTTGCCTCCCCCCTGCCGGAGGGAGAGGGACTTGGACCAGCTCGCCAGACCGATGAAGAGGCTTCCGGCGACCGCGACGCCGGCGAAGGCGCCGGGATCCCACCACGGGTAGAGGTAGGGGCCGGTGCTGCTCGCGAAGGCGTAGCGGAGCACGATCCGGCTCCCCACGTAGAGGGCGATCACGATCCCCGCCACGGCGAAACTGAAAAGCAGCACGAGGCGCGACGTGTTCCGCCGCGCCCGCTCCTGGTGTTCGAAGAAGTTCATCGCCATGAGAGCGCTCTCCGCCGCCCCGCCCGCTAAAAGGAGACCTTCGGCGCCTCCCGCTCCGCTTCCGAGGTGGTCGCTTGGAGCAGCTCGGCGGGACCGAAGTTGAACATGCCGGCGAGGAGGGTGTTCGGGAACGACTCCCGGAGGATGTTGTACGCCATCACCATGTCGTTGAAGGCCTGGCGGGCGAAAGAGACCTTGTTCTCCGTGGAGGTCAGCTCCTCCATCAGCTGGCTCATGGTCTGGTTCGCCTTCAGGTCCGGGTACGATTCGGAGAGGGCGAAGAGCCGGCCGAGGGCGCCGGCGAGACCGCTCTCCGCCTGGGAGAGCTGGCGCATCACCTCGGGCGCGCCCGGGTCCGCCGCCGCGGCCCCCGCCGCCGTGACCGCTGCGCTCCGGGCCCGGATCACCGCCTCGAGGGTCTCCCGCTCGTGCTTGATGTAGCCTTTCGCCGTCTCCACCAGATTGGGGATCAGGTCGTAGCGGCGCTTCAGCTGAACGTCGATCTGGGCGTAGGCGTTCTTGTACCTGTTCCGCCCCGCCACGAGCCGGTTGTAGATACCGACGATGAAGAAAACGATCAGGACGAGTACGACTAATACGACGATCATGCCCATTTCGGAGACCTCCCGGTCGTCTGGGATCGAAATCGGCCGCGGGGCGGCGTTCTCGGAAACTACCCGATCCGGATTCGTTTTATTCGAAGACCGGCGATGGCCCGCCGGCCCCATCGGGTCGCCCCTGCAGTGTCGGGCCCCGAGGGCTCCCCGTCAAGGCGAACGTGACGGGGGCGGGCTTTACCGGGCGATCACCACCCGCCGGGAGGTCTCCGCGTCCCCGGCCCGGAGGCGGAGGAAATAGACGCCGCTCGGGACCCCCGCGGCGCTCCAGTACATGGACCTAATGATACCGTCCCCCGACGGGCGGTCCCCGAGGTGGGCGACCCGGCGCCCCCGGATGTCGAAGACGTCGAGCGTCACCGGCGCCCGGCTCTTCGCGGCGTACCGGAGCAGGGTCTGATCGGCAAAGGGGCTCGGCGAAGGGGGATCGAGCATGAGGTGCAGCGCCGAGGCGGCTGCGGGTTCCGACGCCACGCCGGTCGGCACGGAAAGGTCGATCTCCCACGCCCCCCGTCCGTAGGTGCCGGCCACGAGCTTCCGCGTCCCCCTCCGGATCTCGAGATCGAGCACCACCGCCTCGGGAAGTCCCGTCTCGAAAGGCTCCCAGTGGGCGCCGCCGTCCCGACTCCACCAGACGCCCATGTCGGTGCCGATGTACCAGGCGTTCGGATCGGTCGGGTCGACGATGATCGTGTTCACCGGGTGGGACGGAAGGTCGCCGGTCACGTCGGTCCAGGTCACGCCGTAGTTGGTCGTGAGGGCCACGTGGGCGTATGGACCGTACCCCGAGAATGTGACGAGCGCAGAGGCGACGTCGACCGGGTGGGCGTGGATCTTGGTCGCCGGGCCGGTGGAGAAGCCGTAGGAGTTCGCGTAGGCCCACGTCCCCCCGTCGTCGACGGTGAGCCGGGGGGTCCCGGCGACGGTCCAGACCACGTCGCCGTCCACGGGGCTGATCGAGATCCACGTGGCCGACCCCGTGGTGGCGGCGTCCCACGATCCTCCCCCGCTCCAGGTCCGGTAGATCGATCCGTTCTGCGCCGTGTAAAGGTGGTCCGAGTTCTCCGGGTCCTGGTCGACCGGCGTCACCCACGCTCCCGACGAGGCGGGGATCCCCCCCTGGATCGAAAACCAGGAGTCGCCTCCGTTCACGCTCTTCACATGGTTGCCGAACTGCCACTCCCCGTAGATCTCGTCCGCGTCGCCGGGGGAGACGTTGCACACCATGCCGTCGGCGAAGAGGGTCGACGTGAACCACTCGTCCACGGTCACCCGGCCGGGGACGCCGTTGTCCTGGGTCCCCCCCATCATGAAGGCCCCGTCCGACTGGGCGACGCAGATGTCGTAGAACTGGTACGTGACGAGCCCCTCCCGGCGGGATGTCCAGTCCTCGCCGTCGTTCAGGGAGCGCCACACGCCGCCGTCGGTGCAGACCCAGACCTCGTCGTTCGATCCCGGCTTGTAGGCGACGGCATGATGGTCCCAGTGGACCGAAGTTTCCGTGCCGAGGCCGTAGCCGATCCCCGTGCTGTCGAATGTGGCGCCGCCGTCGATGGAGCGGTAGAGCTTGACGCCCCCCGCGATCACCCGGACCGGGTCGTCGGGGTCGACGGCGAGGGAGAGGTTGTACCACCCCTGGCCGCCGGTCATGTTCGGCCCCGTGTAAACGGCGGTCCAGTTCTCGCCGTTGTCGTCGCTCCGGTAGATGCCGAGGGTCTCCGATGTCAGCCGGTTCACGTAGTTCGCGTAGATCACGTTCGGGTTGGCGGGGGTAACCGCGATCTTGGTCTTCCCGATGAGCGCGCCCGACGGTTGGCCCACCCCCGCCTTCGCCCACGTCAGGCCATCGTCGGTGGAGACTTTCACGTGATTCGCGCCGGTGGCCGAACCCTTCGCTGCATAGACCCGGAGCGAATCACCGGGCTTCCATTTGACGTCGTAGTAGTTCCCCCCCTCGAGCACCGTCTCCCACGTCTCCCCTGAGTCGGTGGAGCGCCAAAGGGCGCCGCTCGCGCCGGCGAGGATCGTCCCGGTGACGGGATTCACCTCCATCACGTTGAACCCGGTAAAACTCGTGCCCGGGTAGGAGAGGCTCGTGGGGCCCCACGTCGCACCGCCGTCGACGGACTTCAAAATGCCCACGCCATAGTCCGTGTTGAGGGCGCCGTTCCCCTCCCCCGTGCCGATCAGCACGATGTTGGGATCGGAAGGTAAAACGGCAACCGCTCCGATCGCGAGGGACTGGAGGGAATCGGTGAGAGGCGCCCAACTGTCGCCGCCGTCGATCGACTTCCAGAGTCCGCCGCTGGCCGACCCGACGTAGACGATGTCCGGATTGGCGGGGTGAAACTCGATGTCGAGGCAACGGCCGGAGACGTTCGCCGGGCCGACGGTGAACCAACTCGCCCGGGCGGCCTTCCCGGCCCCCTCGACGCGGGCCGACTTCTCCTCCCACACCCGGCGGCGGGCGGCGCCGTCCGGCGCCCTCTCATCGTCCATCCGGGACTCGGCATACCACTTCACGCGGTAGTACGGCTTGAAGCCGCTGCTCTTCGTCGTCTTCAGCTCCGGATGGCTGTCGTAGAACTCCTCCATCGCCCGGAGCCAGTCGACGGGATACGCCTCATCTTGCCCCCCCTCGCTCTTGGAAGGAACGAATGCCATCGCGAGAAGAGGGATGAACAGGAGGGAGACGAGCGCACGAATGAGGCGAACCGGGGGGCGCGGGATGGAGCGGAAGGGAGCGTTCATGGCATACTCCTTGGCTTTCCGAGAGCCCCGGTTCTCGAGAAGGCGCCCGTCTGAATCGGCGAGATCGAAATCGACTTCTCGACTCGGGGGAGCGGTGGGTGAAGACACTTATCATTATACACGAAAAGGGCTCGTGCGGGTATCTCCGGGCTCGGGCCTGTCGGCGCGAAGCCCCGTCTCACGAGAAGGGGAGGCCGGCGGGCGGGCCGCCGAGGAACGGGGATGTCCAGAATCTATCCGGACTCCCCACCCCCCGGCGAGGCTACTGGAAAGGTGCCGTCCCTTGCCGGGAGAATCGCCGGTCCTGAACGGGTCCGTCCGGGCGCCCCCCCGAACTCCTGACGCGGCAGAGAATTCCGGGCGCGACCTCTTGCGGGGCCGCGCCGAGGGTGAAGAAAGCGCGCGCGAAGACACCGACGACGGCAGGTGTCATCGAATCCTCACATTCCCCGGATCACGTCGAGCACGGGGCCGGCGTCGTTCATGATGTAGAAGTGGACGCAAGGGGCGCCGTTGTCGACCAGTTCCCGAACCTGCCGGATCCCCCACCGGACGCCGATCTCCCGAGCGTGCTCCGGGCCCGCCTGCACCTCGTCGGCGAGATCCTCGGGAACGGTGACGTGGAAGTTCTTCGGCAGTGTCGTGAGCTGGCTCGGCCGGTCGAGGATCTTCATACCCGGAATGATGGGCACCGTGATCCCCGCCTCCCGGCAGGCCCGCTCGAACTCGAAGTAGTGCCGGTTGTCGAAGAACATCTGGGTGACGACGTAGTCAGCGCCGGCGTCGACCTTCTGTTTCAGGTAAGCGACGTCGGTCTTCCGGTTCGGTGATTCGATGTGCTTCTCGGGGTAGCCGCCGACGCCGACGCACATGTCGATCGGCTCCGAGTTCGCGATGTCCTCGAGGTACTTTCCCCGCTTCAGATCCACGAGTTGGGAGACGAGGGCGTCGGCGTAGGCGTTCACGGACTTGCTCGAGTCGATCCGCTTCTTGTAGTTCGTCTCGTCCCCCCGGATGGCGAGCACGTTGTGAATGCCGAGGTAGTTCAGCTCGATCATGGCGTCCTCCGTCTCCTCCCGGCTGAACCCGCGGCAGAGGAGATGGGGGACCGTGTCGATGTTGTACCGGATGCTGATGATGCCGCAGATGCTGATCGTCCCCGGCCGTTTCTTCCGGACCCGCCGCCGGATCCCGCCGCCGTCGAGCTCCTCGTAGTACGCCTCGGCCGAGTGGCTCGTCACGTCGATGAAGGGGGGCCGGAAAGGCATCACCTGTTCGACCACGTCGATGATGTCCCGCACGCTCCCCCCCCGAAGGGGCGGGATGATCTCGTAGCTGAACAGAGGGCTCTTCGCGCGGTCGAGGTGTTCGGTCACATGCATGGCGAAACGTCTCCCGTGAGATGTCCCGGCCGGCCCGGGCGATTCGTGCTCGATATCACGATGCCGCCTCCGCCGCCCGCTTCGGATCGTACCCGAGCGAAGGGGCGAGCCACCGCTCCGCCTCGCCGAGGGTCATCCCCTTCCGGGCGGCGTAGTCGGCCGCCTGGTCCCGGCCGATCTTCCCGATACTGAAGTAGCGCGCCTCGGGGCGGGCGAAGTACCAGCCGCACACCGACGCCGCCGGGTCCATGGCGAAGCTTTCGGTAAGGCGGACGCCAGTCGCCTCTCCGGCGCCGAGGAGGCGGAAGAGGGTCGCCTTCTCGGTGTGGTCCGGGCACGCGGGGTATCCGGGCGCGGGCCGGATGCCGTCGTACCCTTCGGCGATCGTCGTCCGGGCGTCCGGGCTTTCGTCCGGCGCGTACCCCCACACTTCCCGGCGTACCCGCTCGTGAAGCCGCTCGGCGAACGCCTCGGCCAGGCGGTCCGCCACCGCCTTCAGGAGAATCGCCCCGTAATCGTCCCCCTCTCCCTCCCGCTCTGCGGCGAGCGACGCGGCGC
This sequence comes from Candidatus Eiseniibacteriota bacterium, assembly GCA_043809585.1. Taxonomy (GTDB): domain Bacteria; phylum Orphanbacterota; class Orphanbacteria; order Orphanbacterales; family Orphanbacteraceae; genus JBDROZ01. The sequence continues at coordinate 46,438 of JBDROZ010000084.1, forward strand.
CGACTCCGGCGGTCAGGGCGAAGGCGCCGATCCAGTCCGCCCGTCCCGATTCTCTCGGCGCGACGAAGTCGGCGAGAGAGAGGCACGGTTTTCCCGCCGCCCGTTCCGTCTGTTGCCGGAGGAAGTGGAGCCGGGCGACCGGCCGCTCCCGGTTCTCGTCGCCGTAAACCTCCACGTCATCCCCCACGGCGCCCGCCGGGAAGAGACCGACCACCGCCCGCGCCCGGAGGAGTCGTCCGCCCGCGATCTTCGCGAGAAGATCTTCGGCGTCGCCGTGGACCCTTCTCGCCTCGGCGCCGAACTCGGGGCTCTCCAAGATCTCCGGGTACCGTCCCCGGAGACGCCACAGGTGAAAGAAAGGCGTCCAGTCGATGTAGGGGAGGAGTTCCCGGATCGAGTAGTCGTCGAACCGGTGGACGCCGGGCCGCAGAGGCGGCGCGCCGGGGCCGGAGACGAGGAACCTCCTTCGCCGCGCTTCTGCGAGCGGGAGAAGTCTCGCGCCCCCCCTTCCACTCGCCCGATCCGCCCGAAGCCTCTCGTACTCTTCTTTCCTCTCCCGCTTGAACTCCTCCCGGGCCGCCGGGTCGAGGAGCCGCCCCACCACGCCGGCCGCGCGGGAGGCGTCGGGCACGTGGGCGACCGCCCCCCGATAGGCGGGATCGATCTTGATCGCCGTGTGGGCCCGGGAGGTGGTGGCCCCGCCGATGAGAAGGGGCACATCCATGCCGAGCCGCTCCATCTCCTCCGCCACGCGAACCATTTCGTCCAGGGAGGGCGTGATCAGCCCGGAAAGGCCGACCACGTCCGCCCTCGATGCCTTTGCCGCGGCGGTGATCTTCTCGAGGGGCGTCATCACGCCGAGGTCGATCACGTCGTAGTTGTTGCAACCGAGGACCACGGCGACGATGTTCTTGCCGATGTCGTGGACGTCCCCCTTCACCGTGGCGAGAACCACGGTCCCTTTCGCCCGGGCGCCCCCGTTCTTCTCCTCCAGAAGACGGGGCTCGAGGACGGCGACCGCCTTCTTCATCACCCGCGCGCTCCGGATGACCTGGGGGAGGAACATCTTCCCCGCGCCGAAGAGATCGCCCACGGTCTCCATGCCGGCCATGAGGGGCCCCTCGATGACGGCGAGGGGGCTGCCGATCTCGGCGAGCGCCTCGAGGGCGTCCTCCTCCACATGGTCGGCGACGCCGTGGACGAAGGCGTGCTCGAGCCGCTTCGCCACGGGAAGGCGGCGCCACTCCCCGTCGTTATCCTTCTTCCTCTTTCGTCCCGCCGTGCGATGGGCGAGCTCGGTCAGGCGCGCCGTGGCGTCCGGCCGCCGGTCGAGCACCACATCCTCCACTCTCTCCCTGAGTTCGGGCTCGATCTCCTCGTAGACCACGAGCTGGCCGGCATTCACGATGCCCATGTCCATGCCCGCCTCCACGGCGTGGTAGAGGAAGACCGAGTGCATCGCCTCACGCACCGTGTCGTTTCCCCGGTAGGCGAAGGAGAGGTTGCTCACCCCCCCGCCGACGAGGGCATGGGGAAGGTTTCCCTTGATCCAACGGCACGCTTCGAGATAGGCGACACCATAACCGGCGTGTTCCTCGAGGCCCGTACCGACGGCGAAAACATTCGGATCGAAGACGATGTCCTCCGGCGGGAATCCGGCCTCTTCCGTGAGAACCCGGTACCCCCGCGCGGCGATCTCCTTCTTCCGCTCGAGCGTGTCCGCCTGCCCCTTCTCGTCGAAGGCCATGACGACCACCGCCGCGCCGAACCGACGCGCGAGGCGGGCCCGGCGAAGGAACTCCTCCTCGCCGTCCTTCAGACTGATCGAGTTGACCACTCCTTTTCCCGGAAGGCACCGGAGCCCCGCCTCGATCACTTCCCAGCGGGACGAATCGAGCATCACCGGCACCCGGGCGATCTCGGGATCCGAAAGGGCGAGGCGAAGGAAGGCGACCATTTCCGCGGGGCCGTCGAGAAGCGCGTCGTCCATGTTGACGTCGATGATCTGGGCACCCCCCCGGACCTGGCGGCGCGCCACGTCCAGGGCCTCTTCCCGCTCCCCCTCCCGGACGAGCCGGGCGAAACGGGCGGAGCCGGCCACGTTCGTCCTTTCGCCGACGTTCACGAAGAGGGAATCGGGACGTATCTCGAGGGGCTCGAGGCCCGAGAGGCGGGTGAACCGGGGTGACACCGGGACCGGGCGGGGGGGCATCCCTTCCACGGCGGCGGCGATCGCGGCGATGTGCTCGGGCGTGGTGCCGCAGCATCCCCCGACCAAGTTCACCAGGCCCGCCCCGGCGAACTCCCGGAGCGCGAAAGCCATGGACTCCGGCGTCTCGTCGTAGCCGCCCCGTTCGTTCGGGAGCCCCGCATTCGGGTGGACCGAGACGAACGTATCGGCGACCTTCGAGAGCTCGGCGACCCGGGGCCGGAGGGCGTCGGGGCCGAGGGCGCAGTTCAAGCCGACGATGAGAGGCCCGGCGTGGCGGACCGAGTACCAGAACGCCTCGACGGTCTGGCCGATCAAGGTTCGTCCGCTCCCGTCGGTGATGGTGCCGGAGACCCAGACCGGGAGGTCCGCCCCCCGATCGTCCAGGACGCCCCGGAGGGCGAAGAGGGCGGCCTTCGCGCTTAGCGTGTCGAACACGGTCTCCACGAGGAGGAGATCGACCCCCCCCTCGAGGAGCCCTTCCGCCTGCTCCCGGTAGGCGGCGGCCATGTCGTCGAAGGAGACGGCCCGGAAACCGGGGTCGTTCACGTCGGGCGAGAGGGAACAGGTCTTGTTCGTGGGGCCGAGAACGCCGGCGACGAAGCGGGGCTTCGCCGGATCCTCCGCCGTGAACTCCACCGCCTTATCCCGGGCGATCCGGGCCGCCGCCTCGTTTATCGCCCGGACCTCCGCCGACGTGCCGTAGTCGGCCTGGCTGATCGGCGTGGCGTTGAAGGTGTTCGTCGAGACGATGTCCGCCCCGGCGGCGAGGTAGGCCCTGTGCATTTCGCCGATCACGTCCGGCCGGGTCAAACAGAGGATGTCGTGGTTCCCCCGGAGGTCCGTCCCGTGCCCTGCGAACCGATCCCCCCGGTAGCTCTCTTCGGACAGATTCCGGGACTGGAGATAAGTTCCCGTCGCGCCGTCCAAAACGAGGATGCGGCGGCGGAGCTCCTCGGAGATCACGCTCATGCGCCGGTCGGTCATCTCCATCTCCCGAGGGGATATCGGTCCCGGGCCGCGGGGGGTCGTCTGAAGGTAACAGATTCGGAGCGGCCATGCCCATGGGGATCGGCGACGACGGCGTCCTCTCGAGAAGAAGGCTGTGCGCCCGGGGGGATGGAACTCGGTCCCGGTCTCTCACCTCCCCCGGGTGAGGAAGCGGGAGCGTACCAGAAAGACGACCCAGATCACCACGACACCGATCAGGGTGAATGGAAGGGACGGACGGAGGTCGTTCATTCCGGCCCCGGGCTTTTCCTGGGGGCGAGAAGGGCTCAGCGCTCCTCCGACAGGTGACGAAGGGCGAGCTCGAGGTCGGTGAAGAGCGTGACGTCCAAGCCGCTGTTTCGGGAGACGGTCTCGACGAAGTCATGGGAGTGGTCGCCGGGGCTCACGAGCACTGCGATCCGGGCGTTCCGGTCGATCCCCTCAGCCAGCCTCATGTCTTTGTAGGCGAATTCGTAGTTACCGAAGACCGTGTCGACATTCCGGCACTCCCTCGCGTCGACCAGGTAACGATGGACCCCATGCTCCCGGCCGAAAGAGTGGGCTTCCAGGTTGGTCTCCACCGCCGCCCGCCCGCGGATCTCCCCCCGGAGGCGCAGAACGACATAGCTTCGGTCTTCCGATAAGGAAATGGAGTGCTCCACCCTTCACCTCTTGGCGTCCGCCCGCCGAGGGTGGAGACAACACCCCTGTCGTCACAGGCGGGGGACACGGATCGAAGGCCCGTATATTTTAATATAAAGCATGATGGGGTCCGTCGTCCACCCGGAAGGGGGGTCATCCGGGACACGCCGCTCCCTCATCGACTCGGGATGATGCGCTTGGACGGGCAGTTCGTTCGATGATCCGAACGGCCAGTGGATCGAGATTGCTTACATCGTGAGGTCCGAGGGGAGTGAGGCGAGAGGGCATACTGGACGAGCCGGCACCCGGAGGCGGGGCCCGAGCCCCGTCGAGGATGCCGGCGAAGGAAGAACGGCCTCGGAGCCCGTGCCCCGAGGCCGCAGTGCGTTCTTGGCCGTACGGGTCGTGCTTCGGAACCGGATTCGTCGCGAGGGTTCGGGGCACGGTGCGAGAGGCGGTTCTGGACGAGCCGGCACCCGGAGGCGGGGCCCGAGCCCCGTCGAGGATGCCGGCGAAGGAAGAACGGCCTCGGAGCCCGTGCCCCGAGGCCGCAGTAGAATCCGGTTCCGAAGCACGACCCTATTGCCGGGACTTCTCCCAGTTCACCCCCTTGGTGAACCAGTCCTTCAGGAGCCAGGCGATGATCGGCCCGCCGAGGGCGAAGACGCCGAGAATGATCCAGAGCATGCTCGGCGAGTCGACGAAGGCGACCGTTCCGGCCCGGAGCCGTTCTCCCATGTCCTCCGGCACCCAGCGGGTAAGCATGTGCCCCGAAAGGAGGCTGACCACGGTCTTGGCGAAGAAGTAGGGGACCATCGACAGGCCGAGATAGGTCCCCTCCTGCCCTTCCGGCGCGATGGCCGCCGCGTACTCGTTCAGCCTCGGCGACCAGATCACTTCCCCGATGGTAAGCACCACGAGAGCCATGATCGAATAAACGTACGTCATCTGCCCGTACGAGGGGATCGCCAGCACCCAGAGGGAGAGGGCCGAGATCATCCCACCGAAGGTCAGCATCTTGTAGACGCTGTACCGGTGCAGGATCGGTATGAGCAGGATCAGCCCGAAAATCACGAGAATCGGATTCACCGCCTGGAGCAACCCGATCTTCGCCTCCGGCCCGATCACTCGGAGCCAGTACTTCGGCCAGAGAAGGTGCAGATAGAGGAAGCACGCCCGGACACCGATGAGGAGCGAGATGAGGCACATGAACTTCCAGAAGATGGAGACCTTCACCACCTCGGCCGCGATCTGCCACGGCTTCTTCCGGGGCTTCTTCTCCGACTCCGGAACGGCCGCCGGCTCCTCTCCCTCGTCGTAGAGCTGATCCTCCCGGCGGATGAACATCATGATCAGGAAGAAACTCACGATGTGGGCGAAGACGGCGAACGTGAAGATGTGCCCGTTCGGCAGGCCGAGGGAGAGACGGATGATGTCGATCAGGAACCCGGCCGCCGCGGCCCCGATATTCATGAAGAGGTACCAGAGGTTGAAGCCCGCTCCCCGGGACTTCTTCGTGGTGAACCGTTTGTTCGCGGCCTGGTAGACCGTCTGTATCATCGCGACGAACGGCGCCATCAGGAAGAAGGCCGCGATCACGATCGGGCCCCTGAGGTCGGGCAGGAGATCCGGGTTCAGGGCGAGGACCATGATCGTTCCCCGCGTGAGGAGTTGTCCGATCATGGCGACGTAGAAGGACATCCGGATCCCGAGCCAATCGGTCACGGTCCCCGAAAAGAAGAGACAGATCGTGGTCGTGCTCCCGTAGATGGTCACCGCGTACCCCGCCTGCTCGTCGGAGAAACCGAAGTCGTCGGAGAGGAGGATGACGGCGATGGTGAGGATGGAGAAGAAGGTGGTGCTGTCCAGGAAGTTGACGATCTGGATGCCCCAGTACTCCGACCGCGTGTGACGGAGCACCTTGAAGTCCCGGAAATAGTCGACTACGGCGCCGGCCGGTCCGCCCATATCTTCTCCTTGTCGTTCGTCATAGGCCCATCCCCTTCTTCGGAGCGGCCGCCCCGGTAGCAGGAGGCTTCTGTTTTCTCGGGAGCCTCCCGATTCTACCCGGCGATTCGGATTCGATCAAGGCGCGCCCCGGCGGAAGGACGTCCGGCCCACCCACCGCCGGATCCCGGCGACCGAGAACTCCACAACTGTTTGTTAAATCAGCGGTTATAGACGATGGCGATAGATGCGCCGCTCGAGGGCTTCCGAGGGGAACGATGATCGGGGGTCACGGGGTCCCCTCGGACCCCGCGGGCGCTTCGGCGCAGACCATCTCCTCGAGCATGGCCGATGCCCCCCGGTCGTCCAGGCCGAAGAGGCAGAGCATCACTTCGAGGTCGACCCGGACGCCGTCTATGATGTCCGAGAGGCCGTCCCGGTCCAGTCCGAACGCGGCCTTCGCCTCCGACACCATGAGGGCCCCCCGGGCCGGATCGGGTTGGAGCACGCTCGGCGTGAGCGCCGCCACCGCGACCGGGAGCGCGATCGTCTCCTCGATGCCCAGCTCCCGGATCTCCTTCCGGGTCCGGGTGTGGGTGGCGACGAAACAGATCATCTCCTCCGGGAACCCCCACGCCTGAAGCACCCCCGCTCCCGCCTGGGAATGATCCCATTGGAACTTCACCCGCTCGAGCGCGGAGAGGCGCGATTTCGATCCCGGCCAGGTCGCGAACAGGGGGCCGTAGTAATCGGTCCACTCGCTCATGAGGACCGGAATCGCCACGTCCGCGAGGAGCATGGTCGTGAACGCCTCGTCCGCGTCCTTCGGGTTCGTCCTTCTCCGCAGGGACCGGGCGATCAAGGCCCGCACGAGAGAATCGGTCCAGAAAGCACCGTGATCAAACAGGTCTTCCGAGGGACGGGGAACGGCGGTCATCATGGTGTGGGAGAGGGCGATCGACCGCACCTGGCGGAGTCCGAGGAGGGAGACGGCGTGCCCCACGGTGGTCACCCGGTTCCGCAGCGAGTAGAACGACGAGTTGACCGTGCGGAGCACCTTGGCGGAGAGCTCGGGGGACGCCGAGATCGCCTGGGTGACCCGAGGCGCGTCGGGTTCGGGCCGGTTGATCTCGGCGATCAGTCCCGCGGCGGACGCGGGAAGGGCGGGGATCTCCACGTCCTTGAACATGGCGGCAAAGTCCCCCGCGGCGACCGCGGCGTGACGACGGATCTTGTCGAAGATACTCATGACGCTTTCGGCTCCCTCGTTCGGTCGGTTTGTTCCCCTCCGGCCGGATCGGCTCACCAGATGCCATCTCTGTACTTCCGAGGATCGGCCGTGGGGGCGTGGGGGCTGAGCTTCAGGGGCGGAAAAAAGATGGGACAATCGAGACGGTTCGGATCAATGTCCGCGGTTCTTCTTGAATCGGCGCCATTCCTTGTGGATCGCTTTCCAGCGGCCTTTCGTGTTACGGTGGATTTTTTCGTCCCGTCTCTCCCGGAGGTGGCCGAGTTCCCGGCGGAGACGGAGATAACTGTCCAGCCTCGCCTCGGAGAGACCGCCCGATGCGACGGCGGCCCGCACGGCGCACCCGGGTTCGCTCCCGTGGGCGCAGTCGCGGAATCGGCACTCCCCGGCGAGGGACTCCACGTCGCCGAAAGCCGAAGCGAGCCCCTTCTCGCTCCCCCAGAGTTGGATCTCCCGCATGCCCGGTGAATCGACGAGGATGGCGCCCGACGGGAGAACGATCATCTCCCGATGGGTCGTCGTGTGGCGGCCCCGGCTGTCGGCTTCCCGAACCTCGGCGGTGCGGGCTACGTCCTCTCCGGCGAGACGATTGATGATGCTCGACTTCCCGGCCCCCGACGAGCCGAGGAGCGCCACGGTCCGGCCGGGCCCGAGCCAGGGGCCGAGATCGTCGAACCCCCGGCCGTCCAGGGCGCTCACGGCGATCACCGCTCCGTTGGGGGCGATCGCCCGCACCGAGTCGGCGCACTCCTCCGCATCGCCCCGGAGGTCCGCCTTGTTCAGGATCACCACCGGCTCGGCCCCGCTCTCCCACCCGAGGGTGAGGTATCGTTCGATCCGGCGGACATTGAAGTCGCCGTCGAGACCGGTTACGAGAAAGAGCGTGTCCACGTTCGCCGCCACCAATTGCTCCCGGGTGGTGCGGCCCGCACTCTTCCTGGAGAAGACGCTCGTCCGGGAGAGGATCGACTCGATCGTCCCCTTCGGTTCTCCCTCGAGGAGACGGAGGACGACCCAGTCGCCGACGGCGGGGAGACCGGCCCCTGGTCCGGCCCGGTGCCCGAGCCGCCCGGGCCGCTCCGCCTCCACTTCCTTCCCCCCCCCGGTCCACGCATAGAACCGCCCGGAGACGTGGCGGCAGATCCGTCCCGGCACACACCCCTCCGGCGCGGCTTCCCGGAACTCCCGCTCCCGCGCTTCATTCCAGCCGAGATCGATCAACGAAGGGTTGGTTGGGCTCATTCCCAAGTTCCGATCTTCCTCGGACTCCTCTTCCGCACCCGGGGATGGCGGCGCTCGTGAGTCATGCTGAAATTCGGGACCCGCCCATACTACTAAGCCAGCAAGGACTGCGGCCCGCTCTCTCCACCCCTACATCATGGTTTGCGTCGACTTCCTCGGCAACGCGAATCGGTTGTACAGGACGAACATCAACGCCGTCAGCAGCATCACGCCGCCGAAGGCGAGCCACATCAAGTCGGGCCGCTGCATGTCTCTCGCGAGCTTCCCGTAGAACTGCCCCGAGATGATTCCGCCGAACAAGTTGCCGAGCGCCACCGCCACGAAGTAGTACCCCATGTAGAGCGCCTTCTTGTCCCGCGGGGCGACCCGCCCGACGAACTCCTGGCTCGTCGGGCTCGCCATCATCTCCCCGAAGGAGAACGTCAGAATGCCCGCCGCCACGATCCAGACGAGACCGCCCGCGCCGATCATCCCCTGCGTACCCGCGAGGGCGGAGAATCCGATGCCCACCGCCGCGACCAGCATGCCGACGATCATCGTCGTGAACCGGTGGAACCGCCCCATCATGAAGGAGACGACCACCTGGAAGAGCACGATTCCGAGGGCGTTGATGTTGACGATGAACTCCGGGTTCACCTGCCGGCCCAGGTCGATGGCGCGGTCGGCCACGTCCCTCACCGAGAGCGAGGCGTCGGTCACGAGGGGACGGATCTGGTCCGGCGACAGGCGGACCTTGCTGTAGAGAAGCCTGCGGGACGTTTCTTCCAGCGCCGCCTCGTCCGGGTCTCCCTCCGCGCGAAGCTCCTCGAAGAACCGGACGATCTCACCCCGCTCCGACTCGTTGATCGTCGCCAGCTTCGTCACCACCCCGTCGCCGAAGATCTTCTGCGCCACCTGGATCATCGGCTTCGTTTCGGTGAAGTCCCGGATGTACTCGGGCATGGTGTAGAAGATCTGGTTGAAGCTCGTCCAGAAGCCGGACATGATCAAGAGAAAGAGGGCGAATCGCCAGTTGCTGCAGCGCATGCGCCGTGCCAGCGGGTTCCGCTTCGGCGCGGCCGCTTTCGGTTCTCCGCTCCCCACGGGAAGGACCCGGTCATAGAGCAGGTTGCCCGCGACCCAGGCGGCGAGAAGAATGAATGCCCAGGTCCAGGAGAACCAGGACACTCCCAGACTGTCGAACGAGCTCGAAAGCACAAGACCGATCAGCACCACACCGGTGGTGATGAAGAAGCGAAGGTTCCCGAGCACCTCCACGAGCCCGTCGAGTACGCCCCGGAGGCTCCGCTTGTCCTCGGTCTCCGACACCGGCTCCTTGTAGAAGATCGAGACCAGGACCAGGTTGACGACGGCCCAGAAGCTGCAGGCAATGAACACTTTGTCCCAGCCCCACCCGCGGACCACGCCAGCGACGACCGGACCGAGGAAACCGCCCACGTTCACCATCATGTAGAAGATGCCGAAGCCCGTGGACGAGTTCGAGTCGTTCGTCACCCGCGCTACCGTGCCGACCACGACGGGCTTGAAGATCGCCGCGCCGATCGCCACGAGGAAGAACGTCACCGTGAAACCGGTGAGGGAGGTGAACTGGCCGAGCAGGAAGTAGGCGACGATCATGATCGAGTAGGAGATCACGAACATCTTCTTGAACCCGTACCGGTCGGCGAGGGCGCCGGTCAGCACCGGCATGAGATACAAGAAGAAGGGAATGATCGCCTGCAGCGTCCCCCGGAGCTCGGTGGAGAAGCCGAGTCCGCCGGTCTCCACGCTCCCCGTGACGTAGACCGCCATGACGGTGAACCAGCCGTACCAGGACATCCGCTCGAAGATCTCCATGGTGTTGGCGATCCAGAACGTCTTCGGGAAGCTCTTCAGTTGCTCGACGAACCCCGGTTTGCGCTCGGTCACTTCCGTTACTCCTCTCCGGTGGAGCGGCGGGCCGTCCGGAAGCCCGTCATTCCGCGCCGTACTCCAGTCGCTTCAGAAGGGGCGAGAGCAGCAGCAGGATCACGCCCGCGCCGCCCGCGAAGTAGACGATCATCTCGAAGACGCGTTCGTAGCCCGCCTCGGCCCCGGTGAGCGCCGCGATCTGGCCCGAGAGCACGCCGGCGAAAGCGTTGGACAGGAACCATACGCCCATCATGAGGCCCGTGAGCCGGGCCGGGGAGAGCTTCGTCACCGTCGAAAGGCCGACCGGCGAGAGACAGAGCTCTCCGGTGGTGTGAAGGAAATAGGCGAGGATGAGCCAAACCAGGCTCGAGGTCCCCCCGTTCGCCGCCTGCTTCGCCGCGACGACCATGGCCACGAACCCGGCCGCGAGCTGCAGCAATCCGAACCCGAATTTCACCGGCGCCGCGGGGTTCTTCCCCGCCTTCCCGAGACGGATCCAGAGGGCGGAGAAGGGGATCGCGAGGAGAATGATGAACGCCGGGTTCACCGATTGGAACCAGGTCGTCGGCACCTCCCATCCGAGGACGTGCCGGTCCACGTGCCGGTCGGTGAAGAGGTTCATGGAGCTGCCCGCCTGCTCGAAAGAGGCCCAGAAGCAGATGCTGAAGAGAATCAGCGCGAGCACCACGAAGAGGCGGCCCCGTTCCTCCCGGGGGCTCCGCATCGCCTCGAAAACGATGTACGCCACGAGAAGGGGCCCGATCAGGTAAACGCCGTTCTGCACCCACCCCGGGCGGGTGAGCATGTAGGCGGCGAAGGGGATGAAGAGGACGATCGCCGCGTACAGGACGACCATCTTCGGGAGACCGGCGATCCGCTCGGAGAACGCCTCGCGCCGGGGGGGGTCTCCGACGGCGCCGACCAGCCGCTGCCCCCAGAGGAAGACGCCGAGGCCGATCAGCATTCCGACCCCCGCGAGGGTGAACCCGTAGTGCCAGCCGATCCGCTCGCCGAGGTAGCCGCAGGCGAGAGGGGAGAGCCCGGCGCCGATGTTGATCCCCATGTAGAAGATGGTGAAGGCCCCGTCCCGGCGGGGATCGTGGGCGTCGTAGAGAGAGCCGACCATGGTCGAGATGTTCGGCTTGAAGAAGCCGTTCCCCGCGATGATCAGCGCCATGGCCCCGAAGAAGAAGATCGGGTGCTCGATGGCCATGGCGAAGTGGCCGAAGGACATGAGCACGCCGCCGATGATGATCGCCCGCCGGTACCCGAGGAACCGGTCGGCGAGCATGCCGCCGATGAAGGGGGTGGCGTAGACGAAGCCGACGTAGGCGCCGTAGATGCCCGTCGCCAGATGGTCCGCGTACTCGAGGGCATTGACCATGTAGAGGACGAGGAGGGCCCGCATGCCGTAGAAGCTGAACCGCTCCCACAGTTCGGCGAAAAAGAGAACGAAGAGACCTTTGGGATGGCCGAGGAACCGCTCGTCCCGGGGCCGGGTGTTCGCGTCGATCATGTCGCCTCTCGAGCGGCCACCGCCGGTCCCGGGGCGTCCGCGGGATTCGGATCACCAGGGAGGGAGCGGCGACGACGCGCCGGGGGGGCGCGGCCTTCCGCCGCCTCGAATCCGAAAAGCATACCGAAAACGGCGCCGGCTGACCAGGAGGAACGTCCCCTACTCGGGAGCGGGGGCTTCGACGACACGGGCCTCTTCGAAGCCGAACGACTTCGCCCGCTCGAGGGCGGCCCACGCCTCGGCGCCGGTAAGGGAGCGGCCCACGTAGACGGCGAATCCTTCTCCGTCCGCCTCGACGAAGAGGGGATGACGGAAGACGGTCTCCACCGCGGCCCTGTAGTCCGCCGCCTCCTTCTCGTCCTCCGAGAAGAAGATGCGCACCCGGTAGGCGAGCCCCTCGGAGGGGGGGCGGAGGGAGGCCGACTCGGGGGCTTCGGGGGGGGGCGCGATGGATGCCGCCCCCTCCTCCGGAACCGGCGCGAGGCCGGTCTCCACGATCCACGCTTCGTCGTGCCCCGCGGCGATCGCCTTCTTCCGCAGGGAGCGGGCTTCCTCCAACGTGAGATCCCGGCCGAGAAACACCTTCTGATAGGGAGGACAAGACTCGACGTACAAGGGCCGGTCGAAGCCGCCGGCCGCCCGCCCGGCGAAGGCCTCGGCCCGTTCCCGGTCGGCGGAGGCGCATAGCTGGATCCGATATCTCTTCCCGCCCCCCTCCGCCGGCGGCGACGGGGAGGGAATGGCGGGGGCTTCGTCCGACGGGGGAGCGGCCCCCTCCTTCTCTTTCTCTTTCTCTTTCTCTTTCTCTTTCTCTTTCTCTTTAGCCGGGGCCTGGTCCTCCGGCGCGCCGGCCGCCCTGGTTACCTCCGCGAGGACCGGCGGCTTCTCTTCTTTCGGGGGCGGAAGGATCTCCGCCGTCACCGGAGAAATCTCCGGCGGCGGATCCGCGAACTCGACGGTCGTATCCCGCTCCGCGAACTCGCCCCGGCCGAGGTCGATTTGGACGCCGATCCAGTAGCGCCCCGGGGGGAGGGGCGAGCGGGTGACGACGTCGACGTCGACATGGGCATCCGGTTCCACCTCGAGGCCGCCGAAGAAAGAAAGGGGGATGTTCTCCAAAGTCGGCGTTCTCTCCCCACGAACGAGGACGGAACCGCGCCCGGAGAGGAACGTGTTTCCCTCGTTCACCGCGCGGAGCTTCACCCGGACCCGGCCGTCCTCCTCCCGTGCGAAAGAGGACCACCCGATCGCGAGGCTCCGCCGGAGAGTGCCCGCCCCGTCCACCTGGATGCGGACGACCGCGTCCATCCCGGGCGCCGAACCGCCGACCGGCTCGAGGACGAGATCGGACCAGTACGATCCCTCGACATCCCAGGGAACCTCGGCCCGCACGTCGATCTCCTTCTTCTGCCAGGGGGCGAACTCGAGGAATCGCTCTCCGACCTTCAGCCAGGGGGCGGAGGAGCGGTCGAGAACGCCGGCCTCCAGAAACTCCACGGATCCGTCGCTCCGGACATGCCGGTCCCGGAGGGAGATCTTCGCCACCACCGGCAGGCTCGTCTCGTTCACCACCGTGAGGGTCCGGGTCTCGGTGCCGCCCGGGATGACGAGCATGGCGAGGCGGGGCGGGGTCACGGTGAGGGTCGGCGACGCGGCGGCGATCGAGGCGGTCGAAATCAAGAGGGCGACGGCGTATCGGGAAGGACGGAACACGGCGTTCACCTCCTCGGGTCCCGGAAACCGGACATCGGCCGATCGCCGTGATCATAGGGAAAAGAAAGGGGGACGCAACCGTTTTCACGCCCCGGGCGCCCCGGGGAAGCGAACCCGCCGCGCGGCGCTCGCCCACGGACCGGCGGCCGGCCGAGCCCGCCCTGGATCGGGAGACTCCTCTGCGCTATAATTCATCCCCTGAGCAAGGCACGCCCCGGCCACGCGTACGGACGACAACGAACCGAGGGAATTCCGTCATGGAAGCAGACACCCGCCGTAAGATCGAGATGCACCTCGCCAGCCGCGACCCGGACGAGATCCTCCGGGGACTCGCCCTGGCCCGGAAAGAGATCGCGAACTTCCCCATGGAGGATGCGGAGCGGATCCTCGAGCGGGTCGGCGCCCTCTTCTACATCGACCCCCTCGACCGGCCCGATCTGATGCCGGTGGTCGACGAGGCAGTGAACTTCGTGAGCGCTTTCGGCCCCCGGGTGATTCCGTACCTCGTCGGCGAACTGCAAGCGGCGGACGTGAAGGCCCAGCTCGCCGTCTCCCATGCCCTCGGTCGGATGGGCGAGGACGCCATCGACCCTCTCGTCTCCGAGTACCTCCTCTCGAGCGATCCCGAGCGGCGGTCGTTCATCCTGTACGCCATGGGAAAGATCAAGTCCCCCCAAATCGCGAAGGCCGCGGCCCTCGCCATCGAGTCGGCGTCGTCCGATGACGCGGACCTCCGGGACACGGCGGTTCGGGCGATCGGCAAGCTCGCCGAGTCGATCCCGCCGGGGGCCTTGCGCGAAGAGGTCCGGTCCGGCCTCGTCCGCCAACTTCGGGTGAACCTGGCGGATCAGAACGCGGGGATTCGGGCGAAGGCGGTCCGGAGCCTCGGCAAGCTCGCCCGGTACGGTCACCTCCACGGGAAGGAAACGGCGGAGGCGAAGAAGACCTTCGAGCTGCTCCTCGGGAAGGACGAGAACTTCTCGTGGGACCGGGCATACCTCGTCCGCCGGGAGGCGGAGGAGGCGTTGGAGGCATTCTGAGAGCGACCCCGCATTCAACGGGATTGTGTGTCTTTGCCGGACGGCCAAGGTCGGGTACCCCAAAGGAGAGATCAGCCGACCCGTTTGCCGGCCCCCAAAAAACCCGGGTTCCAATTCGCTCTATTCTGTGGTATAGTAATGCGTTAGAAAGAGCCCACCGCTCCTTTCGTTTCCCGCCGCTCCCCCCGCGCGCGGGCCGACGTCCGGCCCTGGCGCGCTAAGCCGATCGTGCTCGTAATCGTCCTGCTCTCGCTGGGAGGTCATCGATGCGCAACGTCGTCCCCTTCGCGGTCGTCGCCGTTTTCGGCCTGGCGGCTCCCCTTCTTGCCGCCGGTCTCGTTCCCCTCGCCGACCGCGCCGGCGAGCCGCCCGTCATCGAAGTGGTCGAGCCCGGCGATCACGGGCTCCGCTTGATCTTCGAGATGAAGGATCTGGTCGAGGGGTCGATCACCACCGAGGACGGCTCCTTCCAGACCGCCGCCCTACCGGGGGGCCAAATCGCGGGCCGCCCCGGCGAACCGGGCGTCCCCGTCTTCTCACGGTTCGTGGCGGTGCCCGAGGGGGCCGTGATCCGCGTCAGTGCGGCGCGGGGGGACGAGGAGATCCGCGCCGGCGTCCGTCTCGCACCGGCGCCGGACGAGGAGGACAGGATCCTCTTCCGGGAGGCGATCTACTTCCAGGCGCGGCTCGAGGATGAGCCCGCCGTGACGATCGGGGGGCCGGCCCGCATCCGGGATGTCACGGTCGTCCCGATCACGTTCCGGCCGGTCCGGTACGACGCCGCCGGGGGCGTGATGAAGATCGCCCGGCGGCTCGACGTGGAGATCGCCTTCGAGGGGGGCGCGCCGCGGAAGAGCGCCGCCTCCATGAAGCCCGTGCCGACGAGTTTCGCCGAGCTTTACCGGAGCATCGTCCTGAACGCCGACGACCTCCTCGCCGGACGGGAAGTCCGGCCGGGGGGGATCGCCGTGATCTACCCGGACAGCGCCGGCATTCTCGACAGCCTGCAGCGCTATGTCGAATGGCGGACCCGGAAGGGTGCGGAGGTGATCATCGCCTCCCGCGCCGAGGCGGGCGGGGGCAAGGCGAACATCAAGAGCTGGATCCAGTCGGTCTACGACGACCCGGACGTCGCCCTCGAGTATCTCGTGATCGTCGGGGACGCCGGCGACGTCGATACTCCCTTCCCCATTCCTTGCTGGCACGATCTCCGCAGCGGGTACTTCGGCGAGGGGGATCTCCCGTACGGGCTGCTCGAGGGGGACGACGACCTCGCCGACGTCCATTACGGGCGACTCTCCTTCAGCACCCGAGACCAGCTGTCCATCATCCTCTCCAAGACCATCGGATACGAAACGGACCCGTACACGGACGATCCGGACTGGTTCACCCGGGCCGTGGTCGTCGGGGATCCGCGGCAATCGGGGATCAGCACCGTCGACGCCGGTCGCTGGCTGGAGCACAGACTCGAGGGCATCGGGTACGACGACATCCACACGGTCTATGGCGGCGCCTTCACCTCTCTCATGCGGACCGGACTCGACCGGGGGAACACGGTCTTCGCCTACCGGGGCTTCGCAGGCATGAGCGGATGGAGCAACGCCTTGACCAGCATCCTGACCAACGGGCGGATGCTCCCCTTCGTAGCCACCCTCACCTGCCTGACCGGCTCCTTCGAGGGGGGGACCTCCATCTCCGAAGGGTTCCTTCGGGCCGGCACCATCGGTCCTTTCGTCTCGAAGGGGGCCGTCGGCGCCGTAGGCACCGCGACGGGCGGGACCCACACCCGGTACAACAACTGCATGCACTACGGGATCTGGCGGGGCTTCACCCTCGAGGGACTGCAGACCATGGGCGCCGCCCTGAACCGGGGCCGCCTCGAGATGTTCCTGAACTACGAGGCCATGGAGCCCTTCATCCCGGTCATCTGGTCGTATTGGAACAACCTGATGGGCGACCCGGCCCTCGACGTCTTCACCTCCTTCCCCGAACCGTTGACCGTCACCCACCCGTCGGTGATCCCGATCGGCGCGAGCGGCTTGAACGTCCTGGTCGAGGAACCGGGAGGGCCGTGCGAGGGGGCCCTCGTCTGCCTCTGGAAGGAGGGAGAAACTCACGTGACGGCGCTGACGGGACCGGACGGGTGGGCCGACCTCGGCATCGGCGTCGCCACGGCCGGGGAGATGAAGGTGACGGTCACCAAGCACGACCGCCGCGCCTATCTGGCTTCGGTTCCCGTGACGGACACCCTCCACGTGGGGGTGTCCATGGGCGTGATCAGCGACGACGATCCCGCCGCCGGCGCGGCCGACGGCCGGATCAACCCGGGCGAGTCGATCGGATACACGGTGCAGCTCACGAACCACGGCGGCCAGACAGTCGCGGCCGTCACCGGCACGTTGACCACGGGGGATCCGTTCATCACCATCGTCGACGGCGCGGAGGAGTTCGGCGACATTCCGGCGGGCGGGTTCGCATGGTGCGCCGACGATTTCGATTTCACGGTGAACCCCGGATGTCCCGATGGGCACGAGGCGCGGTTGATCTTGACGGCGAGTTCCGCCGACGGCTCCTGGGAGTCCTTCGTCGATCTTCCGGTCGTCTCCGCATGTCTGTCCGCCGACTCGGCGGCCGTGCACGACCCCGACGGGCGGCTCGATCCGGGCGAGACGGCGGAGCTCTCGGTCCGACTTTCGAACGGGGGGGGCGCCGACGCGACGGACGCCGCGGTGACGCTGAAGTCGCTTTCCGATTTCGTGATCGTCACCGAGGGGTCCGCGGGCTACGGGACGATTCTCTCGGGCGGATCGGCGATGAACGGCGGCGACCGGTTCACGATCGTCGCGGCGGCGGACGCCTACGAGGGGATGACGGCCTTCCTCATCTTGACGGCCGAGTTCAGCGGCGGGGCCCGGGACACGGCGTTTCTCGCCCTGCCGATCGGCGACCGGACCGAAGACGATCCGGCCGGGCCCAGCGGCTACGGCTACTGGGCTTTCGACGACGCCGACACCGCCTACCCGGAGGCGCCCGTTTTCGACTGGGTGGAGCTGGACCCCCTTTACGGAGGGAACGGCACGGAGATCGTCACGTCCGACTTCGGCGAGTTCGAGGACGAGACGGTCCTCTACGAGCTCCCCTTCCCCTTCCGGTACTACGGCGTGGAGTTCGACACGATCTCGATCTGCACGAACGGCTGGATTTCCATGGGTTCGACCGAGCTGATCTCTTACCGGAACTGGACCATCCCCGGCGGGGGCGGGCCGGACGGGATCCTCGCGGTCTTCTGGGACAACTTGTACCAGGCCGGGGGCGCGAAGATCTACGTCAGGCACGACGAAGGGAACCACCGGTTCATCGTTCAGTGGAGCCGTCTCCTGAACGACTACTGCGGCGCCGTCGAGAACTTCGAAGTGATTCTCTTCGACCCGGCCTTCCACCCGACGGATACGGGGGACGGGATCATCCTCTACCAGTACGACGACATCACCAGCTGCGACGCCGTGAACGGCGGGTGCACGATCGGCATGGGGAGCCCGGACCAACGGGACGGACTTCTGGTGACGTACTACGGACAGTACTCGGCGGGATCCATGGGGCTGGCCGACGTGAAGTCGATCAAGTTCGTGCCGGTCGGGCTCGGCGACATCTCGACGTTTGTCGCGACCGGCGGCGGGCCGCCGATCGTGGTGACTGGTCTCGGCGCGGCGCGGCCGAATCCGTTCAACCCGAACACGACCCTCTCGTTCTCCTTGGAGAGCCCGGGCCCGGTCCGGATCGGCGTCTACGATGTCACGGGACGGCTCGTGCGGCGGCTCGTCGTGGGCGATCTTCCCGCGGGCACGCACGAGACGTCGTGGGACGGGCGAAGCGATCGGGGCGAGGGGGCGGCGTCGGGGGCGTATTTCGCGAGGATGGAGGCGGGCGGCGACGTGCGGGTGCGGAGGCTGATGCTGGTGAGGTAGGGGCATATGTCCTCCCACTTGGCTTGCCGGGGGGTACGGCGGGAGGACGAGGAGTCCCTATCGATCGACCCGGGGGGACGTCCCGAGGGCCGGCCCGAGAAGAACCGCGTTCGTGAAGAGCCGTCCCGTTCCGTGAAAGTACGCGCGGTACGCCGGGTTTCCGAGGAAGGAGATCACCTGGCCGTCCCCGACTTTTTCGCGGACGAGATAGGAGGTGTGGGCCCGGCGCTCCCGGGCCTCCGGCCAGAGAAGGCCGGAGAGGCGGAGTCGGTCCGCGCCGGCGAAACGACCCACGGCGCGGGCGGGCTGCCGGGAGACGAGGGCGAGATCGGTGCGGAGGAGCACCGGAACTCGATCGCCGACTCCTCCGGTCAGCCAATGGCTCCCGTCGAGATCGGCCCGGAGGATCACTCCCTCCGGAGAGAACCGCCGGAGCCACTCGTCCTCCATCTCGGTCACCGCCGCCCATTCCACGGAATCCGAACCGGCGCCCCGAACGACCGCGCCCTCCCGGCCCGACCGGAGGGCGTCCCCGTCGACGCGAAGGTCGCCGAGGTGCGCCTCCCTCTCCGCGGCGCCGAGCCACGGTCCCGAATCGGCGAGGACCTGGCGCCGCGCACGGATGGAAACGAGCGGTTCGGGCGGGCCGAAGAGCGCCCAATTCCCCTCGCCCAGGGTGATGAGCGTTCCCCCCCCCGCGGTCCAGGAGGCGAGGGCCTTCATCCCTTCTTCACCGAGGGCGGCCAGGATTTCCGTTCCCCGGCCGGGGGCGGCATCGGGGACGACGATGACGTCGTACGCCTCCAGATCGGAGCCGGCGACCGCGCCCGCCCGGAGAAGGGCGCACGGAAGCCCGAGCTCCACGTCGAACCAGTGCCAGAGAGCGCCGAAGGTGCCCTCGTAAAAGGGGGGTCCCGCGAGGAGCGCGGTCCGGGGGCGGAAGAGGGGTCTCACGCCCCGGCTCCCGAGGTCCGGCCCGTCGTCGCTCAAGGGGTGATCGACGCCGCGGAAGATCGCGCCCGTCCTCCGGGCGATCTCCTCCAAAGCCTCCGGCACCCGCTCGTCGGAGGGTCCGATCCAGGTCGTTCCGGCGCCGTACGCCCGGCCGTCGATCATGAAGGGCTCGGAAACCGCCGCGCACGGAATCCCCTCGAGAAGAAGGGACACGAGGGCGCCGGCCGTCCCCGGGCCGGCCGCGTCGAGAAGGAAACCGAACACCCCGTCCGGATTCTCCACGGCCCCCTCGAACCCGCCTTCCCCCTCGAAGGGTCTCCCCGAGTCGCCGTACCCTTCGCCCGACTCGTAGACGTCGACGCCGAAAGCCATCGCGAGGGACCACGCGGGCGACTCGTAAAAGAGGCTTGCCTCCCCCAGCTCGAGAAGCCGCCGTTCCTCGGTCAGAAAGCGGTCGTCGAGCACCGGGTCGAAATCGAGCACGGCCCGGGCGAGCCGTCCCCCCGGACGATCGAGGGGAACCACGTACGTTCCCGCGGGGAAGGCCCTCCCTCCTCGGGGCCCCTCCCCCCAGTAGCCGGTCGATCGGGGATCGGTGAACTCCTTGTCCGCGACGCGCACCGGCACGCCCTGGGCCGCGAGGGTCGCGGCCAGCCGTCGCGCGCGATCCCGATCGGGCTCGGGGGGAATCAGGAAGCTCCGAGTGCCCGACCCGTCCCCCTTCGCTTCTTCACGCCTCGCCCGGGCGAAGTCGCGGAGGAGCTCCTCACGCCCCTCGGCCGCGACGCGAAGGACCTCTCGGGCGACGACGAATTGCCGGGCCACCGCGTCCCGGTAATCCATGGTCCCCCCTTCGGGACGGCGGATCGAGACACCGTCGGTCGTCGACTGCTCGCCGAGAAACGCCACGGCCCCCGTGAAGAGGGGCCACGAACCTCCCCGGTTCGGGTTGAACTCCTCGTTCCAGTCTCCGGTGGCGCACGGCCAGCCCCGCCCGCCGAAGGCCCGCGCGACGGCGCCGGCGAACCGGTCCCACCACGCGCCGGTGGTCGAGGGGAGGTGCGGGTTGTACGGCTCCCGGGGAGGCGAGAGCAAATAGTGGCCGGAGGCGCGCATCTCGTGGAGGTCGATCGTCACCTGGGGCCGCCATCCGATGAGGAGCTTCACCCGCGCCGCCGTCTCCGGCTGGGAGAGGGCGAACCAGTCACGGTTCAGATTGAGAAAGTAGTGGTTGCCGCGGGGGGACGGCCACGGGCTCCGATGGGGGATGCTCTGAGGGTCCGTGTCGGGGAACCGGCCGTTCCACATGGCGACGTCGGTCAGGAAGCGGTTCCGGCCGTCCGGGTTCTGCACGGGATCGAGGAGGACGATTGTCCTCTCCAATAGGGCCCGGGTCTCCTCCGAGCGGTCCGCCGCGAGGTGATGGAGCAGGGCGAGAACGGCGTCGGTCCCGGACGCCTCGTCTCCGTGAACGGAGGCGCCGATCCAGACGACGGCGGGAAGATCACGGAATGACTCCGCGCCCCCCCCGTCGAACGAGGCGAGACGCCCCCGGATCTCTTCCCGCCGTTCCAGGTTCGTAGGGGAGGAGACGATCGCGACGAGGAGCGGCCGCCCCTCGTGGGACCGCCCGTAGGTCTGGAGCAGCACCCGGGGGGACGCGGCGGCGATCGCCTCGAAGGCGCGGGCGATTTCCGCTCCCGACGCGGGCCGCGTCCCGACCGTGGCGCCGAGAGCGGCCGCCGGATCGGGGACGGAGGGATCGAGATCGGCGCCCGGCTCGAACGAAGGGCCGGGCGGAACCGCGGGGTCCGCCGCTCCGGCGGGAAGGGCGCCAAAGAATGTGATCCCGATCACGGCGGCGAAGACCACCGCCCGAACCCCGAGACGCCGGGCCCTCATCGTTCCTCCCCCGTCCTTGCTTACGCCGCCGCCGTCCTCTTCCGGGTGGCGAAGTAGAAGATGATCATGCCGATCGTGCCGGCGAGGCCGAAAGCGCCGAGATACCACCAGACCCGCCACGGGTCGTAGGTCTCCCAGAGCACCCGGGTCGCCTGGTCCACGGACGCGCCGCCCAGTGCCGCCGCGAGCGATTCCATCACCTGCTCGTCGCCGAGTTTCTCCACGCCCTCCGCCGCCATCCCGAGATTGTGGACCATGTACTCCCGGGCGAGGTTGAACTTGCTCGACATGGTCTCGTACATCCGCCCGCCGATCCCGTTCCCCGCCGCCCAACCGATGGCGAAGGGGATGTTCGAATAGCCCATGTAGAGCGCCTTCTTGTCCTTCGGGGCGATGAGGCCGACGTAGGCGCTGAACGTGGGGCTGCAGGTCATCTCGCCGATCGAAAAGACGAGGATCATGAGGACGCAGAAGGAGCCGAGCATGGTCGATCCGGTGGCGACGAAACCGACGAGGGAGATCAGCATCCCCACCACCATGGCCGCGACCTTGCTCACCCGCCCGATCAGCGCGGATATGAAGATCACGAGAAGGATGATCGACCACGGGTTGATGTTGATGATCATCTCCGGCTTCACCTGCCCGCTCTCCAGGAGCCAGCTCTTGCTGAAGAAGCCGAAGTAGGGAGCCACGTCGGCGGTGTTCACCCACTCGTCGATGAAGTTCGGCAGGAGATCCCAGAGCTGCATGAACATGAGCCAGAAGCAGGAGAAGATGAGGAGGAAGATGACGAGCCTAAGGTCCTTGAAGACCGTCGATATGGACGAGACGAAAACCTCCACCGGCCCCTGCTCCCTCTCCCCTTCCTTCACCGGTTCTTTTTCCGGTTCCCTGTAGAGGGTGAACGCCGGAATGAAGTTCAGGGAGGTCACGATGGCGGCGCCGTAGAAGACGTAGTGCCAGTTGATCTCGCCCCGGAGCGGCGCGGCGAGCATCGGGGCGAGGGCGCCGCCGATATTCACGACCCAGTAGAAGACGCCCCATCCCATGGAGGACGTGCTCTCGTCGGTCGACTTGGCTATGGTGCCGTGAACCGCCGGCTTGAAGATCGCCGTTCCCAGGGCGACGAAGCAGGCGGAAAGAAGGAAGACCCAGTAGGGGGCCCCGCTCCACCCTTGAGCCACGAAGGCATCGGCGATCGGCTTCGATTGGGCCATCCCTATGTAGCCGATGATGTTGAGCGTGAACGCGACGGCGAGACTCTTCCGGTAGCCGTACCGTTCCGTGTACCCGCCCGAGACCATCGGCACCAGGCATTGGATCAGGGCCCAATACATGTAGATGTCGCCCTTCTGCTGGAACCCGAGGCCGAGCCCGTTCCTCTCGGCGGAGGCCACGAGGTAGAGGGGCGCGATCGCCCGCACTCCGAAGAAGGCGAGACGCTCGATGATCTCCATGAAGTTGGCGAACCAGAAATTCGCCGGAAGGCCGCGAACCTGCTCGTAGAAGGACTGTTTCCTGACGGACGGGGTTGCTTCCATGAACCGCTCCTGGTCTTGAGGGTGTCGAAGCGCGGCCGCCGGGCCCCGGGCCCGGGCGCTCCCGGCATTGTACCAACTCGGCGGGCCCCTGTCCCCTTCTGCCCGTGGGGGCCGGACCGGATTCCCGTTTCCGGGAACGGGGCGTATGCTAAGATCGAAAAGCGGCCTCCGGAGGTTCGCGGGCGGAGACCTCCGGTCCTCCGGATTTCCGCCGGGGAGCGCGCCTCCCCGAGGCCCTTCCCGGACGACCATGTATCCGAGGTATCCCATGAGTCCACCCGGTCCCGCGCGTCCCCTCCTCTTCTGCAATATTCTCGCCCTCGACCGGCGCTGGATCTCGGCGGAGACGACCCCCTACCTCGGTTCCCTGCTCGGGTCGGAGCCCGTAGCCGATCTTCGGGGTTTTCCGAGCTCCGATACGATCACATCTCTCCTTCTCGGCTGCTGGCCGACGGAGCATGGATACTGGCACGTCCAGCTCAACCTCGACGCCGAGACGACCCGGGCCCGGCGAATCTTCGACGCCCTCCCCGACGGCTTGAACCGCACCCTCGGCTGCCTCGCCTTCCTCATCGACGATTCCCGGGACCTGGCGGCCGTCCCGAGCGGCCGGCGGCGGCGGTTCCATCTGAAACGATACAAGCAGAACTTCCGGGGCCGGCGCGTGGAAAACGCCTACCGGATCGGAGAGATGAGTTCCTTTCTCGCCGCGGCGGAGCATTGCGGACGATCCACGTCGTATTCGATCCCCCGGTACCTCCGCGAAGCCCGGGACTACCTCGGCGAGGCCTGCACGGGCGGGTTCGACATCGAATGCGTCGAGGTCCGGTTCCTGGACAACGGAACACACTGGTCCCTCGACCGGGAGGACCGGGTGCGGGAACTCTACGGCGAGGCGGACCGCCTCGTGAAGGACCTGCACGGGCGGTGCCGGGACGAGGGCTACTCCCTACTCCTCATGTCCGGCCATGGCCAGGAGCGGGTGCGCCACCGGATCGACCTCGCGGCCGCGCTCCGGGGCCTCGGCCTGGGGAAGAACGAGTACACCCACTTCATGGAGCTGCCCATGGCCCGCTTCTGGTTCCATTCGGACCGGGCCCGGGCCGCCGTGGAGGAGCTTCTCGGGGGGATGGAGCACGTCGAGACGCTGCGCCGGCGCGAGATGGAGAAATACGGATTCACCTTCTCCGACGATCGGCTCGGGGAACTCTTCGCCTTCGCCGACCCGGGCTACGTCTTCTTCCCCCACGATTTCTACCACCCCCTCGCGAATCTGTTCATGGCCGCCATGAACCCCCTCCACCGCCGCCGCCTTCTCAGCCCGGTCCTCCGGGGCGTCCACGGCTACCTCCCCGGACACCCGTCGGAGCGGGCGTTTCTCACGCTTCTCGATCACCCCCGGAAGCTCGATCGGCTCGAGGGGAAAACGACCGACGTCGCCCCCACCATTCTCCGGCTCTCCGAATGCCCCGTGCCCTCCTCCATGACGGGGACCTCCCTCGTCTCCGAACGGGAGCGGACGGGTTGAACGGCGGGGCCCTCCCGGCCTCGGGGAGCGGCGAGGTCCGAGAAGGGGGCCGGCGGCGCTCTCTCTCCCGCGCCCTCAAAGTCCTCGTCTCGGTCGGGATCGTCTGCATCCTCTTCCGCCGCGTGCCCGCCGGCGAAGTGATGGGCGCCCTCCGGCTCGCGAAGGGCGCGCCCATCATTCTCGCCTGCGCCGTCTCCCTCTTCACCCAGGTCTTTCTCGCGTGGCGGCTCCGGATGTTGACGACGAAACAGGGGATCCGGCTCGGATTCGGGCGGATTCTCGAGGTGAACCTCTCGAGCATGTTCTATGTGCTTTTCGTTCCCGGGGGAACCGTCGGATCCCTGATGGTTCGGGTCTACAAGCTGACCCGGGCGGAGAAGAAGCTCCCCGAGGCGGTGGCGGCGGTGGTCTTCGACCGCGTGGCGGCGACCGCCGCTCTCTGTCTCGTGGGGGGCGGGTTCTGGCTCATCGACCGTCCCTCGACGGGCGCCGCGGTGCGGCTCGCCATGACGGGCGTCCTCGCCGTCACGGCGATCCTGATCGCACTCCTCCTCTCCCGGAGAACGGCGAATCTTCTTCTCGCCCTCGCCCGTCGCGTACCCTTCGCCCCGGTGGCGTCCAGGATGGAGAAGCAGATCCGGGCGGTGGAGCGCTTTCATGACATGGGGCCCCCCGTTCTCGCCCTGGTGCTCGGGATCTCCGTCCTCACCCAGCTCTTGGGGCTCCTGACGTTCGGGATTCTCGGCCAGTCCCTGGGTCTGACGGTTTCGTGGACGACCTTGGGGTGGATCCGGGGCGCGGCGATCGTGGTCGCCATGCTCCCCGTCGGCGTCGCGGGCATCGGCGTCCGGGAGGGCACCATTCTCTTCCTCTTGCAGGATCAGGGCGTGTCGCCCGAGAGCGCCCTGGCCGTCTCGATTCTCGTCACCTTCGCGACCGTTCTCCTCGTCTCCTTCGTCGGCGGCCTCGTCGAGGGGGCCCGCTTCTTCTTCGGGGAACAAAAAAAGCGGCCTCGGAACAAGTCCGAGGCCGCTGAGTAGGCAGGAAGGAAAGGACGCCTACCGGAACATACCCTTGATCGAGCCCCAGTTGGAACTCTCGGTGCTCGTGGGCCGGCAATCATCGACGGTCAGGTGGCCGTCGACGACGAAGTCGTAACCCAATGGAACGAGCGCCGTGTTGTCGGTCCAGCCGCCGCCGGTGGTGCCGTAGCAACCCTCGACGCGACCGTAGAGCTCCCCGCCCACCGGGCCGGTGAACTCGAAGTCGGCGCTGTAGGTGGCGGAGAAGCCGCCCGGGCCGACGAACCCGAGGAGCTCGAAGCCGGCCAGGAAGCCCTCCATGACGAGCGTACCGTCCGTGAACGTCGAGGGCGACGTCGCGTTCGGCGGGTTCTCGCCGAAGTCGGCGTTATTCGAAGGATCTTCCCAGATCTCGAACAGCCCGCCGGCGTAGCTCGTCAGGATGATCCCGCCCAGATCCATGGAGCCGAGAGAGATCAGATCTTTGAAGATGAACGTGTACTCGGTCGTGTTGGGATCCAGATCGAGGAACGGGTCGTAGAAGACGTCGATCTTGCCGACGACGGTCAACTGCGATCCGGCGGCGCTCATGTGCGTCACCGAATTGTAGTCGGTCTCCCATCCGTAGCTGTCGGGCGCCCAGTCCATGATCAGACCTTGGACGGCGAACGCCGGGACAGCGACAAGACTGCAGAGAACCGCCCCCAGGAAGAACGGCCGTAACAAACCTCTCATAGAATAGTCTCCTTTTTTTACCCCAAGACGCTATCGAAATCCGCGCCCGTCGGGCCGAGCCCGGGAAGTGCCCCGCCAGACGGACCTTCCGTTACTGGAAGAGACTCTTGATGCTGCCCCAACTGGTGTTCTCCGTCGAAACCGTCTCTTCGACGTAGACGAGACCGTCCACCGCCCAAATGTAACCGCCGGGAATGCCCGCTTCCTGGGTCTCGCCGGCGAACGTCCAACCCTCGTAGCAGGGGAGATCTCCCCAACCATCACCGCAGTAGAAGGTGATGGTGCCGTTGAGGGAGGCGGTGCTGTTCGAGAGGTTCACGATAATGGATAAGGCAGTAAAAGTACCACCCAAGATCAAGGTGCCGTCTTCGAAAGTGGCCGGCGCCTCGAGGTTCGGCGGGTCGACGCCGTAATCCCGGTGCGTTCCCGCCGCGATCGGATCTTCGTAGATGTGGAACGTGCCATCGCCCGCGTTGTAGTCGTAACGGGCGAAGATGCCGGCGATCGTGTCGGCCGCGGTGAGCGTTCCGCTGTTCATCACGAACGTGTATTCGTTGTTCAGCGGATCGGTGATGAGCGCATCGGGATTAACGTTGTCCACATCCCCGAGAGCCGTGTAGATCTGTCCGGGCGCCGTGAAGTCTCGGGGGATCGGCGCGGTGTAGTCGTAGCCGAAGTAGTCGCACAGAAGCATATCCGGATTCGGAAGCGCCTGCGCGAACGACGCAGCCAGGACCAGAATCAGGCAGGACAGTAGCAATTTCATCGATTCCCTTCCTCCTTACTCGAACCGCGCCTCCGACCAGGCCCTCCTGATCTTTACCGCGCCTCGTAACTATCGTAGAATGGGCATCCGAGGATAGGCCCCACAGAGGCTCCTATCCGAGGCTGAATATTAGCACAGACGCCATCGCGTTTCAAGAAACATCTTTCGATCAATCCGATTTCCCGGAAAGAAGACGAAAAAGTGAAGATCGGGCACATCGGCCATTCACCATAAACCATTGATTTCATATACGATACAGAGGACCCTCCGACTTAGCGACGCTCATCTCGGTTGATTCCCTTGCAACATGTCCGCGGTGTTGATGAATGCCGGCCGGAAACCGTCGGGCACCCACCCGGATACTTTCCTTTTATTAACGAGATAACATCTTGTCATATTGTCGGTTATGGGATCGCTACAAATCAACTTTCCGAGATGGCGTCATTCTCTTGACACGTCCCGGCGGGGACCGAGGAAAAGCCCTACAGAATGGTCACTTCCGAAACCGTGCCGATTCTTCCCCCCGGCGAGGCGGGACGGGGGCGGCCGCCCTGCGATGACCGGCGGGAGGAGGGCCGGATGAACGGTGCCGCGCGGGCATCACGCTCCGAGGAGGGGGGGGACCGGCATTCTCCTCCTCCTTCTCCGCCTTAGGGATAAGGTCGCTCTTCCCTATTTGTATATAATGGGTGCGATCCTCGGATTCTCGTGAAACCGGACGACTTTCACTTCCACCAGGAGGGAGCCGATGCGCCGCTCCGTTTTTCCCCTCTTCGTGACCCTGTCGATTCTCTTCTTCGCCGGATGCGGGGGAAAGGGGGGGGCGCCGAAGGCCCCGGTCCGCACGGTTACCGACACGTACTGGGGGGTGGGGGTGAAGGACGACTACCGCTACATGGAGAATCAGGAGGACCCGGCCGTCCGGAAATGGGCCGAAGGACAAGACGAGTACACCGCGCGCCGGCTCGAGGAATTTGCCGCGCGGGAGGCCCTCGGAAACCGTGTGCGCGCGCTGCTCGGCGCCGATTCGGAGGACTACCAGAAAGTCGTCACGGCGGAGGACCGCACCTTCGCCCTAAAGTACCAACCGCCCAAGCAGCAAGCCTCTCTCGTGACGCTCTCCTCCTTCGCCGAGGACCGGGAGGAGAACATCTTGATCGATCCGAACGAGATCGACCCGACCGGCGGAACGAGAATCGACTTCTTCGAGCCCTCCCCCGACGGCCGGTTCGTGGCGGTCTCCCTTTCCGCGAACGGCACGGAGGACGGCACCCTTCACGTGTGGGACGCGGTGACGGGCGAGAAGCTCGCCGAGGAGATCCCCCGCGTGAGCGGCGGCACCGCGGGCGGAAGCGTGGCGTGGACCGCGGGCGGCGGCGGGCTCTACTACACGCGCTATCCCCATCCGGGCGAGCGCCCCGACGAGGAGCTCCCCTTCTACCAGCAGATCTGGCACCACCGAATCGGCGATCCGATCGATAACGACAGGTACGCGCTCGGCGAGACCTTCCCGAAGATCGCGGAAATCGAACTGGTCGCGAACGACGGGGGGACGGCGTTCATCGCCAAGGTCAGTCTCGGCGACGGAGGGGAATACGAGTTCTGGCTTCTCGAGGGGGACGGGGCGTGGACGAAGTTCGCCCGCTTCGAGGACGGTTGCCAGCGGGCCTCGTTCGGCAAGGACGGTTCGATCTATCTTCTCTGCCGGAAAGACGCGCCGCACAAGAAGCTCCTGGTTATCCCCCCCGGCGGGCGAAGCGTCGCCCTGGCGCGCACGGCGATCGCCGAGACGGGCGCGGTGCTCACCGGCTTCCGGGTCACGGAGAACCGGATCTACGCCATCGAGATGGTGGGCGGGCCGTCCCAGGTCCACATCTACGATCTCCGGGGGAACTCGCTCGGTTACGTCGCCCTCGGCGAGATCAGCACGATCTCGTCCGTGACCGGCCTCGTCGGGGACGATGTGCTCGTCCGGAGCGAGAGCTACACCCGGCCTCCCGGTTGGTACCGGTACGGGCCGGGCATGGACATCCCCGAGCGCACGGACCTCGTCACGACCTCGGCGGCCGATTTTTCGGGGTGCGACGTGGTCCGGCGGTTCGCCGTCGCCGACGACGGCGTGAATGTCCCGGTGGACCTCATCAAGAGGAAGGAGACGCCTCTCGACGGGACCGCGCCGGCGATCCTCTACGGGTACGGGTCGTACGGGATCAGCCAGCGTCCCCGCTTCCGAGATTCGCGCCTCCTCTGGCTCGAACAGGGGGGCATCCTCGCCGTCGCGAGCATCCGGGGGGGCGGAGAGTACGGTGACGAGTGGCACCGGGCGGCCAACCTCGAAAAGAAGAAGCGGAGCATCGACGATTTCGCGGCGTGCGCCCGGTTCCTCGTGGAGTCGGGGATCACGTCGAGGGAGAAGCTCGTCCTCGAAGGGGGGAGCGCGGGGGGAATGCTCGTCTACGGAACGACGGTCCTCTACCCGGAGGTCGCGGGGGCGGCGGTCTCCTACGTGGGGTTCGGAGACGTCTTGCGTTCCGAGTTCGCGCCGAACGGGGAATTCAACATCACCGAGTTCGGGACGGTGAAGGACAGCGTGCAGTTTGCGGGAATGTACGGGTACTCGCCCTACCATCACGTGAGGAAGGGCGTGGAATATCCGGCGGTGATGAGTCTCACGGGATTGAACGATCCGCGGGTGGAGTCGTGGCATCCGTTCAAGATGACCGCCGCCCTCCAGGCGTCGGGGACGAAGAACCCGGTGCTTCTCCGGATCGACGAGAAGTCGGGTCACGGAGGCGGCTCACTCGAGCAGCAGGTCGCCCGGACGACGGACGTCTACTCGTTCATCTTCATGATGACGGGGACGGAATACCGGGAGGTGGAATAGCGAGCGGCAGCCCTAGTGTTCCGAATTAGAAGTTCGTTGTCGATTTCAGCAGATCATCGCGATTCCTGGCGAGGTGCGATGACGACGGCGTACCAATAGGTACATCGAGGAAGAGCAACGAAGCCAGGGACCGTGAGGGGCGGCGAAACTGGTGACGAACTTCTAATTCGGGACACTAGTTCCTCCACAGCTTCGGCGCGTGGTCCCAGCCGACGGCGTGGGCGGAAACCCTCCAATACCCGAAATCCCCCTTCTCGTTTTTCGGCCGCACGTTTTCGATGACGATGCGCACCGTGTGGCGGCCGGGCGTCAAGTGGTCGGTCAGGTCGATCTCGACGGGAAGGACCTCCACTCCCGGGCACCATCCGCTCCGGCTGTAGTCGGACGACCAGTAGCCGTCGGACCAGCGGGCGGTGTACGGGTTCCGGTCCCGGTACTCCCGGCAGTCGTCCCGCCATGGGTGGAAGCGGTGGACGACGGCGCCGTCCACGGAGATCACGTTCGCCTTCGACACGAACTCGTCTTCGTCGGTTCCGTCGGTGCAGTGGCCCGTGCTGGTGTACATCAGGACCACCCGCTTCATTCCTTCCGGGACGTCGATTTCCGTCTCCACTCCTTCCGGCATTCCTTCGCGATGGAACGAATCGGTGTAGTAGAGGGGCGCCGCCCACGCCGCGTTGTCGGAGGCCGTGTCCGGTTCGAACCGGAGGGTGAAGTCGATCCGCCACGCCGGCGACACCCAGGTATCGACGAAGGCGGCGAACTCGCACGCCCCCCGGAGAAGGGGGGCGAGACGGGTCACGTCCGCTTCGTGCTCGGTCCGGCCGCCGTAGGATGTCATGAAGCGGAGCACCTCGAGATCGGGACGGCCGGGGAGGCGAAGGCGGATGTTGCCCGCCCGGTCCCACCGGTCGTGGACCTCCCGCGCCTCCTTCGGGATCGGCTTCACGGTGAGGAGTGCCGTGATCCGGACCGGCCCTTCCGGCTCGGGGAGGCCGACCGCTCGGATGATGACCCTTCCGTTGTCCCGGGCCCGAAGCGAATCGCCCACGTACTTTTCCGGCGATTCCGCGCTGAAGTGAATGTTCGCGTCCCGAAAGACCGGAATCTCCCTCCGGCCCGGTTCCTCGGCGAACGCGAACCCGATCGGCAGGGTGAGGCAAAGGACCCGCAAGACGAAACCGACTCTCATCCCGCTCTCCTTCCACCCGGAGGATCGTGGACGATCCCCTCATTCCCGGAGTAGATCCTGCGGGAAGAGAGTACCCTCGCGGGAAGGGGACGACCAGAGAATCCTCGAAGGGAGGGAGGGCGCGGGGAGCGCCGGCCCGTCACTCCGGCGGGAAGCCCTCCTCCTCGTCCCCGACGCCCGAAAACCCCCGGACCGCGCTCATCCCCTCGAAGAAGGTGAGCAACTCCGCGACGGAGGTGAACAGGACCTCCTCGCCCGTGCCGACGTGCCGCACCTTCCCGTGAAACCGCTCGGATGGGTCGGCGAAGAAGCGGATGACAAAGGTGCTCATGAGGCCTCCCCTCTCGTCGGGCCGATTCCGTCAACCCGCGTCCATGACGATAAAGGGAGGGCGTTACGCGGAAGTTACGCGGGGGGATCCGGGGACGCCATGCCGATTTCCCGAAGCGCCCGCTTTCTCGGACTCCTCCTCCGCACAGGGGGATGTTCGTGGTGCCCGTCCGTAGGGCTACGGACGATTCCGAAGCTCTCCCATGACGTCCTCCTTCCCGCTGCGGCGGGAGTTGGGGCTTCTACGACAGCCCCATCATTAGGAGGGTCCCGATCCTTGGGGGAAGGGGACGTGTCCCGAGATCGCGGAGGCGGAGCAATCGCTAAACATTGTTCTAGAAGCGGTTTCGTTCAACGAACCCTCCCGCAAAAGGTCGAAAGGACGACGACGGGAGCGTGTGAGCGGCGGAACACACAGCGTGCCTTCCAGCCGTGGCAAGAGCAACGAGCGGTCACCGGCGAGAAGCGGCCCGTCTCGCGGGTGTCTCGAATCTCCGGCGAGACGGAGAGATGGGTAATGTCTGGCAGGACAATGCAGAAGGGGTTTTTGGAAGGGACTGAGGCCGCCCTTTCTTTCTTGAAAATCTCCGCCGAGTATGATAGGCTATCTCACGCGTAGAGATATCGATCATCCAGTGGTCGGTTCGAGCCGATTCCGATCCGGCGGGATCCGGATCGGCCCGTACTCCATCGATAGGTGTCCACAAGCCTCTCAGAATGATTAGAAGGAGGTGGCTATGACAAGATTGCTCATGACTCTGGCCGTGTTGGCGTTGGTCGCCATGCCGGTCTTCGCCCAGAACCCGGATCCGGGTGTCCAGGTCGTCGATTGCTTCGAGGACCCGGTCGGCTCGGGCAACTGGACGTACTGGTTTTACACTTGCAGCGGTGACTTCTCGGCGAACGACCTGCATCTGGAACTCACCCAGGCGGAGATCGACGAGGGAACCGTGATCATCGGCTGCAGCGTTCCCGACCTTCCTGGTTTTGTGTGCGATTTCAACGCGACGTCGGCATCGTGGGACTTCCCACTCGTCGGCCCGTTCGGGTGCGTTCCCGGAGTGTCCGGCCAGTATCTCGACATCGTGATCTCCACCGGCGACGGCAGCACGATCGTAACGGAGACGTGGACGTTGGACGGTGCGCCGGTCGGGTCGTTCACGACCCTTGTCGCCTGCCCCCCGCCGACTTCTACCGAGACCGAGGCTTGGGGTACGATCAAGGCTCTGTTCCGCTAGACCGAAACCGGCCGGCGCTTCCGGCCCGGTTCGACAGAACGATGAAGCCCCGTTCCTGAGGGAGCGGGGCTTCCCCTTGTCCAGCACGAATCACCATCCCCGTCGTCATCGGATGTCCGGCTGAAGATCGCCAATCCGTGCCCCTCCCAGCCCCCCCATCCACCACCCGGCCCGGCCTCCGCCCTCCCCCCGCCCGCCTCGGGGCCGAGTTGACCTTCCGCGAAAACGCCGGGCGACCATTACCATGGAGAAAGGCGGCGAATGCAGGGCGGTTTTCGGCATCTCCTGCATCCGGGGCTCCACAGCTTGGGTCCGTCTTGAACCCTGCACCTGTGATTGTTGTCTCACGGGTTCGGAAGACGTACACTGCTGGCGTGGCGGCGCCATTCCGCCGGGAAGACCAAGGATAACGGCCAAGGAGGCGTGCTGTGGGAGACAAGGGCAAGAGGGACAAGGAAAAGGGTCAGAAGCAGAAGGTGAACAAACAGGCGAAGGAAACGAAAAGAAAGCTGGAGAAACGGCCGACAAGGACCGCGTTACAGAAGGGATGACGAGGGGTCCCTTGTCCTTTCCATGAGAATGCCGAATCTATCACGACCGACGTGGTGGCCCTTCCTCCGCCCCTCCCCCCCTGAGGCAGGACTGGAGTCTTCCGAGCCGGAGGCCTGCCTGAGTAGGACCGAAGGTCCGTATCGAAGGGCTCGGGAGGCGTCCGTAACCCTCTCATTCCAAAGTCACCGACAAGTCAAGGGGACGATCTACATCGCATCTCCCGTCACGCTCTGCACCTCCGCCTCGGGAAGGTCGAGGTCCCGAAGCTGTTCGAGGACGACGTCCTTGTCGCCGACGAGAACGAGAAGGCCCCGATCGAGGGCCACGGTCTTCGCCGCGAGGGCGTTCAGATCCGCTTCGGTCATGCGGGCCATGGCGCCGAGGTCCTCGCCGATGGCGGCGAAGGGGCGGCCGAGGAACTCGAACTGCATCGCCGTCCCGACGAGGCCGCCGAGCCCCTGGAACGCCTGGACGGTGTCCATCCGGTTCGTCTCCCGGGTCTTTCGCGCTTCCTCGGGCGTGATGTCGCCGCTCCGGATCTTCCCGAACTCCTTCAGGAACTCGCCGAGGGCCGCGCCGGTCACCTCGGCCTGCACGTCGGAGAAGGCGAGCTGGTAACCGGTGGACGGGTTCATCATGCACCGCGATCCCGCGCCGTAGGTGAACCCGTTCTTCTCGCGCAGGTTCGCGTTCAGCCGGCTCGTGAAGGAACCGCCGAGAACGGTGTTCACCAGTTCGTAGCCGACCCGGTCCGGGTCGTTGCCGAGAGGCCCGGGCATGAAGAAGCGGATCACCGTCTGCACCGCGTCTTCCTTGTCGACCACCACCACCCGGAGATGATCGGTGGCGGGCGCCTTCACGCCGACCGGCGGGGCGGGCGTGAAACCGGCCGGGTTCTTCCATCCGCCGAGCGCGTTCTCGAGGATTCCCTTCGCCTCCGCCGCGGTCAGGTTGCCGGCGATGAAGATCGTCGCGTTCCCCGGCGCGAAATGGCGGGCCCACGCGTTTTTCAAGTTTTCGAGTGTGAGGGCCTCCACGGATGCGGTCGTCCCCTCCCCCGGCGAACCGTACGGATGATCGTCGCCGAAGAAGGCGCGCATGCCGACGCGCATGGCCACCGAGCGGGGCCGGTCCTCCATCTGCCGGAGACCCTCGAGGTGAAGCGCCTTCACCCGCTCCCACTCCGCCGGGTCGAACCGGGGGCGGAGAAGGGCGTCGGCGCAGAGCCCGAGAGAGGCACCGAAATTCCGGCCGAGCG